>JBEKLN010000012.1:0-100143 GCA_050010175.1 Rhizomicrobium sp.
ACTGGGCTGGCGGCATGTGCATCCGCGCCATCAGATCGTTCACGCGCGAGACGATGTCGGACTTCGGCAGCCCCATGAGCTTGGGCGTCACGCCGATGTTCTCTGCCGCCGTCAGATGGGGAAACAGCCCGATATCCTGAAACACGAAGCCGATCCTGCGGCGCAGCGCCACCGGATCCGCATCGCGGATGCTTTCGCCGTCGATGCGGATTTCTCCCGAGGACGGCTCCGTCAGTCGGTTGATCATGGTCAGCGTGGTGGTCTTGCCGCAGCCCGACGGTCCGACCAGCACGAGGAATTCGCCCGTGGCAATCGACAGGCTGACATCGGCCACAGCGGGCCGCTCGCCGGCATGGTAATCCTTGGTGAGGCTGACAATATCAATCATGTGACGGTTACCAAGACAGGCCGGAACAGCCTATGAAGGGATTTGCCCACAGGGAAAGCGGGCATACCAGGAGCGCGAAGCCGATTAACGACATTCCGGGTCGGCAGATTGCAGAGCAAACCGTCCATGCGCCAGCCCTGCAGCGCACGGAAGAGGGAGCGCATGCGCCCGCAGACGGGACTCAGCGGGAACGCCCCCAGGCGACGGATGCTTGGCGCGCGCGCCTTCGCGCCGGATTCGGACTGGTGGCACACAGCCTGTCGGGACGCCTGCTGCTGCTGACGCTGGTCTATGTGCTCGTGACCGAAGTGCTCATCATGGTGCCGTCCCTCGGCGGTTACTATCGCAGCCTTCTCGAGGCGCGCGTCGAGAGCGCCGAGATCGCCGTGCTGCCGTTCACCGAAGTCGACGTCAGCCGGTTCTCCGGGGAATTGCAACGGCAGCTTGTGGCGCGGGCCGGAGCGGATGCCGTCATGCTGCGGCGACATGACGTGCACACGATCTATCTCAACCAGACGCCGACGCACATCGACCAGGACGTCTATCTCAGCGACCGCAACTCGGCGCAGGATATGTATCAGGCGCTGACGACGATGGCGTTCGGCGGCAATCGTACGCTCAGGCTGAGGTCGCCGACGCATGTTTCGGGCGCGGAGGAAATCGAAGTTGTCCTGAACGAATCGACCATCCGCGATCCGCTTCTGTCCTATGCCGCGCAACTTGTTTTGGTGGCGCTGGCGATTTCGCTCGCGACGGCAATCCTCGTGTTTGCCAGCCTCTACATCGTGTTCGTGCGGCCGATGCGCCGCCTCACGCTGGGCATGGTCGAATTTCAGGAGAACCCGGACGATCCCGCCCGCATCGTCGCGCCGTCCACCCGCAAAGACGAGATCGGCCTCGCCGAGCGCGAACTCTCCGCCATGCAACGCACGATTTACAGCTCGCTGCAGCAGCGGGCGCGCCTGGCGGCGCTGGGCACCGCGGTCGCCAAGATCCAGCATGATTTGCGCAACATGCTTTCGACGGCGCAGCTTGCATCCGACCGTCTGTCGGCGCTGCAGGATCCCGTCGTGCAAAAGCTCGCGCCGCGGCTCGTGTCCGCGCTGGGGCATGCCGTTGCCCTTGCGACCAATACGCTGCGCTATGGCCGCGCCGACGAGCAGCCGCCGCAGCGGCGGGCCGTGAACCTGTCGGGTCTGGTGGAAGAAGTGCGCGAGGCGGCCATCGTCATTCCCGATCAAAAGATCGACGTGGTGAGCGACATCGATCCGGCGCTTGATATTCATGCCGATCCCGAGCAACTGTTCCGAGTTCTTCTCAATCTCGTGCGCAACGCGGCCGAAGCTTTGGTTGCGGTACCGGACGCCCGCATCGCGGTGTCCGCACGGCGCGAAGACGCAGGTGTGACAATCGACATCGCCGACAACGGCGCCGGCATGTCCGATGCCGTTCGCGCCAGGCTGTTTCAGCCTTTCGCGTTGTCCACCCGCCCCGGCGGTACGGGGCTTGGCCTCGCCATCGCGCGCGAACTGGCACGCGCGCATGGCGGAGATGTTGTTCTCGTGTCTACGGGTTCTTCGGGCACCGTGTTTCGTGTGACGATTCCCGAGCGGAGCTGAAACATGACCTGGGATCCGAAAACCTATCTGTCGTTCGGCGCGGAGAGGACGCGGCCGGCCATCGAATTGCTCGCGCGCGTGCCGCTTCAATCGCCGGCGCGTGTCGTCGATCTGGGCTGCGGTCCGGGCAATTCGACGGCGCTGCTTGCCGCGCGCTGGCCCGATGCGGGTATCGAAGGCGTCGACAGTTCGGCGGAGATGCTGGCAGATGCGCGCAAAGCCGATATCAAGGCCCGCTGGACTGAGGCCGATATCTCCGCGTGGACGCCGCCGTCAGACTACGATGTGATCTTTTCGAACGCCGCGTATCAGTGGGCGCCCGATCACGCGACGCTTCTGCCCCGACTCGTCTCGCATGTGGCGCCGGGCGGCGTGTTCGCATTCCAGGTGCCGCGCAATTTCGGCGATCCCTGTCACACGCTTATTCACGATGTCGCGCAGAACGGACCGTGGGCGTCCAGGTTGAAGAACGTGCGGGACTGGTGGAACGTGCTCGAGCCCGAAACCTATTTCGGCATTCTCGAACCGCATTGCGCAGATATCGACATCTGGGAGACGCGGTATGTGCAGGTGCTCACCGGCGACGATGCGGTCTATCGCTGGATGACGGGCACGGGCTTGAGGCCCTTCTCCAATGCGCTCGACGGCGCGGAGCGCGACGCGTTTCTCGCCGAATACCGCCGCCGCGTGGGCGACGCCTATCCGATGCGCAAAAGCGGCGTGACGCTCTATCCGTTCCAGCGCCTGTTCTGCGTGGCGAGGAAATAGCGCTCAATCCCCCACCGCATTGCCGTCGCGGCGGGGGTCGGCGCCGCCGATGTAACCGCGTTTGGTGTGCTCGATGATGTGCGAACCGCTCTGCAGTTCGTGCAACACAACCTTATGCCCCATGGCGGTGAGCTCGGGTGCGAGCGCGTCGACCGGCGTGTCGGCTTCGAGGATCGTAGCGCCGTTGAGATTGGCGATGTGCGGTTGCGCCGCCGCGGCTTGCGGGCTCATGCCGTCGTCGATCATGTCGATCAGCGACTGCGCCACATAATCGATGATCACCGGACCACCGGGCGAACCGTCGGCGACGCGGAATTTTCCGCCCGGTCCGAACACGATCGTGGGCGACATTGCGCTCATCGGCCGCTTGCCGGGTCCGGGCGCATTGGCGACCGGCTTGCCGTCATGCACAGGTTCGAATGAGAAGTCCGTGAGTTCGTTGTTGAGGAAGAATCCCTTCGCCATCAATTCCGAGCCGAGCACGAATTCGATGGTCGTCGTCATCGACACCACTTCGCCGGTGTTGTCGACCACGGAGAGATGGCTCGTTCCCGGCAATTGCGGCGTGCGTTGCGGCGCGAAGTCCAGCGAGGCGCGCTTCATCGGCGGCGTGCCGGCTTCAACCGTGCCCATGTCGTGCGCCGGATCGATCAGCGCCGAACGCTGCGCCAGATACGCTTTGTCGAGCAGCCCCATCACGGGAACATTGACGATATCCGGATCGGCGACATACATCGCGCGATCGGCGAAAGCGAGGCGGCTCGCCTGCGTGAACAGATGAATCCCCTGCGCTGTATCGAGCTTCAGGTCTTTGGAGGGAAAGCGCTGCAGCATGCCCAGCATCTGCAGCACCGAGACGCCGCCGGAACTCGGCGGACCCATAGAACACAGCCTATAGACGCGATACGTGCCGCAGACCGGCGGCCGTTCTTTCGCGACATAACTTGCAATATCGTTCAGCGTCATGCCGGCCGGATTGACGGGCGCATGCTGCACGGCATCGACGATCGCCTGCGCAATGGGGCCGGTGTAGAACGCGCGCGCGCCACCGTTTGCGATCAGCCGCAGCGTGTCGGCCAATTCGGGATTCTTGAGCGTCTGGCCTTCGGCAACGGGCGTGCCGTCGGCGGTGTAGAGATAGCGTTTGACGTCGGGCATGCGCGCCATCTGCGGCAGTTCGCGCAGTTCGGCGGCGAGTTTGCGGCTGACGGGAAATCCGTTCTCGGCAAGCTTGATCGCAGGTTCGAGGAGCGCCGCCCACGGCAATTTGCCGTAGCGCTTGTGCACCATTTCGAGCACGGCGACGTCGCCGGGAACACCCACCGACAGCCCACCCGGGATCGCGTCCATGTGCGGCCGCGGCTTGCCGCTGGCATCGAGGAACATGCCGGGCGTTGCAGACGCAGGCGCCGTTTCGCGGCCGTCGAAGCTCGTGACCGTCTTCGCCTTCGGATCGTAGATCAGCAGGAACGCGCCGCCGCCGATGCCCGACGATTCCGGTTCCACCAGCGTCAGCACCATCTGGGCTGCAATGGCGGCATCCACAGCCGAGCCGCCTTTGCGCAGCATCTCAAGGCCCGCCGCGGTGGCCAGCGGATGCGCTGCCGCGATCATGTGGTGCTGGGCGGGCTTGTCTGCGGCGCGAGCCGGCAGCATCCCGAGTGCAAAGCCAGCCAGCGCAAGCGCGAGCCACAATCTCATTGTCCCTCTCTTCCGGCCTGCGCCGCGAACGGATAGCGTAACCCCCGCCATGACGCGGCCGGGCAAACTCAACCTCATTACCGATGTGGCAGGCCTAAAGGTAGGCCAGGCCGAGGATTTTGACGTCCGGACCGGCGTGACCGTCATCCTGGCGGACAAAGCGTCGCTCGCGGCGGTGGATGTGCGGGGCGGCGCGCCGGGAACGCGCGAGACGGAGTCGCTCGATCCCGTCAATCTCGGAGGAATGGTTGACGCCATCACTCTCGCGGGCGGCTCGGTCTATGGTCTCGATGCGGCGAGCGGCGTCATGGCGTGGCTGGGCGCACGTGGCCGCGGCTTTCATCTGGTGGCAGGTGCGCCGCCGGCGCCGATCGTGCCTGGCGCGATCATTTTCGATCTCGCCAATGGCGGCGACAAGAGCTGGGGCGAGACGCCGCCTTATCGCGTGCTGGGGATCGCGGCTGTCCAGCACGCAGGCGAACGGTTTGCGCTCGGCAATGCGGGCGCAGGTCTCGGTGCGCGCGCCGGGGTCTATAAAGGCGGCACGGGCAGTGCATCCGCGATCACCGATGATGGGTTCACGGTTGGTGCGCTTGCCATCGTCAATGCGGTGGGCTCGCCGATTATTCCTCATACGGATGTGTTCTGGGCGTTTCCGTTCGAACAGGCAGCGGAGTTCGGCGGCCGGCGGTTGCAGGGCGATGCTGCGATCGATCTCGATCTGCCCGACGACATGAAGCGGCCGCCGCGCGCCGGCACGAATACGACCATCGCCGTCGTTGCGACGGATGCTGCGCTTTCGTGCACCGAACTCAAGCGCATGGCGATCATGGCGGCTGATGGATTCGCGCGAGCGTTGCGGCCGGTGCATGCGCCGTTCGACGGCGATACGGTGTTTGCGCTGTCGACCGCGAAGAAACCGATCGGCGAACCGCGCGGCTTCGACGTCATGCGCATGGGATCGCTGGCCGCGGATTGTCTGGCGCGCGCGATCGCCCGGGGCGTGTTCGAAGCCGACAGCACCGGCGGCGTGCAGAGTTATCGAGACATGTTCAGCAAGGGGGAGAAACGATCATGAGGATGGATGACGACACGCGCTTGGCGCCGCTCTCGCGGCGCGCTTTCGCGGCCACGGGATTGGTGGCCGGGTTCACGCTCGCGACAGGCCCGGTCAACGCGGCTGCGATCATCACCGACTCGAGCGGGCTCGATGCCGGCGAAGTCGCCGTGCCCGTCTCCGACGGCAGCGTTCCGGCCTATCGCGCGCGACCGAACACGGGAACTCGTCATCCCGTGGTGCTCGTGGTGCAGGAGGTGTTCGGCGTGCACGAGCACATCAAGGACATCTGCCGGCGTTTCGCCAAGCTCGGCTATTACGCCATCGCGCCGTCGCTCTATGCGCGCTACGGCGATCCGGGCAAGTACGACATGACAACGCTGCAGAAGCTGTTCACCGATGTCGTCTCGAAAGTGCCCGATTCCGGCGTGATGTCGGATCTCGATGCGTCGCTCGCGTTTGCGGGTCATGAAGGCGCCGACACCGCGAAGGCCGGCATCATCGGATTCTGCTGGGGTGGGCGCATCGTCTGGCTCTACGCCGCGCACAACCCCGATCTGAAGGCGGGACTTGCATTCTACGGCCAGTTGCGCGGGCCGGCAGAGCGCAGTCCGCTTCGCCCGCTCTATCCGCTGGACATCGTGAAGGACCTGCACGCCCCCGTGCTCGGATTTTATGGCGGACTCGACAAGGGCATTCCCGTCTCCGACGTGGAAGACATGCGCGCGGCGCTGGCTGTGGCCGGCAAGCGCGACTGCGATCTGCAGGTGTTCATGGACGCGGGACACGGCTTCTTCGCCGACTACCGCGATTCCTACAATGCTGCCGACGCGAAGACCGCATGGACGCGCACGCTGGTGTGGCTCAAGAAAAGCGGCGTGGCGTAGCGCAGGCCAAAGCTACAAGGAAGGTTCACCACAAAGACCACAAAGGGCACGAAGACGAATCACGAAGGAAAAATCTCTTGCGCGCCAAAGGCGCGCTTAAAACTCTTTGTGCTGCTTCGTGTTCTTTGTGTGCTTTGTGGTCGATCTTTTTTCTCGACGTCTACTGCGCGTAAACGCGGACCTCGGCGCTCGTCACCGACGGATCGGTCAGCGACGAGATGCTGACGCGCGCGGCGGGCAGTCCCATATCCGTCATGGATTTCAGCACATCCTGCGCATGGTGCTGGGCTTCCATCTGCACTTTCTGCATGGCGGCTTCGGAGGTGCGCGTGGGCGACACGGCCTCGACCCGGAAGGTTGCGGCGGGCTTCGCCTGCAGCTCCTGATTCATCGCAGCATAGAGATCCTGCTCGAACTCGACCTTGGCGTGATTGAACCGGATGGTGACGATCGATTTTGCGGACTCCGACGACGCTGCGGGATTGAGCGACGCGGACGCGCCCGGAGAGGAGGCACTGGTGTAAAGCTCGCCGTTCTTGATGTCGCTCTGAAGTCCGGCCAGGCTGGCGCGCTCGTTGGCGACGAACGCCGTCTGGCGCTGCACGTTGCGGGTCACCTCGATCTGAAGATGGTCGAGCACGCCGGCGATCTGGCCTGCCTCGGTGGACAGCGTCGTCAGCTGGCGATGATCTTCGTCCGTGCCGCCGGCGATGTTCATGGAGTCGGAGATCGTCTCGCGTTCGGTGTGAATCCGGGCTGCGTCGGTCGTCAGGTCCGTGCCGAGCGTGGCGAAGCCGTTGATGGTGCCGGTCAGCGTGTCGAGCGACGTCTGTCCCGTGTTCCACTCGTTGACCAGTTCGGGATTGGCGCGCGTCGTGCCCGTCTGCAGGCGGATCACGATATGGGACTTCGCTTCCTGATAGGTCGTCACATCCTGGATTGCGGCGGTCCGGAGCGTGGAGAACTGCTGAACGTCGGATGCCACCTTGTCGTGAATGGTGCCGAGCTCGCCGCGCAGGCGCTGTACCGTCTGGCCGACGGTGGTACCGGTATCGGTGCCCGGTTCGATAGCGGCGAGTTGAAGGCCCTCGGGCACTGTCGCAGGCGCCGCCGGGCCTGCGCCGCCGGTGTCGGCGTCCGGCGAAGCCGCCGGTGTTTCGCTCGCGTCGGCCGTCCGGGTCGCCGGCGCGGTCGACGCCGGTGCGCCCGTATCGCTGCCGAACAGGGCTTCGTCCACGCTGCCGCAGCCGGAGAGCGCCAGCGCCGAGGCGCCGAGCCCCAGGGAAACAGCCAGAAGGCGCGAACGCGCCGCGAATGAAACCCGCATGATCGTCAATCTCCGTATCGGTGGAACGCCGCCGGCGCATCCGAACGCATGCGCCTGTCCCCGGCCCGGCGCGAAGTCATAATGGCGGCGGGGCAGGGGGACAAGGGACCGGGTGGCGCATCCCCCGGGGAATTTCGTCGGCGACAGAGGCAGTTGCATGGCTAACGGGGCAGCGCCGCCGGGCGGCTTGCCATTGCGGGAGAGGCTCACTAGGTTCCAGCCCCTTCGGCGGCACCCGTAGCTCAGCTGGATAGAGCACCAGACTACGAATCTGGGGGTCGGGCGTTCGAATCGCTCCGGGTGCGCCAGCCTTCGCTGCTTCGCGTTCATACGCTGTCGCTACGAACCGGCTGGCTTACGCCGAGACTGAACGATTGACACGCTCTCATGACAATCGAAGCAGAGAAACACGTAGATCATCCCGGCGTCGGCGATGCAGAATTCGTCGTTGATCGAGTCGAGCTGACCATAGAACGTCATCTTCGATCCGCAGCCGGGGCAGGCGGGCCATTCCGGAGGCTGAATGAAATCCGCCGCTCCTCCGAGCTTGTGTCGCTTCCCAACATCTGGAGCTGCCCATTCGAATGGCGGCAGATGTGCGGCCTCGTCAGTGAGCGGTTGAGGCGCCAGGCGAAACGGCGGCACTTGTTTCATGGCGGTGTCACGACGAAGACTGCACGTCGCTCTTCGCCAGATACCATTCGTATTCGACGAGCGGGTTGGTGAGGCTCGCGCATTCGGCAAAGAACATCCGCGCTCCCTGCTCGTCGCCAGCCATGCGCCGCTCGGTCCCGGCAGCAAAGAGGGTAGGGGTGAGATGACGTCGCTTCCATCCGTCCTGTTCTGCAAGCGCTTTGGCCTCGACGAGATCGACTGTCCCGGTTGCCGCTTTCACGACATTGCCAAAGGAGAGCCCGCCGAGAAGGAACAGCGCCACAGGGCCTGGCCAGTTTTGAATGTACGGACGTGTCGCGAGCGTCTTGAGATAGTTCATCGCCAAATCGACATCCGCAATGGACCGCAGCGTGATGGCCATGTAGCAAAGGATCAGGCCATACGGAACGCCGCCGGAACTGTCGGTATAGCCGATCTTCCTGTCCCGCACTGCAATCACCAGGCCGCGAATAACACCAAGAGCACCATCGTGATCGCCGATCATCCAGTGGCAAACCGAAAGTTGTTCCTGCTTTCCCAAGGCGCCGGCATGAGAGTTGCTCAGATAGTCACCGACCTTCTCAAGGACTGGAATTGCCTCGGCGTATTTTCCGGAAGCCAGGAGCGATTCCGCGAGGCCGTCCAGATTCGGCCATTCGCCCCCGGGACCTTCCCGGAGCTGGCGTCTGTAGGCTTCTACTGCCTCGCCGAACCGGCGATCCACAAACAATTGTCGTGCGGGGCTGATTTTTGCCATGGTCCAACGAATCCGTAGTAGATGTTGCCTTGCTTGTCGTATGTGATCGCCTGCACCGGATCGGACAGGTCCAACTTCGCCGTTTGCGCATTGAAACTGGTGTAGCCATTTGCAGACATCGGTTTGATCTCTTCTGATTGGGAACATTGGTGCATGCACCGAATTCCTGTGCATCGCACGGTTTGTGCTAGATTATAGTTAGTCAGTTGGGGAAAGCACTTATGTTGACGGCTTTTGAACTGAAATCGGTTGGACGTGCTGCGACGATTGTTGTTGCGGCTGTGCTCGTGCCACTCTCGGGAATTCAGCCGGCTCAAGCTCGCGAAAACGCGATCCATAGATTTGATGGAAGCCCCGATGGCGCGATGCCCTCCAGCGGATTGATTGCCGACGCCAATGGCAATTTTTTCGGCGCGACCTTGGAAGGCGGGACCGCGACGAACTGCGGCAGCAGCGGTTGCGGCACCGTATACGAGATCAAGAAGGGCGGCGGAGAGAGCGTGCTCTACTCCTTTCAGGACGAGAACGATGGCGCCAGCCCGTCGGGTTCGCTTCTTTTGGACAATACAGGCAACCTCTACGGAGCCGCGCGCGGCGGCACCGGCACGAATTGCGACGGTTACGGTTGCGGCACCATATTCCGCCTCGCTCCAAGCGGAACCTTGGGCGTGCTCTACACTTTTCAGGGCGGCAGTGACGGATATTTCCCAACCGGACGTCTGATCGCGGACTCCGGCGGCAATCTCTATGGCACGACCGGGGCCGGCGGTGACTACAACGGCGAATGCGCAGAAAATGAAAGCGGATGCGGGACAGTGTTCGAAGTGGAGCCGAACGGTACCAAGATCACACTCTATGACTTTCAGGGGGGCAGCGATGGCGATGGTCCGACCGGCGGTCTGGCCGCGGGCACATCCGGCAACCTCTATGGCACGACATACGCGGGCGGTGTCTGCAGTACGGACGCTGGCGGATGCGGCACGGTGTTCAAGATCACTCCCGGGGGCACTGAGTCCGTGATCTATGCCTTTCAGGGCGGTACCGACGGGGAGTTTCCAGCTGGTGGCGTGATCATTGACGCGGCTGACAATCTCTACGGCACGACAGCCTATGGCGGCTCTCAGAGCACGGGCACGGTGTTCAAGGTAGCGCCGAACGGCACGGAGATGGTGCTCTATTCCTTCAAGGGCGGCAAGGATGGCGCCAATCCCGAAGCCGGGCTAGTGATGGACAGCAACGGCAATATTTACGGCACCACTTACGCCGGCGGTAACTCCAAGTGCAGTAAGGCTGGCTTCACGGGCTGCGGAACAGTTTTCGAGTTGACGGCGAACGGCAAAGAGAAGGTATTGTACAGATTCCCGGGCAAAAACCGCGAGTCGCGCGGCGCAAATCCCGCTGCGCCGTTGCTGCTGGGATCCAACGGGTCTCTTTACGGAACAGCTCCTGCTGGCGGCACGGACAACAACGGCGTCGCTTTCAGTGTGAAGTAGTAGAACGGCTCGGTTCAAGCGCGCGTGTCTGAGATACAGAACGAACGCTCAATATATAACCTCTCAGAGCCGAGCCAAGTACTTCTTGAGTCGAATGAGTCTGTTGTGATTCCTTAGCGGGCGGTAATTCATTTGGGAGAGCCGCCGATGTGGACGCCGGAGTACAGGACAGCCGCGTGCCGGAAGGGTTTGCGTTACGATAGCGACATGACCGATGAGGAGTGGGCGTTGGTTGCGCCGCTTATTCCACCGTCCAAGCGTGGCGAAGAATACGGGGACATAAAAATCCAGTTTCCTGGCGTTTTTCAGAAGCAGCGGCGTCGGACGGGAAATGGATTAACCGTACCCCTATTCTTGATGTCGCTGGTTGGCAATAATTAGAAATTGTACTGCGCTGCAGTAACGCTTTCGAGGCCGCGAGGGGAGAAGACGATGCGGGCAATTCGACAACTTCTGAACAGTCATCTTTGCGGCAGCTTTGTACTGATTGCCATGTCGATGTTGTGTGGGAACCTTGCGGCAAATGCTGCCGAAAAGGTTCTGCACATCTTCAAGGGCGGAAAGGATGGCGCGGTGCCTTTTGGCGGGTTCATCGCTGACAACAACGGCACCTTGTACGGAACGACGGCTGGTGGTGGACGCGGTTGCAAGAGTGGGGGATGCGGCACCGTGTTCTCGTTGTCGCCGAGTGGCAAAGAGCGCGTGCTCTATGCGTTTAAGGGCGGCGCCGATGGCGCGGGGCCTTATGACTCTTCGCTATTGATGGACCAGGCCGGAAATCTTTACGGCACGACCATCGAAGGGGGCGGGTGCACACAACAGCCGCTCGGATGCGGCACCGTATTCAAGCTGGCTCCCAACGGCACCGAGACAGTGCTTTACGCCTTTCAGGGCGGAAGCGACGGATATCTGCCGATTGGCGGCGTCATCGCCGACAACAACGGAGACCTCTTTGGAACGACGGGAGACGGAGGTAGCTACAACGGCGAGTGCGCCGGCACTGGCTGCGGCACCGTCTTCGAAGTGCAGCCGAACGGAAACAAGATTACCCTTTATACCTTTCAAGGGGGAAGTGATGGCGCAGGACCTGATGGCGGTCTGGTCGCGGATACCTCCGGCAATCTCTATGGTACGACCTCTACGGGCGGCACCGTCGGCGGTGCGTGCAGCGATCAATATGGCTGCGGTACAGTGTTCAAGATCGCACCAGACGGAACCGAGACCGTGCTCTACACATTCCAGGGCGGGAGCGATGGCTGGGAGCCGGAGGCAGGACTGATCACCGACAACGCCGGCAACATGTACGGCACGACGTATGCAGGAGGAGACAATGACGTAGGAACCGTGTTCGAGATCACGCCCAGCGGAGCAGAAGCGGTTTTTTATTCCTTCGGTGGAGGCAGCGACGGCGCGAACCCGCGAGCCGCGTTGACGATTGACGGGAGCGGCAATCTTTATGGCACGACGTGGATTGGCGGCGACGCAAAGTGCAAGAAGGGTAAGAACGGCACGGCTGGCTGCGGCACGGTGTTCAAGCTTGCGCCGGATGGGACCGAGAGCGTGCTCTATGCCTTTGCAGGCCAAAGCGCGAGCGGCGCTTTTCCGGTCGCGCCCGTTCTTCTCCAGGGCAGCGATCTGTATGGAACCACAAATGGCGGCGGCAATCACAACAACGGCGTCGCCTTCAGCGTGAAGAAGTAGAGCGGCTCGCTTGCGGCCAGTTCACTGTAGCGGCAGACGGGGAATGGGGTGACGGCAGCAGGGATCGCCAAGCGTCCCGCGACTACAGGAATGCCGATGCAGCCAGGATGTCCGGTGGTTCGGAGTCGTGCAGTCTTGGCAACGTGATCGAGGCGTATACGTTGGGTGCGTGGCGACGCCGAAAATTTGCCGACAAGAAAAGGATAGTGCCGCCTTGCGATGGACACAGGGGGCATACCGGTTATCAGGTCCAAGTCGAGTCAGTCTTCGTGTCGCCGGCGCGCGCTTACCTTTCGTCGCCTGTGACGGGCGCGACACGCCGCCGGATTCTTTCGTTGGACGCAGGCGTTAGGGCGCAGGGAATTTTTCCTGCTCACCTGCGTTGTGTGCGCATTCGTTTTTCGTGTCGCGCGATGCGATGGACGCGTAAACTGGTGCGCTGCTCTTTGACACTGTGAAGCACAAATACACGCGCGCGGGCATCCGCGTGCGCGCAGGCGAAATTCGCGAGGCCCTGTTCTTCGTCAGCTGTCGTTGACGTCTCCCCGGAGTCCGGCTCGCCGGCCGGCAGTTTTGGCTGCGTCCGGCTGTTATGCCCGCTGTTCGCCGCTGTTATTGCGGGAGCCGGTTTTGGCCAAGACACTGATATAGAAGACAAATCATAGAGAATAGCGCCGCCGCCGATTTTTCCGCTGTAAATCGCCCCTGTTATCGCCCCTGTTCCCCGCTGTTGCCTCACAACGGCGTTGCGAGCGCCTCGGCGAGTCGTTCCAGGCCCTTGCGTGTCATCGCGGTGTCGCCGGCGAGCCCGACGCGGAAGTGTTGCGGCCGGCCGAAATATCGGCCGGGCACGACGCTTGTTTCGAACCTGCCCTGCAACCGCTTCAGCAGCGCATCGCCGTCGCCCTGGCGCAACCGCGGGAAGATCGTCGTGCCGTGATCGAAGATCACCTGTTCGAGCGCGGGATGATTGCCGAGCAGCGCACGATAGGCCGCGCGGTTGGGATCGATCATCGCCAGCGCGCGCGCGCGCAATGCATCGAGACGGCCCAGCGCAATGAGCCCGAGCTTCTGGGTGAGGAACGGACCGCGCGCCGCATAAAGATCGTCGAGCCGGCGCATGCGTTCGGCGAGTTTGGCGGGCGCCAAAATCCAGCCGCAGCGCAAGCCGCTCAAGCCATAGGCTTTCGTCAGGCTGCTGGTGACGACGATGTTGCCGTCCGGCTTGAATGACGTCGCGACAACGCCGTCTTCGGCGATGAGCTCGCGATAGACTTCGTCGACGAGAACCAGCGCGCCGATTTTGTCGGCTGCTGCAGCGATCTCGGCAATCAGCTGATCCGACTCGAGCCGGCTCGATGGATTGTGCAGATTCGTCAGCACGATGAGGCGGGTTTTCGGCGAGATCGTGTCGCTGATGCGTCCGGCATCGAGCGCGAAGTTTTCTTCCAGGCGCCGCGGCACGCGCTTCAGGTCTGCCTGCAGATAGCCGAGTGCTTCGGCCATCAACTCGTAGGTCGGATCCTCGATGATCACTTCGTCGCCGGGCTCGATCAGCGCCGCCATCGCCTGGTGATTGGCAAACGATGCGCCGGCCGCCGTCACCACATGTTCGGCGCCGATCCCGAACCGCGCGGCGATGGCCTCGTCCAGCGCCGGATAACCGTAAGGATTGGGGCCGTGCAGTACGAGATCCTGGAATGTCGCGCCGATGTCGGCGAGCGAACAATCCGCCACGCCGCTCGTGGCGAGATTGTATTTGGCCCCGCTGTAGAGCTTGGCAAAGTGCATGTAGTCGGATTTCAGAACGCGAGGCGGCACAGCGTCATTCCCTTTCGGTCAAGGCGCTGCGGCTGCGCCAGTAGAGATAGGGCGGAATCCCCAGCGCCATGATGGCGTAGCCGACGAGACTGTTGAGCGGGTATGCCCAGAACGAGAATCCGACAATCGCCAGACACGCCGCGATGAACAATCCCGTGCTCCAGGGATGCAGCGCCGATGCGTGCACATGGCGCGTATCTCCGTCGCGCCTGCGAAGGACAAAGAGGCACGACGCGCTGAACGCAAAAAACAGGAAATTCATCGCGATGACGTAACTCAGGATCTGCTCGTACTTCCCCGACACCGCCAGCGCCCCGGCCCAGATCGCCAGCAGGACGATCGACGCCGCCGGCGCCCGGCTCGTTTCGCCGACCTCGGCAAGCCTGCGAAAGAAATAACCGTCGCGCGCCATGGCGAAGAACACGCGCGGTCCGGTCAGCATGGCCTGGCTCAGGAAGGCGAAGGCCGAGAGCGCAATGGCGGCGGCGGCGAGGCGCGCGCCGATGGACCCGCCCACCACGTCGAGCACATCGGATGCCGGCGTGAGCGTCAAGCCCAGATGCGAAGGCCCCAATGCGCGCAGATATGCGACGTTGACGAGAAGATAAAGCGCAATCACGAGCCCCACGCCGAACAGCAATGCGCGCGACAGATTGCGCGCCGGATTGCGGATTTCGCCGGCGACGTAGTTGGCCGTCTGCCAGCCCCCATAGCTGAACACCACCGGAATCATCGCGGCGCCGAAGGCCTTGAGCGTATCGTTCGACGGGAGCGGGGGCGACGTTGTCATCGCGTCGGGCGCGAAGAACAATCCTGCCGTGATCAATGCGAATATGGCGAGCACTTTGAGCGCACCAAGCGTCGCCTGCACGCCGTTGCCCGTGCGAACGCCGGCGCAATTGACGGCAGCGAGCCCGCCCAGCGTGGCAGCAACCAGAAGCTTCTCCGGCAGCGCGCCACCCGCCAGGACATTGACGTTCTCCGCGAAGATGATCGCGACGGCGGCCATGCCGCCGGCGTGGACCACGAGCAGCGTCGTCCAGCCGAACAGGAATGCGGCGAGCGGACCATACGTCTCCCGCAAATAGATGTATTCGCCGCCGGTCGACGGCAGACGCGCGGCGAGTTCGGCATAGACAAAGGCACCGAGCAGCGCGATGACGCCGCCGGCGACCCATGCCGCGAGCATGAGAGCAGGCGAACTCAAATCGTGTGCGACCACGGCCGGGTTCCTGAAGATGCCGACGCCCACGATGCCGCCGATGACCAGCATCACCGCGCTCGGAAACCCGATGCCGATGCGCAAGCCTTCCGAATTGATTTCGCCCGCCTTCATCCGCCATCCATAGCATGAGCCGGGGACGTGTCATGGGCCGACCGTGAACGCGCGATTAACGCCGGCCTCAGATCGAGTTCAGATGCGGCCCGCCATAGTCACGGGCATGGGGCACGTGCGAACGGCCAATGCGGACGAGAGACCGCGGCGGCCACACAGAGGAGATCGACATGAACATGCTCACGAAGATCGCTGCCGCAGCCCTGTTGGCCGGCGGCTTTGCCGCTTCCACAGCCGCGCCTGCGGACGCTGGCGTCATTGTCCGGGTTGGCGTCGGCATTCCCGGCCCCGTCTATGGCCATGGCTGGTGTTTCTATCATCCCTATGCCTGCACGCGCATCGGCTATGTGCAGCCTGGCGCGCCGGTCGAAGTCGTCGGCGGCCCGGTGTATGCGGACGGTTTCTTCGTCGAAGGCCGCGGCTACTGGCACGAAGGCCGCTTCTGGCCCCACCGCGAATTCTTTCACGGCGGCTGGCGCTTCCGCTGAACCGCCTGCATGACATCGCAGTCAATGGAGAGCCCCGCGCGAAGCGGGGCTTTTCGTTTGCGCGTGCCGCCAACCACGCAGCATGCAGATTATGTCCCGTACTTTCTCTTCGAAGCTGCCGGGACGCGATTTCCCGCTACGCCGCCAGCGTGAAGCCCGAGGCGCTCAAGGGCAGTTTGCGCACGCGTTTGCCCGTGGCCGCGAAGATCGCGTTGGTGACGGCCGCAAACAGCGGCGGCGTTCCCGGCTCGCCGATGCCGCCCGGCAATTCGCGGCTGGGCACGATGTAGACGTCGACCTTCGGCGCCTGCGCCATGCGCACCATGTCGTAGGTGTCGAAATTCGCCTGCTGGGTTCTCCCTTTCTCGATGGTGATCTGTCCGAACGCCAGAGCCGACAGCGCGAAGACGATGGCGCCTTCCATCTGGGCGGCGACGCTGTCGGGATTGATCGCCGTGCCGCAATCCACCACGGCTGTGACGCGGTCGACCTTCACCTTGCCGTCCGGCGTCACGGTGACTTCCGCGACTTCTCCGACATGCGTGCGGAACGACGTGTGGATCGACACGCCGCGACCGCGCCCGTGGCCTTGCAACGGCGTCGTCCAGCCGGACTTTTCCTTGAGCGTGTCGGCGAGGGCGGACAGCCGCGCATCGTGTGCCAGGAGCGCACGGCGGTAATCCATCGGATCGGCTTTTGCGGCAAGCGCGAGTTCGTCGATGAAGCCTTCGATGTAAAATCCCGTGTTGGAATGGCCGACGCTGCGCCAGAAGCCGAGCGGCACCGTCGTCTCGAGATTGCGCGTGGCGACGTGCACGTTCGGAATGGCGTAGGGGATTTCCGCAGCACCTTCGAAGCTCGCCGGATCCGACTTGCCGCCCATCTCGAACGGAATGGATCGGCGCGAAAAGGAGAGCGCGGCGGATTGCGTCGCGTTCTTGAATTCGAACGCCGTTGGCCTGCCGTCGCTGCCCAGCACCGCGCGCATGCGCGCGAGCGCCGCCGGGCGGTAGGAATCGTGCTGCATGTCTTCTTCGCGCGACCAGACGAGCTTCACGGGCACGCCAGGCATCGCCATCGCGAGCTTTGCCACCTGGCGATAGATGTCGCCGTCGGCGCGCCTTCCGAAGCCGCCGCCCATCAGTGTCGTGTGAATGAGAATATTCTTCGCGTTCTTGTCGACCGCCTCGAACGCCCAGCGCACGACGGTGGGCGACTGGTTCGGTGCCCACACCTCGAAGCCTCCATCCTTGTAGATAGCTGTTCCGTTCATCGGCTCCATGCAGGCATGCGCGAGGAACGGCGTTTCGTAGGTCGCTTCGATCACGGTGCCGGATTTGAGCGCCGCCGCAGCATCGCCGTCGTTGCGCGAGACATATTCGTCGCCGGTGTCGAGCGCGTTACGATAATCGGCGGCGATGGTGTCCGACGACAGCGTGTCGTGGCCTTTGTCGTCCCACTCGATCACAAGGGCGGCGGCGCCTTTCCTCGCGTGATAGTAGGTTTCGCCGATTACGCCGACGCCATCGCCGAGATTGACGACTTTCTTCACGCCCTTGACGGCGAGCGCCGCACGATCGTCGACCGACTTCACCGCCCCCTGGAACACAGGGCATTGCACCACGGTGGCGACGACAAAGCCTTCGGGAATGGAGTCGATGCCGAAATGCGCCGCGCCGCGAGTCTTGTCGGGAATGTCCACGCGGGCCTGCGGCGTTCCGATGAGCTTGAACGCGTCGTGCGTCTTCAGCGTCGGGTCGGACGGCGGCGCGCGCTTCGCGGCGTCTGCTGCCAACGCGCCGTAAGTTGCACTCTTGCCGGACGAATGAATGACGCTGCCTTTCTCGGCATGGCATTCGGTCGGCGCCACGTTCCACTTCGCCGCCGCTGCTTCGATCAGCATGGTGCGCGCGCAGGCGCCGGCAACGCGCATATGCGTGTAGCCGTCGACGATGGAGGAGCTGCCGCCCGTGAGGATGAACGGCACCATTCCCATCACGCGTTTCATCGTCCAGTCGAGGGGACCGGAGGCATCTTCGGGCCGCTTGTTCAGCGCGGCGACGAAATTGGTGTAAGGCGCGGCCAATTCGTCGGGATGCGCGACGATCACGGTCTTCGGATCGAGCTCGATCTCGAGCTCTTCCGCGATGAGCATCGCGATTCCGGTATAGACGCCCTGCCCCATCTCTGCTCGCGGCACTGCGATGCGCACGGTGTTGTCCGGCCTGATCTCGATCCAGGCATTGAGTTTCGTCGCACCATTGTGGCCTTCGCCCGGCGAAAGACCCTCCGTGTCGATGGTGGAGAGGTAGCCTACGCCGACGGCCAGGCCTGCGCCGACCACGGCGCCTGTCGCGAGAAAAATGCGCCGCGTGAGGCTCATGGCGTGGCCTCCGCCGCTGGCGCCGTCTGCCCGAGTTGCGCGGTCTGTCCCGCCGCGCGATGAATGGCCTTGCGGATCCTCACATAGGTGCCGCAACGGCAGATATTGGTCATCGCCGCATCGATGTCGGCATCGCTGGGATTGTGGTTCTGCGCGAGAAGCGCCGTCGCGGCCATGATCATGCCCGACTGGCAGTAGCCGCATTGGGGAACCTGTTCGGCGATCCACGCGGCCTGCACCGCGGTCGGCGTCTCCGCCGGCGCAAGACCTTCGATGGTGGTGATGGACTTGCCTTCGACACTCGCGATCGGCGTGATGCAGCTGCGCGTGGCGGCACCGTCGATGATCACCGTGCACGCACCGCAGAGGCCCGCGCCGCAACCGAACTTGGTGCCCGTGAGCTTCAGCCGGTCGCGGATCGCCCAGAGCAGCGGCATGTCGCCGTCGTCCGCTGTCTCGAAGTCGCTGCCGTTGACTTTGAACTTTGTCATCGAATTTCCCCCGCGCGTGTCGCTTGCCGCAATCGCTTCTGCCGAAAATCATATCCGGAGTTGACGCAGGCGCAAACCGCCTGGCGCCGGAGGCACGGTCGCGGTTCGAAAACCAAGTCCATTCGAACCCGAGGCCGCTCGTTTTCCGGCAGAGCATCGCGCGCTTGTTTGGGCTGCATGCATACCGGTCGCCCGCTCGACACGCGACGGTTGAAACGCAGAGGGAAACAGCACGGCATCGCGGAATTGTTCCGGTGCTGGGATGGCCGTCTCCGCGCTTGATCGGCCATCGCGTTTGCGTTGACAATCATGACAAACGGGTGAAGCATCACTCCGGCACTGTGTCGATGAGCGGCGATCTGAGGATCGCGCTCCACACAGTTTGCGTAGTCATCACGGAAGGAGGGTTCCGCATGGAAATCACTCCGCCTGGCATAAGTCCAGGGCCCTGCGCGCGTGGGGCCACGGCCCGGTTTGCAGGCCGGAACTGACGATCCCGGTTGCCGCGGGCTGCCGTTACAATTTGATTTGAACGCGGGAATGAACGCAGCGCATGCGTGTTTCCCGACATGAGCGCCCGGTTCTTGCTGGGCATGCAAATGCAAAGAACGGAACCCCGTCGCTGGCGCGGCGGGGTTTCTCAATTTGCGCAAGGCGTCAGAGCTTGCGCAAGGCCTCAGAGCAATCGCCCGCTCGCCGCTTTCGCGATTGGCGTCCGCCCGCACGCGAATATGCGCTATGCCAACAGGCTCACCATTTCACCCAATGTCTCCGGGAAGCCCGCGTGCGAGTCGGGAGCGGCGTGGCTGGCTTCTTCGCTCTCGATGTTTTATGCGCGGCGCGCACACGCGTGGCCATAGGCGCGCCGGGCCGGCTACTTCTTCTGCGTCCGCGGATTGGTGGCCGCTTTTTCGACCACACCGAACTGACCGGATTTGACCTTTCCGTCGGCAAGATCGAAGCCGTCAGCGGCCAGCCCGCGCTTGAGCAACTCCCGGATGGCGGCTGCGCGGCTGGGCATGCGCCGCGAGAACCGCCAATTGTCCAGCGCTTCAAGTTCGCCATGCGTCAACATGATCTGAAGCCGCTCGCCCCGGTTCAATCCCGTCATTTTCCCACCCACACCAACAACGACGCGGATGAAAATGCGTCACCTACTCATTAGTTGCAAGAGGCATCTTATGGGACTTACCTGCAATGGGGTCAGAAGGCGTCTCAACCCCTGAATTTGGCCAAGGAGCCAAAGCCCGCGATACTATACAAACAGCATTTAAGGCATTGTATTTGAAAGAAAATACTGTTCGATGTGGCGAGGCACGGGGCGCCGGCAGAGGATTTACGGATGAGCCAGATCGTGTCGCTCGACAGTTACCGCCTGGGTACGGCCGAAGAGATCGCCGAAGCGAACCACCGCATCGCCAACCATCTGGCGATGGTGGTCGGTCTGATCCAGAGCCAGATCTCCGAAGTGATGCGCGGGGAGGCTCTCCTGGCGCGCGAAGAAGTGCGTTCCCTGCTGCGCGAAGCGGCCAGCAAGGTCATCGCTGTCGCACAGTTGCACCGGCGCCTGTCGGTGCGCGGCGAATACGGCGAGATCGACGCAGCCGAGTTCATGATCGAAACCGTGCGCGAGATCGGCAATTCGCTTTCCCTCGGCAACGCACTCAGCGTGTGCCAGAGACTGAGCGGCGACGTCATGATCAGCGCCGAGCAGGCGCGCACGCTGGCCCTGCTGGTAGGCGAGATCGTGATGAACGCGGTTAAGCACGCACATCCCACAGGCATCGTCACGGAGATCAGCATCGCCTGTGTGAAATCGAAGACCGGCGCGCTGCAGATCGAGATCTGTGACGACGGAGTCGGTTTGCCGGAAGGGTTCGAACCCGCCGCCGAAGGCGGCGTTGGATTCCGCCTGATCCGCACGCTTGCACACACGCTGAATGCAGCGCTGCGCATCGAATCCGACGATCTCGGCCTGTGCTTTCATCTGACGATACCGGACGAAAAAAGCAGCCGCGTTTAAGGCCGGCAGCACCGAACTTCAGCGACAGCCGGATCGCTGCGGCACCGCTCGACTGTCCGAATCCGTCTCCCGGGCAGGATTGTGCGCATCCACGCCGCGGCGCAGCAGAAATTTAGTTTCTCCACTGTGTCCGGTGCCCATCCCACGATGTGCCTGTCGACTCAGCGCGTAATTCGCAGCCGAAGGGCTTTGGGGGCCAAACTGCCGTGAGGGCTGGCCCGTCTCGCGGAAATTCTCGGCCTCGGGGCAGCGCATTTTCCCGGAAGTTAGCAAGCGCAAAAGGCTGGCAAGCGCAACGTTCTGGCGAATTCCGGAACCCGCATCGGATGCATGACACGGAACCGTAACAGTTCGAGCATCGCGTTGACGCGTTAACCATGCTGCGTTCCGGCAGAATCGAGTTGTAAGATGGTGGAAATGATGCTTTGAGTACCGCAGCAGTGGGTTGTCCACTCCTGCCTAACTTGGGGAAATCTCACATGAATAAGACTTCGATGACGCTGGCGCTGCTGGCGACAGCTTCGATGCTGCCTTTGGCAGTTCAATCGGCTTCCGCCGAAACAGCTACGCCCAGATTCCTCGCGGGATACGCGGGTGTCTATGGCAAGCACTACGCGCATACGCCTACCGCGCTGACGACCTGGACCAAGGAATTTAAGTTCAGCGGGACGAAAAAGACCGTCATCATGGTCGGTACAGATCCGACCAAGACCAACACCACGACGACGATTACGATCTACATCATCCCGATCAAGATGGTGTATGGCGCGAACAACGGAAACATGACGTTCGATCCGCTGGTCGATCAGCAGAACGGCGTATCGATCGTCCAGAACCTGCTGAATTCGCCGCTGTTCAACAGCATTGACTGGACGTTCGGCAGCACCGACGTCGGCACGACCCAATATGAAGACGCGTTCCAGCGCGGCAGCTTCTGGGGATACATTGGCAAGAAGAACACCAACTACCACGTCGTGTTTGCGACACCGTCGGTTCTGTCGGAAGAGACAATCAACGTTACGGCGGCCCAAGGATCGGTCGAAACCAACCCGATCAGCGGTGTGGGCAAGATCGGCACGTTCCCCTACGGAACCATGGACACCGACATTCAGGGCTTCATCGCTGGGTTCTCGCAGGTCAACCCGTCCACGCTCCCGCTCTTCATCACCGACAATATCTATCTGACGTCGGGCGGCTGCTGCATCGGCGGCTATCACAATGCGGAAGGCAACGGTCAGTCGTACTCGTATTCGACCTATGTGAGCACGTCGGCGACGTTCTCGCAGGACATCTCGGCGATCTCGCACGAACTTGGCGAGTGGATGGACGATCCGGGCGTACCGCATTTCAGCAGCGGCTTCTGCGGCGGAATCTACGAAGTGGGCGATCCGCTCGAAGGCAAGGCGAACTTCGGCACGTTCACGGTTACGCTCAATGGCGTGACGTGGCATCCGCAGAACCTGGTGTTCAACTCGTACTTCGGTGCAAAGGCCAAGAAGTCGGCCAACAGCTGGCTGGATACGGGCCACATCGAATCGTCCGTTTGCGAAAACGGCCAGTAAGACCTGGTACTCTCGAGTACGCACAAACTCCGGGGGCGGTGGCAACACCGCCCCCGTTGCTTATTGGACGTTCCGGATGGCCCGTCTTGTCATTCCGAAAGAAATGTCCCCACATGGCTCATGAATACGTCGAGCCTGTCGTGATGCACCCAGTGGCCCGCGCCCTCCACGTTGACGAGGCGCGCGTTGCGGAAATGGCGGATGCGTCCGTCGACCTCGGGATCTGACGCCCACGACTCCGTGCCGCGGACAAGCAGAACGGGGCAATCGATGCAGCCCCAGATGTGATGCTGGTCTTCGACGCTCAGTCCGCCGGGGCCGCCGCCGAGACGGACATAATTGTCGAACTTCCACGAAAACGAACCGTCTTCATTCTGAACGGCTCCCTGCGTCGTCAGATGCCGGGCCTGTTGATCGGTGAGTCGCTTATTCTCCTCCTTCATCCTCGCAACGGCTTCCTCGAGTGTCGCGTATTTGCGGGGAACCCGTCCCGCGGACTCTCTGCGCGTGGTGATCCACGTCCGCACGCGTTGCTCGATCGACGTCTCGCGCATACGGTGTAGCATCTGCGGCGAAGGGCCGAGTCCTTCGATGGCCACGACCTTTTTGACCGTCTCGGGAAACAGACCCGAATAGAGCAGCGCAATCGATCCGCCCAGCGAGTGGGCAACGATGGTCACCGGCGCCATCTTTTTCTGAAGCACGAGTTGAGCGATATCGTAGATGTAGTTGATCTCGCTGTAGTTCGCGCCTTCGGCCCACGCGCTGTCGCCGTGGCCGCGCAGATCGGGCGCGATGATGTGGTAGCGCTCCGCCATGCGTTCGGCCACCCAGTCCCAGTTGCGGCAATGGTCGCGACCGCCGTGGATCAGCAGCAGATGAGGCGCCGATTCATTGCCCCAATCGACGTAGTGCAATCGCAGGCGCTGCGAGAAGTAGGTGTGCGATGTCGGGCCCTGCATGGGTCATCCTTACGGCGATGCGCATTGACTTCCTAGCAGAGCCGCGCAGCAATGCCATTGTCCAGCGGTCGTGGGCCGCCATCCAATATCGATGTATGCGGGGAAATGCACCAATGAAGAACCTGTTTGACCTCAGTGGAAAGGTCGCGCTCGTCACAGGCGGGAACGGCGGCATCGGCGTCGGGATGGCGGAAGGGCTCGCGCGTCACGGCGCGAGCGTGATCATCTGGGGCACGAATGAGGAGAAGAATGCGCAAGCGGTCGACCGGCTGAAGCGCCAGGGCGGAAATGTCCGCTCGGCGAAGGTGGATGTATCCGACGAAGCAGCGGTGAAGTCTGCGACCGGGGCGATTCTCGCCGAATTCGGGCGACTCGACATGGCGGTGGCCAATGCCGGAATTTCCATCCGGCGCAAGGATTTGTTCGACATTTCCATCGAAGATTTCCGCCGGATGGAAGACGTCAACCTGCACGGCGTGCTCTTTACGCTGCGGGAAGCGGCGCGGCACCTGGTCGACCGGGCAAAGGGCGGGGATGCGGGCGGGTCGCTTGTTGCCGTTGCCTCCACGGCCGCGATTCACGGCGCCGCGCGCAACGAACATTACGGCGCAACGAAAGGTGCAGTGGTGTCCATGTGCCGCGCCATGGCCGTCGAACTCGGGCGTTACAAAATCCGCGTCAACAGCATCTGTCCGGGCTGGATCCGTTCGGAGATGACAGCGGGTGCCCAATCCTGGGACAAGTTCAATGAAAGCGTCATCAGCCGCGTGCCGATCGGCGGGTGGGGTGAGGGCGACGATTTTGCCGGTATCGCGGTTTACCTGGCGTCTGCCGCTTCGCGTTTTCACACCGGCGATTCCATTGTCATCGACGGCGGCTACACGATCTTCTGAAGCTCAGAACTCGCCGTTGTTGCCGCCGGGCTTCGGTGGATCGAGCCTGATGGACGCCGGGGTTTTCGCAAATTTGATCGGCGGCTTCGTGGCGCGCCATTTGCCTTCGCCGGGAAGATCGCGCAGCTGGAAGAAATCCACCGCCTTCAGGTGCGGGTCTTCCAGAACCTCATCGAGCGTGTTTGCGCGCATGATCGCAACGCGATGTTCCTCGCCCAGGCGCATCCACTCTTCGGTGGATTTCGTCAGCGCCGCTTCCTGCATCATCTGGTAATAGACGAGCACCTTCGCCTTGCCTCCTTCGGCAGTGACGAAGCGTTCGCTTTCATAAGCATTCGGGATGCCGCCAAGCTCCATGAATTTGGCGGCCTGGGTTCGCGACACCGGCTGAACGCAGATATGGCCGTCCATCGTACGAAGCGGTTTGCGGTCGGAGGCGAGCGCCATGGAGTTTCCGATATGCGACACAGGCGGCTCGAACGTCTCGCCGAACAGGTGCTCCACGAGCAGAAAGCTCGTGAAGCTTTCCAGCATCGGTATCTCGACGAACTGACCCTCGCCGCTGCGCTCGCGGTGGAACAGGGCGGCCAGGACGGCGTAAAGCGCGTGCAGGCCGGAAATCTTGTCGGCAATGTAGGAGGGCAGAAGGCGCATATCGTTGCCGTCGAGCCTGGCGAGAAGATCGGTGGCGCCGGATGCCGCCTGCACGAGATCGTCGAAGCCCATACGCGACGCATAGGGTCCGTCGGAACCGAACCCGACGCAGTGCGCATAGACGATGGAGGGATTGAGTCGCGATACCTCCTCGTAACCGAAGCCCAACCGGGACATCGCATCGGCGCGTACATTGTGAATGAACACCTGCGCGCCCGGAACGAGCGATCGCAGCTTCGCGCGGCCTTCTTCCGTCTTCAGATCCAGCGTAAGAGACCGCTTGTTGCGGTTGAGGGAGACAAACGAAGAGCTCATGTTGCCGCTCTTCAGATTTTTCTGACCGAATCGCTGGGGATCGCCCTCGGGCGCTTCGATCTTGATCACGTCGGCGCCGAGATCGCCGAGGGTTTGGGTGGCGTAGGGGCCGAAGATGAAACTGGTCAGATCAAGCACGGTAACGCCGTGCAACGGGCCCTTTCTGTCGGACATCGGGATACCTCAGGTCGTTGTCGCAATAGCGTGTTGCAGGCAAGACTAGGGCGGCAGAGCAAAAGAGCAAGCGCCGGCCTCGTGATGGCGTCCACCGCCGTTCCGTCAGCCGGCAGTCTCGTTCTGATCCGGATGCTCCACGAAATAGTGCAGATCGGCGAGCATGCTGCGCCAGGCATCGGCCATCTCGTCGGACCAGTCGTCCCCCAGCACCTCGTGCACCGTGTCCGCGACCGTGTCGAAGAATGTTCCAAACACGTCCGGCGGCACATCATAGCCGGCATGGGTCATGACTTCGCATTGAATCAGCTTTGCGGCGTATGACCGGTCGGTCACGAAATCCAGTATCGCCTCAAAGACCCGGGCCAGCATTTCGCCTTTCACCGCGTCGTTCGTGTCCCGCGCAAACAGCGGCCGCATCTCGGGATGGTCCGCAAACAGGCGACGATAGACGAGCGGTGTCATGTCGGCGCAATGCGCCGCCGACAATTCCAGACTCCTGACGATCAAAGCGGCGTTCATGCATGCACCCTCGGCGATAAACCCACGTCACCACAATATCGGATGTAACTCCAAGTCTCGGGGCGGGTACCGTACGGACCGGGGTCTTCGGCATTCGGGCTGTTTCATACGGAGCGGACCTGCCTTAAGCTCTTGTCGCAAGGGGCCTGGAGGGGAAGCGTGCAGAGGCGTTCGAAATTGGCGATGATGGCCGGCGCCGGGCTTACCATGACCGTCGCGCTGTCAGGGTGCGACTACGTTAACCTCGTCACCGGCAAGGAAACGTGCCGGCAGTGGAGCGATCACCGGCTGGCCAATGACTCGATGCGAAAGATGAACAAAGACTGGGCCAACGCCTTTTTCCCGGCGTATTACAAGAGCGCCCCCAGGGGCCGCGTTCTCAACTTCCCGGCGGCCAATGCCGAACTGCTTCAGACCATGGATTCGTATTGCGACGCCCACCCTGCGGCGACGATCATCGAGGCGGCGACCCGCACGATGGTAGCCGCCATTCGCGCGGCGCAGGGGCAGTAAAGCTGTCTTGCATCTGGCTGGTGCGAGATGAGTGTTCGGCGCCGGGCTCGCTGCCGACATCCGGTATTGAGGGGCAGCGGTCAGTCATCATAGTCTGAGCCCAGGTTCATTCATATCCGCCCGCGAGCACTACTCCGGCCAGAGCATGCGCCGGTTGGATGTCCGGCGGGCTGCTCGAGGCTTTCAGGGTGAAGTTCTGCGCGGTTGTCGCGACCCATCACAAGACCGGAACGGCGTGGATGCAGTCTGTTTTCCGGCGGATCGCGCGCGTGCTGGATGTCGGCTTTGTCGAAATCGATCGTCGGGATGGCCTGGAATCCGGTTCGCTCATCGTGCCGTCGATCTTGTTCAACACCCACTCAGCATTCTCCGGATGCCAGTGGATATTGGACCATCCGCAATGCCGTCTCTTCCATCTGATCCGCGATCCGCGCGACGTGATCGTTTCGGCGATGCATTATCATCGCGCCGCAGCCGAACCCTGGCTGCACGAACCCCGAGCGGATTTTGGCGGCAAGACCTACCAGATGTTTGCGAATGGACTGCCGGACGACCAGTCGCGCTATGTTTTCGAAATGCAGCACGGCGCCGGCAACGCGATCAAGGCCATGCGCAGGTGGCAATATGACAGGGAGAATACCTTTGAATGCCGATATGAAGACCTCATCAGCGATACGAATTCAGAGAAGTTTGCGGGAGTTCTGCGCCATCTGGGTTTCGAAGACGACGAGATGACGCGATGCCGCAGAATATTCGTCCGCAACTCGCTGTTCGGCAGCAGGAAAAAGAAAGGCCACAGCTTGCATGTCCGATCCGGCCGGGCGCGTCAGTGGGAAACCACGTTCAACGCCGAATTGGCGAGCGCATTTGTAGACCTCTTCGGCGACGTACTGATCGAACTCGGCTACGAACCGGACAATTCCTGGGTTGCAACATTGCCGTCCCGCGGCGAGCAGGAACGCGCTGCGGGCCCACCTACCTAGCGTGTGCGTTCAGCCGGGCGGTTTCAGCGTTGCCGGTTGCCGTCGGCCAGCGCCGGTATTTTCATTCGATCGAACGTCACGTCGGCTTCGCAGACCCAGGCCATTTTGTCATTCTGGCGCAGAAATTCCAGGACGTCGTTTTGGTTGGAAAACCTCGACACTACGTCAAGCGGCGCCCGGACGTCGGGGTGTTTCGCCGTGACTATTGATGCACCTGCACCGAGGAAAGACAGTACGCCCTCGATGGCGGAATCGTTGTTCAGCTCGTCGTGGCGAATAACCCAATAACGCTGGCCCGACCGATTGAGGCTGGCGAAAAGACTGCGATACGATTTCACATACCGGTTGTAGTGCTTGACGAATTCAGTGGCATCAAATTTGACAGGTTCCCGTGTCGCTTTCTCCATCTGCTGCGGATTCCACGCGCCGGTAGCGAGCGAAACGCTGCGCGAGGCGAATTGAGCCAGAACATTTTGCCTGAGCAGAACGATTTTCTTGATCGCCTTATCCGATGCGATGGCATCGAAATGGATATGCGAAAATAAAATCTTGGCGCCGACATGAGCGCGTCCGCCATTCTCCCTGGAAAGGGCCTCCAGAAAATCCTTAAGGTGCGATTCGCGCAGATTAAGCAGTTCCGGTTCACGCCCCATTCGAGAGGCCTTCTGATTTTTCGAATATTTGGCCCAGACATGGTGGTCCGCGAACACTTCGCCATGACACCAGATATCCGGCTGCGCATTGAGTTGCGCCACCAGAAAGTTCGAACCGGTGCGTGGCATGGCGACAATGATGAAGTCCATCAGGCACTCTCCGGATGCGCGGTAATCCTCGTCGCGCATGCTGCTTTTGGAAACACGGCGTTTCTTCCGCATGTTTGCCGCCATCCCGTCCCTGGTGCAATCGGGCACGAAGCGCGCTTTCTGCAATCGGATTGCATCGCGCTTGACCTAGCGGTCCTCTTCCGCCCATTGAAGCAGCTCTGCACGGGACGGCACCGAACTCAGCCAAGCTTCGAACTCGGTCCAGTTCGAGACTCGCTTGCGGAAATCCTGTTCCCTGTCCTGACGAACCGTGCCGGCTACAAATTTCGGCGGGCGGATATCCGATATGCCCAGGGTATCCAGCAGCCCAAGAATGTGCGCAAGCGCCTCATCGTCGGCCTTGCCATCGAGGTCGCGCTCATAACTCAAGGTTGCCGACGGATGTTTCTGCGTGTCCATCTGCTTGCCGAGCCACTTGTACCAACCTCGTACCCGCTTGGCCCAGATGATGAATTCGTCGGCATCAAGTTCCGGCTTTAGGGGCGTCGTGTCCACTCGCTTAAAGCTGGAGACGATCTTCGCCTTCTGGACGGAAATGAAGCTTTCGATCGGTCGCCGCCCAAGCAGAATGTACCGGACATCATCGCGGGAAAAAAGCTGATCTCGGATCAACTCCTTGGCAACATGGCCGGCAAAAAGCTTGAACACCAGAATCTGATATCCGCCCGCTTGGTACAAAGTCTCCAGAGTGCTCGCGGGGTTGGATCTGCACCATTCGATAATGGCCGCGCTGTCCTCGCCGCTTTTGCCTGAAGCGGACGCGAGTGCCCCTAGGTCGCGGGCGGGCATCTGGGTGCTGCGGTTGAAGATTTCTCCCTTGACGTTCAGTTCGGGACATCTGCGCAGCAGGCTCGAGGCATGGCTCGAGCCCGTTCTCGGCACCGCCAAAATGCAGACAAAACGCACGGTCAATCATGATCTCCACGCCAATTCGGGGCCGCCGTTCATCCGATCGCAACCGCGATACGTGAATTTCTACCCAGCCGGGACGACGTCGTCACGAGGGATGTGGTGAATCCACGGTCGCACCGTGCTTGGCGTGCTCGGTGGACTGATTCCGCCAGCCGCCGCCCAGCGCCGTGAGGAGAGCAGCCGCGTCTTGCTGCCGGATGATCTCGGGCGTTCGCAATCCTATCGCGGCGGGCGAATGAACCGGGGATTGCGCAGACGTTCTCCTGACCGGGTTTCGCAGGCGCGCCGAAGATTCATCGAGTGTCAGGCTGCATGTTCCGGCATGCGCCGGCATATACGTAGTTTCCCGCATTCGGCGGCGGCGATCCGCGAGACGGGATTTACGTAGTGTTCCTGATTATCTCCCGCCGCGGCCCGTTCCATAGTTGCGTTATCATTTGCCTGGGCAAATCGGATTTGGAGGGGATGATGTTGCAGATCAAGGCGACGTCGAGTTCATCGGGCAAGTCCGCGGCCACTGCCGCAGTCGCGTCGGATAGGCCCTCCGGTTGCACCGAAGGCTGCACGTTCTTTCAGAGCGGCGCCTGCAAGACGACCGAACTTCGCGGCCCGCGCACAAAATTCGCCCGCAGGCAGCCCGTCTACTCGGAGGGCGATGCGGCTACTCACTGCTATCGCGTCGTTGAAGGTGCCGTCAGGTTGTCGCGCATTCTCTCCGACGGTCATCGCCAGATTCTCGATATTCTGATGCCCGGCGATAGCTTCGGGCTTGAGGTTGCCGATTATTTTACAGCGACAGCCGAGGCCGTAGGCGAAGTCGTGCTTTTGCGCTGTCCGCGCGCCTGCATCGAACGCCGCAGTGAGACAGACCACCGGCGCGATCTGCTTGTGATGCTGAGCCGAAGCCTAACCGCGGCACAGGACCACGTCGCGATGCTGGGCCACCAGGGCGCCAAGGAACGGGTCGCAGCCTTTCTGATCAAACTCGCACACGCCCAGAATTGCGGCGCCAACCAGCCTCTCGATTTGCCGATTGGACGGCAGGATATCGCCGACTATCTCGGACTGACCATCGAGACGACCTGCCGGACCATGACGGATCTGAAAATCAGCCAGATCATTTCGATACCAAATCGCAGCCAGGTCGTGATCCGGAATTTCTCCCGCCTGGAAGCGGTTGCCGAGGGCGACGCCTGAGCGTCTCCGCAAAGATACCGGCGCAGTTTCAGCGCAGTAACCCAGGTGCGCGTCGCCGGTGAGTTCTGCGCGCCCGCTGCAACGCACCCCTCCGCTTCACGCCACGATCATGTTGGCGGCAAGCAGGAACAGGATGGGCATAAGACCGGCAGCGATCAGAACATAAGCTCTCGTCATGGCACTGCTCCATCGGCACGCGCGAGAAAACACTGAATGTTCCCATTGCGGAAACTTGATCCCGGCGGAATCGTTCCAGCCGCCGGAACGCATTCACCCACCGGAAACCTGTCGGTGGCGGGGGCTGGCGGCACGACAGGGAGCGCCGCCGATTGCAGTGCAGGAGCCGGTCAGCTCGCGCCGGGTTCGCGGTGATCGTCGCCGTAGTTGCGGCGGCGCATGAGCAGGCTCAAACCGATAAACAGAGGGATCAGCGGCCACAGCTTCCAGATATTGTCGAGATATTCCCGCGGTACGAGATGGAAATTGGCAATCAGCCCGACGATGCCGACGACGATCAGAACCGCTGCCCCGAACCACGCCCGTCTCGTTCGATCCCGAACCACCATCTTTACCCCCGTTTGCCGATTCGACGCCGGACACTACACCGCCGGCCGGTACCGCGCGTGACAATCATTTCATGGGTGGCGCGCAGGTCCTCTGTATAGGCTCCTTGTGGCGAAATCGTGGTTCGGAAGGGGACGAAATCGTGGCGAATCGTTCGTTGCTCGCGGTGGTGCTGGCGACAGCCCTGTTGTCCTCCGGAGCGGCGCCGGCCTTCGATCCGAAGCCCTGGCTCGACGACCTGTCCCAGATGCGCGAGGCATTCGCCACCAAATACGCCAATCTGGAGTTCGAGATTCTCGACCGCGAGATCGATCTCGATGCGCTGTTCGCCGATACGCGGGCGCGCATCGAAGCGGCAGGCGGCCAGGCCGACGCGCGCGCTGCGTTCGACAGGCTGATACGCAAAGTCGACGACGGCCATGTGGAGCTGCACTGGCCGAAGCCCCCATCCGCGCCGGCTGACTCCGGTCCGCCAGACCTGTGCAAATCCGCCGGTTACGATGCCGCGATGTTTGCGCCACCGGTGGCGGCGCTGGCACCCGGGTATCGCTCGATCTCCGCGCCCGCGGAATTTCCGTCCGGAACGCTCGAAGCCCATGGGCACAAGATCGGCGTCATCAAAATCGGACTATTCATGTCGCATGCCACACCGGCCTTATGTGCCGATGCGCTTGTCGCTTTGTCGATCGATCCGAAAAAACCGTGCAACGACGCCTGCCGCGATCGCATCGACGATTGGGCGGACGCGAAATTGACAGCCGACCTCGAAACCGCGTTGCGGGCGATCGACGCGGCGGGCGCGGAAGCGCTGCTGGTCGACATCGCCCGCAACGGCGGCGGCTCGGAATGGGCAGATGCCGTTGTCCGCGAAATGACGCCGCATCCGATCCGATTTGCGCGCATGACGTTTGTCCGCGGCGAGCATTGGGTGAAAGAGTTCGAACAGACGGCGGCGGATCTCCGCGCCGCGGCGAAAGGAGCGACGCCTGATGACCGCGCCTTCCTGCTCAAACTCGCCGGCGAGGCCGATGCGAAGCGCAAGGTGGCGCAAGCGCCTTGCGACTCCGCGCCGATCTGGAAGAGGAGGAAGCCATCCTGCTCCTGGCTCGGCGACGGATTTTACGAATCCGGTCTCATTCCGGTCGACGATCCGGCGCACCTCGACGGCAAGCCCTGGGCAAGGCTGGTGATCGATGCCGACGAATATCCTTCGCACCAGGGCGTGTGGACCAAGCCCCTGATCGTTCTGATAGACGCATATACCGGATCAGCCTCGTCGCGCTTTGCGGCCACGCTGCACGACAACCATGCTGCCGCTCTCATCGGCGAGCCGGCGGAGTTCGGCGGCGGCCACACCGATGGTGGCACGCCCGTCACACTGGCGAACACCAAGGCCGTTCTTGTACTGCCCGATTGCGACGGTGTCCGCGCCGACGGCACCGATGAATCGGACGGGGTGGTGCCGGACATTGTGGTGCGATTCGCGCCGGGCGACGGCCCGCACAGAAAGGCTGCGCGCATTCTGGAAAAACTGCCCGAAGCGTTCGTGCGCGCGCAACAACTCGCATCGCAGGCGCATTGAACGGTTGCGCCCGGCGCGATTCGCATCGTAACTCGGTATCATGTGCGGAAAATTCACCCAGATGATGAGTTGGGGCACGTTGGTGCACCTGGCCGATCTGGTCGGCGCGACAGAGGGAACCAGCGAAACCGTCACGCCCATGCGCTTCGCCACCATCATTCGCCTCAACGCGGAAGGCGCGCGCGAGACGGCGCGGATGCGGTGGGGCTTCGTGCCGCGCTGGGAAAAGGATCCTATCAAGGGCGCGAAATTCATTCACGCACGCGCTGAAACCCTCGATACCAAGCGCGCCTTTGCCGATGCGTTCGCGAACCGTCGAGGGTTGCTCGTCGTGCGCACCTTCAATGAAGGCAAGGAAATCACGCCGAAGAAAACCGAGCAGCATGTGATTATCCCGCGCGACGGCAGGCCTCTGGCGATCGCCGTCCTCTGGGAGCGTTGGGGCGAAGCCCATGCGGGCAGGATCGACACGTTTGCCATGGTCACGGTGCCGGCCAATGCACTGATCGGCACGATCACCGACCGCATGCCTGCGATCGTGCTGCCTGAGAACTGGAACAAATGGCTCGGCGAGGAACCGGCGCCTATCGAAGAACTGAAAGATATGTTGAGGCCCTTCGACGGCGAATGGGACATGCGGCCGGAAAACCCCGCGCCGCCGCCGCGAAAGCCGTCAACGCGGCAGCCGGATTTGTTTTGAAAGTATTGGACGTTTGATCGGCCGCCGTCGGCATAAAGCCGAGGCCGGCGACCTGTTTCGGGTCGCTTGGCGCATTGCATCCGGGGTAGACAGGCCCCACATGGCGGGTAGATCATTCCTGCCCCACCCCCGGAGCCCGTTCATGGCCCATGAATCCATAGAGGAAGGTTTTGCCGTCTTCGTTCATGACGGCGAAAAGGCGTTCGGCGCCGTGCGCCAGGCACACAGAGGCGCCGCGCACATCGTCGTGTATGTGGAAGGCGCCGGCGATTTTTCCGTGCCGCTCACCGCCGTGAAGGAAGTCGAATCGGAGAAGGTGGTTCTGGATTGCGCAAAGATCGATGCGGGCCTGAAGCGCGCCATCGGTCACGCGCATGAGCAGGAAGATCCCCGTATCTGACTCGAAAATATCCGACCCGAACAAAGAAGGAGATGACGAGATGAGCACCGACGACGCAAAAAACCGCCGCAAGGCGCCGCTGCAGACGCCGAGCGGCCATTCCGCAGCCGCGACCAGGGATCTTTCCGGGGCGCTGAATGCGCTGCTGGCCGATACGTTCGCGCTGTACCTCAAGACGAAGAACTTCCATTGGCACATGTCCGGCCCACATTTCCGCGATTACCATCTGCTGCTTGACGAACATGCGACGCAGATCGACGACATGAGCGATCCCATCGCCGAGCGCGTCCGCAAGCTGGGCGGTACGACCATCCGTTCCATCGGACACATCGCGCGCCTGTCGCGCATCGCCGACAACGACGCCGATTATGTCGACCCGCAGGACATGCTGGCCGAGCTGCGCGACGACAATGAACGCCTCGCCACCGCAATGCGCGAAACCCACGGATTGTGCGACGAGCACAACGACGTAGCGACCGCGAGCCTGCTCGAGAACTGGATCGACGAAACCGAACGGCGCATCTGGTTCCTGTTCGAAGCCGGCAGGCGGGGGAATTAGCATTTCGAAATCTGCAGGCTGAACCGGGGTCGGAAAAAACCGCATGGACGCAAAGGTGCTGCGGCATCTTTGCGTCTTTGCATTTTTGCAGCTCCATCGAAATTCGAAGGCGCGTTTCACGCGGAGAGGCGAGAGGCGCTCCTCCCCCGCTCGATTCACTCGCACGGCAGGAGCCGTTTCCCCCGTGCCCCCGCATGCGGGAATTCTTCCACCAAACAGGGTCAAGCCACAGTTCTGTGCAGAGCGACCGTCCCGACATGTACCGTTATTTGCGCGCGCGCGTTTCCCGTATTGACGGAAGTCAAGGCAAGCCGGCGGCCCGCCGGCGTATCTCCATCCCGCGATTGCTCGCGTAGCGTGCGGGCAGGTTCTGGCGACGCGAACCAGGAGAGCAGCCGATGCAATCCCACATCGTCATCGCAGGCCAAGCGAACCGCCTCGAGTCGCGACTTTCCGGCAACGCAAATCGACCGTCCCCAACGGGTGAACCCGCAATGCAAGGAGATCAGTCATGAAAGCACTCGTCTATCAGGGTCCGGGAATAAAGGCTCTCGAAGACCGTCCCAAACCCGGCATCACGGCGCCGACGGACGCCATCGTCAAAATCGTCAAGACGACGATCTGCGGCACGGACCTTCACATTCTGAAAGGCGACGTGCCCACCTGCGCGCCGGGCCGAATTCTGGGCCATGAAGGCGTCGGCGTGGTCGACAAAATCGGCTCCGCCGTCACCGCATTCCATCCCGGCGACCGCGTGATCGTCTCGTGCATCTCGTCCTGCGGGAAATGCGACTATTGCCGCAAGGGCATGTATTCCCATTGCGTCAACGGCGGCTGGATTCTGGGAAATTCCATCGACGGCACCCAGGCCGAATATGTGCGCACGCCGTTTGCCGATACGAGCCTCTATCACATTCCCGCCGGCACCGACGAAGATGCGCTGGTGATGCTGAGCGATATTCTTCCCACCGGCTTCGAATGCGGCGTGCTCAACGGCAAGGTGCAGCCGGGTTCGACGATTGCGATCGTCGGCGCGGGGCCGATCGGGCTGGCGGCGTTGCTGACGGCACAGTTTTATTCGCCGGCCGAAATCATCATGGTCGATCTCGACGACAACCGCCTGGAAGTGTCGCTACGCTTCGGCGCCACTACGATCGTCAACAATACGGACGGCAAGGCAGTCGAGAAGATTCTCAAGATGACGGGCGGGCGCGGCGTCGACACGGCCATCGAGGCGGTCGGCGTGCCGGCGAGTTTCATCACCTGCGAGGACATCGTGGCGCCCGGCGGCATCATCGCCAATATCGGCGTGCACGGCGTGAAGGCGGATCTGCATCTGGAGAAACTGTGGGACCGCAACATCGCGATCACCACCAGGCTCGTCGACACCGTCACCACGCCGATGCTGCTCAAGACCGTGCAGTCGCGCAAAGTCGATCCGAAGCGTCTCATCACCCATCGCTTCAGGCTCGACGACATCCTCGAAGCCTACGAAACTTTCGGGAACGCGGCGAAATCCCACGCGCTGAAAGTTCTCATCGACGCGTAGGCGCGGAGAAACATCGGCGCAACCCGACGTAATGTGTCGTCTCCGGCGTCCGGTTCCCCTTCACCTCGCGAGATTGCGCCGCAGGCTCGTTCGCCGGGGTCGACAGCGCGGGATAAACATATGCTGGTGGTTGATGACGCGTAGGACCGGGCCGGGCAGCATCGCGCCACCGTTGCGCGCACTTGTTTGGCGTCATGTCAACCCCACATTTCCCTTTGCATGGAGGGGTTTCCGGCCTAGATAGGGCGGCTTTGACGGACGGTCGCGTGCGTACGGCCGCAACACCAGCGGAGCCTTTTCTCCTTGACCAACACATTGCTCGAACGCGCCGCGCATACGCGGCCGGCCAATACCAAGCGCGGCGCGCTGGAGCGCCTGTTCACCCTGATGTTCAAGGGGTTCGTCTACAACCAGATCTGGGAAGACCCCGATATCGATCTGGAAGCGCTGGAGCTTGAGCCGCACCACCGGCTGATCACGATCGCGTCAGGCGGCTGCAACATCCTCAATTACCTCGCCGCCGATCCGGCCGAGATCATCGCCGTCGATCTGAACCGCAACCACGTCGCGCTGACCCAACTAAAGCTCGCGGCACTCGCCAATCTTCCGTCCTATGAGGATTTCTTTCGTTTCTTCGGCGAAGCGGACGACAAGTCCAATCGCAAGGCCTACGACAATTTTCTCAGTCACCGGCTCGATCCGGTGACGCGCAAATACTGGGAAAAGCACATTCCCCTGCACGGCCGGCGCATCAACATGTTTGCGCGCAATCTGTATCGCTACGGGCTTCTCGGCCGTTTCATCGGGATCCTGCATGCCGTCGCCCGCCTGCACGGCAAGCGCCTGTCGCCTATCGTCAACGCGCAGAGCCGCGACGAACAGCGCGAGCATTTCGAGCGCACGATCGCGCCGTTGTTCGACTACAAGTCGATCAAGTTTCTCTCGAAGACTCCCGTGTCGCTCTATGCGCTGGGCATTCCACCCGCCCAGTACGACGAGCTCGTGGCCGCCGGCAACGGCGATGCGGCGTCGGTCTTGCGCGCGCGGGTGGAAAAACTCGCGTGCGATTTTCCCATCCAGGAGAATTATTTCGCCTGGCAGGCGTTCGCGCGCGGGTACGACACGGAAAACCGCGCTGCGGTTCCGGCTTACCTGCGCGAAGACACCTACAATGTCATCCGTACACGGACGAAACGCGTGTCGGTGCATCACGCCTCGTTGATCGATTTTCTGAAAACGCAAGCGCCGCAATCGCTGCACCGTTATGTGCTGCTCGATGCGCAGGACTGGATGACGCCCGACATCATCACCGAACTCTGGCGCGAGATCGACCGCACGGCGGACGCCCGCGATGCCCGCGTCATCTTCCGCACCGCGGGCGAAGACTCGCCCCTGCCGAAGAAGTTGCCGGCCGACGTGCTGGCGCCGTGGGAGTATCTCGCCGAGGAAAGCCGCGATTTCCACGCGCGCGACCGCTCGTCGATCTATGGCGGCTTCCATGTCTATCGCCGGCGGGTCATTTCCTGACCATGGGACGCGCGTGAGCACGATGGAGACGCGCGACCACTCCGCGCTGATGGACCAGGTCTATCGGCGCCAGCGCCACATCTACGACCTGACCCGCAAATACTACCTGTTCGGGCGCGACCGGGTGATACGCAACCTTGGCTTGCGCGATGGCGAATCGCTGGTCGAGATCGGCTGCGGCACGGCGCGCAATTTAATTGCGATCGGGCGGCGCTATCCCGGCGCGCGACTTTTTGGACTCGATGCGTCGCATGAAATGCTGCGCACAGCGCAGGAGAACGTCGAAAAAGAGTCGAACCGGCGACAGGGAAACGCCAAGATAAAGCTGACCCAAGCCTATGCCGAAGCACTGAATTTGCAAACATTCGGGCCCGATTCAGGTCCCTTCGACCGCGCCCTGTTCTCCTACAGCCTCTCGATGATTCCGGATTGGGAGGGCGCTCTCGCCGCCGCAGCAGGCGCGCTCTGCCCCGAAGGGGTTATCGATATCGTCGATTTTGGCGATCTGAAGGGGCTCGGTGCTCTGTCGCCGCTGATCCGGGCGTGGTTGGGGCTGTTCCACGTTCAGCCTCGGGCGGCATTATTGGAGTACGCTCAAGGGGTTGCCGGGCTATCGGGGGCGCAGCTCTGGGTCTCGCCAGGGCGATATGCGTTCTCGGTGCGGTTGACTCCGGACCTCGCCCGCCAGCTTGGGTCTGTTGCAGGAGCGTCACATAACCCGGTCAAATAATTGGCTTGCCCCGTAGTAATCATTTCAATCGACGCAAATCCGAACCAAGTTCCGTGTCTGGGTTGAGTTTGGAGCGTCCGGAGCTTTCCAGTTCCGGCGCAAGATGAGGGGACAGACATGAATTACCGTTTGGTCGCGCTAGCGGGCGCGTCACTGCTCGCATTCACCCTGGCCGCTGCGGCCCAGGAATCAGGCGGCGCCACGTCCGGCGGCGCCACGTCGAGCGCGCCAGCAGCGCCTCCCATGCAGCCGCCTCCGCCGCCTCCACCGCCGCCGCCCGCGCCGGCTCCGATGGCGCAGGCGATGGTTCAGGGTTGGTATGTCAGCGGCGGTGCAGGAATCGACTGGCAGGACAACGTGAAGGAAGACTCTACCTTCGTCGGCGACGCGACCTTCCCATCGGGTAACGCAGCCATCGTGGCTGGCGCGTTCGGTTACAGGTTCCCCGACCGTATCCGCGTCGAAGGAGAATTCGCCTGGGATCGCCATGATCTCGGCGACGCCGTGATTTCCGCTGAAACATTCAACGGCCACGTCTCGACCTGGTCGCTAATGGCAAACGTTGCCTACGACTTCAAGCTTGGCCCTCGGTGGGACTACACCGTCGGCGCCGGCGCCGGCATCGGCAATGCGGATGTCAGCCTTTCCGGCAACTTCGGCGATGGAAGCTCGGGCAGCAATCAAGGCTTCATGTGGCAGGGCTTCACCGGCATCGACTATTGGGTGTGCGATAACATGACGCTCAACGTCGACTGGCGCTATCGCGAGCTCGCCGCAAACGACGCCTACGATTTCGACAGCGTCATTCCATACCATCTGAAAGCGCTGCACGACACAGCATTGCTGTTCAGCGTGAGATGGTATCCTTGGGCTCAGTGAAGCCTTTGAAATCGTAATGACATTCGGACGGAGCGGGGCAGGCGTCGGGCTTGTTCCGCTCCCGACACGGCCCGCGAATCGCCGACTGAGGGATTCGGCGCGCACCCTGAAAATCTCAGCCGTCCGGTGCCAACACCTGGCGGCGCGGGCGCGGCGAAGCTGCGTTCGGTTGTCGGACGGCTCACAAGAGTGGCCGCTCCATAGGAGAAAATCCTATAGGTTCTGCCCGTTTACCCATGTTGCAGGCCGGTCACAGGAGTTGACGAAACCCTAAAATCAGGCCGTTCGGACCCCTGTGCAGGTGGACAACGGCTCGGACCATCGTCCAGAATGCGTTGTAAAGTTAAGCACCACGGCTGTCGGCGGGATTCCCTTGCCGGTCGTTGGTATTAGCGGGGGTTTCAAACATGAACGTACGTTTGGTTGCGCTTGCGGGTGCCTCGTTGCTGGCGCTCACTTTGGCCGCAACAGCACAAGAATCCGGCGGCGCCACTTCCGGTGGTGCGACTTCCAGCGCGCCTGCCGCGCCTCCCATGGCTGCTCCCCCGCCGCCCCCGCCCCCACCGCCACCTGCTCCCGCACCGATGGCCGAATGGATGACTCAAGGCTGGTATGCCAGCCTTGGCGCCGGCTTCGACGGGATGGACGCCCTGAAGGAAAATTCCGCATTCCCGGGCAATGCGACGATCCCGACGGGCAACGCCGCGCTCATCACGGGAGCTTGGGGCTATAGGTTCCCAGACCGGTTCCGTGTTGAAGCTGAATTTGGCTGGGATCAGCACGATCTGAATTCCACCGTTCTCTCCGGTGAGACCTTCAGCGGACACATGTCGCAATGGTCGCTGTTGGTGAACGGCGCCTATGATTTCAAACTGGGACCGAAGTGGGATTACACGATCGGCGCCGGTGCCGGTATTGGCAACGCCAACATCAACTTCAATGGTGACGGAGGCGACTTCAGCCACGGAAGCAATCAGGGCTTCATGTGGCAGGCCTTTACGGGATTCGATTACTGGATTCGCCGCGACATCACCATCAACCTCGACTGGCGTTATCGTGAGCTGGCCGAGAACGAGAAATACAATTTCGACGGCTTCCTGCCGTACAATCTCAAGGCGATTCACGATCAGGCTGTGGTGCTGAGCGTGCGTTGGTATCCGTGGGCAGCGCCCCCGCCGCCACCGCCGCCCCCACCGCCCCCGCCGCCGCCTGCGATGCAGCCGCCGCCGCCGCCCCCGCCGGTGACGAAGACGTTCATCGTGTTCTTCGACTTCAACAAGGCGAACCTGACTGCAGAAGCTCAGGCCGTCGTCACGGAAGCCGTCAAGACCGCGAAGGCGAATGGCTTTGTGAAGGTGCTGGTGACCGGTCACACCGACACAGTCGGCTCGGACAGCTACAACCAGGGTCTCTCGGTGCGTCGCGCCGAGTCGGTGAAGGATGAAATGGTCCGCGAAGGCATGGACGGGTCATCGATCTCCATCGAAGGCAAGAGCTTCCATGATCCGCTGGTCCCGACGGGCCCCGGCGTGCGCGAGCCGCAGAACCGCCGCGCCGTTATCGACCTCGGCGGCTGATCGGTCAGTCGGGTGTTGAAACAATCAGGGCGGGCCCCGCAAGGCCCGCCCTTTTGTTTCTGTGGCTCCGTTCTGGGGCCGCGAGGCGGAGCTCCTCGTCGGGAGATCCAATTCCTGAGACTAATTGTTGGCGCCGGGAACCTGGGCTGCAGGAGGCGAAGCCGATTGGTCACCAAGTGCAAGCCGCAGCGGGTTCGGCTTGGGAACAACATTTGGTACGATCTTCGCGCCGGCCAAGCCGACCGCAACCGTGATCTCACAGGAATTGACCGGGCTCGGATCACTGACCTCGATTCCCGATACGAATGCCGTCAGGCTCGGTCTTTCGGATCCCAGTGCAGCGGCAAACACTTCGCTGGCGTCGTGGCAGAAATCCGTAATGCCGTGGATGCTGCGGATGGACGAGTTGTTCGCCAGCCTGGTCTTGAAAGCATGATACTCGCTCTGACCCTGACGACCGCCATACAGTCTGACGAACATGCGTTGAAGCGCAGCGTCAGACGCTCGGAGTTCCCGGCTGTAGCCGGTTTGGAAGGCATTAAATCGCGGGATTTCGTTGCACGTCAGTGCAGCCACCATCAGTTCCTGCTGGATCGCCGCAGCCTGAATCGCTGAAATCTCGTCCGCACGTGCGCATTTCAGCGGACCTGCCCATGCGGTCGATCCCGCCGCCAGAACCGCAAGCGCAACAACGCCTGCTGCCGACCTCGCTCCCATTTTTCCCATCATGTTTCTGAGCTACCGGAGTAACGATAGCATCGCCGCGCGCGAGAGGCGACTCCGGCTCGCGGCCAACGTTAAGGGACATTGACTTTCATGAACGCTCCATCCGGCTCCGACCTCGACTTGTCTAGCGAAGGCGTACATTGGGATTTCCGCGAGACGATGTCTTACGGCGATTATCTGCGACTCGACGATTTGCTCGGTTGCCAGAGCCCGCAGACCGACCGTCATGACGAGATGCTGTTCGTTATCATTCATCAAGCGTCGGAATTGTGGATGAAACTTTGCCTGCACGAACTCCATGCTGCGATCCGGCAGATTCGCAAGGACGAACTCGGTCCCGCGTTCAAGATGATGGCCAGAGTCGCTCGCGTGCAGGTCAATCTGATCCAGTCCTGGGAAATCCTGTCGACTCTCACTCCCTTCGACTATTCCAGTTTCCGTGCCGCGCTCGGACAATCGTCCGGCTTTCAGTCGTTTCAGTATCGCATGCTCGAATTTCGCCTCGGCAACAAGAACCGCCAGATGGCGCGGGTGTTCGACTCGCACCCTCGGGTGGCTGCCGATGTCAAACGCGCGCTTGAGGAACCCAGCATCTACGATGAGTCACTGGCGATGCTTGCGCGCCGTGGTTTTGCGGTGCCGCGAGAAAAGTTGGAACGGGATTTCGCGGAACCGTATGAGTCGGACCCACGTGTTACCGAATGCTGGAGACAGGTTTACCGCGACGCGGACACACATTGGGAACTCTACGAGCTTGCAGAAAAGCTTGTTGACCTCGAGTACCGATTCCACCTGTGGCGCTACAGCCATATGAAAACGGTTGAGCGCATCATCGGTGCAAAACCCGGAACCGGTGGAACGTCGGGCGTCGGATACCTGAAGCGTGCGCTGGATTTGCGATTCTATCCGGAACTTTGGGACGTTCGCACGGAGATCTGAGAGACGCACCCGGCACATGACAAATGGTCAAGGTTCGCCCTTGCCGGGAAACTTTTGTCGATCCACCCGTTTTCCCGATTGCGCGCTGCAACATGCGACGCGCCGGGATTGAGCAAAGCGGGGTTTCCATGCGTATTACGACGAGTGTCCTTTCGGCTGCGGCGCTGCTGGCCTTCACGCTGGCCGCTGCTGCGCAAGAATCAGGCGGTGCAGCGTCTGGCGGTGCAACTTCGAGCGCTCCTGCCGCGCCGCCCGCAGAGCAGCCTGCGCCGCAGCAGAGCTACACGCCTCCGCCTCCGCCGCCGGAAGCACCTCCTCCGCCCGCGTATGTACCGGGCGGTTGGTATGTCGGCCTCGGCGCCGGCTGGGACGGACAGAATCACATCAATTTCAACGACTCGATCGGTAACACCGGAAATCTGCAAACCAGCGACGGCGCGATCGTCATTGGCTCCTTCGGATATAGGCTGCCGCAGTTGCCGCTGCGATTCGAACTCGAAGGCGGTTACACGTGGCACAAAATCAATGGCCTGGAAGCCGACGGCACTCAATTCTCCGCCAGCGGTAATGCCAATCTCGGACATGTTCTCGCCAATGCGATCTACGATATCCCGATCGCGCCACGGTGGTCGATATCGCTGGGCGCAGGTGCCGGCATGGGGTTCGCTGACTACACGGCGACTGCTCCGTTCACAGGTAGCCTGAATAAGAGCGGGTTTATGTGGCAGGGCATCGGCGGCATCACTTATGCCATCGCTCCGAATGTGGATCTGTTCACGGACTACCGCTATCGCGATGCGATGACGGAGACCTCGGTCGACGTCGGCGGAGATCTCGTTCACCTGCACGCTATCAAAGACAATGTCGTGCTTGCCGGTGTTCGGTGGTATCTGCAGCCATAATCCTGCACTTGCGTGGAGAAGAGAGCGGGCGGGCCATGAGCCTGCCCTATCTCTTAGATCGGACATGCACCGCCGCTGCCCGCGTTCGAGCCCAGCCCCAGGGTTCCGTCGCGAATTAGTCACATTGTCTTTACAGACGGGTCGAAGAGTATTCACCGAATATTCATGGAATTCGGTCGCGCCTGAAAGTACAGGTTGAGGGGCGCGCTGCCGCCTGACAATCGCCCAAGGCGTCATCTGCGGCGCGGGCAAATGGGGTGCCAACGATATCGCCGGGATCTCCCCGTCGGGCGTTGGTAAGTTGGGGGCTCAAGACATGAAAGTAAGGACAGCCGCGCTTGCGGGCGCCATTTTGCTGGCCTTTACGCTGGCTGCAACTGCACAGGAATCCGGCGGCGCAACATCGGGTGGCGCAACATCCAGCGCGCCGAGTGCACCCGCGTCGGAGCCGCCGCCACCTCCGCCCCTTCCACCACCACCACCACCGCCTGCCGCTCAGATTCAGCCGGGCGGGTGGTACTTCAGCATCGGCGCCGGTTACGATATGCAGCAGGCGATCAGTTGGGATATTCCGTCGGCGCCTGCTTCGGGCCAGTTCAAAACCGGCGACAACCCCAGCATAATCGGGTCGATCGGCTATAGGCTGCCTGAATGGCCCATCCGGCTGGAAGTTGAGGGTGGTTACTCATGGAACAAGCTCAACCAGATTGACGAAACCTTCCCAATTGCCGGGTCGTCTTCAGCGACCGGGAGTGTGAATCTCGGTCACGTGCTGGTGAATGGCATATACGACTGGACCTTTGCCCCTCGCTGGACCCTCTCAGGGGGTGCAGGCGTCGGCTTGGGCTTTGCAGACTATATTGTCCAGTCGCCGTTCAACGACAGCGTCAGCAAGACAGGATTTATGTGGCAGGGTATCGCCGGCTTCGCGTACAGAGTTGCGCCCGAGACGGATATTTTCCTCGATTATCGGTATCGCAGCGCCGATACCGGGGGCAGCGATCAGTACGGTCTCGCGCATGTTGGCGGCATCAGGGAGAACGTCGTTATGGCTGGTTTCCGCCTCTATTTGTCGCCGCAGCCGGACTGAGGAACGAGCATCGCAATTCAATTTTGGGCGAAGGGCGGGCCGCGGGCCCGCCCTTTTCGTTTGGCGCGCCAACCGCTAAGCCAACCCTTCGACGGAGGTTTGTGTGGGCGCGCTGTCACATATCCGGGTGCTCGATCTCAGCCGGGTTCTTGCCGGGCCATGGTCGACGCAAATCCTCGGCGATCTCGGTGCCGAAATTGTCAAGATAGAAAAACCGGGCGAGGGCGACGAGACCCGAGCATTCGGCCCACCATTCCTCAACGGCACCGAGGGGACGAAAGGCGACGCGGCGTATTTCCTGTCGGCCAATCGCAACAAGAAATCGGCCGCAATCGATTTTTCGAAACCGGACGGTGCCGAGCTTGTTCGGCGACTGGCACGGCGTTCCCATGTCGTCGTCGAGAACTTCAGGACAGGAACGCTCGCGCGCTACGGGCTCGACGCCGCCTCGCTCTCCAGAGAAAATCCCGCGCTGATTTACTGTTCGCTGACCGGCTTCGGTCACGATGGTCCGTACAAGGACAAAGCCGGCTACGACTATCTGATTCAGGGCATGGGCGGACTGATGAGCATCACCGGCCAGCCGGACGGCACGCCGGGCGCGGAGCCCATGAAGGTAGGCGTTGCAGTTTCGGATATCTTCACGGGCCTCTACGCGACCATAGCCATCCTGGCGGCCATCGTTCATCAGGCGCGCACGGGCGAGGGGCAAACCATCGACATGGCGCTGTTCGATTGCCAGGCGGCGGCACTCGCGAACCAGGCCATGAACTATCTTGCGGGCGAAACCGTTCCAGCACGGATGGGAAACGCCCATCCCAACATCGTCCCCTATCAGGTGTTCGCCACGTCTGACGGACATATCATTCTTGCGGTCGCCAATGATCGGCAGTTCCGCAACTTCTGCCGTGCGGCCGGGCTCGATGAACTAGCGGGCGATGCCGCTTACGCGAGCAATGAGGGGCGCGTGCATCATCGTGCAACATTGATCGGTCTGCTGGCGCCCGTGCTCGCTGCGCGCTCGACCCATGACTGGATCAACCTGCTTGAAGCTGCGAATGTGCCGTGCGGCCCGATCAATCGCATCGATGAGGTGTTCTCGGATCCGCAGGCCATAGCGCGCGGACTTGCGATCTCCATGCAGCACGCGACCGGCACGATCGATCTGGTGGCAAGCCCCCTGCGGCTGTCGAAGACTCCGCCCGAGTATCGCCTGTCGCCGCCGTTGCTGGGCCAGCATACAACCGAAATCCTGCATGATGCGCTGAACTTGCGAGACGAAGACATTGCCGCGCTGCAGAAACGTGGTGTGATTTAGAGATACGCCGGGAGGGCGCCATGCGCTACGAACTCTACTACTGGGGTGGCATCCAGGGTCGTGGGGAATTCGTCCGTCTCGCTCTCGAAGAGGCGGGTGTTCCGTATACGGACGTGGCGCGTCGGGACGAAGCAGCGATGCTGCGGTTGCTCAAGGAAAAGGATCTGAAAACGCCGTCCTTTGCGCCGCCCTTTCTCAGGGCCGGCAAATTACTGATCGGACAGACCGCCACTATTCTTCTCTATCTGGGTGATCATCATGGACTTGCGCCCAGGAGCGAGGCGGGCCGGCTTTGGGCCCACCAATTGCAACTCACCGTCGCCGACCTCGTCGCCGAGGTTCACGATACGCATCATCCGATCTCGGGCGGTCTCTATTACGAAGACCAGAAGCCGGAGGCCGCGAAGCGGAGCAAGGCCTTCCGGGAAGAGCGCCTTCCCAAGTACTTCACCTATTTCGGCAGCGTCCTGGCGCATCGGGCCACCGGCTGGCTGACTGGCGCAAGGGTGAGCTACGCCGATCTCTCGCTGTTTCAGGTCGTCGCTGGTCTCAGATACGCATTTCCGGGGGCGATGAGACGACTCGAACCCAGATACTCGGAATTAACTACATTGCATGATCGCGTCGCCGCCCGGCCGCGGGTCGCGTCTTACCTTAAGTCGCCGCGCCGCCTCCCATTTTCGACCGAAGGCATATTCAGGCATTACCCGGAACTTGATGTTTGAAGAAAACCTGCGGCCGCGACGCAACCACCTGTTAGGTCCGCATTCGTACCGTCGCAGCGGGGAGTGGTGCGATGCGTCTGTTGACGGCCTTTCTGGTCATCGCGATGTCTGCAGTGCCGGCCGCCGCTGGCACGCACGGATGGGGCAGTGCGCGCCTTTCGTTGCTCACGTTCAGGATTGATTTCAGCAAGGCCATGGCGCTTGTCACGCGCGATGCCGACAGGGAAACGGCCGGTGCGCTGCTTTCGCATGGCGCGCATGCTGCCCGCTCCATCGGCGATGGAGGCACTCTTTTTGGACTGCAGGTCGGTCCGTTCCAAGCCTCGTTTGCCGGATTTGACGGCGCGCACGAGCACCTGACGCCGAACGCAATCGACGACAGGGACTTCTGGAACGCGAACGCGGGTGGCGGCGCGGACGCGCGTGGCGGGAGGGTGATGTTCACCCTTCCCGTCCGATAGTGAAGGCGATTCTGCAACTATGAACCGGGGACGCGCGTTCTTCGCTACGAGGAGAGTGTTGTGCGAGCGAAGTGTTTGATCGCGGCATTGGCGCTGGCGGATGCGCTGATCGTAACGTGCGCTGCGATCGCGCAGGAGACGGCGCAAACTCCGGGCGTCAGATTGTCAAATCTCCACTTCTTCGCACCGGTTCGGGACACGAAAGGCGACTCCGACGTTCTGCTGGGTCGGGCCTTGTCGCGAACGCGTCCTGCGGAGGACACCGCACCGAGTGTCGACTTCGGCCGTTTCCATGCGTCGCTTGGCGGCATTTCCGGCAGGCATATGCAATTGGGTTCCTATCGGCTCGACACCAGCGAATTCCTCAATTCGAGCATCAGCGGCAGTATTGACGGTCGCGGCGCCCGGTTGATGTTCACGCTGCCCGTACAGTAGCCGGTCGCGACGTCCGCCTGCCCGCGCCAGACCCGCTCGCCTCTTCGATTTTCGGCGGCCGGCCACAAGACTCCACTTTTCCCCCGCTTCGTCTGCTAGTATTGCTCCTGCCCCAGTGGTGGGGCGTCGAGAGGTATCGAGGATGTCGTACAAAGTCGCGGTCGTTGGTGCGACCGGAAATGTCGGGCGCGAAATGCTGGGCGTACTCGCGGAGCGCGCCTTTCCCGTCAGCGAGGTCGTGGCGCTCGCGTCCACGAGGTCGGTGGGAACGGACATCTCCTTCGGAGATGCGATCCTGAAGGTGAAGGCCCTCGACTACTATGACTTCAAGGGTACCGACATCGTTCTGATGAGTGCGGGCGGCAAAGTGTCCAAGGAATGGTCGCCGAAGATCGCGGCGCAGGGCGCATTGGTAATCGACAACTCCAGCGCGTGGCGCATGGATCGCGACGTGCCGCTCGTGGTACCGGAAGTGAATGTCGAGACCCTCAACGGGATCAAGAAAGGCATCGTCGCGAATCCCAACTGTTCGACGATACAGCTCGTCGTCGCGCTGAAGCCCTTGCATGACGCGGCCACGATCAAACGCGTGGTGGTCTCGACCTATCAGTCGGTGTCCGGCACGGGAAAGGATGCGATGGACGAGCTCTTCACCCAGACGCGCGCGATGTTCGTCGCCGATCCCATCGAGCATAGGCTGTATCCCAAGCAGATCGCGTTCAACGTGATTCCCTATTGCGGCGAATTCATCGATTCGGGCTACACCACCGAAGAGGTGAAGATGATGGTCGAGACCCAGAAGATCCTCGATCCTGACATCCAGCTCACCGTGACCTGTGTGCGGGTGCCGGTATTCATCGGTCATTCTGAAGCCGTCACCATCGAATTCGAGCGGCCGATCACCGCCGAGAAAGCGCGTTCGATCCTGCGCGAGGCGCCGGGCATTCTGGTCGTCGATAAGCGCGACGAGGAAGGCTACGTCACGCCGCTCGAAACCGCCGGCGAGGACGCTACGTACGTGTCTCGCATCAGAAAAGATCCGACGGTGGAGCACGGCCTTTCCCTCTGGGTCGTGGCAGACAATCTCCGCAAGGGCGCCGCACTCAATGCGGTGCAGATCGCGGAATGCCTTATCAACCGCAAGCTTATCCGCAAGGCGGCATGACCGCCGTCGAATTTGCTGCGCTCATCGCGCGTCTCGGCGCGGCCGCGACTGTGGGCGACGGCGCGGCGTTCGCTGCCTGCTTCACGGAAGACGGTGTTTACCACGATTACATTTACGGTCCGCACACAGGCCGCGAATCGATCGCGGACATGCTGGAAAATCTTTTCCACCGCGATGCGACAGACTATGATTGGCAATTCTTCGATCCTGTGACGGACGGGCGTATCGGCTATGCGCGTTCGTTGTCGCGTTTCGTGTCGACGGTTCCGGAGTTCAGGGGCCGCCGCGTCGTTATCGACGGCACAAGCCGGTTTCTCCTCAGGGACGGTCTCATCGCCGCGTACCATGAAAGCGTCAATGGCGGCGTTGCGATGGCGCAGCTGGGCGTTGCCGCGCCACGCATGGAGAAAGTGTTCAGGCGCTGGGCGGAGCGGCTCCTCAGCGATCCCCAAGCCGGGGATTACGCGAAGGGGTTCCGGGAATAGCATTCAGCGGACGATTGCGAGGCCGACGCGTCTGGCGGGAGCGTCCCGGGATGGACGCGGAAAACCTCAGATTAATACTCGAGCGGATACGATAGGCCGACTCAATCGGGACTTCGCCATGTGGGTCGAATCGGGCCTGCTGATCACGGCATCCCTCCTTCTGCGGCATGCATTTCGTGAACTGCAAGGACTTGCGTTCCTGGGCGGCGCGACGCTTGCAATTATGCTCATGCTGAGCGCTCTGGGGCTCGCGGCGGATCGCTCGATGTGGTGGTGGGCATACGCGGTCAGGCACGCGGTCGTGCATCTTGCGACCCGTTACTGAACGTGCATTCGCGTACGAATATCAAGCCGGACACATTGCCGTTGAGGCGGCAGCGGGGGCCGCAAAGCGCGGGTGATAGGTGCGGAGGCTCCTCCGAACCGAGGACAGGTTTCATTCCTTCCTTTCCACCCGAACGTCAGCCCGCACGGGTGGATTGAGCAGCGCCTCCTGCGCCTGGATGAGCAGCATTTCGCTTGAGCCGGCTGCGACGCTTTTCTCCAGAACCGCAAACACCGACGACGTGGCCCGTAACGCACAGTCGCGCAAGGTCCGTCCCTCGAGCCTTGCAGCAAGAAACAGCGCCGCGAACAGATCGCCGGCGCCGTGCGGCGCATTCCCAAGCAGTGGTGTAGTCGCGAGCCACGCTTCGCCTTCTTCGAGGACCAGCGTGCCGATGCGATCGACGCCGGATGGAATCGAAGTACAGGCAATGACCGGGCGCGCGAGACGTCTGGCCGCGACGATCGCTTCGGCTGCATCGCGAACAGGTACACTGGTCAGGCTGGAAAGTTCGAATGCATTCGGTGTCACGATGTCTGCAAGCGGCAGGAGCGTTCGCGCCATGGCCTCGGCAACACCCGGCTTGGCGTAGGCACGGCCGGCATCTCCGAACACCGGATCGAGGCAATAGAACGCGCCCGGATTGGCGCGTTTCACCTTGCGGACCAGGTCGCCCACGATTTCCGCCTGGCCGGCGCTTCCGAGATAACCCGACAGAACGGCGTCGCAACGGGCAAGCCAGTCATTCGCGATCAGCCCCGATGTGAGCTTGAGGATAAGTTCGGCCGGTAGCGTCTCGCCGCCCACATGGGCGTAGCCCGTATGGTTGGAGAGGATGACCGTGGGGATCGACCAAACGTTATGGCTCAGCCTCTCGAGCGCGAAGCGGGCCGCACGCTGGCCGACATAGCCGTAAACGACCTCGGATTGCAGCGACAGAATGTTCATAGGCCGAGTATAGCGTCGCGGCTTGGCTCGGCAGAAGCCATGGTCTAGGTGTGGCGTCTGTCCTGGGATTCTCATGTCAGCAGCCGTCCGGCCCCGCCGTTCCGTCCTTTACATGCCCGGCTCGAACCTCCGGGCCATGGAAAAAGCGCGCGAGCTTGCCGCCGATGCCCTGATCCTCGACCTGGAAGACGCGGTGGCACCCGACGCGAAGGTGGCCGCGCGCGAGCAGGTGTGCGCCGCCGTCACCGCCAGGGGTTTCGGCAAACGCGAAGTGATCATCCGCATCAACGCGCTGTCGACCGCGTGGGGCGACGCAGACCTCGCCGCTGCGGCCGGCGCAAATCCGGACGCGATCCTTGTCCCGAAGGTATCGACCGCGAAGGAATTGCAGGATGTGGAGGCAGGGTTGGGTGGCGCCGATGTCGCCGTCTGGGCAATGATCGAGACGCCGCTCGCCATCTTCAAACTGAGGGAAATCGCCGGCGCCGGCGGCAGGCTTGCCTGCTTCGTGATGGGCACCAACGACCTCATCAAGGAATTCCGCGCGCAGCACACGCCGGACAGGCAGAATTTATCGGCGGCTCTGTCGCTGTCGGTGGCGGCGGCGCGGGCGTTCGGGCTCTCCGTGATTGACGGCGTCTACAACGACATCGCCAACACGGACGGCTTCTACGAAACTTGCAAACAGGGCCGGGCGTTTGGTTTCGACGGCAAGACGCTCATTCATCCCTCGCAGATCGCGCCATGCAACAAGGTCTTCGCGCCCGCGGCCGACGAGGTCGATGCCGCGCGCAAGATCATCGCCGCCTTCGAGCGCCCGGAAAACCGGGGCAAGGGTGCCATCGCGCTGGACGGCCGCATGGTGGAACTCCTCCACGCCGAGATCGCGCGCCGCACCGTCGCACTCGCCGACGCCATAGCAGCGCTGGAGGCGGCGTGAAGACGGCAGGCGGTAATTTCTTTGAAGATTTCACGCTGGGCCAGACAATCGTCCACCCCACGCCGCGCACGCTCACGACCGGCGACCAGGCGCTTTATACCGCGCTCTACGGCTCGCGGTTCGCGCTGCAATCGGCCAATACTTTCGCGCAGTCACTGGGATATCCAAAAGCACCGCTGGACGATCTGCTGGTATTCCATTCCGTCTTCGGCAAATCGGTGCCGGACATTTCGCTCAATGCCGTTGCCAATCTCGGCTATGCCGAAGGACGTTTTCTGAAACCGGTCTATCCCGGTTCGACGCTGAACGCGCGTTCCGAAGTGATCGGTCTCAGGGAGAACTCCAACCGCCAGACAGGCGTTGTGTATGTCCGCACGCAGGGCTTCGATGAAACCGGCGACTGCGTCCTGTCGTATGTGCGTTGGGTCATGGTGCGCAAACGCGATGTCGCGGCACCGGCTTCGGCAACGCGTGTTCCCGATTTGTCTGCCGCAGTTGCGGCTGACGACCTCTTCTTCTCACCGGATATGACCTTCGACGACTTCGATCCCTGGGCTTCCGGCAGCTGTTATTTCTGGGACGATTACGCGAAGGCCGAAAAGATCGATCATGTCGACGGCGTTACCGTCGAGGAATCCGATCACATGCTGGCGACGCGGCTGTATCAGAACCCTGCACGCGTGCATTTCAACCAGCATGCGGAAGGCCAGGGCCGGTTCGGACGCAGATTGATCTATGGTGGCCACGTCATCAGCCTGGCTCGCGCAATCTCGTTCAATGGTCTCGCGAACGCCGTCTCGATCCTTGCGATCAATGGCGGACGCCACGTCAATCCGCTGTTTGCAGGTGATACCGTATTCGCGTGGTCGGAAATCCTCGACAAGGCCGAACTCCCGGGCCGCATGGATTGCGGTGTGCTCCGCATCAGGCTTGTTGCGACGAAGAATCTTCCCTGCGAATCCTTTCCCGACAGGGACAGAGACGGAAAACATCCCGACAACGTCGTTCTTGAATACGACTTTTGGGCGGTGATGCCGCGCCGCTGATGCCGAAATCCCTGTTCGAAAAATATCGCGCCAGCGTGGCGAAGGGCGAATTGACGCTCGACGCGGCGCAGGAATCTGCATTGAAGCGACTGGAGTCGCTGGCTGCAGCACTGAAGGGGTACAGGCCCGGACGGCGCGGCCTCTTCTGGTCGCGCAAGCCGCCGCGAGGCGCCTACCTCTGGGGCGACGTGGGGCGGGGAAAATCGATGCTGATGGACATGTTCTTCGACGGTGCTCCGGTTTCACCGAAAAAGCGCATCCACTTCAATGCCTTCATGGTCTCCACTCATGCGCGGATTCATGAATGGCGCAACCTCGATTTGCGCGCACGCAGGAGGCGACCGGAATTCGTGCGCGAAGCGGCCGACGACCCCATTCCTCCCACTGCGCGCGCCATTGCCAACGAAGCCTCGTTGCTCTGCTTCGACGAGTTTCAGGTGACGGATGTCGCGGATGCGATGATTCTCGGCCGTCTGTTCGAGCAGTTGTTCTTGCGCGGCGTCGTCATTGTGGCGACATCCAATACGGCGCCGTCGCGACTGTATGAAGGTGGACTCAACCGGCAGCTGTTTCTGCCGTTTATCGCGCTCATCGAGCAGCGCCTCGATGTGATCGAGCTGAGCGGCGCGCAGGACTATCGCCTCAGCCGCATGGCAGGTCTGAGCCGCTATATCACGCCGCTCGGGCCAGCCGCCGATCGGGAGATGGACACGGTCTGGCGCGCCCTCACCGACACCGGGCAAGGCGAACGTCAGAATCTCAAGGTTCTCGGGCGCGATGTGGTTGTGCCACAGGCAGCCAACGGGGTCGCGCGCTTTTTCTTCGACGATCTGTGCCTCGCACCGCTGGCCGCAGCCGATTACCTGACGATTGCCGGGACATTTCATACCGTCATGATCGACCACATCCCCGTCATGGGCCCTGAATTGCGAGACGCGGCGCGGCGCTTCGTGGTTCTTATCGATACGCTGTACGACGAAGGAACGCATCTTGTCTGTTCCGCGGCAGCGGCGCCGGCCGCACTTTACCACTCCGGTGACGGCGCAGACGCATTTCGCCGAACCGCGTCCCGTCTTGTCGAGATGCAGAGCGATGAATATCTCAACAGGAAGCGGGTAACGGTTGGCGGATAGGGGGAATTTGCACATCTCCACCGGCGAGTTGTCATCCGGTCGTTTTAACGCCAGCTACGGGCATGATAAATTCGGCAGATGCATGATTTCACCCCTGTTTGGGCGCTGATCGCAGCGCTGATTGTGCTCTACGCATTCCGCAACCGGATTCTCGCGTGGTTGCGACGGTTCGACCAGAGAAATACCCTGCGCCGGCTGGAAGAATTGCGCGACCGCCGGGACAACCTGGCCCATTTCAGGCACACACTGCGGCTTGCCGAAGAGCAGGTGGAGGACATCGGCGAACTGATCGCTCCGGATGCCCGCACCGGAACGCCTGTCACCCTGTATCTCTTCGAGGGGGAGCGGTATCTGTCCCGCGACGATGCGGAAGCGGCCCGCAACGAAGTCGTCATAGCCAGAGCGCGAGCGTTTTATGAGGAATTGCCCAAGGCGCTCGCCGAACGCCGAGACGGCAAGCTGAGACAATAGCGTGAGCGACTAGACGGCTTCGCCCCTTAGAAGTTTGGGCAGCTTGCCGATATCGCCGCCGGCATGACGCATGAAAAAGCGACGAAGGGGGCCGATATTGTCGACGATTCCAAGTCCCACGTCGCGCGCGATGCGCAGCGGGGTGAAATCGTTCGAGAAGAGCCGGTTCAGTGCATCCATGGCTGCGGCCATGGTGAACGAATCGAACCGCCGCCAGCGTTCGTATCGCCTCAGCACGCTGAGTTCGCCGATATCGAGGCCGAGCCGCGCGGCATCGAGGACCACTTCGGCGAATGCCGCGACGTCCTTCAGGCCGAGATTCAGCCCTTGTCCTGCGATGGGGTGAATGCCGTGCGCAGCATCGCCGGCGACCGCGAACCGATGGCGCACATATTCGCGCGCGAGATGGAATCGCAACGGATAGGACCAGCGTGGTCCCACCGCCTGCGTCGCACCCAGATGCGCGCCAAAGCGGCGCGCCACTTCGGCTTCGAACGCCGGCGGATCGAGTTTCATCATGGTGGGAGCAATATCCTCGCTCTCCGTCCAGACGAGGGAAGAGCGATTGCCGGTCATCGGCAGAATGGCAAACGGACCCGACGGCAGGAAGTGCTCATAGGCCGTGCCGTTGTGGGGCCGCTCATGTGCCACTGTCGTCACGATGCCCCATTGCGGATAGGACCAGCCGATCGAGCCGATGCCCATGCGCTCGCGCATCGGCGATTCCCGCCCGTCTGCCGCCACCGCAAGCCGTGCGTCGATCGTGTCTCCCTTGTCGAGCACCGCGGCGATGGAAGAGCCACCGTCGATGAGATCGGTCAGTGCCGCAGGCGATCGCAGGGTGATGTTTTTCGTGCGTTCCACGGCCGTGAAGAGTGCGCGGCGCGTGTGGCGGTTCTCTGCAATCACGCCCATGGGACGGCCGATCTCGCGATGATCGAAATGCAGCGAGAAGGGCGACGGAGCGCGGCCGAGTTCCGCATCTGTTACGAGAATGTCGTTGATGGGCTGCGCGTCCGCCTCAAGATATGGCCATACACCGAGCGCTTCGAACATGCGCACGGACGAGTAGGAAATCGCGCAGACGCGGCCGTCGAATGTCTCGTCCAGTGCCGCTTTCTGCGCCACCGGGTCGACGACGGTGACCTTCAACCCGCCTTGCGCCAGTGCGAGTGCGAGCGTCATACCGACCATGCCGCCGCCGCCGATGACGATGTCTGTTTTTGGTGTACGTGCCATGGGTCAAGTTTAGACGAGGCAGGTTGCCAATGCACCCCCCGTCTCCGGCCGTTAAGTGCGTCCGTCACGTGTAAGTACGTCCGTCACGTGCGAGATCGCGATCGTTAGATGCAGCGTCCGGTTTGCAAGGCCCTGCGAAACGGCTTAGCCTTCCTTCGGGCGCGCTAGCCGGCTCTTTGAGCCGGCACCAGGGATGGACGCTTTTGCCGCGTCAGTAGAAAATGAAAACCTTCAGTGTTGTCAGCATGCTCGCGGGTATCGGCGCGAGCGCATGCATCGCTGGTGATGCGGGAGCAGCGCCAACAAGCCAAACCTGCCAGTCCCGGGTCAACAGTACACCGGCGATGTTGTTGGAGTGTATTCAGGCCCCGTCGCTCTGGGCATACCTCACGCAGTTCCAGGCGATCGCCAACCAGAACCCAGTGGACGGCCATGGCAACCGCGCCACGGGTCGTCCGGGATATCTCGCTTCGGTGAACTACGTCGCCGGATTGATGCAGGCAGCCGGTTACACGGTGACAATCCAGCCCTATCCGTGGAGGCAGGTCCGCGTCGTCGGTAGGCCCGTGCTGGAAACGAGAGGTCGCAATTTCAAGCGTGGGCAGGATTGGTTTGTAGCGCGACTTTCGGGCAGTGGCTCAATTCGCGCCCGCATCGAGCCGGTCGAATCGAAAAACGCCGCCGAAGCCGGCGACCAGCTCAGCGGGTGTTCGCCTGCCGACTTCGCCAGTTTTGCGGCCGGACAAATTGCCCTGCTGCAGCGCGGTTCATGCGAGATCGATATCCAGGCTGCCAACGCACGACACGCAGGCGCCTCGGCCGTCATTATCTACAATGAGAACGGCCTGCCTGGCGCGATGGGGCGGCGGGCGCGCAACGACGGCGGCGCGTATCAGGGCCAGATGGTCGATGAAGCGGCGATTCCCGTTGTGGGTGTCATATCCTACAACATGGGTCAGTATCTGCTACAGCAAGCGGCATCGGGCCACGATCCCGTCGTGCATCTCGATGTCAAGACGCAGACCCGTTCGTCCACCGACTATAATCTGATCGCTGAATCCCCTTACGGCGACCCCAACCACATCGTCGTCGTCGATGCCCATCTCGACGCGATCTATGGCGCAGGCATGCTGGACAATGCGTCAGGCTCGACGACGATTCTGGATATTGCACTCACTATGGCGAATACGCCCACCCATAACCGGTTGCGGTATATCTGGTTCGGCGGCGAGGAGCTTGGCCTGCTCGGTTCGCGCTATTACACGCGGAACCTCTCGCCGCAGGGTCTCCAAGATATCGCCTTCGACATCGACGCCGACGTCACGGCGACGCCGAACTATGGCGTGTTCATCGCCGACCCGGGTCATGCCCACAACAGACTGAAATTTCCGGCGAATGTCGTGCCGCAATCGCAAGCCGGCAATCAGGATTTCATCGACTATTTCAATTCGGTGTCGATCCCGATCCACATCGCCCAAATCGGCAATGACGGCACCGACTCCAATGCGTTCAGCCTGGTGGGTGTGCCCAACACCGGAGTTTTCACCGGACAGGATTGCTGCAAGCATCGTTTCGAAGTGAAACTGTGGGGCGGATATACCGGAGATTTCGAAGGCAAGGTTCCCGGCCATCATGGGTATTGCGTCGACCGGCCCCATCACTGGTGCGACAATCTCGATAACAATGATCCCGCGGTGTTCGAGTTCACGTCCAAGGCCGTCGCCTCTGTGACGTACACGCTGGCGAACGATGCAAACCTGGTAAGGAACCAAAGCTGGTAACGATCCGTCTGCTGCCGCGCGTTCGCTACGCGGTCACACCGGAACCGTGATGTGCTTGCCGCCGAACACGGCCTGCCAATTTTCGATCTCGGTGACGACGATGTCGTCGATCGTGTGCGCCAGGTCGGACACGCGTCCGTAGTCTATCGCGCTGTCCGGGCCCGTCAGGAGGAGCCGTATGCGCGTGTGTACCGCATGGAGCTTCTCCGCCGTTACTTCCGAGATCGCGGAAAATCGCTCAAAATCGCCAAAGTAACGAATCCCGGCGATGGCGCCGCCGAAGGTGGGCAGCAACACACCGCAAAACGTGAAAACATACGAAACACGTTCCACAAATTCGGGAGACCATGCGCGGGGCGCGCCGGTTGCCATCAGCAACAGATAGCCCGCGACGGACATGACGGCCAGCACGAACAACAGTCCGGAGAAACGATCGAGATTGTGATGCGCCGCTGCCAGCCGTCGTGCCTTTCCGATGTGATAATCGCGCTGGCGCACCGCATGATCGTCGAGCAGTCCGGAGAGCGCGATGCGCAGATATTGCTGCGTGATGACAATCCGCGGCAAGCCGATTTCGCGCAGCGCCTGGCGCGCAAACGATTCCGGCCAGCTGGCATCCACGCCTCTCGGCCAACGCCCCGGAGCCCTCGCCACGCCGAGCAAGAGCAGAATCGGCGCATGCCGGAAATACTCCGCCACTCGCCGTGTCTGGAACCAGCGCGCATGCCAGCGTCGCGTGTGGCCCAGCGTTGTGAGACCGATAATCGTTACGAGCAGCGCAAATTCGGCGAGTGCGAAGATCCATTTCTCCTGCGGCGTTCCGAAGGGCAGATAGGCCAGCCCTCCGCCGATGGCGAACGGCGCAAGAATGAAATTTATGATCATGCCGCCGCGATAGGCGTCGGACAGGCGCGCGGACAGGCCGTCGAACCAGGCGAAACGGCGCAGAACGTCTGTTTCCATGTTCGCGACGAATGCGTCGTCCTGTCCCGGCATGGCGCGGGCGCGGCCGAGTAAGCCGGCGGCGCTGCCTGAGGCTATTGCATCCGGCGACTCGTAAGTCTGTCGCAGGCTCCTAAATCGCTGGCCCCAGCTGTCGGCGCCGAACAGGGCTTCGATCCGGCGGTAGGCGTGCCAGAGGGAACTGCTGTGGGGCCGCCATCGCTCGCGCTCGAGCGCGCCCCCATCCTCTTCTTCATGGCCGCGCCGGCGTCGGCGTGGCATGGTTCTCGCGGACTGCACGATATCGACGACAAGCGCTGCGATCTCGGCAGAGCAATCCTGCGGTGGCGGTTCGGAATCGATCGTCGCGATGGATTCCGGCGCGCGCAAGATGCGCCAGGACTCAGGTGACTTGGCATCGATCCAGATGACAGGCGCACCCAGGTCGAGTGCCGCAGCGACCGTGTGGCCTGTACCGCCGGGGAATTCCGTCGTCGTGCCGTCCCATACCGCGACGATGAAATCGGATTGCTCGATCACGACCCGAGCTGCGAGCGTCACGCGCTCGGAGGATTCAGCCGCAAACAGCTGCGCTTTCCCAAAATCCGCCGGGGCTTCGAGTTTGGCCAAAAATAGCGACGTAATCGAGTCGTCCTGATCGGCCAGTTCGAATACGCGCGCCTTTCCCGCAAGTTCGGCGATCGCCTGAGCACGCAGATTGGTCGCCGCACCGCCAGCAGCACGCCCAGCCAGCAGTGCGCGGGCTTCCGAGGCATCGGCCGGGAAAGCGTTGATCGCCGAGTTGAGCGCATAACCGAAGGGCAACGGGCTGACGAGCTGCCAGCCATGCTGAAGCGCAATACGCGCTGCTGCCTGATCGGCGCCGTCCGCCAGCATGGAATGCATCCGCGTCGGCGCGATGGCGCCCGCGGAGGCGTTTTGGGCGGCGATCGTGCAGTCGACGAGCGCCAGGATGCCGTGGAGTGCGCGTTCGATTCGCTCCCGGTTGGCCGCGAATGCCGGATTGTCGGCGCGGTGTCCGGTAATGCCGAGGCTGACCGTGATGGGGGATTTCAGCGTTTCCCCGGCTTGAAATTCTGGCAAGGCATTGGGCTCGTGGCAAATTGTCAGACGCGGGACCGCCAGGCGTTGCGCCGGCGCAGTGCAATAGACGACGAACCGGCCGCCGGCTCAACTGTGTCTTGGCAGCACTCGAATTTTCGCGGCTATAGTCGGAGTTGATCGTCGGGGGGACTGTTTGACCGGATCCGGCACAAAATACCGCGGGTTCATCAGCTATTCGCAGGCCGACAAGGTGTGGGGAAGGCGCCTGCACCACTGGCTTGAAACGTACCGCGTCCCCGCGGGGGTGATTGGCGCTGTGCCCGGGCCCGTCCGCCTCGGCCGCTTCTTCCGCGACGACGAGGAAATGTCGGCAGCAGCGGATATCGCCGCCATCGTCAGCCGCGCAATCGAGGATTCCGAAAGCCTGATCGTTCTGTGCTCGCGCAACTCCGCGCAGTCGAAATGGGTCAACGCCGAGATCCACCATTTCAGGCGAAGCGGACGCGCGCGGAAAGTCTTTGCCGTCATCATCGACGGCGTTCCCAACTCGGGCGACCCGGCATACGAATCGTTTCCGCCTGCGCTGCGTGCCGCAGGCGATCCCAACGATCCCGATGCCATGCCGATCGAGCCGCTGGGTCTCGATGTGCGCAAGGAGGGCCGCGCCCGCGTCTGCGCGCGCCTGGCTGCCGGATTGCTCGGCGTCGATTTCGACGACCTCTGGCAGAGGGATCGCCGGCGCGCGGCCCTGAGGCAGCGGCTCGTTGTCGGCGGTCTCGCCGCCGTCAGCGCAGCCTTCGCCGTGCTGGCGGCGGCATCGACCTATTTTGCCGTCGAGGCGGAGCATCAACGGCAACAGGCGGTGGACGCGCAATCGCGCTCATTGACCGAAGCGGCATCGCAGCGGCTGGACAATGGAGATATCGCCGGCGCGCAGGGAGTCATCTTCGCCGTCCTCGCCAATGCGCGCAGCACCGAAGCGCGGTCGGCCGACGCCATCAACGTGTTTCAAGAGACGCGCGCCGTCGACATGCAGCTCGCCGTGCTGGCGGGCCACACGGATGCCGTGAAGTCTGCAGCGTATTCGCCCGACGGAAAGCGCATCGTCAGCACATCGGATGACAAGACCGTGCGCCTCTGGGATTCGGCCACCGGGCTCCAGCTCGCCGTCTTGCGAGGCCATACGGACGCCGTGTATTCCGCTGCATGGTCGCCCGACGGAAGGCGCATCGTCACGGCGTCCGCCGACAAGACGGCGCGTGTCTGGAATGCCTCCAGCGGCAGGGTGCTTCTTGTGCTTTCGGGCCATGGCGGCGCGGTCAATTCGGCGGGCTTTTCGCCGGATGGTACGCGCATCGTTACCGGCTGCGACGACAAGATCGCACGTGTCTTCGACGCCGCATCCGGGCGGCAACTCGCAAGGCTTGCCGGGCACAGCGACGGAATCGAGACCGCTGCCTTTTCGCCCGACGGCCGCCGCGTGGTCACTGCTGCCGACGACAAGACCGCGCGCATTTGGAACGCGATGACGGGAAAGCAGATAGGTGTCATCACCGGCCACAACGAGGACGTCATTTCCGCAAGCTTTTCGCCGGACGGCCGGCGCATCGTGACCGCGTCCTGGGACAAGACGGCGCGCGTCTGGGACGCGGTGACGCTCAAGCCGCTCGCGTTGCTGCTGGGCCATACGGCGCCCGTGCTGAAAGCCCAATTTTCTCTGGACGGACAGAAGATCGTCACGGCGTCCGCCGACAAGACGGCGCGTATTTGGGATGCCGCCAGCGGCAAGCAACTGGCCGAACTCAACGGTCATGATCGCGTCGTCTACGCGGCGGCGTTCTCGCCTGACGGACGCAACATCGTCACGGCATCGTTCGACAGAACGATTCGCATCTGGGATGCGCGGCCGCGCGCCCTCATCCGTTCTCTTTCTGCCGGCAGCGGCAACATTTACACGTCGCGCTATTCGCCGGACGGAAATCGAATTGTCACCGCGTCCGACGACAGGATGGTGCGCATTTGGGATGCAGCAAGCGGCATACAGCGTGCCTCGCTCACCGGTCATTCCGGCGCCGTCAACTCGGCCGCGTTTTCTTCCGACGGCCGCCGCATCGTTACCGCGTCCGACGACAGAACAATGCGCCTTTGGGATGCTGCAAGCGGCAAGCAGCTCAAGGTCATGTCCGGTCATGGAGGTGCGGTGAATTCGGCCGCATTCTCGCCGGATGGCTCGCGCGTGGCGTCAGGTTCGCTCGACAGGACGGCGCACATCTGGGACGCCGCCACAGGCGTCACGCTTCGTGTGCTCGCAGGACATCAGGGGGCAGTTTATGGCGTCGAGTTTTCGCCGGACGGACGGCGCATCGTCACTGCCTCGGGTGACAGGACCGCGCGCATCTGGGATGCCGCCACCGGTACCCAGCTCCATCTCCTCACGGGCCACGGTGCCACGGTATCGACTGCGGTGTTTTCGCCCGATGGAAAATCGGTCGTCACCGCATCGATCGATCACAGCATCCGCATCTGGGACGCGGATACCGGCACGCTGCGACTCGTATTGGCGGGCCACAGCAGCTCGGTGGAATCCGCAGCGTTTTCGCGCGACGGCCGGTACATCGTTTCCGCGTCCGACGACAAGACCGTGCGCGTCTGGGATGCCGCGACGGGTACGCAATTGGTCGTGTTTGCCGACCACAGCGACTCCGTCAATCTGGCCGAATGGTCGCCGGATGGCACACGTATCGTCACTGCGTCGAGCGATGGAACCGCGCACATTCTGGATGCGCGCATTCCGTCGGACCTCGACGGACTGATCGTGTGGTCGCGGGCCGCGCAGATCGAACAATTGTCCAATGCCGACCGTGCGCGTCTGGGCCTGCCGCAGGATGCCGAAATCAGACTTTGGCCGACGTCTGCATCCGATTGCGATTCCCTGGCGGCGGCGCCATACGACCCCGACCGTATCGCGCCCGGGATGGCGCTGGCGGACGTCACGGCCGACGTTGCCGGCGCGGCCTGCGCGCAGGAGATCGCGCGCTCCGGCCCTGAGCCGCGGCTCGTATACCAATCGGGCCGCGCCCGTCTCGCAAAGGGCGATTTGAAAGGCGCGAGGCGGGCTTTCGAGCTGGCCGCGTCGCGGGGATATCGAGCGGCTCAGATCGACCTCGCCAATCTCCTTGCCAGTCCTTCCGCGGGAATGTTCGATGCCGCGCGCGCCGTTTCACTCTATGAAAATGCCTGGCAGGACGGCGTGACGGTCGCCGCCTTCGAACTCGGACAGGTCTATGAGCATGGGTTGACCGGCGCCGGCCGTGGCTTGCGGCCCGACGCGACCAAGGCCTGGGCATGGTACCGGAAGGGCGCCGATGCCGGAGAGCCCAATGCGCTGGCGCGCTTCGGCGAGCGCGAAGACGCGCAAACGCTGGCGCAGATTTCGCTCAAACGGCGTGACGCGCTCCAGCTCGGTGCGTTTGGATACTACGCCGCCGCTTCCGGGCGCGCCCATGACGATGACTGGCCGGATGCCATGTGGAAGAGCTGGCGCTACCGCCGCGCCACGCTCGCCCGCCTGCTCGCGCGGGACGGCCTGATGCAGCAGGTTGCCGACTCTTATGAATCCGTGCGGCGGAAAACGGCACGGCAATGACTGATGGCGTTTGGCCGGGTGCATGCGTCGCTCGACGATCGCGGGCGCGGTTGAAATTGTTGCGCGGTCATCCTATCCGTCGTGGCCCGCGACTGAATTGGGAGCCATCATGCATACGGGATCGTGCCTCTGCGGCGCGGTGCGTTTCGAAGTGAAGAGCGAGCTTCACGCGCCCGATGCGTGCCATTGCGAGCAATGCCGCAAACAATCAGGCCATTACTTCGTGTCGACGAATGTGCCGCGCGCATCCCTCACGCTGCACGGCGCCGAGCATGTCACCTGGTACCAATCCTCCGGCAAGGTGCGCCGCGGATTCTGTTCCGCATGCGGTTCGTTTCTGTTCTGGGATCCGGTCGGTCTGGATATCATCGCGATCGCCATGGGCGCATTCGACCGGCCGACCGGAACAAGGCTCGCCAAGCACATCTTCGTTCCGGAAAAGGGTGATTATTACGACATCGCCGACGGCCTGCCGCAGTTCGAGACGTGGTGATGGCTTGAGCGCGCTGGCGCGCAGCGCAGTAAAGTGAACCGCCAAGGCGTCCGCGACGCCTTTGCGTCTTTGCGGCACCCCAGATTTGCGCGAAGCGAAAAAAAAGTGTTCACAGGAAGGCGGTGAGGCGATGAGATTCGCGGTCTCTCACCGTCTCACCGGTGAAAAATTGTTGCGCCGCCGCGCGCCGAGGGAGGTCATTCCCGGCTCGTACGCGCCGGAATTTCTTACTGCGCCGGTGCCGCCGTCGGCGCCGTGGCCGGCTGCCAGGGCGTGGTTTCGGTCGGGCAGTTTTTGTGGATGCAGACCATGTCGCGCTGATCGGTCGTCACGCCCACGAGCTTGCTCGATGCATCGAATTCGAACTCCACCCGGATCTCGTGCACGTTCATGCCGCCGGCCACGAGCCGCGCGCCGGGAATGTACGACGCGGTGTTCGCCTCTTCTTCGAGCAGGATGTAATCGATCGCCGTGTTACCATTGTCGGCCGGATGCGTCTTCTGCGGCATGCCGAGCTTGCCTTCGACGTCGCCGAGCGTGGAAATACCCTTTCGGAACTGATCGATCTGGGCTTGCGTGACGACGGTGCCCCGCGTCCCGGCCATGCACAGCGCGGCGCACGAAAGAATCGCGACCGTTTTCACGAGTTTCATGATGGCCCCCCTGAGAGCGCGGCGCGGACGAACGTGCGCGAACCGCGATCCAACCAGAAGCAAGCGTAAGCCAGCATGCTCCAACCTGTCGACAGGGAAATCTCGCGGCGATTGTTGCCGCCGGCACGCCTTGATCTCCACGCGGCAAGGGCTGACCGGGGCGTGGCACCCTTCCCGCGCGGGAGATCCCGGCTATGCACGAATTGAAAAGGATTAGGGCGGATGCTCGCCGATCGCCTGCGGGTCGTGGGAGGCCGCCGGATGGGTGGACAAGACAGCTCGGCAGCGCGGGACGCCATCCTGCAGACCGTCCGCGGCATTGTGCGAAGCGATCCGCGCGCGGGCCGCGCTTTCAACGCGTTGCGTGCCAAGGGTTTCGCACCGTCGCATTGCGAAGTGGAGATTGCACTCGCGCTCATCTGCTGCATCTGGGAAACCTCGCGCGGCATGGCCGACAGGTTCGCGGCGGTGTGCGACGGATTGGCCAGCGGCTTCTCCGTCGATGACCTCTGCCCCACGTCGCTGCAGGACAGCCGCCGTACCGCGCGGGCCTACGTGCCCCCGCGGAGCGAATACGGCTAAGCGCAAACCACCTGCGGCAGGAGGCAAGCGGTTTCGATGCGAAACCGGTGCCGCGTAAAGCAGTGGATCACGCCGGGTCGTCCTTCGCGAAATCGAATATGCCGAGGCCATCGGCGTTGGTCGGTCTCTGGAGCACCTCCGGATGACGTAACGAGCGGACGGTATCGAAGTAGCCGGCCTTCCAATGGTCCTTCATGCTGAGAGCGGAAAATTCGTAATCCTTCGAATCGCCTTCATATCTCTTGGTCCGATAGATGAGATGGACGATGTTGTAAACCTTGCGGTCCCCGAATGCGCTCAATGAAATCGCATCGGCGTCGTCTTTCATCTTTTGCGGCAAACGCGCGATCAGTCTTGCGACGGAATGCCGAAGGCGTTGAACCTCTCCGAACCGATCCGTATTGTCGCGCGTGCGGCTGGAAAATTGTATTTCCTTCTCCCGCGTCGCCACTTCCATGATGCTGCGCGGGAACCGTCCCTGGGCGCTCCACAGGTCAACCTGGAAGGCGAGAGTGTCCTGTCGCGATCCGAACTGAAGCACCCATTCGAGAGGCGTGTTGGACACCAGCCCGCCGTCCCAGTAGTGCTCTCCCTCGATCTCGACGGGGGGGAATCCGGGCGGCAAAGCGGCACTGGCCATGATGTGCTCCGGCCCTATCTTGCGCGTCGCCGAATCGAAATAGACGAAATTGCCCGTTCGCACATTGACGGCGCCTGCACTCAGGCGCATGCCGCCCGCATTGATGCGATCGAAATCGACGAAGCGATCCAATGTTCCGGAAAGTGGCGCCGTGTCGTAATAACTCAGGGCTCCCGGGCTCCCCGCCGGCTGCATTGTCGGCGGAGGAATGCGGGGCTGGAAGAATCCGGTCACACCCGACGTCAGCGTAGATCCTGCACTCAATTGATTCACCAGCCGGCGCCCGGCGTCGCCCCCCACGATCATGCGTCCGAATACACTCAGCGGATCGAGTTGAGGCGCCGCCGTGACGTAATCCCAGAACCCACGCAGCGCCTCGACGCGCGCGTCCGGTGCATTGCCGGCGATGATCGCGGCGTTGATGGAGCCTATCGAAATGCCTGCAACCCAGGTCGGGTGGATGCCGGCTTCGGCCAGCGCCTGGTAGACGCCACCCTGGTAAGCACCGAGTGCACCGCCGCCCTGCAACATCAGCGCGATGCGTTCGAATGGCGGATGGCCGTTGGAGCGTTTCATGTATCAGCCTGGGATGTTTCGCAATCGTGGTGGAAGCGAGCCAACCGGATCGGCGCGATTGCACAGCTATTGGCGGTGTCCGCTGCAACCATAGGCCGTCACTTCACAGGCACATGTGCAATAGTGAACAGTCTCGGCAACCGTGACGACATCACGTGAACCCTGTTGTCTGCGAGCCGGATGGTTCGAAAGCAGATGGCGGCCGATTTGCCGCCGCATGCTTACGGGAACGCGAGCGCCTTTGCGACGTTCCACGTGTGCTATTGCTCTGCGAAATCGTGGGTGTCGCAGTCTGCGCTCTTGCGCAAGGTAACGCGATCAATCGTAGATGATGGCGCTTTTGCCGCGGCAATCGCCGGTTCTTAAATTTCTTTCACCTGAAGGATGTCGAGATGACAAAGGCGCTGGCCATCATCGCAGGCGTGGTGGCCGTGCTCATCGTGGCAACCTTGATCGTGCTCTATGCCTTCTGGGATCAGGCTGTTCCGATCGTGGGAATGGCGGTGAATTACGTTCGCTATCTTTCCGCGCCCGCCGGCACGCTCGTGACGGAAGCCGCGCCGGGTGTCTCCATCGTCAACGACGTCTCCGCCGCGCCATCGACAGGAGGTGCAGGGTCGGAGGACTGGCCGAGTTACAACAAGACGCTGACCTCGGCGCGCTATGCGGCGCTGAGCCAGATCAACACGCACAATGTCGGCAGGCTCAAAGTCCTCTGCACGTACGATACAGGTCAATATACGGGCTTTACGACCGGTCTGATCGAAGTCGACGGCGCGCTCATCGGCACGACGGAATATGACATTTTCTCACTGGATCCTGCGAACTGCCATCTGAACTGGCGGACTCATGAGGATTATGAACCCGCGACGCCGCAAGGCGTCAATCGCGGCGCGGCCTATATGGATGGGCTGCTGTTTCGGGGTACGCAGGACGGTCGGGTGCTGGCATACGATGTCAAAACCGGCAAGCGCGTCTGGCAAACGGCGATCGCCAATCCGAAGATCGGCGAGACGGTGCCTGCCGCGCCGATCGCCTGGAAAGGACTTGTCTTCGTCGGCAATGCGGGCGGCGACATCAAAGGCGTGAAAGGCCGGATGTACGCGCTGGATGCGAAGACCGGCAGGATCGTCTGGGAATTTTATCTGGTGCCGAAATCCGCCGGCGACGTTGCGCGCGGTCCCCAGGGCGCGAGCCCGCTGGGTCTGTCGACCTGGAACAACGCTCCAGGGATACCTATTACCGGCGGCGCGACGTGGACTTCGTACACGCTCGATCCCGTCACCGGCCTTCTGTACATCCCGGGCGGCAATCCCGCGCCGGATTTTGCGAGCGGTGCGCGCAAGGGGGCCAATCTCTATTCGGGGTCGGTCGTCGTGCTCGATGCGAAGACCGGCGCGTACAGGAACCACTTCAAGATTGTGCCGGTCGACTGGCACGACTGGGATGTCTCCAACACGCCCGCGATCATACATACAAGAGGCGGGAAGAAAGTCCTCGTCGTCACGCCCAAGAACGGATACCTCTACGGCTTCAATCTCGCCGATGACGATCTGCTCTACCAGACGCCCGTCACCCGCATCGAGAATGCAACCGCCACGTTTTCGGCAGGCAATGCCGTGCATTTCTGTCCGGGTTCGACGGGAGGCGCCGAATGGAACGGTCCCGCTTATGATCCGCAGACCAATCTCATTTACATCGGCGAAGTCGACTGGTGCACCACGGTGACGCTTCTCAGCGAAAAATCCCTCCAGGCTGTCAAGAACGGCAAGCCATGGTCGGGAGAAGCATCCATCGACCCTTATAACACGTGGGGCAGGGCGGATCCCTTCGGACAATGGGCGGGTTGGATTTATGCCAGCGATGCCGATAGCGGCACCTGGAAGTGGCGTGTGAAAACCAATTATCCCATCCAGAGCGGCATGACGCCGACGGGCGGAGGCGTGGTCTTCTTTGGCGACATGGGTGGGAATTTCTACGCCGTGGATGCAGCCAATGGCCGGAAATTATGGGGCCGGAAGATCGGCGGCGCCGTCGGCGGCGGCGTCATTACCTACATGGCGGATGGCGCACAGAAGGTTGCGGTCGCGACGGGTCTGACCGAAGTTTTGTGGCCGACGGAAATCACGACCGCCAAGGTTTCGATTCTGGGGCTTGAGGCCAATCGCTGACAGGCGAATATCTGGAGCGTGGCGATCCGCGTGACTTGAACCGGGTGGAATTGAGGCACGCGACACGCCATCTTTGGTACTCTTTCAGTCCGGGAGCTCCGTGACGGTTCAGTCAGCGCAGCACTATCTGGTCTTCGAAACCGCGCGGGGTTTCTGCGCGATTGCCTGGAGCGAGCGCGGCGTCACGCGTTTCTGTCTGCCGGAGCAGAGTGCGGGATTGGCGGAGCGTCACTTGCGCCGGCGTACACCCGATGCGACGGCAGGAACCCCTCCGCCCGCCGTGAGCGAAGCGGTCGCCGCCGCGACGAGATATTTCGCGGGCGAGAACGTCGATTTCTCGGCGGTGCCGCTCGATCTTGGCGCGCAGAGTGCGGACTTCGAAAACATCTATGCCGCCGCGCGTCGGATCGGCTGGGGCGAGACGACAACCTACGGCGCACTCGCGAAGACTCTCGGAGACAATTGGGAACTGGCGCGCGATGTGGGTCAGGCCATGGCGAACAATCCGGTGCCGCTGATTATTCCGTGTCATCGCGTGCTCGCGGCGGGCGGCAAGATCGGCGGGTTCTCCGCGCCCGGCGGCTCCGTCACGAAGAGCAGGATGCTTGCACTCGAAGGCGTCCATCTGGGCCAGCTACAACCGGAGCAGCACGCGCTGGGCCTTTAGCGCAGCAGAATCGAACCACCAAGGCGCAAAGACGCCAAGGCATCCGGGATATCCTGGCGCTTTGGCGTCTTGGCGATTCGAGGCGACTGCTCGCCTGCGCAAAACATCGGCAATCGCCCAAAATGCAGGCAGCGCAAAAATAAATTAGCTGGCGCTGGCTTCATGCAGCAAAGAAAAACCCAACAAACTCAATCGATTGACAGAAGCGCTCGCCTGCGTTCCAGAGCGGCACGGTTCTTGATGAAGGGTTAAGTCAAGGCCGCTCAAGCAGGGTGGGGCGCATGAAACTGATCACGGCCATCATCAAGCCGTTCAAGCTCGACGAGGTGCGCGAAGCGCTCTCCGCGCTTGGCGTCCAGGGCATGACGGTGACCGAAGTCAAAGGCTTCGGCCGCCAGAAGGGCCACACGGAAATCTATCGCGGCGCGGAGTATGCCGTGAGCTTTCTTCCCAAACTGAAGATGGAAGTGGCGGTGCGCTCGGCGATGGTGGAGGCCGTCGTCGAAGCCATCGTGACAAAGGCGAAGACGGGACAGATCGGCGACGGAAAGATCTTCGTCAGCGCGCTGGAACGCGTGGTGCGCATCCGCACGGGAGAGACCGATGCCGACGCGCTTTAGGGACATCAAGAAGGAATTGCGTTGTCATGCACCCGAGGCAGGGATGCGCGACGCAGTAACGCGCCAAACTCAGAATCTTCCTTCTCCCCTTGCGGGAGAAGGTGCGCGAAGCGCGGATGAGGGGTTGCGCGCGATTGCGCGCATGACTCTTTTCGATGCATCAGGACTGCCCCGCTTTCGGCACATTATTCGCGCGCGGACGCGCGCGAACCCCTCACCCGCGCGCAACGCTGTCGCATTGCGCTTGCCCTCTCCCGCAAGGGGAGAGGGAAGGTTTTGGTACGCGCGGACGAAGAGAAAATCTTCAAGCGCATCAGTCAGCAGGAACAAAAGGCATATGACGGGTTCAAAATTGATGCTGCTTGCAGCAAGCGCCGCATTCGCCGCATTTCTTGGGCTGGGTGCAACGCCCGCTTTCGCTGCGGCTTCAAAAATCGATTCCGGCGATACGGCCTGGATGATCACGTCCAGCGCGCTGGTGCTGATGATGACGATCCCGGGGCTGGCACTGTTCTACGGCGGCATGGTGCGCAAGAAGAATGTGCTCGCAACGCTGGCGCAGAGCTTCGGCGCCACCTGCCTCATCACCGTTTTGTGGATGATCATCGGCTATTCCATCGCGTTCACGGATGGCGGGTCGCACAACGCATTTATCGGCGGCGTGAAATACCTCCTGCTGGGTCCGATGGGCTTGAACTCGACGAGCACGCTTGCGCCGACCATCCCTGAATCCGTCTACATGTTTTTCCAGATGACATTCGCCATCATCACGCCGGCGCTGATCGCGGGCGCGCTGGCCGACCGGATGAAATTCTCCGCTTTCATGTGGTTCATGGGGCTGTGGCTCGTGTTCGTCTATTGCCCGATCGCCCATTGGGTGTGGGGCAATGGCTGGCTCTCATCGCTGGGCGCGCTGGATTATGCCGGCGGCACCGTCGTGCATCTCAATGCCGGTACGGCGGGCCTCGTCTGCGCGCTGGTGCTCGGAAAGCGCAACGGCTTCGGCACGGAGAACATGGCGCCGCACAATCTCGTCTACAGCGTGATCGGCGCGTCGCTGTTGTGGGTCGGCTGGTTCGGATTCAATGCAGGCTCCGCGGACGCCGCCAACGCCAATGCCGGCATGGCGGCAGCAGCGACGCAGATCGCAACGGCCGCGGCGGCCATCGGCTGGACCGCGGCGGAATGGGTGATCGCGAAGAAACCATCCGTACTCGGAATGATTTCCGGCGCGGTGGCGGGGCTCGTCGCCATCACGCCGGCGTCGGGATACGTCGATCCGCGCGGCGCGCTCATCATCGGGCTCTCGGCCGGTGCGGTCTGCTACACCGCGGCGGTGTGGGTGAAGCGGATATTCAAGTACGACGACGCACTCGACTGCTGGGGCGTGCATGGCGTCGGCGGCGCGTGGGGCGCGATCCTGACGGGGGTGTTCGCCTCCAACGCCATCAATTCATCCGCGCACGGATGGTTCCTCGACGGCAACGCGCACCAGATGCTCATCCAGTTCGCCGACGTCGGCGCCACCTTCGCCTATTGCGCGGTCGTCACCTTCCTCATCCTCAAGGCCATCGACGCGGCGATCGGGCTTCGGGTCTCGAAGGAAATCGAAGTGGAAGGTCTCGACATCAACCTGCACGGCGAGGTGGTGCATGGCTGAGGCGGCGATGCGCCGCCTCTGAGCCCCGAGCCGGACAGGAAGGCGTCGCCGCTCCGACGCGGAGGCATCACGAACCCGACAGCAGAAGCCAATTGGTCCGCGCCATGTGGGGGATCACGAAGGCCACCTTTGTGCTACTTTTTGGCGACCCCACGGTGACTCGATGGCGCTTCCCGGAAGACTGGAAAACCTCCCGCCCGGCTCGTTTGCGCGGCTGGCGGCGCTGCTCGATTCGGTGACGCCGGGGGCTCAGCCGGTATCGCTGGCGGTGGGCGACCCGCAAGGGGTGGTGCCGGCGTTCGTGACCGAGGCGATTGCGCGGACGGCCCATCAATTCGGCGAATATCCCCCCATCAACGGTACGGCGGAGTGGCGCGAGGCTGCGGTTAACTGGTTGAAAAGGCGGTTCGATTTGCCGTCGAGCGTGGTGGGCGAACAGTGTTTGCTGCCGCTCAACGGCACACGTGAGGGCCTGTTCCTGGCGCCGTTCATCGTGACCCCGGAGACGAAGGCGGGCGGGCGGCCGGTGATCCTGTTGCCCAACCCGTTCTACCAATGTTACGCGGCGGCGGCGCTCGGAGCCGGCGCCGAGCCCGTCTATGTAAGTGCTTCAAAAGACACGGGTTTCCTGCCGGATTTTGCAGGCGTCGCGCCCGAAATTCTGGCGCGGACGGTGGCGGTTTATGTCTGCTCGCCCTCCAACCCCGAAGGCGCCTCGGCGACCGGTTCCTACTGGCGAACACTGTTCGGACTGGCCGACCGCTACGACTTTACGGTGTTCGCAGACGAGTGTTACGCGGACATCTGGTTCGACCATCCTCCGTCTTGCGCGCTGCCCGCCCGCTATGCGCTAAGCCGCGGATTCGACAGGCTTTTGACGTTCCATTCGCTGTCGAAACGCTCCGGTCTGCCGGGCCTTCGGTCGGGCCTGGTGGCGGGCGATCCCACGCTCATTGCGCAATTTCGTTACCTTCGGAACACCGTCGGTCCGCAGATTCCCATACCGTTGATGGCGGCCTCGGCGGCGGCGTGGCGGGACGAAACCCATGTCGACGCCAACCGGAAATTGTATAAGGAAAAGATGGCGTTAGCGCACAGCATCCTGGGCAACCGCGCCGGCTTCCGCATCCCCGACGGCGGCATTTTTCTCTGGCTGGAGGTCGGCAATGGTGAAGAGGCAACGCTGAAGCTGTGGCGGGAAGCCGGGATCAGAGTGCTGCCCGGCGCCTATATGGGCCGCGAGACAATCATCGGCGATTCACGGTCCAATCCCGGGTTTTCATACATCCGTGTCGCGCTCGTTCATCCTTTATCAACCATTCGGGCCACACTCGAAAGACTGGGTGAAATCTTGAGCGGAGAACCAGCGTGAGCCGCGGCCGAACTGCCGGCGGGGTCTATGTCCCCCGTTCCAAAAGCGCCCGGCTGGCCGATGCGCTGGAGGACGCGCGACTCTCATTCCTTCGTCTTTCCCGCATCATCATTCTGCGCGGCGCAGGTCTTCTTCTCGTCATCGCCTCGCTGGCGGCTCTCATCTCTCTCGTCACCTACAACGCCCATGACGGCTCTCTGAACAACGCCACCGCCCGCGACCCCGCGAACCTCCTGGGCGGCATGGGCGCCGTCGCGTCGGACATTTTATTGCAGACCTTTGGATATGCTGCTTTGTGTGCGCTCGCGCCGCCGGCCGTGTGGGGGACGCGCGCGTTCCTCGGATGGGAATTGAGCCATGCCGTGTGGCGGGCGATCGCCTGGCCGATCGGCACGGTCCTGGTGGCCGCCGGATTGGGATTGCTGCCCGCGCCGGCAAGCCTGCCCGCAGGCACCGGCGGGCTGATCGGAATTGCCGTATACGGATTATCGCATCACGCGGCGCTGATGTATGGCGAAAGCTGGATCGGCATCGCACTGCCGCTGTCGCTCCTCGTCGTGGGCCTCCCGCTCGCGTTTCTCGCCACGGGTTTGCAGTTCATGCCGCTGGTCCGCGGCGCAACGTATATCCCTGCGTTCTTCATCTGGCTCGGCAGCCAGATCCGCATGCCGGAGATGTTCACGCGCAGCCACGATCACGGCGAAGACGAGGAACACGATCACGAATATGCCGATGACGACGAAGACCACGACTCCTACGAACTGACCATCGCGCCCGAACCCTTGGGCGCCAGCGAAACCGATCGCCGCTCCTCCCGCGTCAAGCGCGAGGACATGCGAAAGGTTGTTCCCGTCCGTCCCAAATCCGCCAACCAGCCCGCGCTCAATCTGGCGGATGGCGAATATGAATTGCCTCCCCTGGGCCTTCTCGCCGAACCCGTCAAACAGGCCGACAAATCCGCGCTGACGGACGACGCGCTTGAAGAAAACGCCCGCATGCTGGAAGCCGTGCTGTCGGATTTCGGCGTGCGCGGCCGCATCGTGGCGGTGCGCCCCGGCCCGGTCGTCACGCTCTATGAGTTCGAACCCGCCGCGGGCGTGAAATCCTCGCGCGTCATCTCATTGGCGGACGACGTCGCCCGTTCCATGAGCGCGGTCGCCGCGCGCATCGCCGTGATCCCGGGTCGCAACGTGCTCGGCATCGAGCTTCCCAACCTGACCCGCGAAACGGTTTACCTGCGCGAGATGCTGGCCGCGCCGGAATACGAGAAAATGCGCTCGCCGCTCATCCTCGCACTCGGCAAGACGATCGGCGGCGAACCGGTGATGGCCGATCTCGCCAAGATGCCCCATCTCCTCATTGCCGGCACCACCGGCTCGGGCAAATCCGTCGCGCTCAACACGATGATCCTGTCGCTGCTCTACCGCATGCCGCCCGAGCATTGCCGCATGATCATGATCGATCCCAAGATGCTGGAATTGTCCGTGTACGAAGGCATTCCGCATCTCCTCTCCGCCGTCGTCACCGATCCGAAAAAGGCGGTGGTGGCGCTCAAATGGACGGTGCGCGAGATGGAAGAGCGCTACCGCAAAATGTCCAAGCTCGGCGTGCGCGGCGTGGAAGCGTTCAACGAACGCGTGCGCAAAGCCAAAGACAAGGGCGAAGTCCTCAAGCGCACGGTGCAGACGGGCTTCGACCGCGAAACCGGCAAGCCCGTCTATGAAGACGAAACGCTCGAGCTCGAGCCCATGCCCTATATCGTGGTGGTGGTGGACGAAGTGGCCGATCTGATGATGGTAAGCGGCAAGGAGATCGAAGGCGCGGTGCAAAGGCTGGCGCAGATGGCGCGCGCCGCCGGCATTCACCTCATCGCCGCGACGCAACGCCCGAGCGTGGACGTGATCACCGGCACCATCAAGGCGAACTTCCCCACCCGCATCTCCTTTCAGGTGACGAGCAAAATCGACAGCCGCACCATTTTGGGCGAGCAGGGCGCCGAGCAGCTGCTCGGCCAGGGCGACATGCTCTACATGATGGCGGGCGGGCGGATTAAGCGTATCCACGGCCCCTTCGTGAGCGACCACGAAGTGGAAGACGTGGTGAAGTATTTAAAGACGCAAGGCACGCCGGATTATCTCGACGCCGTCACCGAGGAGCAGGACGACGACGGCGACGATCCCTACGGCCTCTACGGCGACGGCAACGGCACGAGCGGCGACAAGCTCTACGACCAGGCGCTCGCCATCGTGGCGCGCGAGCGGAAAGCCACCACGAGCTACATCCAGCGGCGTCTCGAGATCGGCTACAACCGCGCCGCCCGCCTCATCGAGCGCATGGAAGAGGAAGGCGTGATCTCACGGCCCAACCACCAGGGCAAACGGGAGGTGCTGCTGCCGGAGGGGCATGAACGGTGAGAGGCAACGCCTTCCTCCCCCACGAAGTGGGGGAGGTGTCGAACGAGCAGAGCGAGTGAGACGGAGGGGGCCGCGGCCAGGTGCATACATTCCCGTTTCATGTTAAGCTTGCGGACTATGTTGCAAACCATCGAAGTTGAAATCGACTCAAACGGGCGGGTTCGGGCTTTGGAGCCCGTGGGCAAGTTGCCGGCCGGCCGCGCTCTTCTCACTTTCCTCCCCGCCGTCGAGAATGAGACGGCGCATCTTTCCGAGCGCTCTCTGGCTGAAGATTGGCTCAGACCCGAAGAGGAAGCGGCATGGGCGCACTTGCAGCCGGGCAAGTAGTTCTGTTGCTTTTTCCATTTTCGGATTTGAGTCAGAGCAAACTGCGCCCCGTTTTGTTGTTGGCGGGTGCCGGCCGGGGCGATTGGGTCGCTTGCCAGATTACCAGCAATCCCTATGCAGACGGTCGCGCCGTCGAGCTTGCGAACGATGCGTTTGCCGATGGTGGCTTGCGGCGCTTGAGCAGTCCGCCTTCATGGCGCAAAACCCTGCTTGACGATCTCCACGCAAGCCAGACCTTCACTCACCCGCTCCTGGATGAATTGCCGGTGCGCGGTCAGCAGCCGCAGCGTTTCCGGTTTCGAGAGGTTTTCGCCTTTCAGCCGCACGACGTGGGGCGGTGCGCCCAGGATCAGACTCAACTCCTCAAAGTCCGCATCGTTCGTGACGATGATGAAATCCTGCGCTTTCGCGTATTGCCAGATCTCCCGATCCGTCGCGCGCTCCATTCCCAGCAATACGACCTGCGAGCTCCCCGGAAATGCGTCCTGAAGAAACGGCACGAGCCGGCGCGAAAGATTTTCGTCCAGCAGCAGCTTCACTGCGCAACGAGGGTGACGGTGTTGTGCTCGCGGTCGGCCGCATAGGCCAGGCAGGCGCGGATGTCGTCGCTTTCAAGCTCGGGGAAATCTTCCAGAATCTCCGCCTCGCTGGCGCCATCGGCGAGCTGACGCAACACGTCATAGACCGTGATCCGCAACCCGCGAATGGTGGGTTGTCCGCCCCGCTTTCCGGGCTCCAGGGTGATCCGCGCGGCAATCTGCTCTTTTGTCATAGTGTATCATACCACATTGGGTCCGTCGCGCTCAACACGATGATCCTGTCGCTGCTTTCCCGCCCCGCTTCGAGGCCTTCAAGGCCGCGGCTTAGGCCGCCGTTTCGACGGCGCGGCTTCATCCAGCGCGATGTTCAATGCATCGGCCGCACGCCTGAGCGCAGCCATGCTTCCCGCTTTCTTCCCGGTCTCGATCTCCGACAGGTAGCCGCGCGCGATGCCCGCGCGCAGCGCAAGTTCGTTCAGGCCGAGGCCGCGATAATCACGCCAGACGCGAACGGGGTGTTCGCCCGCGCGAATCCGGCGATAAAACGCGACGGGCAACGCGTCATCCTCGCCGCGCTTTTCCCGTGCCTTCGATGCGCGCACCGCCGCACGGTCTTCCGCCTCTTCCAGCGCTTCGCCGATGTGGTCCCTCCTCATAGCAAGACCATAGTGCAAACGCCGCGACCAAGGAATTGCCAAGGCGATCGTGGCACGGACTGGATGAGTCTACTCGCCGCGCGGACGCTCGGCGCGCTGGGTCCCGGATCACGCTCGCGCCCAATTCTTCTTGCGCGCAAGGCGCGCGGGGCGCTCGCTGTCCGGGATGACAATTAGGGGGCGGCGCTTGCGCTGCAGGTTTCCCAGCGCGACAATATCCGATGCAGGGAGGTCCGCCATGCCGTTCGATCCAAAGCCGCTCGAAACGCAGGTGAACTGGCGCGCGGGCGATGTCGCCGATGCGCAGAGCTGGACGTTGCAGCTTTCCGATGCCGATGCGGCCGAGCTTGATCGCGCGCTTGCAACCGCGAAGAGCGTTTCCTCCGAACTCCTCGACATCACCCGCGCGGAGTTTCCGTTGCCGACGCTGTCGGAGAAACTCAGCGATGTGGAGCGCGAGCTGATCGACGGGCGCGGCTTCGTGCGCATCGCGTCGCTCGATACCGGCCGTTATTCCGACGACGATCTCACGCTCCTCTATTGGGGCATCGGCGCGCATCTCGGCGATCCCTGGCCGCAGAACAAATACGGCCACCTGATGGGCGACGTCACCGATCAGGGAAAAGCGCTCACCGATCCCACCGCGCGGGGCAACGAGCTGGGGTTGATCGCGCTCGATTATCACACCGACGGCTCCGATCTCGTGGGCCTGATGTGCCTGCGCGCGGCGAAATCCGGCGGGCTTAGCTGCGTCGCCAATGTCGTGGCGATCCATAACGCGCTGGTTCAGACGCGGCCGGATTTGGCCGCGGTTCTCTATGAGCCGTTGCCGTGGGATTTCCGCGGCGAGCAGGCGCCCGGCAAGCCGGGCTATTACATGAAACCCGTCTTCACCGCGCATGACGGGCGGCTCTTCTGCCGTTTCATTCCGCAATACATCAAGGCGTCCCAGCGACATGCCGATGCGCCGCGGTTGTCGGCGCTGGCCATCGAAGCGCTCGATACCGTGAGCGCGATGGCGAACGATCCGTCTTACAATGTGTATATGGATCTCCAGCCCGGCGAGATGCAGTTCATCAACAATTATCATGTGCTGCACGGGCGCACGGCCTATGTCGACGATGTAGCGGCGGGATACAAGCGCCACCTGAAACGGCTGTGGCTCGCGACGCGCACGCTGAAAGACCGCCCGTCCCATTTCGCCAACGCCGCGATGGGCCACTGGGCGAAGAGCCGCACCGTGAGCCACATCGCCCCGGTTGCCGCGAGGGGTTGAGCTCTCATTTCCTCTCCCCCACGAAGTGGGGGAGAGGGTAGGGTGAGGGGGCGTTGCAGCGCGACGCTTCTCTCCCGGCAGCCCCCTCACCTGAATTTGTGGCGTTGCACTATCATGCATCGCACGCCCTCTCCCCCAAGCAAGTTGGGGGCGAGGGAATCCTGGGCTGCATTTCCGGTCTCGACGGTCACTGAGGTTTATGACCAATTGTGCGCAACACAAATTTGCTCCGCGCTCCTTCCACCGCTAAAACCTCCCCATGAGCTACATCGAACAATCCCTCGGCGCCAACGAGCGGATCATCGCCCGCGCGCGCTTCCACTGGAGCTACGCGCTACGCGCCTGGCTTGCGCTGATTTTCCTCGGCATCTTCCTCATCGGCATCTGGATCTTTTTCTCGATGATGATCCGCATGTGGACCACCGAGATCGGCGTCACCACCACGCGGTTCATCGAGAAGACGGGCTGGCTGACGCTGAAGACGAACGAGATTGCGCTCCCCAACATCGAAGGCGTGCGGGTGACGCAGAGCGTCTGGGGCCGCATCCTCGGCTATGGCCACGTCCGCATCGAAGGCACGGGTGTGGACGCGGTAGACATTCCCACCATCGCCGATCCCGTCGGATTCCGCCGCGCCATCGAGACAGCAAAGGAAGGCGTGGCGGGCGCAGCAAGGAAATAGCCGCGGCCGCGCCATCTCAGCCGGAGCTCCGTCCGAATCTGCCAAGAGCGTCGGGGCGCCCGGCATTCCCTGTCCGCGCGACCCAACGATCCAGCGTTTTCTTGCGTCCGCCGCTGCGCGCCATGGCGTTCTTGACGCCGCGCGCACACGGGCCATATGTGGGCGAAATTTTGTTAGTCTCCGCCTCCGCGTCCGGCACCCATTGCGAAGCGACGACCCATGAAAAACTCGAAACCGCTCAGCCTGCATATCCCCGCGCCGGCGCAACGGCCGGGCGATCACGCCGATTTCAGCCACATGCTGCTGTCGGAGGCCGGCGAAGTCAGGCGGCCGGACACCTCTGCCCATCCGCGCGACGTCACCGATCTCGCCTGGGTGCTGATCCGGGTGCTCGACGATGAGGGGCGCGCGCTTGGTCCATGGAACCCCAAGCTCGATGCCGACACGCTGGTCCGCGGCCTCAAGGCCATGATCCTGACGCGCGCTTACGACGACCGCATGTACCGCGCGCAGCGCCAGGGCAAGACGTCGTTCTACATGAAATCGACGGGCGAAGAGGCGGTTGCCGTGGCGCAGACGCTGGCGCTCGACCGCGACGACATGTGTTTCCCCAGCTACCGCCAGCAGGGCATCCTCATCGCGCGCGGTTATCCGCTCGTGGAGATGATGTGCCAGGTCTATTCCAACGTGCGCGATCCGCTCAAAGGCCGCCAGCTGCCGATCATGTATTCCAGCCGCGAGACCGGATTCTTCTCCGTCTCGGGCAATCTCGGCACGCAGTTTCCGCAAGCCGTCGGCTGGGCGATGGCATCCGCTTTCAAGGGCGATGACCGGATCGCCTGCACCTGGGTGGGCGAAGGCACGACGGCCGAAGGCGATTTCCATCACGCGCTCAATTTCGCCTCCGTGTTCCGCGCGCCGGTGATCCTGAACGTCGTCAACAATCAATGGGCCATCTCGAGTTTCTCGGGCATCGCCGGCGGCGAACAATCGACATTCGCGTCGCGCGCCATCGGTTATGGCCTGCCGGGACTGCGCGTGGACGGAAACGACTTCCTGGCGGTGTACGCCGCAACCCAGTGGGCAGCGGAGCGCGCGCGCAACAATCTCGGCGCAACCCTCATCGAACTCTACACCTATCGCGCCGAAGGCCATTCCACGAGCGACGATCCCTCGCGCTATCGCCCGTCTGACGAGGCGAAAGAATGGCCGCTGGGCGATCCCATCGCGCGGCTGAAGACGCATCTGATCGCCATTGGCGAATGGTCCGACGAAAAACAACTCGCTGCCGAGAAGGACGCCGTGGAGCAGGTTCGCGCCGCCAACAAGGAGGCGGAAGGGTTCGGCACGCTGGGCTCCGGTTCGCTCCCGAGCGCCAGGACGATGTTCGAGGACGTCTACAAGGACATGCCCGCCCATCTGCGCCGCCAGCGCCAGCAGATGGGAGTCTGATCGTGGCCACGATGAACATGATCCAGGCGCTGAACTCGGCCATGGACACGATGCTGACGATGGATCCCAACGTGCTCGTGTTCGGCGAAGACGTGGGCTATTTCGGCGGTGTGTTCCGCGCAACGGACGGATTGCAGAAGAAGCACGGGCTGACGCGCTGTTTCGACACGCCCATCGGCGAAGCGGGCATCGTGGGCGTGGCGATCGGCATGGGCGCGTATGGCCTGAGACCCGTCGTGGAGATTCAATTCGCCGATTACATTTATCCTGCCTACGATCAGCTCGTGTCGGAAGCCGCGCGGCTGCGCTATCGCTCGGCGGGCGATTTTCACGCGCCGATGACTGTGCGCACGCCCTATGGCGGCGGCATTTTCGGCGGCCAGACACACAGCCAGAGCCCCGAAGCGCTGTTCACGCATGTGGCGGGATTGAAGACCGTGATCCCGTCGACGCCGTACGACGCGAAGGGCCTGCTCATCGCCGCCATCGAAGACGACGATCCGGTGATCTTCCTCGAGCCCAAGCGCATCTATAACGGCCCGTTCGATGGTCATCACGACCGGCCGGTCACGCCATGGTCGCAGCACGCGGCGAGCGATGTGCCGGACGGGTACTATACGGTGCCGCTCGGCAAGGCTGCCATCGTGCGCGAAGGTTCCGATGTGACGCTGCTGGCCTATGGCACCATGCTGCATGTGGCGCTGGGCGCCGCGAACGACAGCGGCATCGATGCGGAAGTGATCGATCTGAGGACGCTGGTGCCGCTCGACATAGAGACCATCGTGAACTCCGTCGAGAAGACGGGGCGCTGCGTCATTCTGCATGAAGCGACGCATACCAGCGGCTTCGGCGCCGAGTTGTCGGCCCTGGTGCAGGAGAACTGCTTCTATCACCTCGAAGCGCCAATCGAACGGGTCACCGGCTGGGATACGCCCTACCCGCACGCCTTCGAATGGCAGTATTTTCCGGGGCCGAACCGCGTCGTCGATGCGATGCGACGCGCAATGGGAGCCTGACATGGGACGCTATGTCTTCAAGTTACCGGATGTCGGCGAAGGAACGGCAGAAGCGGAGATTGTCGCCTGGCATGTCGGCGTCGGCGACCGCATCGAAGAGGACCAGCATCTCGTCGATGTGATGACCGACAAGGCGACCGTCGAGATGACATCGCCGGTCACGGGTGTCGTTGTTTCACTGCACGGCGAGCCCGGCGCGATGGCGGCGGTGGGTGCGCCGCTCGTGGAGCTCGAAGTCGAAGGCGCCGGCAATGCCAATGGCCGCGACAAGGCGCCGCCGAAGGCCGAGGCGAAAAAACCTGAGCCCGCCAAGAAGACGCCGCAGCCCAAAGCCGCGCCGGCACCGAAGGTCGAGGTCGCGACGCACGACACACCCGTCGGCACTGAGCCGCACGCGGCGAGCGAACCGGCATTCATGACGCGCGCCTTGGGTGAAAAGCCGCTGGCCTCGCCCGCCGTGCGCCGCCGCGCGGAAGAACTCGGGATCGCATTGCAATTCGTGCCCGGCACCGGTCCGTCGGGCCGCATCGGCCATGACGATCTCGATGCCTATATCGCGAATGGCGGACGCACGACCGTTGCGCGCTCGGGTTACGCGCAGCGCGAAGGCGTCGAAGACGTCAAGGTGATCGGTCTGAGGCGCAAGATCGCCGAGAAGATGCAGGAATCCAAGCGGCGCATTCCCCATTTCGCCTATGTCGAGGAAATCGACATGACGGAGGTGGAGTCTCTGCGCGCGCATCTGAATGCGACGAAGCGGGCGGATCAGCCGAAATTGAGCCTGTTGCCGTTCCTCATGCGCGGACTGGTGAAGCTCCTGCCGCAGTATCCGCAGATCAACACGCGCTATGACGACGAAGCGGGAATAGCGCATCGTTTCGCCGCCGTGCATGTGGGCATCGCGACGCAGACCGCGAGCGGCCTGATCGTTCCGGTCGTGCGTCATGCCGAGACGCTGGATGTGTGGAGTGCGGCAACGGAAGTCGCGCGCCTGGCGCAGCTGACGCGTGACGGCAAAGCCTCGCGGGACGAACTGTCCGGTTCGACCATCACCATCACCAGCCTCGGTGCGCTGGGAGGCGTGGCGACGACGCCGGTCATCAACTATCCCGAAGTTGCCATCATCGGCCCAAATGCGATTGTCGAGCGTCCCGTGGTGCGGGGCGGGCAGATCGTCGTGCGCAAAATGATGAACCTGTCGTCGTCGTTCGATCATCGCGTGGTCGACGGCTACGACGCAGCGGAGTTCATCCAGAAACTCAAGCGGCTGCTGGAGCACCCCGCGACGTTGTTCATGGATTAGGCATTCGGCAGTGGGCAGTAGGCATAAAGGACCGACAATTCACTGCCGATTGCCCACTGCCGACTGCCTTGTTTCCGCTAGGTCAGGATTTCATTCATGTCAGACCCCATCCACACCAAAGTCCTCGTCGTGGGCGCCGGTCCCGCGGGTTATGTCGCGGCCATCCGCGCCGGACAGCTCGGGCTCGACACGACCATTGTCGAAGCGGACAAGCTCGGCGGCACCTGTCTCATTCGCGGCTGCATCCCGTCGAAGGCCGTCATTCATGTTGCCGGTGAGTTCGAGGCGATGACCCATGCCGCGGCCGCCGGAGGCACGCACGGCATCTCCCTCGCATCCGCGCCGTCGCTCGACATGCGGGGGCTGGTGACGTGGAAGGAAGGCATCGTCCGCAAGTTGAACCTCGGTGTCGGTGCGCTGCTCAAGAAGGCCAAGGTGCGCGTGCTCGATGGCTGGGCGGCATTCTCCGATGCCAAGACCTGCAGCGTGACGGGCAAGGGCGAGCCTGTGACGGTGACGGCGGAGCACGTCATTCTGGCGAACGGTTCGCTTCCGGTGGAGCTGCCGTTCCTGCCGTTCGGTGGCGATGTGATCTCGTCCACCGAAGCATTGTCGCTCGATGCGCTGCCGAAGAAGCTCGTGGTCGTGGGCGCTGGTTATATCGGTCTCGAGCTCGGCATCGCGATGCGCAAGCTCGGCTCCGAGGTGATAATCGTCGAAGCGCTGGACCGGATCCTGCCGCTTTACGATGCGCCGCTGGTCGAACCGGTCGCGAAATGGCTGAAGCGCAACGATGTCGCCGTGCATCTGAGCGCAAAGGCCAAAGGCGCCGAGAAAGGTGCGCTCATTGTCGAGACCAAAGAAGGAAAGACCGAACATCTTTCTGCGGACAAGATCCTTGTCACCGTGGGGCGCAGGCCGAACACGGGCGGATGGGGTCTCGAGACCATGGCCGTCGACATGGCGGGCCGCTTCGTCAAGGTCGACGACCGGTGCCGCACCTCGATGAAAAATGTCTGGGCGATCGGCGATCTCGTCGGCGAACCGATGCTGGCGCATAAGGGCATGGCGCAGGGTGAAATGGTGGCCGAGATCATTGCGGGTCACCAGCGGCGCTTCGACCCGGTGACGATTGCGGCCGTGTGTTTCACCGAGCCCGAGATCGTCAGTGCCGGCCTGTTGCCGACCGACGAAAAGGCGAAGGCGCAGGAGACGATCAGCGCCATGTTCCCGTTCTCCGCCAACGGCCGCGCGCTTTCCATGGACGCCGCCGACAATGGCGGTTTCGTGCGCGTGCTGGCGCGCAAAAGCGATCACCGGATTCTCGGCATCCAGGCCGTCGGCGCGCATGTCTCCGAACTGTCCGGCGAATTCGCGCTCGCACTCGAGATGGGCGCCGTGCTGGAAGACATCGCGGGCACCATCCATGTGCATCCGACCTTGAGCGAAGCGTTCCACGAAACGGCCCTGCGCACGCTGGGGCATGCGCTGCATATTTGAGCTCGTGTCTGTGGATCTAAGCGCAAACGTACGTGGCTCATAAGCGCTCAGTTCAGATCAAGGTACGTAATCTTGCCATTCTTCTGGGCCGACATACAGGCGTACGGCCAGTCCGGATCAGCATTTGTGTCCGCGGAGTGGATTGGCCACGTACCCTCGCAGTCGCTCACCTTGCACACACAGCCAAAAGCGACGTAATCGCTTGCCGCATCTGTGCTGGGTGTCTTGAGTAGGAAATAGTGTATTTCCGGCGCCCGGCCTGCACCTAATAGAAACGAAAATGGTGACCTGTTCGGATCGATGGCCATTTTTGCTTCGGATGCGGCGAGATTCATTCCTAGTTTTTCCAGATGCGCCTTAAGTGACTCCTCGTCTCGCTTGCGTACATGTTGGAACGCTGGCGCAATCGCTTCGACGATCTCGGCGGCATGCGGAGTATCATGAGCCATTGGCGTAAGGTTGCCGTATTTTTCGGCTGCGGCCGGCCCAAAGAATCGAGTTGCAGCGCCTCCGTCTATTGCGATTTGAGACACGTATAGAATGGGTCCTGCGTGGTAGTGACACTCGCCCGCAAGGAACGGAATAGTCGTCTCCCCAGATCCCTTTTTCTTAGCCTCTTCCATGCTTTGTTGAGCTTGAACCTCAGCGTTGGCCCAAAGCGATTCGCACGAATAGGCGAATCCGACAACATCAACAAACTTTCTCATATCCCAAAGTTCATAGCCCTGTGGGCTCGCGCCGTAGATCGCAATGGTTTCTTCGGGTTGGGGATGGCCGTAAAGCGATGGAAGGTCAGGAAATATGTAGCGAGCGAAAACAAGCCCCCGAGTGCGTATGCATTTGCCGAAGTACCGATCGGGGTCAGATCCAAATTGCTTCAGTTCTATCGGAATTGCCTCACTGGTTGAGCAGTTCTCGCGCAGCGGAACGAAATTCGCGGGAGTGTCGGACGGCATCTTCGAAGCACAGGCGCCAACAGCAAGTAAGCCGAGCAGCGCAAGAACTTGAAACAGTTTGATCATCGACTTTGGCCCCCCACAACTGACCGTCCAGCACCGCAACTTACCACGGACCAGTCGCGACCGGTGGTCGCGCAGCCGATCGCAAAGATTCGCCGGCAGTAGCGCCGCTCTCAGTCCGCTCGGGAGACCTCACTGATAATTTGTCAGTTGCGTAGATATGCGCTAGAAACGTGGCAGATCGATCCAGCCGCAGGTGGACTCCATGGATAAAGCGACCGTTCCCGGCATTCTCGAACTGACGCCGCTCAACCCCGAGTTCAATCCCGATCCGCACAAGTTTCTGGATCGATTGCGAAACGAATGTCCGGTGCATCGCGACGAGAACGCCGGCACCTTCATCATGACGCGCTACGCAGACGTGCGCGGCATCGTCGCCGACACGACTCAATGGCGCAATCCCGATCATGCGGAGGCGGCCGCTGTGCTCGCACGGCGCGTGCGCGATGAACGCATTGAAGGCATCAACTACGACGAGGATTCGCGAAAGGGAATCCTCCTGCTCGACGATCCCGATCATGCGCGCATCCGCGGGCCGCTCGCCAAGGCGCTGTACAAGCGCGTGGCAAAGAGCCGACCACTGGTGCAGGAGGTCGTCGACGAGATTCTGGACCGCATTGGCGATGAGCCCCGCTTCGACGCCATGGCGGATTTCGCGCTGCTCGTTCCCATCGATGTCATCGCGCGCATTCTCGGCGTCGATCGCGAACGGTTGACGGAATTCCGTGACTGGTCGGAAGGCGTCATCCAGGCTCTCAATCCGTTCCGCACGCCGGAACAGACCGCGCATTTGGTTCGCTCCTCCAATGCACTTTCGGCCTATACGCGCGAGTTGATGGAGATCAGGCGGAAGAAGCCGGAGGACGATCTCGTCAGCGACATGGTGGCGTTGCAGGATGAAGGCGCGTCACTGACCAACGGAGAGATATCTTTCAATCTCGGGGGGCTGCTGGTCGGCGGCAATCTCACCACCACCGATCTTATTGGCAATGGCATCTGGCTCTTCCTGACGCATCCGGACGAGCTTGCGAAGCTGAAAGCCGACCCGGCGCTGATCAATTCGGCGGTGGAAGAAATCCTGCGCTACGAGTCGCCGGTTGACATTACCGGCCGCATCGCGTCGCGCGACATGGAGGTCGGCGGCTGTCCCGTGCACAAGACGCAATCGATGTTTCTGTCGCTCAGAGGCGCCAATCGCGATCCGTATGCGTTTCCCGATCCGCACCGCTTCGACATCGGCCGCAAAGATGCGCCGCATGTGGCGTTCGGCGGCGGCGCGCATCTGTGCATCGGTTCCCCGCTGGCGCGCCTCGAAGCCCAAGTGGCGCTGCCAACGCTGTTCGACCGCTTCCCCACCCTGCATCTGGCCGATCCGAGCGAGCCGGCGCACTGGCGCTCCTTGCCGTTTTTCCGCGGTCTGGAGACACTGTTCGTCGAGCGATAGGGCGTGTCCGCATGCGCGCGACGTTTCTTCGTATTCGCCGCAGCTGAATTCAGATGGGATAAAACGAGAGCGGCAGAAATGGCTTTGGACATTTCCGCCGCTCGACTGGGCCCGACTTCTTCTCGTATTGCCGAACCCTGGTAATAGAGCGCCCGCTGTCGGGGTGCGTTCCCGCCGGACATTTCAGGCCGCGTGCATGATCTGCATGCCGCCGACCCAGATCATGTGCAGCGCCACATAAACGATGATCGTCAGTCCCGCATAACTGATCCAGGGATAGCGCTGCAGCAGGTTCGCGATCATGGATGCCGCGAATCCCATCAGCGCCACCGACAGCAGCAGGCCGACGACCAGCACCCAGACGTGGCTTGTAGCTGCTCCGGCGACGGCGAGAACATTGTCGAGCGACATTGACAGATCCGCGGCGGCAATTTGCAGGATCGCACGGCGAACGTCCGGCGTCGGATTCGGCAGGCGCGGCGGCACAATACCATGATGCATGTCGCCGATGGTTTCGACGCCGACCGCTTCTTCATGCGAGCGTGTGATTTCGCGGTAGAGCCGCCACGACACCCACAGCAGCAAGATGCCGCCGGCGAAGGTGAGCCCGATCGTCGCCAACAGGGTGGCCGTCAGCGTCGCCAGCGTCATGCGCAGGATCACCGCGGCCGCGAGGCCCCAGAAGATCACGCGGCGGCGCTGGGGCTTGGGGACCAGTGCTGCGGCAATTCCGATGACGACGGCGTTGTCGCCGGCCAGCACGATATCGATCAGGATGACCTGAAGCAGCGCGGCGAATGCGGGAGGGATGATGTGAAAGCCGAACAACGCCATCCCTTCCTGTGGATCAGGGCCAGCGGACGAGGGGTGGCAGCGACATCAGGATCGCCTCCACATTCCCCCCTGTTTTCAGCCCGAACGTGGTTCCCCGGTCGTACAAGAGGTTGAACTCCACATAGCGGCCGCGCCGGACGAGCTGATGCTCGCGCTCGGTCCCGGTCCAGGGCGCATGCATGCGCCTTTCGACGATCTGGGGATAGACATGCAGGAATGCGAGGCCCACGTCGCGCATCAGCGTGAAATCGGCCTCCCAATTGCCGGAATCGTGATGGTCGTAGAAGATGCCGCCCGCGCCGCGCGGTTCGCTGCGGTGCGGCAGATAGAAATACTCGTCGCACCATTTCTTATAGCGCCCGTAAAGCCCCGGATTTTGGCGATCGCATGCATCCTTGAGCGCGGCGTGGAAGTCGTTCGCGTCTTCCACATTGTCGAACATGGGCGTGAGATCCGCGCCGCCGCCGAACCACGACTTTGTGGTCACCATGTGGCGCGTGTTCATGTGGACGGCGGGGACATGCGGATTCTGCATGTGTGCGACAAGCGAAATACCGCAAGCCCAAAAACGCGGATCGTCGCCGGCGCCTTCGACCTGGCTGGCGAATTCCGGGCTGAACGTGCCGTAGACGGTCGATACGTTGACTCCGACCTTCTCGAAGACGCGGCCGCGCATGATCGACATGACGCCCCCGCCTGCATCGGCGCCGTCTTCGTTCGGACGCGACCATGCCGTGCGCTCGAAATGACCGGCCGGCAGATGCGACAGCTGGCCTTCATACGCCGCCTCGATCGTTTCGAAGCCGGCGCAAATCCGGTCGCGCAGTTCTTCGAGCCAGGCGCGCACGCGCGCCTTGCGCTCGTCGAGTGCGGCGACGCTGTCGCTCACGTGAGAAATCCGTTTGTCTGTCTCAAGGCTTCTCCAAGAACCATGGCGCCGGCCTGTGCGACATTGAGCGAGCGCAATCCGGTCTGCAGTGGAATTCGCAGCCTTGCATCCGCTGCCTCGTGCACGAAATCCGGAACGCCGGCACTCTCGCGGCCGAGAACAATCGTATCATCCGGCGCAAAAGCAAATTCCGTGTAAGGAACGGATGCTTTGACGGTCAAGAGAATCAACCGGCCGCACGTTTCGTTTCGCGCCGCAGCATAGGTCTGCCACGAAGCATGGCGCACGACCTGTGCCATCCCGAGATAATCCATGCCGGCACGCCGGAAGCCGGCCGCGCTGAACAGGAAGCCGCAAGGCTCGATGATATCTATGGGAACGCCCAGACACGCCCCCAGCCGGATCAGCGCGCCGGCGTTCTGGGGGATATCGGGCTCAAACAGGGCGAGACGTGTCATATCAGGAAATATGTTCTTGACATTGGAGCACTCAATAGTACATATATGTACTATTCTAGGAGTGTTACTTGATGAGCAAATACGATGCGCTGGGTCAATTCCTGAGGGCCCAAACAATCAGTGAAGTACCCATGACCTTTGGCGAAATCCAGCGGATCGTTGGCACATCGCTGCCCCCCTCCGCGCACAATTATCGCCCATGGTGGAGCAACAACCCGTCGAACAGTGTGATGACGAAGGTCTGGCTGGATGCCGGCTTTCGGACGGAACAGGTTGATATGGAGGGCAAGAGGCTGGTTTTCAGACGGATGAATATTGCGCCCACATCGACTCCTGCCGGGAGTTCTGGAGATTCGAGTGGAATGTCCGAAGCTCCGAAGGATTTCGTACAGGCGGAAAAGAAGTCTCGCCGCCATCCTCTGTTTGGCGCATTGAAAGGCACATTCACGATCGAACCGGGCTACGACCTTACTCAGCCAGCAATGCCGGAGTGGGCTGACATGATCGATGAGAAGTATGGTCCGGAGACGCGAAAGTGAATGCATCCCTGCTCTTGGACACTTGCGCTCTGATGTGGGTGATGGACGACATGCAGATTCGAGAGGCCGCTGTCGAGGCGCTGGACAGCGCCTTCGACTGTGGCCAACCCCTCTATGTCTCTCCAATCACCGGTTGGGAAATCGGCCTGCTTGAGTCGCGCGGAAGATTCAAATCGCAACTGACGCCGCATCGTTGGCTCGAAACCTTGCTGGCCGTGCCGAATGTGCGCTTGGCCGAGCTGTCTCCCAGAGTGCTGCTTGAGTCGTCGCTGCTTCCTGGCCGGCCGCCGCGTGACCCGGCTGATCGGCTCATCGCGGCGACCGCGCGCGAATTCGGCTTCACAGTCATGACCCGCGACCGGGCGCTGCTCGATTACGCCAGAGAGGGTTATCTCAGCGCGATGGAGTGCTGAGCAGATGCGGCTGGCTCGCAACTCTCTGGAATGTCGCCCATTTTATGCGTCATCGTGCCGCAAGACCCTCCAGAGTCGACTCTCTATTTTACGCCGCGATTTGGATGCGCCGAGACTTCCGGGGGCGGCGCAGCCTTGGCTTTCCCGCCTCCCGGAGCGCCTCAAATCCAGAAGGTGTAACCGTGGCAGATGCGACGACGGCCGAACCCACACGGCGCGACTTTCTCTATATCGCGACCGGAGCGGCGGGAGCCGTCGGTGTCGGGCTGGCGGCCTGGCCGTTCATCGACCAGATGAACCCGACCAGCGCCGTGCTCGCCATGGCGTCCATCGAGGTTGACCTGACTCCGATCCAGCCGGGCCAGGCCATCGTGATGACCTTCCGCAGTCACCCACTGTTCGTCCGGCGCCGCACCCCCAAGGAAATCGCCGAGGCGAAATCGGTTCCTTTGTCGGAACTGCCGGACAAGCTCGCGCGCAACGAGAACCTGCCGGATGACGCGCCTGCGACCGATGCAAACCGCGAAATCAAATCGGAGTGGTACATCAGCTCCGGCGTGTGCACGCATCTGGGCTGCACGCCGACCGCCTTCGAAGGCGATTACGGCGGCTGGCTCTGCCACTGCCACGGCTCGCAATACGATACCGCCGGACGCATCCGCAAAGGGCCCGCGCCGCAGAACCTGGCGATTCCCAAGTATGCTTTCCTGACACCTACCCGCGTCAAAGTCGGTTAGAGGAGCGAGAGATGTCCCACCCGTCGTCCTACGTTCCCAAGTCCGGCTTCACGAAGTGGCTGGACTCGCGACTACCGCTCCTGCGTTTCGCGAACGATACGATCACCACGTTCCCGACGCCCCGGAACCTGAACTTCTGGTACACGTTCGGCGGCATTCTCACCTTCTGTCTCGGCGTGCAGATCGTCACCGGCATCGTGCTCGCGATGCATTACGTTCCCAACTCCGATCTCGCCTTCAACAGCGTCGAAGCCATCATGCGCGACGTGAACTATGGATGGCTCTTGCGCTACATCCATATGAACGGCGCGGCGATGTTTTTCCTTGCCGTCTACATTCACATGTTCCGCGGTCTCTACTATGGTTCCTACAAGGCGCCGCGCGAGATTTTGTGGATCCTGGGCGTCATCATTTTTGTGGCGATGATCGCAACCGCATTTCTCGGTTACGTGCTGCCGTGGGGCCAGATGTCGTTCTGGGCCGCCACCGTCATCACCAACCTGTTCAGCGCGTTCGACCAGGTGGTCCCACACCTCGGCACGGCGATCACGACATGGCTGTGGGGCGGCTTCGGCGTGAGCGACGCGACGCTCAACCGCTTCTATAGCCTGCATTACCTGCTGCCGTTCGTGATTGCGGGCCTCGTCGGCTTGCACATCTGGGCGCTGCATGTGCCGGGCAACAACAATCCGCTCGGCATCGACGTGAAGGGCCCGCAGGATACCGTGCCGTTCCACCCCTACTACACGGTGAAGGATCTCTTCTACCTGTCGCTGTTCGTCATCCTGTTCGCAGTTTTCGTCTTCTATGCGCCGAACATGATGGGCCACCCGGACAACTACATCCCGGCCAATCCGCTGGTGACGCCGAAGGACATCGTTCCGGAATGGTACTTCCTTCCGTTCTACGCGATGCTGCGTTCCATCCCGCAGAAGCTTTTCGGCGTGCTGGTGCTGTTCGGCTCGATGCTGACGCTGGTGTTCATTCCGTGGCTCGACACGTCGAAGGTGCGTTCCGCGCGCTACCGTCCGATCTTTAAGTTGTTGTTCTGGCTGCTCGTGATTGACGGTCTCGTACTTGGAATGTGCGGGTCAGAATCAGTCGATGCGAATTTCACGTTTATCGTGCCGCTCACACCCATCGCTATCCCGACGCCATTCCCTGCGGTCTGGGTCGCACGCTTCGGCACGATCTATTACTACGTATTTTTCTGGTTGCTGATGCCGCTCGTCGGCTTGATCGAACGGCCGGCCCGTCTGCCTGACAGCATTGCAAAATCGGTTCTGGGCACGAAATGAGGATTCCCGAAATGCGAACCACATTCCGGCTCGGACTTGTGCTTGCGGTGCTGCTTGGCATGGTGGCTGCCACAAATGCCCAGTCAACGACAATGGGGACACCGCTTTCGCCGAAGGTCATCGACTGGCCGTGGCTCGGCCCTTTGGGCATGTACGACAAGGCGCAATTGCAGCGTGGCTTTCAGGTTTACAAGGAAGTCTGTTCGGCCTGCCACAGCATGAACCTCGTGTCCTTCCATTCGCTGGCGGAGCCCGGCGGTCCGAGCTTCACCGATGCCGAGATGAAGGCGCTTGCGGCGTCCTACAAGATCCCCGCCGATCCGAACGACAAGGGCGATATTTTCGACGACAAGGGCAACCGGCTGACGCGGGCCGGGACGCCCGCCGACCATTTCCCGCCGCCGTTCGCGAATGACAACGCTGCCCGCGCGGCAAACAACGGCGCGTTGCCGCCGGATCAATCCGTGCTCGTGAAGGCGCGCGAGGGCGGTCCCGATTACGTGTACTCGATCTGCACGGGTTACGGAAAAACACCGCCGGCCGGTTTCACCGTGATGTCGGGCAAGTACTACAACCCCTATTTCGACGGCTGGAACATCTCCATGCCTCCGCCGCTTTCCGACAATTCCGTGACGTATTCCGACGGAACGAAGGCGACGGTGGACCAGGAATGCCGCGACATCGCCTCGTTCCTCACCTGGGCTGCAGAGCCCAAACAGGACGAGCGCAAGCATCTCGGCTTCGAGGTGTTGCTGTTCCTGATCCTCTTCTCGGGTCTCTGCTATTTCACCTACCGCCGCATCTGGCGCGACATGCATTGAGTGCCGGCGATCTCCTCCCGCTTTCCGTGGGGATCGCGAGGATTGTCAGGCCAGGCTCCGCTCGCGTTGAAGCGCGACGTTTTGCTGCCCTCGATCTGCTCAATGGGCCGAGGTCGGCGGATCAATCCCAGCAGATTTGAGCAGGCTGTCGCGCATTAACACGTAGTCATCATTCACCAGTGCGCGCGTGAGTTCATCCGCTCTTAGGTCGAGCCGCGCATATTCCCAGCCGTCGATCTCAGCCGAATGATGGACGACATAAACTTCATAGTGATCGACTGGAACACCCCTCTCGTGCCAGCTGAAGAAGCAGGCGTTTGGGCCGCGATAGACAGGAGTTAGAGAGAAGACGATCTGTTTCGGGTCGTCGATCTCGTAATGCGATGCGAGCGAATTGGGCTCGCCTGAGCATCTCGACCTCAAATAGCCTTGCGGATTGTCTTTGAAGGTGACGAGATCGCCCGAGAGGAGCTGAACACTGTTCTTGCCCGCCTCATCTGTTGCAAGGATGCTGTTCTCTCGTCCAATCAGTGATTCATGAACGTTTCTGAACACAGACGGCACGATTACCCTGAACGGTGCTACGCCGCGCAATGTTCTGGACGGACCTTCCAAGACAGCAGCAACGCCGAATAGGACCGCGACGACGAGGAAGCCAATACCGGCCACTCGGCGCGCGCCTTCGAAATTTTGCATTCCGATACCGCCAAGAAATGCCACCAGTGCAATCACGCCTTCATTCAAATTGACGCGCTGGTCGATCCAGCTAAAGAAATCTTGCAGCCTGAGAAAAAAATCACAGAAGGAATTTACGTCCTGAGACGCAAAGCATGAAGCAAACATAACACATCCCCCAACTACCCCATCAAAATGTAGCATGAATGAAGCTACAGTACCACCCGAATATTCGGAACGTGTTTGTGACGCCGAATGATGCCTCTTGCGCCTTTCCGTGCGAATGCTAAGAAACGTTTGATATCCAAGGTTGTTTCAATGCCCAGAACTGTACTCGCCGTTATCGGCGGCAGCGGCGTCTATGACATCGCAAGCCTCGAGAATCCGCGCTGGGAGATGGTGACGAGCCCCTGGGGCGAGCCGTCAGATGCGATCCTGAAAGGTACGCTCGCGGGAGTCGACATGCTGTTTCTGCCGCGACATGGCCGCGGACACGTGCATTCGCCGACCTCGATCAATTACCGGGCCAACATCGACGCGCTGAAGCGTGCCGGCGCGACGGACGTCATTTCCATCTCCGCCTGCGGCTCGTTCCGCGAAGAGCTGCCTCCCGGCACCTTCGTGATCGTGGATCAGTTCATCGATCGTACGCACGCCCGCGACAAGAGCTTCTTCGGCAAGGGTTTCGTCGCGCATGTCTCGATGGCGCATCCCGTCTGCCCGAAGCTGACCGAAGCGCTCGACATCGCCTGCCGCGAGGAAGACATCCCGTTTGTCCGTCGCGGCACCTATCTCGCGATGGAAGGACCGCAATTCTCCACGCTCGCCGAGTCCAATCTCTATCGCGCCTGGGGTTGCGACGTGATCGGAATGACCGCGATGCCGGAGGCCAAACTCGCGCGCGAGGCCGAGTTGCCCTACGCGGTGGTCGCGATGGTCACCGATTTCGATTGCTGGCATCCGGATCATGATCACGTGACGGTCGATCAGGTGATCGCCGTACTCGGCGGCAACGGCGAAAAAGCGCGCCGTCTCATTGCGCGCGTGGCGCCGAAGCTTGGGCCGGATCGCCAACCGTCGCCGCTCGGAATCGAAACCGTCCTCGATAGTGCACTCATCACCGCGCCGGACAAACGCGATCCCGCGCTCTTCGCCAAACTCGACGCAGTGGCGGGACGGGTACTGAAGGGGAAATAGGATCAACCCAGCTGCGCGCGTAATGCGGCGATCAATGCCTCGCTGTCGCATGCAGGGATGATCGTCAGTCCGGGCCGCGGATCGAGGCCGCACGCTTCCGTTGCAATCACGGGCACTCCTGCCGCCAGCGCCTGCAGCAATCGTCGTGGCGCCTGTTCGACAATCGCCGGCTGAACGACCGCCGCCACGGCGTGCAGCCAGTCCGGGCTCTCAACCCGTGTCGTTCGGATACCGTGCCAGAAATCGTCACCTTCAAGTTCGCTGCCGGACAGGACAACGTCCAGGTCGAGCGCGCGGGCCGCGTCTCTCACCTCATAGCAGCCCTTCCGCGCCGCCGTTGGACCGGCAAACGCGATCCTGCGCGCGGCGCATGGCATGCTCGCCGGCGCCGCAGGCGGCGGATTCCGCCAAGCCAGTTTGACCGCGCGATCGCCAAACAGCTTCGCGATCTCCGCGTGCGGTGTGATGAGCTGTTCGGCGGCGGCGAGTGCGTCACATTCGAGTTCGGCGAGGTCCGACGGCGCGCGAAAGTCCGAGAGCGTCCCACTTTCGGGTCGGAGCAACGCGGCCGAGTCGAGGCGCCGCTGCAGTTCATGGATCGGCAATGCCGTCATCAGCACCCGGAACCGTCGTCCGCCCAGATGACCATCGCGCCAGAGCCACGGCAGCAGGGACTGCGCAACGCACACCTCCATCACGTCCGGCTTGAGATTCCGCGCAAATTCCCGCGCAAGCCGTTCGGCCGAGTTCAGTTCGGCGGCGCGGCGGGCCGCACCCTGTTCGGCCATCCGGCGCATGGCGAGACTGTTGCGAAGCGTTGTCGTCGTTGCCGTGACGACGGTCGTAAAACCGCGTGTCTCCCAATCGTACCGCTTCAGGCCAAAACGCCTGCCGTCGACGGGAATGAACAGCGCAGCGCGCGAACGAGCCCGCCCCACGATGAATTGAGAGAACTCCGGCCACGCCTCATTCACCAGGAATGCCGTCCGATCTTCCGAACGGCGGCTGCTTCGTTCGTGTCGGAAGCATGAGACTTCGTTGCAGGTCGCACAGGTTTCGCCGAAACCCTCGACTTCGCGTCGCGATGTGTCCCGGTACGCGTGCCCTTCAACGCCCGTCTTCGCTCTCAGTTCGACGAAGAGCTCGTCCGCCGTCAGCCGGACGCGCAGCAGCAAGGGTTGCGGGCTGCGGAACCGCAGATCGACGTAGTTCCAGGCAACCGTCGCGTCCCGCCCGGTCTCAGCCGCCGAGCCTGGAATTTTGCGCGAATGTGCATGGCGTTCGATGATCTCGCAGCCAGCGTTTAGCGCAACGTCGTAAAGCGCGTTGGAGAGTTGGCATAATCCCCCGCCAGCGGCGGGGACGATGCAGCCCTGCTGCAGCATGCGCCCGGAAACAAATCCACGCCTGCGCGCCGGCCGCCCGAGCTGTTTCCAGAAGCCGAAGACAGCGCCGGGCGTCAGCAGCGTGCCGTCCAGCCTGCGTGCGGCGACACGCAAATTCTCGACCTTTCCCTGTTGCATGTCGTGCTCCGCCGGCCGCGGATCGGACCACAAAGGCGTGCATGACTGCGCGACGATCGTCGCAAACCCCCCTGGCGGTCTGACCGCCAGGCGGTCGGGTCCGCTCGTCAGATTTCTAAGGCCACGTTCGAGCCGGAAAACGCCGGCTTTGATCTGAAATTTGGCGGCGGACAGAGGGGTCGGCGGCCGGGATTCGGCTGTCGCACCAAGCTCAGTCGGCGGGGAGGCGGCGCGCGTGGCCAATTTGTCTGCTCCGGAACTCGTGATCCTAGAGAGGATTGTGGCGAATTCGCAGCGTTATTCTGGATTCTCCCTTCAAAACCATTATCTATGGCCGCCGCTTCCCGCCCAACTGGATGAACCCATGGAATTCGCTTCGACCATTCGCACTATCCCCGACTATCCCAGGAAGGGAATCATGTTCCGCGACATCACCACGCTGCTCGGCAATCCGCGCGCTTTTCGCAAGGCCGTGGACGAGATGGTGCAGCCCTATGCCGGCGTGCGGATCGACAAGGTAGCGGGCATTGAGGCGCGCGGCTTCATCCTGGGCGGCGCCGTGGCGCATCAGCTGTCGGTCGGCTTCGTGCCTGTGCGCAAGAAGGGAAAGCTGCCTTACCAGGTGCTGGGTGAGGATTACACGCTCGAATACGGCATCGATCGCGTGGAAATTCACACAGATGCCATCAAGCAGGGCGAACACATTGTCGTCGTCGACGATCTGATCGCAACCGGCGGCACGGCGTTTGCGGCGATCAAGCTGCTCGAACGCGCGGGCGGGAAGGTGATCGGCTGTTCGTTCGTCATCGACCTTCCGGAACTCGGCGGCGCCGACAAGATACGCGCACTGGGGAAGAATGTCGCGACGCTCGTGTCGTTTGAGGGACACTGACTCGCCAGCCGCTCATGGGATTCGTTGAAACGCGATGAAGATTGCAGGACATCACTATCGCACGATCTGGCCGGTAGACGGCGATGCCGTCGTGGTCATCGACCAAACGAAGCTGCCGCACGCATTCACGACGCTGACGCTGCGCAACGTGAGCGAAGCAGCAGACGCAATCAGCCGCATGATCGTGCGCGGCGCGCCGCTGATCGGCGCCACCGCCGCCTATGGCATCGCATTCGCCATGCGCGACGAACCGTCCGATGCGTCGCTGGATCATGCGCATGATCTGCTGCTGGCGACACGGCCGACGGCCATCAATCTGCGCTGGGCGCTCACCCGGATGCGCGACCGCCTGCGAAACCGGCCGCCGCAGGAACGTGCGGCCATCGCCTGGGCGGAAGCCGCCGCCATCTGCGATGAAGACGTCGAAACCTGCCGCAGTATCGGCGAACACGGACTGCGAATATTTCGGGAAGCGGCCGGACAAACGACTGGCGCGCCGCTCAACGTCCTCACCCATTGCAATGCCGGCTGGTTGGCTTGCGTCGACTGGGGCACGGCGCTGGCGCCCATTTACATGGCGCATGATGCGGGTATTCCCGTCCATGTCTGGGTCGACGAGACGCGGCCGCGCAACCAGGGCGCGTCGCTCACGGCATTCGAACTGGGCGCACATGGCGTGCCGCATACCATCATCGCCGACAATGCGGGCGGACATTACATGCAGGCTGGCGAGGTTGACCTCTGCATCGTCGGCACGGACCGCGTCACGAGCAACGGCGACGTCGCCAACAAGATCGGCACCTATCTGAAAGCGCTCGCCGCGAAGGACAATGGTGTTCCCTTTTATGTCGCACTTCCGTCATCGACGATCGACTGGACGCTGGCCGACGGCCGGGTCATTCCGATCGAGGAACGCTCTGGCGACGAACTCCTGAAAATGACGGGACGATTGCCCGGTGGCGGCGTGGCGACGGTCGACATCGCTGCGCCCGGAAGCCCGGCGGCCAATCCCGGCTTCGATGTGACACCGGCGCGGCTGGTGACGGGTTTCATCACCGAACGTGGCACTTGTGCGGCGTCCGCGGAGGGACTGCGATCGCTGTTTCCAGAACGATAGAAGTGCGCTAACAGGGACCATACCCATATTTGTCATGGCCCGGTTGACCCCGGATTTAATCCGGGGGAAATCCGGGCCACCCAGTTCGCAGCGAAGATGATCACCTGGGTGGCCCGCCGTCGCAGGCCATGACAGTGGTGGGAACCGAGGTCGAAACATGAAATCCCGCTGGTCAGACACCGACGCACAGGAATTCGTGACGCGCTACGCGCCGACAGGCATCGGCGAGGATCTGGCGCTGCGCGTCTATACCACGCGACTGCTCGGCGGCGATCCGAGACTGGTGCTGCATGGCGGCGGCAATACGTCCGTCAAGACACACGTGAAAGACCTGCTCGGCGACACGGTCGAAGTGATTTGCGTCAAGGGCTCCGGCTGGGACATGGGCAATATCGAACCTGCCGGTCTTCCTGCCGTTCGCCTTGCGCCGTTGCGCCGGTTGCGTGCGCTCGATCGGTTGTCCGACGAGGAGATGGTCAATTATCAGCGCGTCAATCTGCTGGATTCGAGCGCACCCAACCCGTCCGTCGAGACGCTGCTGCACGCCTTCCTGCCGCACAAATTTATCGATCACACCCATTCCACGGCGGTCCTCGCCCTGACGGATCATGCGGACGGCGAAGCACTGGCGCGCGATGTGTTCGGAGCGCGTGTCGCCTATGTGCCGTACACCATTCCGGGTTTTGCACTGGCCAAGAGCGTGGCCGACGTGTTCGACGGGAACCGCGACGTCGAGGGTCTCGTGCTGCTGCAGCACGGTATCTTCACCGTAGGCGAGAACGCGCGTCAGGCTTACGAGCGCATGATCGAATTCGTCACGCTGGCGGAAGAGCGGCTGCAGAAGAACCGCAGGAGCATCGGCGTCGGGCAACTGCCTGCGCAGTGCGCGAGTGTGGCCGAGATCGCGCCCGTCATCCGCGGCGCCTGCGCAATCGCGCGCGACGAGTCGGCCGGAACGGTCAAGCGGCAGGTGCTGTGCTTCCGCACCGGCCCCGCCATCCTCAACTACGTGAACGGCGCGGAGCTGTTGCGCTACTCTCAAATGGGAGTCGTGACGCCCGATCACACCATCCGCACCAAGAACTGGCCGTTGGCGGTTCCCGCGCCGGACGCAGGCAAGTTCGATGTTTGGAAAGATGCTGTCGAAAAGGCCGTCAGCGCGTTCGTGGCTCGCTATCACGACTATTTCGCACGCAACAACGAACGCGCCGAGCCGAAAAAATCGGAGCTCGATCCGCTGCCCCGTGTCGTGCTCGTGGCGGGCGTGGGACTGTTCGGTTTGGGCGCAAGCGCGAAGGATGCCGCCATCGCCGCCGATATCGCGGAGAACACCATCGAGGTGATCACCGACGCGGAAGGCATCGGCCGTTATCGGCCGATCTCCGAAGCCGACATGTTCGATGTCGAATACTGGTCGCTCGAACAGGCCAAGCTCGGCAAGGCGGCGGAGAAAACCCTGGCGCGGCAGGTGGCTGTCGTGACGGGGGGCGGCTCGGGCATCGGCGCGGCGACGGCAAAGGCGCTGGCGCGCGCGGGCGCGGAAGTGGCCGTGCTCGACCGTGACGGTGCCGCCGCCGAGGCGGTCGCGCGTGCCATCGGCACGACGGCGATTGCGATTGTCTGCGACGTGACGAAGCCGGAGAGCGTGCGCGCGGCGTTCGACGAAGCCTGCGAGACGTTCGGCGGCGTCGATATCGTCGTGTCGAATGCGGGCGCGGCGTGGCAGGGCACGATCGGTTCGGTCGACGAGGCGACGCTGCGCCAGTCGTTCGAGCTCAATTTCTTTTCCCATCAAAGCGTGGCACAGAACGCCGTGCGCGTGATGAAGGCGCAAGGGACAGGCGGTTGCATCCTGTTCAATGCATCCAAGCAGGCCGTCAATCCGGGCAAGGATTTCGGACCATACGGACTGCCCAAGGCGTCGACGTTGTTCCTGATGAAGCAATACGCGCTCGATCACGGGAAGGACGGGATTCGCTCCAACGCCGTCAATGCGGATCGCATCCGCTCGGGACTTCTGACCGATGCCATGATCGCCTCGCGCTCGAAAGCGCGCGGCCTCGCCGAAGGCGACTACATGGGCGCGAATTTGCTGGGCCGGGAAGTGACAGCAGACGATGTCGCAGACGCGTTTGTCTATCTCGCGACCGCCACCAAGACGACCGCCGCCACGCTCACCGTCGACGGCGGCAATATCGAAGCGAGTTTGCGTTAGAGCACCTGTTTATCAGGCGAAATACAGGGGATATGTCGCGCGCGCCCTGTTCCTGAGGTCCTTTGGGGCCGGTCGGATCGCGAAATCAACGGCTTGACCGATAAAGGGGTTGATGCGGAACAGAGAACATCTCTCTGTTGTGTCGCAAATAACAGGTCGATATCAGGACCAAAACGTGGACGAATGTTTCACGTGGAACATTGCGCGGGTGCTCCCTCTCGCCTGTGGAAGGTTGTGCTGCTAGTTTTTGAATTTGAAGCCGTAGAACTCCACGCTTCCGCTCTGCGCTGAATCAGCTGCCAGGATCAAATGCGTTTCGCCCGTCGCACTGTCATGGAACGAAGTCGCGCCAGTAACGGCAAGGGGTAGACGAGCGAGGATGGCGACTTCCGCCGGTTCGTTCCCCGTTCTCACATCGTCCCATCTCGAAACGTGGATTTGTTCAACGAGCGTCTGCCGTCCGTCGAGTGCTCGCCAAACCGCGATCACGTTCGGCACGATCTTGTCGGGATTGGTCAATGCCATGAGCCGATAGCCCGTAACTCCCGGAAAGTCATGCTGGTTCAGAACTACGGTTTGAGGGCTGTAGGGCAGTAGCAATGCATCGGCAATCTCCGCCCCATCGTAGCCCGCCAATCCGACATATGAATACGCGGCTTCGACAAGGGCGCTGGCGGGAACCGAACCGGAGGTCGTGATCCAGGGCACGGCATTGGCATCGACGCCGCACACCGACAAAGCGTATTGCGAAACGACGTGCTGCGCGGGAAAGCTGACAAATGTCCAGTTGCCAATGTTTGCGAGCGCTGCCGGGGCTCCGGGAGCTCCGCGCATCACGGCGACGCCAATGGCGTTCAGGTGCGCAAGGCCGCTGCGCCTGATATCGAGGGTCAACCAGTCGCTGCGGGCCGTCGTCGCAATGAGGCCGAACGTGCGATCTGCCTCAAGACCTGTAATTCCAGCAACACGCGGGTCTCTCGATGAAATCCGCACGCCCCACATCCACGTGAGCGATCCGGTCGAAGAACCAATCGACTGGGGAGGTAAGTTGACAGCGCCGACGGGGATTTGTGCCGGAGAGGTTACGACTCGTTTCGAACCGCATGAAGCGGTTGCGATTGCTTCGTTCAGGGTTTCGGGCGGCGGCGGTGGAGGCGCTGCTTGCGCGATTCCCGCGGCTGGGCCGAAATAGAAGAAAATCAGGGCACATAGAAATCGA
>JBEKLN010000013.1:0-86531 GCA_050010175.1 Rhizomicrobium sp.
GCTTTCCTTTCTCGTCTTCCAGCAATTGCACCTGGGACGCGGTGGCGATCAGCTTCTGGCGCAGCGAACTGGCTTCCGCATTGAGCGTGTCGCTCCTGCGCCTGGCGTCTTCGACACCCGGTCGTTGTTTGGCGATTTCTGCCTGCAGGGAGCGATACTGCTCGGCCGTGGACGGCAGCGTTCCCGCGCGCTTGAGCGGCACCGCCCCTTTCAGGAGATCGTCATCGCCAGGCTGGCTCGCCAGCGCCCAAGCCGGCCCGAGCAGCAACGACACGCACAACGCCGTTCGAAAGCGGGTCAGGCGCGCGCCTCCGCCGTTGCGTGTTCAACGAGTGAGTGTCCCGCCATGGCATGCGGTTTCTTCAGGCCCATCAGATCGAGCAGCGTCGGCGCGACGTCGGCCAGCCGGCCGTTATGGAGTGTCACGCCGCGCGGTGCATTCACCGCGATGATGGGCACATCAAATGTTGTATGCGCCGTATGCGGCTCGCCGGTGACGGGATCGCGCATCATTTCGACGTTGCCGTGGTCCGCCGTGATCAGCATCACGCCATGGGCGTTCTCTACCGCCGTGCGCAGGCGCCCCAGGCACGCGTCGATGGTGCGAACCGCCTTCTCTGCGGCTTCCAGAATGCCCGTATGGCCCACCATATCGGGATTGGCGTAGTTGACGACGATCAAGTCGTATTGACCGGACGCAATCTCTGCCTCGAGCGCGGCAGTCACGCCCGGCGCCGACATCTCCGGCTGGAGATCATAGGTCGCAACTCTCGGGCTCGGCACGAGAATGCGGTCCTCACCCAGGAAGGGCTCTTCGCGTCCGCCGTTCAGGAAAAACGTCACATGCGCGTACTTTTCCGTTTCCGCGATGCGCAGCTGTTTGAGGCCCAGCTCGGAAACATATTCGCCGATGGTATCTCTGATGTCCTCCGGCGGAAACAGCGACGTCATGAACACCTTCAGCGCTTCGGAATATTCGGTCATGCTCGCCGCCGCGGAGAATTTTGCGACGCGCGCGCGTTTGAAGCCGTCGAATTTCGGATCGAGCAGCGCGGTTGAAATCTCCCGCGCGCGGTCGGCGCGGAAATTGGCGAACACGAGCGCATCGCCGTCGTCCACGCCCGTGTAATCGCCGATGACGCAGGGAACGACGAATTCGTCGCTCGTGCCCTTCGCGTAAGACTGCTCAATCGCTTCGCTGGCGCTTACCGCATGGTCGCCATTCGCGGCCATGATCGCGTCATAGGTTTTTGAGACGCGGTCCCAGCGCCTGTCGCGATCCATCGCGTAGTAGCGGCCCGACACGGTGGCGATGGAAACGCCGGGCAAGCCCGCGATGGAATCCTCGAACTGAGAGAGAAATCCCGGCGCGCTTTTCGGTGGCGTGTCGCGTCCATCGAGAAAGGCATGAATGCGCACGGGCAGTCCGGCGTGAGCGACCGCCGTGGTGAGCGCCGCGATATGAGTCATGTGGCTGTGTACGCCGCCGGGCGACAGCAACCCCATGATGTGGACGGCGCCCTTGGCGGCTTTCGCCTTGGCGATGAGCGCAGTGAGCACGGGCAATGTCGCAAACGACCCGTCGGCTATCGCATCGTCGATGCGCGGCAGGTCCTGCACCACGATGCGGCCCGCGCCGATGTTCATGTGGCCGACTTCCGAATTGCCCATCTGCCCCGCGGGCAGGCCGACGGCGCTGCCGGAGGTAGTGAGGTGGGCATGCGGGCATTCGGCCAGAAGCCGGGCGTAATTCTCCGGATGCGCCTCGGAAATGGCGTTGTCGGGCGCAGCCGGCCGCTCACCCCAGCCGTCGAGGATGCACAGCACGGCAGGCCGTGGCCGCTGGAAATGTGAATGGGAGGTCATGAGCCGTCTTCAAACGCGCGAACGGTGAAAATAGGGGCGCCGGGAGGCCGTGTCCATGACGGGGGTGGTGGGCGGTGGAGAGTCGGATCGCGTCGCTCGAATAATCCATTCCTCGCCCCCGCGGAAGCGGGGGAGATGTCAGGTGAGGGGGCGGTGCCAAATGCGATATATCTGGCGCAACCCCCTCACCTGCATCCGTAGTGCTGAGAGATCGCGCGCTGCACGCCTCTCCCCCGCTATCGCGGGGGCGAGGAAGAGTTGCGCGTTGCCCCACTGAAAAATTGGCACGCGGAGACGCGGAGAACGCGGAGAAGAAGATTTAACGCGAAGCACACAAAGATCACAAAGAGCTGTTTTGGCGCGCATTCGCGCGCCGATATTTCCTTCGTGAACTTTGTGCTCTTTGTGATGAGACAGCTTCCGGCGCTCAATGCGCGCCGAACAATTTAACAACATAACTTCGGCGTTACCTCTGAAATCGTGCCGCGCAACGGATTCTTCGCGCCTCCGAGTCTCCGCGTGAAAAAGCTTTCTTGGAGAGATCGAAAGCGCGTTCCGCAGGAGGAGTGCCTTTTTTCAATCCGCCGTGCCGTTGGCGAGACTTGGCTCGACCGGCGACGGCGGCACAGGCGGCGCAAAGCCTGAGGGGGCGCTTGCTTGCGTCTGCACCGCCGCCGTCGGATCCGTATCCGCCGTGCATGTCGCATTGATGAACTCGCCCGTGGCGCGCCACTGGCTCGACACGAACCAGGAGAGGTTGGCGCCGCCGGGATCGAGCGCGACGTTGAAGAGTTGTAGCGCGCGGGCGCAATAGCCCGTCTGGTCGCGGGCGCTTTCGAGCGCGGAGACATTGGCGGCCCTGGTCTTGAAGGCGTGATAATCCTCGGTGCCGCCTTCGGCATTTTCGCGCACGAAGAACGCGAGCAGAGCCGCATCCGAGTCCTGCAGTTCGCGCTGGTGCGAGAGCACGAAGCGATTGTAGAGCGCCACGTCGTTGCAGGAAAACGCCGCCACCATCAGCTGCTGCTGCAGGCTGGCGGTTTTCATCGCCATCATGTCGTCCGGACCCACGCATTTGGTGGCTGCCCAGGCATTGCCGGCGATCAGCGACAGCGACATGGCACACGCGAGCATTTTTCTTGTCATTCCAGACCCCACCGCATTTACGCCGGACATGATGCTGGCACGCGCACCGTAACGGGCTGCTAAGTCCGGCGCACGGAATTGAGTCCAATTGTCGGGAATTTCATCGGGGCCGCCGGCGTCCGCTTCGGGGACGTGTAAGACCAATTGCTTCCGGCGCCCTTGCGAAAAACATCGCATCGCCCGAGGAGCGCAGCTGCAAGTGACAGGTTGCGGTCAGATTATTTCTTCAGCTTGAATACCGTGCCACCGGAATTCGCGCCGCCGCTCGACGTTGTTCCATAGAGTTCGCCCTTGATTTTGAGCAGGTTGGCCTCTGGACTGGCGCCATCGCCGTTGGAATAGCTGAAGGAATGCAGCACGGTTTCTTTTCCGTTCGGCGCGAGTTCGAAGACCGCACCGGCGTCGGATGCTCCGCCCGAGTCCGTCGTTCCGTAGAGATTGCCCTTGCCGTCGAAGATCACGCTGGCATCGGAGTTGGCTCCGTCTGCGCAATTGGGCTGTGCGCAAAACGAATACAGCACCGTCTCCGTGCCGCTCGGTGCAACCTTGTACACGTTGCCGGCCCCGTATGCGCCGTCGCTGGTAGCGGTGCCATAGAGATTGCCCGCCTTGTCCGCAATCACACCCGACTGAATAATGCCGCCGTCAGTGCCGTCCGTGAATGCATAGAGCGCAGTTTCGGTGCCATTGGCCGCGTACTCGAAAACGACGCCATCGCCATAGGTACTGCCGCCACCGGTCACGCCGAAAAAGTTGCCGTGCGTGTCGGCAGTCAGCCCACCAACGGGATTCGCTCCGTCGGCGCAGGCGGGCTGAGCGCAAAATGAATAGAGCACGGACTCGGTTCCGCCGGGGGTGATCTTGAAGAGGACTCCGCAGCCAAATCCCGTGCAGTTCGATCCGCCGGCTGTCGCCAACCCATAGAGATTGCCCTGCGCGTCGGCGATGAGCGCACCGCCGGGATAGCCGCCATCATTCCCGCCTGTGAAGGCATGAAGCACAGTTTCCGTCCCGTTAGGTGCAATCTTGAACGCGACGCCGCAACCCATGTTGCAGTTGCCTTGTCCTCCGCCGGTCGCCGTCGTGCCGTACAAATTGCCCGACGAGTCCATGATCAGCGAGCTGTCGGCATATTGTCCGTCGCCGCCAGTGAAGGCGTGCAAAACAGTTTCGGTTCCGCCAGGTGTGATCTTGAAAACAACGCCGCAACCATTGCCGCAGGCCGTACTTCCGCCCTGACTTGCCGTTCCGTAGAGATTGCCCGAAGAATCTGCGATCAGGCCCGCCACAGGGTTGGAACCGTCGCTGCAATTCGGCTGGGAACAGAAGGAATAGAGAACACTTTCCTTTTTCGTCGCGTGCGCGGCATCGAGTGGGGCGAATGCTGCCAACGCCAAAGCGCTGCCAAATATACATTTGACCATGGTGTCACAAAAATTGAGCATGATTTTCCGCCCCCCGGCAAATATCCGCAGATAACGTATTCCGTTCTCTACAGGCGAGGCAAGACACCGTAGTCCGTCCCGGCGCCGCGCATTTTTTGGCGTGGGCTTTTATGCTCGTCGCGTCCAAGAATAACGCGTAATATCCTGCACCTGGCGCCTGTTGAAGGGCGAAAGCAGGAGGTCAGACATGCCGACCATCTCCACGAAGGACGGATCAGAACTTTATTACAAGGACTGGGGCGCGGGCCAACCGGTCGTGTTCAGTCATGGCTGGCCTTTGTCTTCGGATGCGTTCGAAGACCAGATGTTCTTTCTCGCGCACCAGGGCTTCCGCTGCATCGCGCATGACCGGCGCGGTCATGGCCGCTCGTCGCAACCCTCCACCGGCAACGACATGGACACCTATGCCGACGATCTCGCTGCGTTGACCGAGAAACTCGATCTGAAGAAGGCGATTCATGTCGGCCATTCCACCGGCGGCGGCGAAGTGGCGCGTTATATCGGCCGCCACGGCACGAAGCGCGTGGCGAAAGCCGTGTTGATCGGCGCGGTGCCGCCCTTGATGCTGAAGACGGATTCCAATCCGCTCGGTACGCCGAAGGATGCGTTCGACGGCATCCGCACGAACGTGCTCGCCGACCGCTCGAAATTCTGGAAGGATCTCGCGATGCCGTTCTACGGCTTCAACCGCACCGGCGCCGCTGTGAGTCAGGGACTGATCGACTCGTTCTGGCTGCAGGGCATGTGGGCGGGAATGCCGGCCGCCTATGACTGCATCAAGGCGTTTTCCGAAACCGATTTCACGCGCGACCTGAAGGAGATCGATGTGCCTGCGCTGGTGCTGCATGGCGACGACGACCAGATCGTTCCCATCCAGGCCGCGGCGATGCAATCGTCGAAACTCATCCCGAATGCGAAGCTCGAAATCTACAAAGGCGCGCCGCACGGCATGTGCTCGACGCTGAAGGACAAGGTCAACGCGGACTTGCTGGCGTTTGCGAAGGCGTAGCGGACGATTACGTCATTGCAGAAAACGACGCGGCGCGTGATGGTCTCGCGCGCCGCAGGTATCGACGCTATCCCGGCGACCTTAAGACGCCGTGATGCACGCCACTATTGTCGATCCATGTTCCGGTCTCGAAGCTCTTATCGTTGATGGCCAACGGATATGTCCCGTATATGGCTGAGGCAATGGCCTACCCATTCACAAATGATAAGAAGATCAATTGCTTATGTGCAAATTTCGCAAGTCAAGGCAATTGATTCATTGCCCGGCAAGGACTCCCCGGATACAGATAACCCCGCTGGGCGCGAGGGGTTCCTCTGCGCTTTCGACCAGTCAGAACAGAACCGCCAAGGGCGGACGGGTGATGCATGGTGCAGATGGTATCGCGCGAAGCCTTTTGCACGGGCCGGGCACTCCCGATCCTGGCCCCGCTGGCATCAGCGCTCCTTCTCTCGTCCTGCGCGGGTTTCGACCCCTTCCACTGGAACGATGCGCCCGCGCCGCAAGTCGTCACGCTGCCGCAGCAGCAAGTGGCCCAGGTGCCGCCGCCGAAACAGGAATTCTGGCCCACGCACGGCTGGCGGTATTCCTCGCCCGAAGCGCAGGGCCTCGATTCCACCGTGCTCGCCAATGCGCTTGAGACGATCAAGGCGCGCCATATCCCTGTGAACAGCGTGCTCATCGAGCGCCACGGCGACATCGTGCTTGACGTATATTTTCATCCGTACGCGGAGGACGAACCGCACGATGTGGCGTCCGTCACCAAGAGCGTCACGTCCACGCTGGTCGGCATCGCCATGGCCGAGCACAAGCTCGATCGTCTCGATGTGCCCGTCGCGCAGCTTCTGCCGGATGCGAAGCTCGACGGCGACCCGCGCAAAGAACGCATTACGCTTGCCCATCTGCTCAGCATGACGTCCGGGCTTGATTGCAGCAACGAAGGCGGCCGCAACTTCCTGCAGCAGATGGAAGCGAGCCGGCATTGGGTATCGTTCGCGATGGCGCGGCCCGAAACGTCGGATCCCGGTTCCACCTTTGCCTATTGCGCCGGCAACATGCACCTCGTCTCCGCCGTGCTGACGCGCGCAACGGGCGAGAGCGCATCGGACTTCGCCCGATCGCATCTGTTCCAACCGCTCGGAATCGAGCAGGTTTCCTGGCCCAAGGATGCCGACGGCATCAGTCACGGCTTTGCCGACATGAAGATCGCGCCGCGCGACATGGCAAAGCTCGGCTATCTGTGGCTGCATCACGGCCAGTGGGACGGCAAACAGATCGTACCCGCAAATTATCTCGCCGACGCATTCACCCCGCACGCCAATGTCGAGCCCGACGTGCGGTACGGCTACGGCATGTGGATTTATCCCGAACGCGGCCACGCCGGCGGCCCTGCCGATATCGAAGCCAACGGCAATGGCGGGCAGCGCATCGCTGTTATTCCAAGCCAGGACATTGTCGAAGTGATCACCGGCAGTGGTCTCGATGCGAACCAGGTTGCGGAACTGTTGACGGATGCCGTCAAGTCCGACGCCGCATTGCCGCAGAATTCGATCGCCCAATCGCGTCTTGCCATGCGCATCGCCGAGGCGGAATCGGGCGCCGCCGTTCAGATCGCCCAGATCGCGCCGAAACCGCGCCCTGCAACTGACGTCGCTGCCGAGAAAATCGGCTCGCCTATTGTCGTCGCGGCGATCGTTCCCAAACCGCGGCCTGAATTTGCGTCGACCGCAGCGCTGTCGCTCGCCGGACGTCAGTTCGCCGTCATGCTGCCGAAGCTCCGGCCGCACGATTGAACAAAAAGCCCGGTGGCGAACCACCGGGCCTTTCGGTATCCGAACTCTTCCAGCGTCGATCAGCGATGCCAGTCGCGATGCCAGCCCATGTCGTGATCGCGATCATGGCGCCAGTCCCAATAGCGATCGTGATGGTTATTCTGCCACCAGATGCGTTCGGCGTCGTTGTGCCAGACATGCCAGCGATGCCAGCGATCCCAATAGCCATCGTTATAGGCGTAGGCGATGTCGCCGACCCCGACTTCGAATCCGGGTACGCCGACGGCAACTCCGATGCCCGGTCCGCCCACGGCCACGCCGACGCCTGGTCCGCCCATCATCATTCCGCCGCCGCCAACGCGCCAGCCCATGTCCGCATCGCGGTCGTGGCGCCAGTCGTAATACGCGTCAGGGTGATGCGCGCGCCACCACACCCAGTCGTCGCGGTCGGCCCAGGCATGCCAGCGATGCCAGCGATCCCAATAGCCGTCGCGATACGCGAAGCGCACGTCGCCTTCGTGAAGCGAAACGCCGAAGTGAAGGAACGCCTGCGCGGGCGCAGTCGTGGCAAACGTCGCTCCAACCAGGGCAAGCGCGCAAACTGCTCCTGCCAGTAAGGTCTTCATGTATGACTCCTTAATGTGAGATTCCCCTCTCACTCCCCTAACCTTGGTTAAGGTTAGCACACTTGCTGAACTGCAATAGGGCAAGAATATGTCGGGCATGTGTCTGCGGACCGGGTTCGCCACCAGGGCGTTTTGGGCCCGGAAAAACTTGCCGCATGCCGGTCTTCCGGCGGACGAGTTACGCATAGTACGTTGAAAATACTTGATTATTTTCACTTCGCCCGCGGCACGGAACTGGCAAGGGTCATTGCGTGAAATCGCGCCCGAGCAGAACCCGCTCATGATCCTGTTTCCCCGTCGCAGCCGAAAGACCCGCGCGCTCGCCCTGTTCGCAAGCGCCTTGCTGGCGCTCGCGCCAGTCGATGCAGCCTTTGCCTTTTCCCGTGTCAAGGATCTGGTCGAAGTGCAGGGCATTCGCGACAACATGCTGGTCGGCTACGGCCTGGTGGTCGGCCTGAACACAACCGGCGATTCGCTGCGCAACGCCCCTTTCACCCAGCTCAGCATCCAGACCATGCTGGAACGGCTGGGCGTCAATACCCGCGGCGCGACGCTGCAGACCAAGGACGTCGCGGCCGTCATGGTCACGGCCAACCTTCCCGCATTCGCCGGCCAGGGAACGCGCATCGACGTGTCGGTCAGCGCGCTGGGTGATGCGACGAGCCTGCAGGGAGGCACATTGCTCGTGACGCCGATGTTCGGCGCCGATGGAGAAATCTATGCGCTGGCCCAAGGGCCCGTCGCCATCGGCGGCTTTGTGGCACAAGGCCAGGCCAGCAGCGTGACGAAAGGCGTACCGACTGCGGCACGGATTTCCAACGGGGCGATCGTGGAACGCGAAATCGGCTTTGCGCTCGCGGCCCAGAAATCGCTGAAGCTTTCGCTGCACAATCCCGATCTGACAACGGCGACACGCATTGCCGATGCGGTCAACGCCTATATCGGACAGTCGGTCGCCACCGTGAATGATCCGTCGACCGTCAAACTCAACGTTCCCGACGCCTACAAAAATGGCGTCGTGGGGCTGCTCGATGACGTCGAACAGCTCAAGGTCGATCCCGATCAGCCGGCCCGCGTCGTCATCGACGAGCAGTCGGGTGTCATCGTGATGGGTTCGGATGTGCGCATCTCCACGGTCGCCATCGCGCAGGGAAATCTGACCATCAAAGTCAGCGAGACGCCGGAAGTCAGCCAGCCGGGCCCGCTCAGCGACGGCAAGACCGTCGTGGCGCCGCGCACGCAGATCCAGGTCGACGAAGGCAAAGGCAACAAGATGACCGTCGTCGCCCAGGGCGTGAGCCTTCAGAAGCTGGTTGACGGATTGAACGCGCTGGGCGTCGGTCCGCGCGACATCATCTCAATCCTGCAGGCCATCAAGGCCGCAGGTGCGTTGCAGGCCGATATCCAGGTGATCGGATGACCCTCGCAACCGACATCTCTACCGCACAGGCACAGGTTCCGCCGCGCGCAGTCGTGGCGCCGCATGCTACCAACAGCCCGTCCGCGGCCAAGAAGGCAGCAACCCAATTCGAATCCGTATTCATTTCGCAGTTTCTGGGCTCGATGTTCGAAGGTATCTCGACCGACGGGCCCTTCGGCGGTGGCCAGGGCGAAGCGATGTTTCGTTCGATGATGCTGGACGAATACGGCAAACAGATCGAAGCGCGAGGCGGCATCGGGCTGTCAGCCGCGATCACCCGCCAGCTTCTGCACGCGCAGGAAACGCACACAGGTCTGTCAGGCAAATGAACGCCCTGGAAGAAAAAGCAGACCGCGTCCGGACACTCACGCGCCGGCTGACCGAGGCGCTGCTGGGCGATATCGATGCGCTGGATCGCGGCCGTCCGTCCGAAATGCTGACGATCGTTCCGGAAACCCAGCAGCTATTGTCGCATTATGCGCGAGAAGCAGCGAGTCTGAGAACTCAGATCAAACTCTTGCCGGGGGAATCGCGCAAAGCGCTGACGAGCGCGGCGGAAAAACTCCACGAAGCACTGGCGCTGCACGAACGCCGGCTGACTCGCGTGCGCCGCGCCAGCGAAGGCATGATCAAGGCCATCGTCGACGACGTCGAGCGCAGGAAGCGCGTTACGCGGACATATGGACCGCGCAAGACGGCCACGCCCGCGCCCGGAGCCATGCTCTATAACGGTGTCGTATAGCAGAAATTCGAACGACGGCAGCTGCGCTAGGCGATCAAGCTTGCCAGGGAGCCGCTGGTTGACGAGCTGCTCGACGAAGTGCTGTCGCCCAGCAAGGTGAGCCCGAGATTGTAATTGGCCACCTGTGCCGTCAGGTAGGCCGGCGCCTGCCCGCTCGACTGCGACGAAGTCTGGCTTGTCGATGTCGATCCCGCGGGCGTGTTCGTTTCCTGGTAAATGTTCTGAATCGTGTTCAGCACGTTCTGCAGCGAAATCTTGGCGACGCCTGCGTCGCCCGAGCTGGACAGGTCAATCGACGTATCGAGTTGCAGGCCGTAAACCGGTTTCGCAGCCGTCGACGGACTACTCGAGGAAGAACTCGACGCCGATGTGCTGCCGGTCGACGAGGAACTGCTTTTGGCGGGCGCGGTAATGACGCCGGGCGTGATGCCGAGCCGGCCGAGCGCGTCCGATGCGGCAGGCCCGGAATTGAGCGAGATCGTGGCGCCCGGACTGGCGGTAATCTCAAGTGCCTGACCTTTTGAGGTATAGGTGACGGACGCCTTGCCGTTTGACAGGAGTTCGCTGTTGATCTGGTCCACCAGGGACTGAAGCGTTGCGCCCTGACCGACAGTGATCGTTGCCGTGCGCGCAGCCGTGCCTTCGATCTGGAGATTGAAGGAGTCGCCGGCCTGCAACGTCGTATTGGATGAAAGATTGACGGATTGATTGGTGCTGATCGTTCCGTCGGGAAGACCGAGCGCATTCAGTACGCTCGACCCCGTCGGATCCACGGCGACGCCGGAACCCGTCGACTGGCCGTCCGCGCCGCCATACTGGTTGGTCCAGTCGACCGTCCCGCCGCTCGATAGCGCCGCGACAAATGCATTGTTCGCGCCGGCGACGTTGCGGACCTGTCCGGCAAAAGTTCCTGTCGTCGTGCCCGCCAGGTAAACAGTGCCATCGGGACCGACGGTCAGCCCTCCTGCCGTGGTTTCGCCCGACGATGTGCCGACATAGCTGACAGTGTTGGCGGTACCGCTCGTGCCGTTGTCGGTGGCGTTGAACACAAACGCCTGCGTGCCGCCGGTGCTCGGGGTGGCAATGGTCGCCTGTCCGCCCGCTGTCAGTGCCGTGTTGCTGGTCGTGCCTGATACGTAAATCTGACCGCCGGAGACTGCGATGCCGCCGATCGATCCGCCATCGAGGCTGCCAAGATTCATCTGCCAGGTGGGCGCGCCCGTGATGGCGCCGCCGGCATAGGACGACAGGATGGCCTGGCCGTTTTGCTGTGAAGCGACGATGAGATCGCCGGTGGATGTAACGGCCGTTGCCGCAACGGAATCGTTCCCCGACGGGCCGAACTGATTTTCGGAAACGATCTGGCCGGAGCTGTTGAGCTGGGCGAGATAGGCGTTGGTGCCGCCCGAGTTCGTCTGTCCCGCACCGAGAGTGCCCGTCACGGAACCGCCGATATAAACGTTGCCCTGCGCATCCACACTGACTGCGTTCGCCTGATTGCTGGTCAGCGTAGGAATCTGCTGCACCCAGTTCTGGTTGCCGTTCGCATCGTAGGAGGCGACGAAACTGTCCGTACTGCCGTCGGCGATCGATGTGGTGCTGAGCGGCTCCGTGCTCGATCCGGCAACCACGACTCCGCCTTGCGGATTCAGCGCCAGGGAATATGCGGAGGAGGTTCCGGTGCTGCCCAGGAGTTGCGTCCATTCCACCTGGCCGGCCGAATTGTATTTCGAAAGATAGACGTCCTGAGATGCCTGGTTGAGTTGGCTGCCGAAATTTCCGGTGGCGTTGCCGACGACGTAGAGGTTGCCTTGCGAATCCACGACGGAGGATTGGATCGTCGTGTTGCCGGAGCTCGGGGCCACGGCCGTGTTTCCAAGACTTTGCGGTGTGCCGGAAAGATTTCCCAGGGTGGCAATGTCGCCCTGGTTGCTTGGCTGCGTGGCCGTTTCGCCTGTCGTTGTGTTGGCAGGCGCACCAGTGCTCGAGCCGGACGTGCCGGTCAGGAACAGGGACGGCGTTGCCTGGCTCGACGACAGGTTGATGCTTTCTCCTGCTCCGGGCGTGATCGAGATGCCCCAGCTTGCGTCCTGAGCGTCGTTGATCGATCCGCTCGTGATCGTCGTCTGAAAACGGGACGTGAAGCCGTCCGCCTTCAATTGCGCATTGGTGTAGTTGACGATGTTGCCCAGCGTCAGAGGCCCCTGAATCTGGGATAGATCGATCGCCACGTTCGTCGTAGTGCCGCCTTTGGTGACGCCAACCGTGAAGCTGTCGCCGGCGCTGACGCCCGGAAGCGGGTTGCTCAAATCTGCGTCGCTGACCAACGTATTGCCGGTGACGCTGAACTGCGGCGTTGGAATCGTTGCCGTGCTCGTCACCGATGAACTCGGATTCTGGGTCTGCATCGTGAAGTTGTTGAACGTCGTGGAATTGATAAAGGATTCGACCTGGGAGAGTCCGGTCTGGAATTGCGTATTGTAACCGGTCAACTCGCCGGGCGTGACTCCGGACTGTTGCGCGATCCCGGCGAGAGTGCCGAGCGAACTGACTGCCTGGTAGAGCGTGAAGAGATTCTGATTGTCTTCCTGCGTCTCTTTGCTCGACCCGGATCCGCCGACTAGCGGGGTGGTGCTCTGCTTGATGAAATCCGTCGTCGACAGAACCTGGGCTTCCAGCGCTTGCTGGTTGGTCGTTTGCTGTTGGTCCCAGGGCGGGGTTTGTGCCGAAGTGGACGTGCTGCTGGACGAACTGCCCCAGGCGGTGGCTGAGGTCTGCGCCGTAGCAGTGGCCTCTACGATCGTGTCGGCGCCGAAATAGCTGAGCAATGTGGACGAATCGATCGAAGGCAGCGTGGTGATGGATGTGCTCGACGTGCTGCTCGACGTCGACAGCGGCGTGAACAGGCTCGCAATATTCGGCAGACTGCTGATGCTGGACATCGGCTCTTGTTCCGGCTTTGGGGTCAGTTTCGCCGTTCGCGATTAAGGACGCGCTAATTCGCGGGCAAATCGTGCTTAAGGTGCGCTTAACACGGAGTGTGCGAAAACGGGGCATGCAACCGGTGGCACACAAGGCGTACGAACAGGGCCTCGCGCTGTCGGCGCAGTCGCGGCATGCGGACGCCATCGGCGCCTATGAGCGCGCCCTGGCGGAGAAACCCGACGATATCCGCGTGCTGTTTGCGCTCGGCAATACGGCCAGCTCGCTCGGCATGCCAAGAGCCGCCGAGGAGTTTTTCCGCCGCGTGCTGGCGCTGGAGCCGGATCGTCTCGAAGCGTTAGTCAACCTTGCCAATGTCTTAAGGGCGCAGGGTCAGCTCGACGCCGCAAAGCGGCTGATCGAGCCGGCGCTGGAGCGCGCTCCGGATGCGCCAGATTTGTTGCTCACGCTGGGCTCCGTCCATCGCGAGATGGGCGACCGCGTTCAGGCCAAGGCGTTTTATCGCGAAGCGCTCAACCGCGATGCGAATCATGCCGCAGCCCAGGGTAATTTGGCTGATCTTCTGGCCGACGACGGCGACATTGCCGAAGCGATGGCGCTCTACGACCGCGCGGTCTTGCGCGAGCCGAAGAACGCACAGCTCAAACTCAATCGTGCCATTCTGCATCTATTGCGCGGCGAGCTGAAAGACGGCTGGCGCGATTACGCGGCGCGCCTGAAAATCCCCGGCAAGGCGCCTATCTGCGATCACGGGCTGAAGCCGTGGAACGGTGCGCATCTCAAACGTACACGGCTGCTGGTGACTGTGGAGCAGGGCGTGGGCGACCAGATCATGTTCGCCAGTCTTGTCCCCGAACTCGCCGCGCGCGCGCAGGACGATCGCGGCGCGATCCTCCTCGAATGCGATCCGCGCCTGGTTTCCCTGTTCGCGCGGTCATTCCCGCGCGTCTCCGTGCATCCCGCCCAGATGCAATCGAAAGCCGGCATGACAACAGCCCATTACGGCTGGTTGAAGCAGGCAGGTGGTGCCAACGCGGCGATCGAGATGGGCAGCCTCCCGCGCACGATGCGAAATTCGGTCAAACAGTTTCCCGCCGCGCATGCGTTTCTTGCGGCCGATCCTGACGAAGCCGGGCGATGGCGCTCCGCATTCGCCCTGGCAGGTCCGCCGCCCTACGTCGGCATCTGCTGGAGAAGCGGCAAGGTCGGAGGATTGCGCAACCTTCAGTTTGCACCGCTTGCAGCCTGGGCGGAATTTATCCGCAACGCGCCCGGCACGATTGTCAGTGTACAATATGACGCGATGCCCGAAGAGACAGATGGCCTCTCGTCGCTCAGTGGGCGGGATGTTTTCGTGCCGCCGGCGCTGGACCAGAAGAACGAACTCGACCGCGCCTGCGCCATGCTGTCGGCGCTCGATCATGTGGTGAGCGCGCCGACCGCGGTGTCATGGCTGTCGTCCGCAGCGGGAGTGCCGACATCAAAGGTACTCCACGACACCAGCTGGACATCGTTTGGACAGCCATACGAGCCGTTCGCGCCGGCTTGCGCGTGCCTCTCGCCAAAGGTCGTGGGTGACTGGAGCGATGTGTTCGCACAGGCAACGGTTCGGCTGACGGCTCGGACGACGATCAGCTAAAGTCCTACACGGATTATTCATAGCCGCCATCGGCGGGCACGCTGTCGCAATTCCTTCGCACGGTGCTATCGTTGCCTGAAGACCGGATCGATGTCCGGCACGAGGGGACCCATCATGAATCGTCTTGCGCTCATCGCCGCAACCAGCCTGCTGTGTGCAGGCGCCGTCACTGCCGCCGAAGGGGATTCCGCGCCCACCGGCAGCCAGGCCGCGCTGGAGGCACAATTCGACGCAGCCATTCACCCCGCCGACCTGCGCGACTGGATGAAGCAGCTCGCCTCCGAGCCCAATCATGTCAGCTCGCCGCACGACAAAGCCAATGCCGAATGGATTCTGGCGCAGTTCAAATCATGGGGCTGGGACGCGCATATCGAAACCTTCGAGGTGCTTTATCCGACACCCATCAGCGAATCCCTCGAGCTGATCGCACCCAAACATTTCAAGGCGACGCTGCAGGAGCCGCCGATCAAAGGCGACACGAGTTCGACGGCGAAAGAGCCGGCGCTCCCCGCTTACCTCGAATATCAGGGCGACGGCGACGTGACGGGCGAGCTTGTCTACGTCAATTACGGCATGAAGGACGATTACGACACGCTGGAAAAACTCGGCGTGAACGTGAAGGGCAAGATCGTCATCGCGCGCTACGGCGACGGCTGGCGCGGCCTGAAGCCCAAGCTCGCGCAGGAACACGGCGCCATTGGTTGCATCATCTATTCCGATCCGCATGACGACGGCTACGCGCAGGACGCAGTCTACCCGAACGGCCCGATGCGCCCGCCGCACGGCGTGCAGCGCGGCTCGGTCGAGGATTCGTCCACCTTCGACGGCGATCCGCTGACGCCCGGCGTCGGCGCCACGAAAGATGCTAAGCGGCTGAAGATTTCGGAATCGCCCGCCATCCTGAAAATTCCGGCGCTGCCGATTTCGTATGCGGACGCACAACCCTTGCTCGAAGCCATCGGTGGCCAGGTGGCGCCGTCGTCATGGCGCGGCTCGCTGCCGATCACCTATCGCGTAGGCCCCGGCGGCGCGATGGTGCATCTCGCCGTCAAATCGGAGTGGGGACTGAAGACGATCTACGACATCATCGGCGTCATGAAAGGCAGCACGTATCCCGACCAGTGGGTGGTGCGCGGCAATCATCATGACGGCTGGGTGTTCGGCGCCAGCGATCCCTTGTCGGGGCAGGTGGCGCTGCTGTCCGAAGCCAAAGCCATCGGTGCATTGGCGGCCACCGGCTGGCGTCCCAAGCGCAGCATCGTCTACACGAGCTGGGACGGCGAAGAGCCGGGATTGCTGGGCTCCACGGAATGGGGCGAGACCCATGGTGGCGAACTGCGCAAGAAGGCCGTGCTCTACATCAATTCCGACACCAACACGCGGGGCATCCTTGCCGTGCAGGGCAGCCAGGATTTCGAGCATCTCGTCACGGACGTCGCCGGCGACATGATCGATCCGGAAACGCAAGCTCCCGTGCTTGCGCGTATGCGCGCGAAGATCAGACTCAATGCGCTCGACCCCTCCATCAAAGACAAGGATCACACGAAGGCCGAGGCGAAAATGGCTGCCGATCCGTCACGCGACGTGCCCATCGAAGCGCTGGGCTCGGGCTCGGATTACACCGTGTTTCTCGAGCATCTGGGCATTGCGTCGATGGATCTGCGCTACAGCGACGAAGGGCATTCGAGCGGCGTCTATCATTCGCGGTACGACACGTTCGAGCATCACAGCCGCTTCGTCGATCCGGGCTTTGTCTACGACACGCTGCTCGCCAAAACGATCGGGCGCGCGGTCTTGCGCGTCGCCGATGCCGACCTGCCGCCGCAACGCGCCGGCGATTTCGCGTCGCAGATGGCGCAGGATCTCGCTGAGCTCAAAAAACTCGCGCAGGACAGCCGAGAAAAACAGGAATTGCAGGCGGCGCTGCTGCGCGACCGCGCCTATCCGCTCGCCGCGGATCCGACGAAGCCGAGCGGCAATCCGACGGCTCTGAAGGAAGTGCCGAAATTCGAATTCCTGCCGCTGGAAACCGCCGTGAAACGCCTGACCGACAGCGCGAAAGCCTACGACGCTGCGCTTGCGAAATACGGCGCCTCGCTGCCGCCCGACCGGCTCGCGCATCTGCAGGCGCTGATGCTCGACATCGACCAGACGCTGGCGACCGACACCGGCCTGCCCGGCCGGCCCTGGTATCGCAACCTGATCTACGCGCCGGGAACGCTGACGGGCTACGGCACCAAGACCATGCCCGGCGTGCGCGAAGGCATCGAGCAGGAACGTTTTGACGATGCCGCAAACTACATCAAGCTGACGGCCGATGCTCTCAATGCCTACTCGGATCGGCTCGACCAGGCGACGGCGGTGTTGAACGGAAGTTGATGAGCTAACCCGCCGCGCGCCGCGCCGCGCTCTTGCGCTTCTCGGCCAGCGTCTGCGCGATGTCGGCGGCGATGCGCGAGGCGCCTTCGCCGTCGATGGTCATGAGGCCTGCCGCGCGCATTTCGCGGCGGCGGGCGGGGTTTGAAAGCAGTCCCCATACTGCGCGCGCAATCTCCTGCGGTTGGGCGCGTTCGGCAAGGCCCAGCGACAACCCCATGCCGGCCCGTTCGAAGGTCGAGGCCGATTCGGCGTGGTCTTCCGTCAGGCACAGATAAAGCGCCGGCACGCCGCAGGCGGCGAGTTCATAGGCGGTGACGCCGAACGATGCGAGCGCCAGATCGGAGCTCGCATATTCTGTTGCGAGATCGCTCGCGCCTTCGATGGTTTCGAAGTGCGGCGCCAGCGCGACGATGGCTTTCGCCAGCCGCGCGCCGTCGGCCATGCCCGGCCCGATGACGAAACGGGCGCGAAACACGGGATCGAGTTTGGCCAGCGCGCGCGCCGCGGTGAGCGTCAGTCCCAGCGGATCGCTGCCGCCCATGGCGACCAGCAATGACGGCCGCGGCAAGGGAACGCGCGACGGCGCAGCGACGCGCGAGAGTCCCAAGAGCGACCATTGCCAACCGATGCGCGGTTTGCATTTCGAGCCGGCCCATTCCATGCGCTCGGTCTGCGCCAGGGGCGGGTAGTAGGCGATGTCCGCGGCCAGCCGGAGATCCGAACCGTCGTCGACGACAGCGGCAACTGCAACCTTGCGCTTCATTGCCGCGAGCGCCTCGCGCGTCAGGCCGCCGCGCACGTCGCAGACCAGAACATCGGGCTTATGCGACGTGACTGCAGCGTCGAGTGCCGCAACCGGATCGTCGCCCAGCAACCGCGCTTCGAATCCCGCGGCTCTCGCCGGTTCAAGCGCATCCGCCGTTCCGTTGAGGCAAAAGATCGAGCCGATGCCCTCACAATCGCGCATGGCGCGCGCCAGCGCCACCATGCGCTTGACGTGACCATATCCAGACGATTCGCCGCCGTCGCAGCGGATCAGCGCCAGCGTGCCGTTCGATGCGATTGGCTTCTGTTTCACATGTCCATTGAGCCTGCGCAGCGCCGGCTCGCGGTCAAGCAGCAACAGGAGATCCGCGAGCGACGCTTCGCCCGCCCGTGCGGCCATGCGTTCATGAACCGCCTCGACGAATGCCAGATCGTCGGGCGTATCGATGGTCAACCGTCCGCCTTTGCGCGCCAGCGGCGGATATTGTCCTGCGCGCGCAATGCGCACGAAGTCCGGGTGAAGCTTGAAATATCCGGTGACGTGTTCGCGCGCGACCGGATCCTCATGCGCGTCCATCATCAGCTTGTCCAAGGCGCGGCGTGTGAACGGATCCACTCCCTCATGCGCCGTGACTGCGCCATCTTCCAGGAGAACGTAATCGCCGTCTTGCTCAAGCAAGGCCGTGATGAGATGGTCCACGAACGGCGCATCGATGAACGGCGCATCCGAAGACACCCGCACGATGATGTCAGCGTCAAGCATTTCCGCCGCGCGCGCGAAGCGAGCGAGCACGTCCTCTTCCGGCCCGCGGATGACGACGACGCCGTTGTCCTTGCCCCACTCCACAATCGCATCGTCGCGCGGATGGGTGGATGTCGTGATGGCGATCTGCTCGATGAATTCCGATTGCTTCAGGCGATGGACGATGTGCCACAAGAGCGGCTTGCCGGCGACGGGCTTCAGCACCTTGCCGGGCAGACGCGTGGAGCCCATGCGCGCCTGGATGACGGCGACGATGCGCAGGTGATCGCTCGGCTCGGGCGTGATCGTCATGCGGCGGGTTTCCACACCGAACGCACATGGCGCAGCGGCCGCATGCCGTCGACTGGATCGGCGCGCCATTCGCGGTCTTCGATCTCGCAAGCTTGCGGCCCCTTGAAGCCATTGCCGTCGGCCTGCTCCGACTCGCGGATGCGCGCGATGACCGGCGCGATCTCGTCCGGCAGCCAGCAATGGCCGGCAGCATATTCCGCACCCTTTCCGTCGAGATCGAGATGGAATTCCACTGCGGCGGCATTCCAGTGATGTACGGCGCGTTCGATCACCGACGCCTTGCGGGTGTGATCTGACCAACCCACGGGGCAGCCTGTCGCCTCGCGGATGGTGGCAATCGCAGAGAGATTGGCTTCGCCGGGCGGCGTCGGATACGCAGACACGCAATGCAGCAGCGTGATATCGCTTGCGCCTGCGGTTTGCAGCGTCGCTGCGGCCTGTTTGATTTCGTCGAGAGTCGCCATGCCGGTGGACAGCACGACGGGCTTGCCGCTTTTGGCGCAGGCGTCGAGCAACGGCGTTACGAGAAGTTCGTAGGACGCGACCTTGTAGAAATCGACGTGAGGCGCCAGCTCGTCGACCGCGGCGGCATAAAACGGCGTACACGAGAACCGAATGCCGCGCGCGCGGCAGCGCTCGGCCAATGGCGCCAGATGCGCGACCGGCAATTCCCACTCGCGGCGCGCCCGATGCTTGGCGCTCTGCGCCAGGATTTCCGGGGCAAACATGCGGTCGATCTTGAACAGCTGGAATTTTACCGCGTCGCCGCCGCAATCCGCTGCGGCGTCCACAAAGGCGAGCGCGCGGCCGAGATCGCGGCCGTGATTGGACGATGCTTCGGCGATGAAGAGAGGTCGCACGCGCGCGAATCCCTTTTGACCCTTAACCATTTCTAAAGCTCATTTGGCTAAGAGTTGGTTAACACACGGCCGGCAGCCGCCCGTTTTGTAAAGAATCGACGCGTGAGTTCGACCACCAGGCCCTTTTTCATCGTGTCCAGCGGCCGTTCGGGCACGGCGATGCTTCACAAGGTTCTGTCCGCGGAACCCACCGTAGAGATGCACCATGAATACATGGTGCACATCGTCCAGCCGCTGGCCGTGAAGCGCTATATGGGCTGGATCGGTTCACCGGATGCCGCGCGGGTTCTCGGCGAAACCCACTGCGCCGCCATTCGCTACAGCGACAAAACATTCTGGGGCGATTCGTCCAACAAGCTGTCCTGGCTCATTCCGGAACTGTCCGCATTGCTGCCGGATGCGAAATTCGTTCATCTCGTGCGCGACGGCCGGAAAGTGGCGAGTTCCTATTTCCACAAGCTCGGCCAGGAGTGTTACGACGACCGCTCCACGGCGACTCTTGCCACCTATGCGCGCCATCGGGAGAAAATCCCCGCGCCGCCGCCTGAAAAGAAATACTGGTGGCCGCTTGGCCGGCCCGGCGATTCAGGCGCCGCAAGATTTGAGGATTTCAACCAGTTCGAGCGCATTGCGTGGCACTGGGCGGAGATCAACCGCGTCATCCTTGACGCGGTTCAACCACTACCGGAACACCGCAAGACTTTCGTCCGCCTCGAAGATCTTGAATCCGACGCGGCCAGCGTGCGGCATCTGTTTGAGTTTCTCGGCCTCGGATACCGCAACGAACACGCCCAGATGTTTGCCCGTCCGCACAACATCAACCGCCCTGAAGACCGGCTTCTCGATCCGGATCAGACCCAACGATTCGAGCGAATCGCGTCGCCTATGATGAGGGCACTGGGCTATGCGGGAAAACCGGAATACGTAGTGAATTATTAACGCCGTTCGGGGAAGGATGGTTAGCGGAAGGTTCCCGAGGGGCTCTCATGTACGCAGTTTGCGAACTTTGTCGCCGCGAGCATCTAACGCGGGTGTACGAGCCGGACGCGTCGAAGCGTGGATTGAAAGTTTACGCGTGCACGCATTGCGGACTTGTTCAAAGCCTGCCGCGCATCGATCGGGCCCCGCGCGCGCCGGCTGCCGTTTCCGGCGGTTCAGATTGGGGAAACGTCCGCTATGGCAAGGCGTTCCGGACGAACGTGGTGCTCTCGCTGCTCGACCGGCACGCCAATCTGTCAGGCGAATTGTCCGTTCTCGACGTCGGTTCCAATCGCGGCAGCTTCGTAAAGGCCTTTCTCGATATTGCGGATCTTGCCTGCGTCGTGGCCGTCGAGCCGGACGAACGGGTTGCTTCGGCATGTGGCGGACTTGATCGTGTCGAGCTGATCAATGACCGCATCGAGAATGTTGCGCTGGAAACGGCGCGGTTCGATATCGTCCATTCCTGCCACACCATTGAACATCTCGCCGATCCCGCCCGCGTTCTTGCCGATCACTGGCGCGTGCTGAAACCGGGAGGCCTGCTCATCCTGGATGCGCCCAACATCGCGTTTCTGGCAGCGAACGATATCGTCGAGGAATGGTTTATCGACAAGCATCTCTATCACTTCTCGGCGCGCACGCTGATGCGGTTGGTGGAAGCCGCCGGGTTCGAAGTGATCGTGGCGCCGGATATCGCCGACCGCGAAAACCTGCTCCTCATTGCACGGAAATCCTACACCGCGCATCGCGCCGTTGATGCAGATCCCCGTGAAGTCGCCTCGAGCGAGGAGCTGATCGCACAGTATGTCGTGAGCAGAGCGCGGAATCTCGCCGCGCTGACGTTCGTGGCGGCCGAAATCGCCGCGATGCGGCCGAAGCGTGTCGCCATCTGGGGCGCGGGGCGGATTTTCGATTCGCTTGTGACGCACGGCGGTCTGGCGGCAGCTTCTCTGACACTGCTCGTCGACGCGCATCTGAAGGCGCATGTGCCCGATCGCTTCGGCTGTCCGCTCAAGGGGCCGGAAGATTTGAACACTGCCAAGCCGGACGTCGTCATCGTGATGTCGCGGGCCTTCGCAGATGAAATCTCCCGCGAGGCGCGCCGTCTCGTGCCCGGCGCCGAAATCATTCTCTACACGGATTTGTTGGCGCGCGTGCGCCACAAAAAGGCAGCGTGACGCATCATGGCATTGGCTCTTGCAAAATCCATCGGACCCGGAACGACTCTTTCTGCCCGCGGATTGCCGGAACAAATCGCCGAAGCGGCAAAATTCGTGCGCCAGCATGCGATTGCCGCCATCTATCATGCGGGCTCCGGACATCCGGGCGGCGCCCTTTCCTGCGCCGATATTCTCGCCTGCCTTTACGGCGCAGAACTGAACATCTGGCCGTCGGCCGTCGATGATCCGAACCGCGACCGCTTCGTCCTCTCCAAGGGACATGCCGCACCGGCACTCTATGCCGTGGGCGCGCATTACGGCTTCTGCGATGCAAAGGCAGCGCTCAATCTGCGCAAACCGGGAAGTCTGTTTCAGGGCCATCCGCACGTGCTCGACCTCCCCTTCGTCGAAACCAGCACCGGCTCGCTCGGACAGGGATTTTCGGTTGCGCTTGGCATGGCGATGGGTTTGCGGATGCAGAAGAGCGGCGCGCGCGTTTACGCGCTGCTTGGCGACGGCGAACTGCAGGAGGGTGAAGTCTGGGAAGCCGCGATGTGCGCGGCCCATCATAAGCTCGATAACCTGTGCGCCATCGTCGACTATAACAAATTGCAGAGCGACGCGCGCAACGATGCGATCATGCGCTTGGAACCACTCACCGCCAAATGGCGCGCGTTCGACTGGGCCGTCGCCGAGATCGACGGACACGACATCGGACAAATTTTGTCGGGACTGCGCCGCGCGGGTGCAACGGTCGGCCGTCCGTCGATTCTGATCGCGCACACGGTCAAGGGCAAAGGCGTTCCGACCATGGAAGACGTGCCGCAGTGGCACGGCAGCGTGAAGCTGACGCGCGCGCAGGCCGAAGATGCCCTTGCGGCCCTTCATGCCACGCCAATGGAAATCAAGGATTTACTCGATGTCGACGCCGCCTGACGCACCATCACTGATCGGCACCAGCGGCGATTCGCTGCGCGAAGCGTTCGGTAAGGCGCTTTCATCCCTGGCCGACGAGTTTCCCAGGCTTGTCGTGCTTGACGCCGATATTGCCGGTGGAACGGGTGTGCATCATTTCCGCAAGAACCATCCCTCGCGCTTTCTTCAGTTCGGTATTGCCGAACAGAATATGATGGCCGCGGCCGGCGGTCTCGCCGCTACCGGGCTGCTTCCGGTCGTGACGACATTTGCCGTGTTCTGCCTCAGAGCAGTGGAGCAGGCACGGCTTTCAATTGCCTATTGCCGGCGCAACGCGAAGATCGTCGCCAGCCATCCCGGACTGGACGTCGGCCCCGATGGCGGCTCAGCGCAGGCGTTGGAAGATATCGCCGCGTTCCGAGCCATTCCCGGCATGACGGTTATCTCGCCGGCCGATCCCATCGAGACCGCACTCGCGACACGTGCGATCCTGGAATTCGACGGACCTGTTTATATGCGTACCGGCCGCAGCCCCACGACGCGCATCTTCGGCGACGCTCATAAGTTCGAAATCGGCAAAGGGCAGATCGTGCGCGACGGCTGCGATCTGACGATCATCGCCTGCGGCGTGGAAGTTGCGCGCGCCCTCGAAGCGGCGGAGATGCTGCAATCCGATCAGATTTCGGCCCGTGTCGTGAACATGGCGACGATCAAGCCGATCGACCGCGATCTGATCACGCGATGCGCCAAGGAAACCGGTGCCATCGTGACGGCCGAAGACCACAACATTTACGGCGGTCTCGGAGGCGCGGTCGCGGAATCCCTTGTGCAGACGCGCCCATGTCCGATGGAATTTGTCGGTGTGAAGGATATCTTCGGCGCATCCGGGGAGCCGCAGGAGCTCGCGGCGCTGTTCGGATTGAACGCGGCGCACATTGTCCAGGCGGCCAGACGGGTCCTGAAGCGGAAGAGCCATTGAACATGCAGCGATTTTCGCTTGCCGGCCGCACGGCCGTCGTCACCGGCGGCAGCCGCGGCATCGGCCGCGCGATTGCGATCGGTCTGGCGGAAGCGGGAGCCGACGTCGCGTTCACCTATCGCGATCGCGAAAAGGATGCAGCCGGCGTTTCCAAGCAGATCGAGGCTCTGGGCCGCCGCGCGCTTGCACTGAAGATGGATGTGACCGACCGTGGCAGCGTGGAGGCCGCGGCCCGGGATGCGCATGCAAAGCTCGGCGCGATCTCCATTCTCGTCAACAATGCCGGCGTCAACCGGCCGACGGATTTCGACAAGATCGAGGACGCCGACTGGGATTTCGTTCTCGATACGAATCTGAAGGGGCCGTTCGTCTGCGCCCAGGTTTTTCTGCCGCTGCTGGCGCAATCGGGCCACGGCAGCATCATTCACGTCGGCTCTGTCAGCGGCCAATATGGCGGGCCACGCACGGCGCATTATGCGGCGTCGAAAGCCGGTCTCATTTCGCTCGGTCAGGTGATCGCGCGTTTCACCGCGCCGCAGGGCGTGCGGTCGAACACGATCGCCGCCGGTCTGATCGCTTCCGACATGGCCGAAGCGGCGCTGTCGTCGCCGGCAGTGCAGAAGGCGTCGGAGAACATCCTTCTCAAACGCTTCGGCTCGACACGCGAGGTGGCGGATACCGTGGTTTTCCTGGCGAGTGACGCGGCGTCCTACATCACGGCGCAGACCATCAATGTGAACGGCGGACTTTATTTCTGATGGGCAAGACGCTGCTGATCGTTTCCGGCGGAATCGAAGCGGCGGCTGCAGCGCGGCGGGCGAAGGAGCTTGGGCACTACGTCATCGTATCCGATCGCGATCCCGAAGCGCCGGGCTTTGAATTCTCCGATTCCCGCCTCATCGCCGATGTCTACGGCGCGACCGAAACAGCCGCTGCGGCCGAGCGTTTCAGCCGCAAGATCCGCAAGATCGACGGCGTGCTCTGTGTCGCGGCCGACGCCCCGATGACGGTTGCCGCCGTTGCAGCAAAATTGGGAATTCCCGGCCTGTCGAGCGAAAGCGCGCGGCTCGCCTCCGACAAACTCGCCATGAAGGAACGCTTCCGCGACGCGGGCGTGCCTATTCCGTGGTTCTCCATCGTCGATACGCCGCAGGCACTGGGGCGCGTCGCGGTGGAGCGCGGCAGCGATCTCGTCGTCAAGCCGGCCGACAGCCGGGGTAGCCGTGGCGTGCAGCGCATTGCCCGCGTGAAGGATCTGAATGCCGCGTTCGCGCTGGCGCAATCGCACTCGCCGACCCAGCGCGTGATGGTCGAGCAGTATCTTTCGGGGCCGCAGGTCTCCACCGAATCCGTGATCGTCAACCGCCGCTGCTTCACGCCGGGGATGTCCGACCGCAACTACGAATTTCTCGAGCGCTACGCGCCGTTCTTCGTGGAGAATGGCGGCGATCTCCCCAGCGCGCTCGGCTTCGACGTGCAGGAGAAGGTCAAGGCCGTGGTGGCGAAGGCCGCCGCTGCGCTCGGTATCGTCAATGGCACGGTCAAGGGCGACATCGTCGTTCACGACAACGAAGCGTATGTCATCGAGATGGCGGCGCGGCTGTCGGGCGGATTTTTCTGCACGCGCGAAATTCCCCTGTCGTCGGGCGTCGATTTTATCGGCGCAGCCATCAAGGTTGCGCTGGGCGAAACGCCGGCGCCGGAAGAACTGGAGCCGCGCCAGTCCGTGGCGGTCATCCAACGCTATGCATTCCCAACCCCTGGCAAGATCGTCTCCATCCGGGGCGACGACGACGCGCGCGCCATGCCGGGCATCGCCGATGTGGTGGTGACGGCGAAGAGCGGCGACATCATCCCGCCCGCGGGCGACAAGCGGCCGTCCGCCGCGATGGTGCTGGCGACCGGCGACACGCGTGACGCGGCGCTTGCCAATGCGAACGCGGCGCTCGCCAGACTGCGCATCGAGACCGTATGAACGCGCCTCTGGCTCATCGCGAACCTGGCGTCCGAGCCGGTACGCTCGACCTGTTCGCGCTGTTTCACCTCAATCTCGCGTTTTCCTCCATCGAGGAAGAGCGTCGCGCGGACGTGATCCGCTGCTGCTATCGGCCGCTGCTCGAGCTGGCAGACGCGCATGGTCCTATCGGCCTGGAAATCACCGGCTATACGCTTGAGGAAATCGCCCGCATCGATCCGCAGTGGTGCGCCCGCGCCCGCGCCCTGATCGCATGCGGCAAGATCGAATTGATCGGCTCGGGTTATGCGCAATTGATCGGCCCGCTGGTGCCGGCGCGCGTCAGCGAAGCCAATCTGCGCATCGGCAATAAGGTGTATCGTTCACTCCTGGGCGTTCAGCCCACCCTCGCACTGGTGAACGAACAGGCATACGCGGCGGGGTTGGTCGGGCTCTATCTCGATGCAGGCTATTGCGCCATCCTGATGGATTGGGACAATCCCTCCGCTCACCATCCCGAATGGCCGGACGAAACCCGTTACCTGCCGCAACGCGCAGTCGGCAGCGACGGTCGGGACATCGGCCTGTTATGGACAAGCACCGTCGCCTTCCAGAAGCTCCAGCGCTTCGTGCACGGAGACATCGCGCTCGATGCATTCTGCAGTTACCTTTCAGGTCGACGCGGCACAAGCGATCGCGCTCTCTGTTTCTATTCGAATGACGCGGAGATTTTTGACTTCCGTCCCGGCCGCTACAAGACCGAAGAGGCGCGCTCGGAGACGAGCGAGTGGCAGAGACTCTCAGACGTGTTTGCCTGGGCGCGTAGCGAACCCGGCTGCCGCCTCGTGATGCCCAGCGAAGCGTTGGGGCTCACCAGCAGCACGTTCGCCGGCCAGCGCCTGCATCTTGAATCCGCGACCTGCCCGGTGCCGGTTAAAAAGCAGCGCAAGTACAATCTCGCCCGTTGGGCGGTGACGGGACGCGACGATCTGGCGATCAATGCGGCGTGCGAGCGCATCTATCGCGGGCTTGTTGTGCACGGCGCCGACGATGCGGCCTGGAAGGAGCTCTGCTATCTCTGGTCGAGCGATTTTCGCACGCACATCACGGAAAAGCGCTGGACGGCCTATTGCGCGCGGCTGCAGGAAGCCGAGCGGCGTTGGAGTATCCCGCCGAAACCATTTCCCGAATCTGCGACGGCCGAAACCGTCTCGACCCGCCATCTCGACATCCGCACGCCTTATGTCAGTGCCGTGCTCGACAGGCGCCGCGGGCTCGCCGTCGATGCGCTGCAGTTCGCAGGGCACGCGCGTCCCGCCATCGGCGGCCTGCCGCACGGCCATTTCGACGACATTTCGCTGCAGGCCGACTGGTACACGGGCGATTGCGTCTTCGAAGCCCCCGGCGAACACAAGGTCGCGGATTTGGATTGGTGCGAGGCACATGTGCATCGGGACGACAGCGGCGACGTCCGTGTTGCCGCGCGCATCGACACGCCCAAGGGTCCGATCGACAAACACATCCGCATTCACGCCACAGAACCACGCATCGATTTCGACATCACATTCCATTGGCCGGACTGGGGAAAGGGATGCCTGCGCGTCGGGCACGTTACGCTGCTGCCGGATGCTTTCGACCGCGCACGGCTTCGCTTAACGACGCATAACGGCGGTAAGGATTGCGAAACCTTTTGCCTTAACGGTCACGATGTCGACCACGGCGCCCCCGTATCCTTTCTCGTCTCGTCGTCCTTCGGCTTCGGCATGACGGAAGGCTGGGCCGAACTGGGCGACGACAAAACCCGCGTCCGCATCGATGTCGACCGCGAAACCGCGCCGTTGCTGGGGCTTCTCACCCATCGCCGCGCGGGCGGAAGCCTGTTTTGCCAGCTCGTGCTGTCGGCGCTCGAATTGGACGAAACGCGCAAGCCCGCGCGCTACGACCGCCGCGCACGCCGCGTCCGCTTTTCCATCCGCGCCGTCGCTCCGTCAGCAGATTATTAACGACGTTCTGCAACCCTTTGGCCCGGAACAGAGGACGTTCAGGACCATGGGACAACGCGCGGTTAAAATCTACCTCCAAGGCGAAGAGACGAGCGTACCCGCCGAGCCGCTCATTCGCGATTTCACGCAGCCCTGGCTCGATCTGAACGACAAGGCCGTTCTCGTCACCGGCGGTACCGGCTCCTTCGGCAAGCATTTCGTGAAGCTCATGATCGAACGCTATCGGCCGCGGCGTCTGGTGATTTTCTCGCGCGACGAGATGAAGCAATACGAGATGCAGCAACTGTTCCCGATGGAACAGTACCCTTTCATGCGCTACTTCATCGGCGATGTGCGCGATCGCGACCGCCTGGATATGGCCATGCGCGACATCGATTTCGTGGTGCACGCGGCCGCGCTCAAGCAGGTACCCACCGCCGAATACAATCCCTTCGAATGCATCCGCACCAATGTGTTCGGCGCGGAAAACATCGTCTATGCCGCGCTCCGGAGAAACGTCCGCAAGGTGATCGCGCTGTCGACGGACAAGGCCGCCAATCCGGTCAATCTCTACGGCGCCTCCAAGCTCGCATCCGACAAGATTTTCGTTGCCGCCAACAATCTTGCCGGCGCCGACGGCACGCGGTTCGCGGTCGTGCGCTACGGCAATGTGTTCGGTTCGCGCGGCAGCGTGGTACCGTTCTTCCGCAAGCTGACCCAGGAAGGCGCAGACACACTTCCCATCACCGACACGCGCATGACGCGCTTCTGGATCACGCTCACGCAGGGCGTGAACTTCGTGCTGTCCAGTATGGAAATGGCCCGCGGCGGCGAGATCTTCGTGCCCAAGATTCCATCCACCACCATCACCGATCTGGCCAGCCTCATCGGTCCCAAGCTGCCCCAGAAAATCGTGGGTGTGCGTCCCGGAGAGAAGCTGCACGAGACCATGATCCCCGCCGACGATTCCCGCTGGACGGTGGAGATGGACGACCGCTATGTCATTCTTGCAAGCTTCGCGGCTGCGGCGCGCGAAGCCTATCTCCATCGCGGCGGCAAGCCGGTGGCGGAGGATTTCGCCTATGCGAGTGACACCAACACCGAGAGGCTCGATGCGCGCGGCCTGCAGCTGTTGCTCGCTCAGGCGTTCGAATGAGCGTACCCGCGCTCAAGCCCGCGGCTCAGTCGGGCAAGAACAGCTTTCTGCCTTACGGCCGGCAGCTGATCGAGGACGATGACATTGCCGTCGTGGTGGAGGCGCTGAAAGGCGATCTGCTGACGACCGGGCCCTACGTCGCCCGCTTCGAAACCTCGCTCGCAAATACGGTCGGCGCCAAACACGCCGTCGTTTGCACCAGTGGAACCGCGGCGCTGCACATGGCCGCGCGCGCGCTCAATCTGGGCCCCGGTGCCAAGGTCATCGTTCCCGTCGTCACGTTTCTGGCGACCGCCAGCGCACCGCACATGAACGGTGCGGAGATCGTCTTCGCCGACGTCGATCCGGAGACCGGCCTCATGCGCCCGGAAGATCTGACGGATGCGCTTTATCGCGCCGGCCATGCCGACGCCGTCTTCAATGTGCATCTGAACGGCCAGTGCGGCGAGGTCGAGGAGATCGCAGCCATTGCGCACGCGCATGGCGCGCTTGTCGTCGACGATGCCTGCCATGCGCTGGGCGCGGCCTTCATCGGCAGCGACGGCGCGGCGCGCCCCATCGGGTCGAATGCCTTCTCCGATCTCACCGTTTTCTCCTTTCATCCCGTCAAGGCGATTGCGATGGGCGAGGGCGGCGCCGTCACGACGAACAACCCCGACATGGCCAAACGTCTGGTGCGGGCGCGCAATCACGGCGTGACGCGCGATCCGTCCGAGTTCCGCAACATCGACGATGCATTCGATGCCGACGGAACGCCCAATCCCTGGTATTACGAACTGACGGGACCCGAATACAACTGGCGCGCCAACGATATCCAATGCGCGCTCGGTCTCTCCCAATTGGGCAAACTCGGACGCTTCATCGCGCGGCGCAGGGCTCTTGTGGCGCGCTACGACGCGCTGTTCTCCGGCTATGCGCCGGCGCTGCGTCCGGTGGGGCGCACGCGCATGTGCCTGCCGGCATGGCATCTCTATGTCGTGCGGATCGATTTCAAATCGGCCGGCATCACGCGCGGCGAGCTGATGCGGCAATTATCTGCGGACGGCATCGGTTCGCAGGTCCACTATTTTCCGGTTCACCGCCAGCCTTACTATGCCGATCGCTACGGCGCGATCGATCTGCCTGGGGCGGACTGCTACTACGACAGCGTGCTCAGTCTTCCGCTCTTTGCATCCATGACCGAAGACGACGTGGGGACTGTCGGCCGGGCGCTGCTGCGCCATCTCAATCTGCCGTACTGAACCGTCCCGTCGATCGGCGGGCGGCCGGACCGCTGACGGCCAGGATTCCAGACCGCCGAAATGCTGCCAGGCGGAGAGCCTCCCCCCCCGGGGTCTCTCCGCCTGCCGCATAAATCGTCTTCTTATTACACCCAACCACTCTTTTTCGCCGCGGGGACGAGCCGTTATGACGGCTCTGGCCTTGGGGAAGTTGACGTCGGAAGCGCCTGCGCGCTTCCGACGTCGGGATTTTATCCGAACAACTTCAGTGTGATGGATGGCGCCTGGTTGGCGATCGACAACGCCTGCACGCCGAGCTGCTGCTTGGTCTGCAAGGACGTCAGCATGGCGCTTTCCGTTGCCATGTTGGCGTCGACGAGATTGCCGATGCCCGTGGTCAGGGCGTCGGACAACTGAGACACGAAGCTCGACTGAATCGAGAACTTCGCCGAGCCACTGGAGAGTGTCGCCAGCGCCGAGTTGACGTTGGTAAGCGAGGACTCGATCGTTGCGACCATCGTGGACGCCTTGGACTGCGTCGAGATGGTTCCCGTGGAGGAGATCGTCACGATCGACCCGGACAGGCTCATGTTCTCGGCCGCGACAGTGATGCGATGCGTACCGTCGGCCGACGCCAGCGCGGTGATCTGGTTGGTCGAACCGTTGATCAGATTGAAGCCGTTGAACTGGGCGTTCTGGACGACCGATGCGATCTGGTCCTTCAGGGCGACGAAGTTCGAGTTGAGCGCCTGCCGGCTCGCCGTGTCGAGCGACTGGTCGGAAGCGGACAAAGCGGTTTGCTTCATCTGGATCAGCAGGTCGGAGATCGACTGACCGGCCGACATGGCCACGTCGACGGTCGACATGCCGCGTGCAAGGCTGTCGCTGACCGCGCTGTAGCCCGCAACGTCGCCGCGCATGTTCTGCGCGATTGCGAAGACGGCGCCGTTGTCCTGCGCGTTGGCGACCTTCAGGCCCGTGTCGACCGCGTTCTGTACCTGGGTCAACTGGGCGTTGGTCTGATTGAGGTATTCCAGCGCCGTCATGGCGCCTGTGTTGGTGTTTACGCTAAGTCCGCCACTCATGGTGTATCTCCGTTCTGGTTCTTGATCACGAGCGTTTTGCTCGTGGGGCGTCTTGCCCCGCTTCTCCCAATGGCAAGTCGCATGCCGCGGACGATTCAAATTTTCTTAAATCTGTTTTTGGCTGCGAAGCGGAATCGATGCTCCGGCAGGAATGTCCGGGCGGCAAAAACCCCCGGCAGTAACTGCCGGGATGGGGAAAATTTTGCCGGGCCGATGGGCAATTTCTGCCGCCGGTGCGCCGACGGTGCCTGTTTCCGCGCGGCGGAATGCGCCCGCGCTTAACCGACGAACTCCTTGGCGGAAAAAAGGAAAGGCGGCGTGAGGTCAGAGCCTCCGCCGCCTTTTTCCATTGCCCAATGGTATAGCTTGCGTATCCGGTATCAGCCGCCGCCGAAGAGCTTCAGTACGATGGACGGCGACTGGTTGGCGATCGACAACGCCTGCACGCCAAGCTGCTGCTTGGTCTGCAACGATGTCAGCATGGCGCTCTCGGTTGCCATGTTGGCGTCGACGAGATTTCCGATGCCGGTCGTCAGTGCGTCTGACAATTGCGAAACGAAAGTCGTCTGCACGGACAGTTTCGCGGAACCGCTGCCGAGCTGCGCCAGCGCGGCGTTGACGTTGGTCAGCGAGGATTCGACAGTCGCCACCATCGTCGACGCCAAAGCCTGAGTCGTGATTGTCGCCGTGTTCGTGATCGTGACGATGGGGCCCGACAGGCTCATGTTCTCGGCGGAGACCGTGATCTTGTTCACGCCGTCCGCAGAGGCGAGCGCCGTGATCTGCTGGGTCGAACCGTTCAGGATGTTGAAGTTGTTGAACTGCGCATTCTGGACGATCGAAGCGATCTGGCTGCGCAGCGCCTCGAAGCTCGCGTTCAACGCCTGGCGGCTTGCCGTGTCGAGCGACTGATCGGAAGCGGACAAAGCCGTCTGCTTCATCTGGATCAGCAGATCGGAGATCGACTGTCCGGCCGACATTGCCACGCCGACCGTCGAAGTGGCCCGGTTGAGGCTGTCGGTGACGGCCTGGTAGCCAGCGACGTCGCCACGCATGTTCTGGGCGATGGCGAAGACGGCGCCATTGTCTTTGGCCGACGCGACCGTGAGCCCGGTGTCGATTGCGTTTTGCGTGGTCTCGAGTTGATCGTTCGTCTGATTGAGATATTCGAGCGCCGTCATGGCGCCGGAGTTCGTGTTGACGCTCAGCATTCCCATTCTCCATACCGTTGGGGCGGCGACTTTCTGCCGTCTGGGGCCCACTGCCCCGCGGTAAGTTTCGCAATAGGCGTGCCAGCCTTCGTTGTGCGGTTAACCTGTTAAGTATCTGATTTCATTATATATTTATTTGGTTAATGCGCTTTGTACTTACGGTAAATTCTGCCCATAGGCAGTGCTGACCCGGAAGAAAGCGCAAAAAAAACGCCGGCCTTTTTGGGGCCGGCGATCGATGCTGATGTCTGCGGCGGATCAGGCTGCGTCCTGGAGGCCCTGCATGATTGTGCGGTTCACCTGGATCAGCGGATCCAGCGGCGCGCCTTCGCGGGTCACCGTCTTGGAATACTTCGCCACCCACAACGACAGCGAAACGATCTTCGCGCGTACGTCCTTCGGCAGCTGGTTGCGGTCGTCCAGGCAGTCATTGGCCAGCGTGCGCCACAGCCGCTTGTTCCAGTCGACAGCCTGGGCCAGATGTCCGAGCTTTGCGCCGGTCTTCTGGGCTTCGATCAGTGCGCCGGTGATCTTTCCGAAAAGCCGGTACTCGGTAGCACGCGGATTTTCAGTGACCAGCTGCGTGTTTTGGTACGCTTTGACTGTCATAGGTGAGACGCTCCCGTTCGAATTCAAAGAGTTTTTTGCAGGCCATCAGCGCCTTGTAGTAGGCGCCGCTCATGACATCGCGGCTGATCTCGACGCAGACTGCCAGCGCCGCACCATTGCGGATCGCGCCCATGAATTCCGTCATGCGCAGGGCGAATTCGGTATGATACGTCTCGGTCTCGGCCGGCTCGAGATACATCATCATGATGGGGAAATAGATGCGCCGGACCGGGGTTGTCGCATCCTCCGGCAGCATGATGTCGCGTTCACGCAGCAGGCATGCCTTGTTCTGGATGACGAGGCTCGTCCGCTTGTCGCCGTTCGTCAGCACAGCCCCGTTGAGAACGAATTTTTCACCAGGTTTCAGCGACAGTTTCAGCGGCATAAGCGCGTGTCCATCAAGGGCTGAAGGAACAAGGGCGCAATGGCGCTGTCCTTCCGGTCTGCAACGGTAGCGGCCTCAAGTTAACAAAACCCTGTCAAACCGCGCTTTATTGTTCACCGGGGATTAAGCATGCCGTGCATTTGATGATGCTCCACAGCGGAGAGATCTCATGGCGTATGCAGCCGTCGCACCGAGCCTGGGTTCATTGGCGGGAGCCGGCGCCCAGCAAAGCGCGATCGCCAGACTTGAGGCGCTCGTCGAAGAGCGCGATGCGGCCATCGCCCGGCGCAAATCCAACGGCATTGTCCGGCGCAGCATCAAGGCGTGGCGGCGGGGCGATATCGCCCGCGCCGGCCAACTGGCACTCGCCGCGACGGAAGCCGACGAGACCAATGCGCAGGCCTTTCACATCCTCGCCATGGCGCTCGAGCGCATGGGCCACCTCCACAAGGCGCTGGTAACCTACGAACACGCGTTCAAGCTCGATCCGCACGATCCGGATCTGCTGCTCAATCTGGGGCTGACGGCCTGGAACCAGAAACTCATCCCGGAAGCGGAAAAAATGTTCCGGCTCTTTATCGGCGCCAAACCGGACTCGCCGCTCGGCTACAACAATCTCGGCACGATCCAGAGCGACATGGGAAAGTCGACGGTCGCGATCGAAACCCTGCGCGCCGCCATCTATCGCATGCCGGCGGAAGCGATTCTGTGGAATTCGCTCGCCACCGTGCTGGCCGAGAACGGCCGCGCCGACGAAAGCCTCGTCTTCTACAAGGAAGCGATCCGCCTGCAGCCCACGCTGGCGCGGCCCTACCACAATATCGGCTTCGCCTATTCGCATCTCGGCATGCTCGAAGAGGCGCTCGAGGCGTATGACAGCGCCCTGACATATGCCACCGATCCCACGGAGCGCATCGAAGGCACGCATTCCCGCAGCGTCTGTCTTATCGGCATGGGGCGGATCGAGGATGGATTCAAAGACTACGAAATTCGCAACAACCCGCGCTTCCGCGCCTATGTGCATCACGTGCTGAAGGCGCCGCAGTGGGCCGGCGAACCGCTGGACGGCAAGCGGCTCCTGGTCGTGGGCGAGCAGGGCCTGGGCGACGAATTCATGTTCGCCAACGTCATCCCCGATCTGGCGCGCGCGGTGGGCCCGACGGGCCGGCTGCAGATCGCCGTCGATCCCAGGCTTATCGCGCTGTTCCAGCGCTCCTGGCCGCTGGCGCAGGTGGGCACCTATGACGACCGCAAGATCGTCGATCCCGATCACTCGCAGGAAATCCGCTTCATTCCCTGGGCAACGGTGGATGGCGAGCCGGATTATTTTATCCAGATGGGGTCGGCTGTTCCCCATTTCAGAAAGCGCATCGAGGATTTCCCGCACGAAGCGTTTCTGGTGCCCGATCCCGCCCGCGTGGCTGAGTTCCGCGAACGTCTCTCCGCCTTCGGACCAGGCCCCTATGTCGGCGTCTGCTGGCGGTCGATGATGATGGGGGCCAAACGCAGCAAATACTACAGCGCGCTCGATCATTGGGCTCCCGTGTTCAAGGTGTCCGGCGCCACGTTCGTCAACGTTCAATATGGCGACGTGACCGATGAGCTCGCCCATGCGCGCGACACGCAAGGCGTCGACATCAGGGTGTTCGGCGATCTCGATCTGAAGAACGACATCGACGGCGCGGCTGCATTGTCCGCAGCACTCGATCTCGTCATCTCCGCGCCGACGGCGGCGGCGGCAACGGCGGCAAGCGTCGGCACAGAAGTGTGGTTTCTCACGGCCGGACGCACCTGGCCGCAGCTCGGCACCGGCGAATTTCCCTGGTACGCGAAGACGACCGTCCTTTCGCCGGACAAATTCGCCGACTGGCAGGGGCTGATGCCGCTGGTGGCCGAGAAGCTCGCGGCGTTCGTGCGCAAGGGTTGAACCTATCCCGGACCGCCTGCATCACTGTGACCCCGCGCATCTTGCTCGCATCGCTGCGAAGCGGCGAAACAGTTTGAGACGTGTCACGCCGGATTGCACGGTCCTTCAGCACTGCCGCGCGCGAGCGCGAAGTGTTGCAGAATGGCCCTTGGGCCGTTCTGCAACACTTCTCCGTTGCGGTTGGCCCTCAATCACCAGACCGCTAAGCTCCACGGCAGAACGCGCCGCTCCCGCCTGCGGTTGCGGTTGGCCCTCAATCACCAGACCGCTAAGCTTCCACGCGGCGACGACGCGCCAGCCGGATTGTTGCGGTTGGCCCTCAATCACCAGACCGCTAAGCTATTCAACGGACGCAGCCGCAGCTTGCCGTTGTTGCGGTTGGCCCTCAATCACCAGACCGCTAAGCTATGACCTGCCAGACATCCGACGCCGGATTGGTTGCGGTTGGCCCTCAATCACCAGACCGCTAAGCTTGGTTCGGCCTGCGCGTTCTCGTCCTTGTCGTTGCGGTTGGCCCTCAATCACCAGACCGCTAAGCTAACGGGCGTACCGGATGGCAGAATGCTTATGTTGCGGTTGGCCCTCAATCACCAGACCGCTAAGCTACTACGTTTCACCGGCACGTCGATCATCGTGTTGCGGTTGGCCCTCAATCACCAGACCGCTAAGCTGAATGCCGACGCGCGGTCTACCCATCCGACGTTGCGGTTGGCCCTCAATCACCAGACCGCTAAGCTCCAAGGTCGGGGTGATCGAATCCGCATATGGTTGCGGTTGGCCCTCAATCACCAGACCGCTAAGCTGATTCCGGCGCTGGCCAGCCCAGCGCTGCAGTTGCGGTTGGCCCTCAATCACCAGACCGCTAAGCTGCAGCCCCGGCGTTGCCGTCGCGATCTCAAGTTGCGGTTGGCCCTCAATCACCAGACCGCTAAGCTGCCTTCGCCCACATGGCGCACGCGTCGATGGTTGCGGTTGGCCCTCAATCACCAGACCGCTAAGCTCCGATCGTAGCGCGCGATGCACTCGGCATAGTTGCGGTTGGCCCTCAATCACCAGACCGCTAAGCTGTATTTCACGCTCGATGAGGAGCTCCAGTAGTTGCGGTTGGCCCTCAATCACCAGACCGCTAAGCTGAAAGCACGCGAGGATGGTTTCAAAATTGTGTTGCGGTTGGCCCTCAATCACCAGACCGCTAAGCTGGCCTGCTTAAACTCGATACCCTCGTGCGCGTTGCGGTTGGCCCTCAATCACCAGACCGCTAAGCTGACGCCCTAGAAACAGCCGCAAAGACGGTAGTTGCGGTTGGCCCTCAATCACCAGACCGCTAAGCTACGCCGGAAGATTTCCCGCTCGATCAGTGGGTTGCGGTTGGCCCTCAATCACCAGACCGCTAAGCTGGGCTCATCGACACATGCGCCACGTGCGGCGTTGCGGTTGGCCCTCAATCACCAGACCGCTAAGCTCAAACGAAACGGTAATGGAAATCGAGGGATGTTGCGGTTGGCCCTCAATCACCAGACCGCTAAGCTAGAAACCCTCTCAAGGCCCTGATTTCAGGGCCTTTTTTCTTGCTATGGATGCGCAGATTCTGCACCGGGCGTCTCAGAACAGCGCGTATTGATCAGGGTTTTTCGGTGATGGTTCTCGTTTCCTTCCCCTGTAGGTCTTGATGTTCTCGTACTGCTTGTCGGTGATTTGCACGAGATGAACCTTTCCCGAAGGCGCCATGTCCGCCTCCACCTGCCGGGCCAATGAGTCGGCCTGCTCCTTGCCCGCACAGAACTTCAGATAGACAGAAAACTGGCTCATCTCGAAGCCGAGGTCGAGCAGGGAATGGCGGAATTTCGTGGCCGCCTTGCGCTCCTTCTTGGTACCCACCGGCAGATCGAACAGCACGAACACCCACATGATCCTATATCCACTCAGTGCAACGGGTTCGCCTGTTCCCAAGGGGATCGGCGGTACGTTCCTTCTCCCGCGCGCCATCTCAACTCTCGAGCGGCAACGCCGGCAGCGGCAAATCCAGCGCCTCGTCTTCGCCGGCAAAAGCGCGCGCCAGCGACTGTGCGAGGCGCTCCGCACACACCATCAACGGGCTCAGCCCTGCATTCGTGGGAAGGTCCACGATCATGATGCGCGCGAGCGCCGCCTTCGAGTTCTTGTCTACGTCCTGGACTCCCTGATTGCCGAGCCGCCAGACTTCACGGTCTACCACGGGGCGAAACGGCTCCATCAGATCGTCGATCAGGACCATCGGATTGGCGCGACTCGAGTGCATAAGTCCGAAGCTCGGATGCAGGCCTGCCGCCATCACGGCGCGGGCGATTCCGGCGCGCAGCACCGCATAGCCGTAATTCAACATGCCGTTCAGCCCGCTGCCGTCCTTGTCCCTGCGGAACGCAGCTCCGAACAGGAGCGGCCAGTAGCGTCGGGCGGCTTCGGCCTCCACATTATCGGGATCGCCTGATCGCACCTTGCGTGAGAGGAGATAAAATCCCGTGTGCGTCGCGCCGACGCTTTCCAGGGTAGCCGCCTGCGCCAGGATTTTCGATCGCACAAGCTGCGCCCAAAGTCGCTTTTTGAGCGGCAGGCCAGCCGATACCTGATCGCTCATTCGGCCGGTCTGAATATGGTGCGCATCCACGGGCCACACGATGGCTGCCGGCATGTGATTGGCGCCGCAAAGAACGATCGGCACGCCCCGCGCCGACAACTCTACAAGCGCGTTGTTGGTGTAAGTGAGGCCGTGTGCGTTGGCCACAACCGCCGCAATGTCGTCGAGCGGCACCTTCCCCACTTCGCTGCCGTGTTCCGAGACAAGCAGAAAGCCACGTTGGATTGAGACATGCCGGCCATCGGTTGCGACCTCCACCACACGGCCGACCATCGGGTGCTCCCTTCAGGCGGCAATGCTGCGCGCGGCTTCATCCGGCCGCACACGCCACACCCGCCCAAGTTCATCCACGCGCACGCGCTCGGCGTTCCATTCGCGCAAGCGATCGAAGTTCGCGAATATCCATCGGAATGGATCGTCCTTGTCGTCGTGCCTCTCTTGAAAATTGCCCGCTTCGTTATGTGCAACGAGATACAAAACATTGTTTGACGGAGACAATCTTACGATCTTGACGATCTTGCTCTTTCCGTCGTGATCGACTCGAAGCATATCTCCCTTGAATACGCGCATCACGAAGCGGGCGCCGCTCGCAGAGTTTTGCCAGTCCGGCCTCAAGTCATTCTGATTGGCTCTGAACACGGACATTGCCGCGGCAACCCACTTGCCGTCCGCCGACTCAAGAATGTCGACAAAGGCGTTTTCGCCCGCACTGTACGCCTTATATGCGTTGCTAAATTTGTCTGAGATAGGAACAAGGTATTCCGGCTTCTCAGCTTTGGTCAGGCGCACATGCCGGATACCGTTCGGTAATCCCGGTATGTTCTTTCGCTCCGAGAACGACTGAAGCGCAGCCTTGAGGTCCTTGCCCTCGCGTTTCTCCTGCTCCACATGTGCCTGCACCAGGCTGCGCAGCCTCCGATCACGAATACGGCCGATCTCCCTTTCATTGAGCGCCAGGAAACCCTTTCGATAGACAAGGTTCGCGCCATCCTCTTTGTCAGGGTCGTCAATCTCACCGTACGCCGTATCTTCGTGCAGCTGCCCCTCCACGCCATGATCTGGCTTGTGTGAAACCGTCATTGCCTTGAGCTTCGAGTCGAGGTCGTCCCGAAGTGTCGGCCAGGGCAGCGGTATCTCAATCTTCTGCCGCTCGTCATCATAGGCGCTCGACATGCGATGAAGCAGTTTTCGATCCGTCAGCGCGGCAACCAATGCGTCGATGGCGTGGTGGCGATGATCTTTTCGATTCTTGGTATCGCTGTAATTGTGGTCAGGCAGCAGATCGTTGAGACCCCATTTGCCGCGGATCATGGCCGTCAATTTGCCCGGTAAAACATGAACGGCATACGGATCGCAGACAGCCGCGAAGTAATGCGTGGCGACGCGCGCGAGCCAGCCGGTCTCGTTCAATTGGCGTGCCTGGAAACCTCCCGATTTTTCGAAGCGCTCACGAGCGCCCGGTTCGAACCGCCAGCGCTTCGACTTTGGCAGTGCGGCCGCGCGGAGAGAGATGGCTTCCCAGTCATAGGGTGCACCCTTGCTGTTGCCGAATGCCTCGAATGGCGTGCGGTTGCCTTTGTCGCGGTTCGAGTAGCGCATGCACACGACCTTGTTCGCCGCGCTATCGTCCCACGAATCCGAGAACGGAATGAGATGGTCAACGTCCACTTCGTCCGACAGCAGCCGCGCGATATTGATGACCTCCCCGGTGTAAGGGCACCGCCGGTCCAGCGGATCGTGCGGGTTCTGTTCCTCCCACAGCCGCAGTTTAAGGAGATTGCGCGCGTTCACCTGCTGGCCAAGCTTGCGAATCTCCTCGGCGCGTTTGTCGTTCTTGCGCTGGTTGTCGACTTGCTCGCTCTCAACCTCGGCAAGCTTCTTGGGAGAAAGTTTGAACGCCCGGGTCATCTCAACCGTGATCTCCGCCGGCGCGCCATGCTCGCCAATCAGCGCGTTGACGACCCGGCGTAATTGCCCGAGTCCGATATGGACCGTCGGATTAGGGAAACGCCCCCACCGCTTGTCGTTCGTGTCGCGTTCGTCACCGGACCCGATCACGTCATTCTGCAGCCACTCGCCGTAATACGGCAGGCGTCCATTTGCAGACAACTCTCCGGTCGGCAATTGCGCGTGGTCGTAACCCGCCGCCTTTGCCGCGTCCGGATAATTCATGCCCGTTTCCATATGCGGCAGGATGTTCCGGATCGCGCGCAGACCCAAACGGCAATGGCTGTCCGGAAGGAACGCCGTCGCGATCCTTCCGGCAGTGTCCGCGCCAATCTGGGTACGGGCGATCAGCCACGCGATGAGCGTCTCTTCGTCAGCTTCGTCAAGCAGGCGGTCGACGATCTCGATTTGCCGATCCAGAGAAAAGCTTCGCCAAACTTTTCCAAACAGCGACTTTCCCGAAAGCTTTGCCGTAGTCTCGTCACCGAGGAGTTCTTTTCGTTTTTCGCTTTCCAGGTTGAACTTCGCTTCCTCCGGCAGCTTCAGAAGCGTGCGCATCTTGTCGAAGGAGAATTTGTTGTTCTGGAGCAATGCGAAAGCAATCTTGTCGCCATCTTCTTTCAAGAGATGCTTGGACGGCCTGCCTGTCTCCATGATCGCGAGATTGCGGACCTCCTGCCATATGCGGAAGCGCTGGGCCAGCGGGTGTGCCCAGGGGCAGCGAAAGCCTTCCAGATCGTCGTTGCTGCTTGCAGGATCGAGCGAGCACTTACCGACGGGAGGCTGCTTCAGCGGGCGCTGATAGAAAATCGCATGGTGGATCGCATCGTGCGCCGCCTGAGTTATGGACGGGTGGTGACGCGCCTGCGCATTCCAGATTGCTTCGAACTCGTCGAGCAGCAACTGCCTGGTTGGATAGAAGTCGTATTCCGCTTTCGTGCCGGTGCTCGTGTTGCGCGCACGCACTGATTTCCGCGCGCGATGACGCCAGAAGAAGAACTCGCCGAGCGTGCGTGCGCCTGAAGTCTGCATGGCCTCCTGAAGCTTGGTTGCAGCCTGCTTAATGGTGCCCGATTCCTTGTCGCCCTTTTCCGTTTTTCGATTTGAAAGGAAGCCACGCCGCTGGTTGAGATGGAAAAGCGCCCGGCCCACATGATGCGGAGGTAATTTGTCGTCGAGCGCCTTCGCGCGAAGCTCATAGGGATCGAGGTTTTCGAGCGCTTTGCGCGGCGCTTCCTCCTTCGGCATGAGACCGTGTGCGATGAGCAGCGACATCAGGCTTGTTCGTCGCTTCAGATAGCGATCGCGCCGCCGCCGGGCGCCGCGGGCAACACGCCGATCCACTGCATTCGACGTCTTCGACTGGGGATCGCGTCCGTCCGGATAAATCCGCACGCCGCCGGGACCAAGGCCGGTCGGCTCGCCCTGATCGCTCAGCCAGACGACGAACCAGCCGAGCGAATTCGAGCCGACATCGATACCAAGTCTATACTTCCGTTGACGCGCCATTATTGCCCCACCTACCCAGATTATGCACCAGCGCCCGCAAAGACTACAGCTTGACATTGATGGGCAGAAATAGAACGCTAAGGGTGGTCCGAGTTCGCCGGAAGGTTTTGCCAACGACTTAGCGGTCTGGTGATTGAGGGCCTCCCGTTAACAAGCTGAAAAGCACCAAATGGGGCGAGCTGCGGCTCGCCCCTTCTCTTTGTTGGGGGCGGTCAGAACGGCCGGCGGAACGGTCAGGGGGAGCTTGACCCAGCGGGAGATATATGTTCTTCTTTTGTTCTTATCACCGCGCATGCGGCGCCGCTCTTTGACAGTGTGAATGAACAAAAAGGTGGACGCGTCAGCGTTCTGTGCACATCCGCGCGCGCCTGGAAATGACATGCCGGACAATCGAGCTTTTGTGCTGCTTTTTCGCTGTTCCGCCGCTGTTATCGCCGGAAAGTGCCGCTGTTCCTGTAAAAAATGATTCACCTATCCATTTGATATAACGTGGTTTTCCAGAATAACAGGGCGGAAATCGATTTTTCCGCTGTTAATTGCCCCTGTTATCGCCGCTGTTTTGTCCGAGCATGTGAAAATCGGCCGCTACTGTTGCTGTTGCTGCTGCCAGGCTGTGTCCGCTGCCGCCGCCGCCTGAGGCTTCATCGGGCGCGCCACGCGCAGAAATTCCTCATGCCTGTTCGGCGCCTGTGCCGGTTCGACGGTGACGGAAATCGCCAGTTCCGATTCGGCATCGCCCTTGAACGTGCCTCGCGTCGGCGGCACGTCGGCATAGTCGCGGCCCACCGCAACGCGAATGTGCCGCTCCGCGGTCATGATGTCGTTGGTGGGGTCGAAGCCCACCCAGCCGATGCTCGGCAGATAACATTCCACCCAGGCATGGGTCGCATCCTGGGCGGAGCGGTCCTCGTCCTTGCGGCGGTGATAGAGATAGCCCGAAACGTAGCGGGCCGGGACGCCCCAGGCCCGCGCGACCGCGATCATGATATGGGCGAAATCCTGACAGACGCCGCGCTCTGCTTTGAGCGCGTGATCGATGGGCGAATGCACTTCGGTGACGCCCGATTCATAGTCGAACGAATCGTAGATCGTATGGCTCAGATGTTTCAGCGCCGTCAGCGGATCGCCCTGCGGCCTTGTCAGTCCGTGTGCCGTCAGGAATCCGTCGAGCGCCTGTGATGTGCGCGCGAAGCGCGACGGCTCGAGCAGATCGAAATGATCGCTGGAAAGATTGAGCGGGTTGTAACGATCCCACTCCAGCATGTCGGAAACAGGCGCCACAGCGGCCGGCGCTCGCTCGATGACGGCCGTGGCTTCGATCCTCAGTTCGGAATGTTCGCGCAGCACGTTGAAATGATAGACGGCGTTGCCCGGATGATCGGTATAGGCGTGCAGCTGTGCGCGCGGCGCCGTCATGATCTGGAAGCTGCGCAGCGTCTGGGGACCCTCCGAACGCGGCTGCATCCTGAGTTCCATCACGCTTTCATGGACCGGCGCGGAGTAGCGGAAGCGGGTGATGTGACGGATCGCAAAGAACATCAGGAATCCCTCATGCCACCGCATCCGCATCGTAGACGATGTAGGCGGAAAAGATCGCGTCGTGGACATGCTCGCATTGCTTCATGACTTCGCCCAGGAACGGCGCAATGGACTCGTTCATCAATTCGTCCATCTGTCCGAAATCCATGGCCGCCTTCAATCGTCCCGCCAGCCTGTCGCAGCGGGCGCGTCGCTGCGGCGGCGCGCCGGGCGCCACACGCGACAGCGTATCGTGCATGCGGCCGACCGAGAATTTCACCGAATGCGGAAACTCCGGATCGAACAGGAGAAATCCCGCCACGCGTTCGGCCGTCACGGCGGCCGTGTGTTCCTTGCAATAAGGCTCGAAGGCCGAGCAGAATTTCAGGAGCACCAGCCAGTCGAGATACTTGCTTGCCTGCGGCACGAGCAGCGACTCTTCATCCATGGCGCCGAAGTGGATGCCCAGCAAGCGGCTGATGAGCTGCGCGCGCTCGATGTAGCGGCCGAGCTCGAGAAAATACCAGCCTTCGCCGTGCCGCAGCGTCGTGTGAGTGACGCCTTCCAGCGTGTGCATGTCGCGGAGAATCTCTCTGAACGCCAGCGCCGGTTGATGAACCCAGATCGCGTCGATGTCGAGCGGCTGCATCCGCAAGTACAGTCTGTTCAGATGCTCCCACACTTCCGTCGACAGCTGTTCGCGCACCTGGCGCGCGTTGTCGCGTGCGCGCGCCAGCGAGGACGTGAGCGACGACGGGTTGTCGCGCTCCAGCGTGATGGCGTGCGTCGTCGCTGCGGCATTGGACGGATCGAGCGCGAACGCTTCCGCCGACAGTGCCGCGATCACCCGCGCCCATGACGCTTCGGCATCCTCCCTGTTCTGCTCGATCATGGATTCGAGCTTGACGGCGATGAGCCTGCTCGTGTGCTCGGCCCGCTCGATGTAGCGGCCCATCCAGTAAAGGCTGTCGGCGACCCGGCTCAGCATCAGGTGCTCAACACCCAGGTGTCCTTGGAGCCGCCGCCCTGACTCGAGTTGACGACAAGGCTGCCGCGCCTGAGCGCCACGCGCGTCAATCCGCCGGGCACGATGGTCGTGCGTTCGCCGTGCAGGATGAACGGCCGCAAATCGACATGTCGTCCTTCGATGGCGCCGTCCACCAATGTCGGCGCTGTGGACAGCTGAATCGTCGGCTGGGCGATGTAGTTGTCCGGATCGCTTTTCAGTTTGCGCGCGAAGGCTTCGCGTTCTTCGCTTGCCGCTTGCGGTCCGACGAGCATGCCGTAGCCACCCGACTCGCCCACGGCCTTCACCACCAGCGTGTCGAGATTGGCGAGCACATGGCTGAGCGACGCCGGTTCGCGGCAGAGGTAGGTTTCGACATTCTGCAGAACGGGGTCTTCGTCCAGGTAATAAGCGATCAGCCGCGGCACGTAGGCATAGACCGCCTTGTCGTCGGCGACGCCGGTTCCGGGCGCATTGGCGATTACCACATTTCCGGCGCGATAGGCGTTGAAGAGCCCGGGAACGCCGAGCGTGGAATCCTCGCGGAACGTCAAGGGATCGATGAAGTCGTCGTCGACGCGGCGATAGATGATGTCGATGCGCTTCAGTCCCGACGTGGTGCGCGCGAAGACGATGTTGTCGTTCACGAGAAGATCGCGCCCTTCGACGAGCTCGATGCCCATCTGGCGGGCGAGAAAGGCATGCTCGAAATAGGCTGAGTTGAAGACGCCCGGCGTCAGCACCGCGATGGAGGCGTCTTCCTGATAGGGCGCCAGCGATTTCAGCGTCGCCAGCAATTGCTGGGGATAATGCTCGATGCTGCGGACATTGGCGGCGCGAAACACGCCGGGAAAGGCGCGCCGCACCACTTCGCGATTGGCCAGCATGTAGGAAACGCCGGAGGGCACACGCAGATTGTCTTCCAGCACGACAAACTGTCCGTCCTCGCGGCGGATGAGATCGGTGCCGCAGACGTTGACATAGGCGCCGTGCGGCACGGACAGTCCGCGCATTTCGCGGCGATAATGTTTCGAGCCGAAGATCATCGCGCGCGGAATGATGCCGTCCTTCAGCACGCGCGCTTCGCCGTAGATGTCTTCCAGAAACAGATTGAGCGCGCGAATGCGCTGCGTCAGGCCGCGCTCGACGCGGTCCCATTCCGCGGACGTCACGATGCGCGGAATGAGATCGGTGGGGATGATGCGTTCCGTCGCCTGCGCGTCGGAATAGACGGTGAAGGTGATCCCCTGATGCAGAAACGACAACTCGCAGGCCTGCTGGCGGCGGATCAGTTCGTCGGCGGGCAGCGCTGTGATGCGCGCATTCAATGCGGCGCAGTGCGAGCGCACGGTTCCATCGCGCCCGAACATTTCGTCGTAGGCCGCACCCAGGCGATAGTTCTGATAGATGGTGCCGGCCCCGGTGCGCCCGGCGCCGTCAGACATCCCCCTGATGTCCTCCGGCACGCCGATCATCGCACCCGCCCGATGTTGCATACGCGAAATGTGAAAGGCAGCGCTGGGGGTTCGTCAAGCAGCTGACGCAGTTTTATCCAAAGTCACGCTTGGGCGCACGCACCAGCAAAGCGCCGTGCAACTCATCCATGGCGTGACGTGGCGCCGATTCGACTTTAATGGGCCACGGCCCCGGTCGTCTTGGTCGTGGAGCTGGAGTGCTTGCTCGCAAGCGGGATCGCGACCGCGCCCACGACTGCCGCCCCACCGGCCAGCCACCAGATTGCGCCGCCATCGACCAACGGCGCATCGACTGTGCCGGCGGCATGCCCGGGAGGCAGGGGTCCCTGGGAATCGTCTTCTGCCGCGAAAACGGGAGACACGACCAATGCCGCCGCCAACGTCAGAAACGCCAATGTCTTCATCGTCGATCTCCCATCGGACAGGCCCGCCCGAACCGATTCATCTTAACGCGGACTGTCTTTCGCCGCAAATGCTGTCAGAAACATGCTGAAGGAGTCCTCCACGATCTGCTCGAAGCGGCAGTCCGTCGTCAGCTTGCCTGCCATCTTCAGCATGATGGCGCCGTGCAATGTGGCCCACATGACATGGCCGATGGCGACCGGGTCCCCCTCCAAGATCCCGTCAGCGATCAATGCATCGATGTGCCGGGTCATCGTGGCCCGCGCCCGCGTACCGGCCCGCAGCAGATCCGGATAGCGTTCCTCGCCGGGTTGCGCGGTGTCGAACATCAGGCGGTAGGCAGCGGATTCGGCGAACGCAAATCGGACGTAAGCCCTTCCGGCCGAACGCATTTTCTCCAACGAATCCCCGGAAGTCCGATGGGCGGTTTCAAGCGCATCCGCGAACCGGTCGAAGGCCCGCGCCCGCACCGCCGCCAGGATTTCATCCTTGTCCGTGAAGTACCGGTAGGGAGTCATGGCGCTGACGCCGACTGCGGCGGCCAAATCGCGAATCGACACGCCGGCCGCACCGCGCTCGGCAAAAAGCCGAGTGGCGGCATCGCAGAACTGATCGCGGAATTCCTGGATTTTGGGTTCGGAGAGAGGTTTGGGCATCGGATTTCGGCAACCAGTCTTGCCACGGTATTTTTTGCTACGTAAATTTACAACGTAAATTATAGGGAGGACATCATGAACGCCCCGGTCGCCGCCGACCCGTATCTCACGGGAAACTTCGCTCCGCTCCAGAGCGAGGACGATTTCGCTGATCTTCCGGTGGCCGGCGCCATTCCCGCGTCCTTGTGCGGCACACTCGTCCGCAACGGTCCCAACCCGCAATTCGCGCCGCGCGATTCCAACCATCACTGGTTTCTCGGCGACGGCATGCTGCATGCGTTCCGGCTCCGCGACGGCAGGGCGAGCTACAGCAACCGCTATGTGCGCACGCCCAAATGGGACGCGGAGCATCGCGCCGGGCGTGCGCTGTTCGGCAGCTGGGGCAATCCGATGACGACAGATCCGGATTTCATCGGCAAGGATTCCGGCGTCGCCAACACGAACGTTGTCTGGCATGCAAACCGGCTTCTGGCGCTGGAAGAGGCGCACCAGCCGTTCGCCGTCGATCCGCGCACCCTTGCGCCTCGGGGATACGTTCCGCTGGCGAAAGCCGCTGCACATTTCACCGCCCATCCGAAAATCGATCCCGAAACCGGTGAAATGCTGTTCTTCGGTTACGGCGTCGGGGATCTGCCGCTCTCCGCAGGAATGGCCTACGGCGTCGTTGATGCTGGCGGCGCCACAACGCGGCTTGATCGCTTCGACGCGCCGTTTGCCAGCATGGTGCACGACTTCATGGTGACGCGCGGGCATGTGATGTTTCCCGTTCTGCCGCTGACGCTCAGTTTTTCACGCGCGATGAATGGATTGCCCCCGGTTGCGTGGGAGCCGGAGCAGGGCGCCCAGGTCGGCGTGATGGCGCGCGGCGCGTCGACAGACTCGATCCGCTGGTTCACGACGGACGCTTGTTACGTCTTTCACGTCATGAATGCCTGGGAAGACGGCGCGCGGCTGTTCGCCGATGTGATGGAATACCCCAATGCACCTCTGTTTCCCAATGCGGACGGCTCCCGCGGCACGCCGGCGAGGGCCGTGCTTGTCCGCTGGACTTTCGATCTCGCCGCGCCCAGCGACACCATCGGGCGTACGGTGCTGGACGATATGGCCGGCGAGTTTCCCCGCATCGACGATCGCCGCGCCGGTCTCTCCTATCGTCATGGCTGGTTCGCCGGCAACTCGCGCAATGAGGCGGACGTGCGCTTCGATGCGATCGCCCATTTCGACGTCTCCACAGGAAAGAAAAACGTGTTGTCGTTACCGAAGGGCGACGTCACGTCCGAGCCGGTATTCGTGCCGCGCGCTGAGGATTCGTCCGAAGGCGAGGGCTGGCTGCTCGCCGTGGTCTACCGCGGCGCAGAAGATCGCAGCGATCTGATCGTCCTGGATGCGCAGAATGTCGGCGCCGGCCCGGTCGCAACCGCCGCGCTCCCGCGCCGCGTGCCGTTCGGCTTTCACGGCAATTGGGTCGGGGGAGTTGCATAGCCGTCGCAGTCAGCCGGCGCGTATCGAAATAATTCTGCGTTACTCTCCGAACCGTCACCGTGCCGCCATGTTCCCTCGGGACTCTTCAGGCGATTGATTTGCCCCGATAGCGCCGCGCCGTTAGGCTCCCAATGGCGCCGTCGGGCGCTTCGGAGGGGTCCATGATTCGGCGGGTTTTGATCATCGGCGGCGCTGTCGTCGCCGTGCTGCTTGTCGTGGCGGCCATTCTTTATTATTTCGGCGGCGGCAATCAGCTCGGTCAGAACGGGCAGGGCTTTTTCGCCCGGCTGAAAAGCGGCTTCGGCGTGCTTACCCGCGAAGTCACGCCGGAAGAGATGGCCGGCTCTCCCGAATTCGCCTTTCACCGCCTCGATATCGACACCACCGGACGCGACGCGCTCGCGTGCCTCGTCTTCACCCGCACGCTCGATGTCAGCGGACGCACCCATTACGAGGATTATCTCTCCGTCGATCCGAAAACCCGCATCGTCGTTCGCCCCATCGACCAGCGGCTTTGCATCGGCGGACTGGCGTTCAACCAGACGTACGGTGTGACGCTGAAAAAAGGCATGCCGGACGCGGACGGCGGCAAGCTCGTCGAATCCGAAACCGTTCCCGTCGAGCTCGCCGACAAGCCGGCACTGGTGCGCTTCTCCGGCGGCATCATCCTGCCGCGCGACAATGCCGACGGCGTTCCGGTCACGACCGTCAATATCGCAAAACTCAAGCTTGAGATCGTTCGCGTGGGCGACCGCCTGCTGTCGCAGATCGAAGCCGGCGTGGTCGATCAGACGACAATGGAAAGCTGGGACGAAAGCCAGCTCAAGACCAACCAGGGTGCGCTGGTCTGGTCGGGAACGATGGACGTAACGGGCGCTCGAAACGATTCCGTGGTGACGCTTGTCCCCATCCGCGACATTCTGAAGGGCAAACCGCCCGGTGCATACGTGCTGATCGCCAGCGATGCGGCCAAGCGCCCGGCAGGCGAGTCCGAAGACGAAGACGGTGGCGAGAAGGCCTCGCAATGGGTAATCGATTCCGACATCGGGCTCACCACCTTCCAGGGCCGCAACGGTCTTGTTGTGTTCGCGCGTTCCTACGCGACCGCAAATCCAATCGCCGGCGTAAAGCTCAATCTCGTGGCCCGCGACAACAATGTGCTCGCCTCGGCCGTCACGGATGCAAACGGTCGAGCGGATTTTGACGGCGGCCTCTTCCGTGCGACGGGAGGCGACGAGCCTGTCGTCGTCACGGCCTACGGAACGGATCAGGACTTCAGCTTCCTGGATCTGCGCCGGCCGGCGTTCGATCTGACGGACCGAGGCGTCGGCGGCCGACCCGCACCGGGGCCGATCGATGCCTATCTCTTCACCGAGCGCGGCGTCTACCGGCCGGGCGAAACCGTGCGCTCTGTCGCAATGCTGCGTGACGAAATCGGTGCGGCGATCACTGCCCCCGTGACATTGATCGCAACCCGGCCCGACGGCCTGGAAGTTTCGCGCACCGTTGTGCAGGGCAAGGATCTGATGGCGGGCTCCACGCAATGGCCGGTGCTGCTCAATGCCCACGCACCGCATGGCCGCTGGCAGATCGCTGCGTACATCGATCCCAAAGCCGACGCCATCGGCCGCGTCGAGTTCGACGTGCAGGATTTCGTGCCGCAGCGGCTCAAGGTGACGCTGACTCCGCAGGAGAAATTCCTTCGCGCCGGGGGCGACATCCAGATCGAGGCGCAGAGCCGGTTCCTCTACGGCGCGCCTGCGTCCGGTCTGTCGGGCGAGGGCGAAGCGCGCATCACGAAAGATTCCAATCCGTATCCGGCCTTTCCGCAATACCAGTTCGGACGCGTGGACGATTCGTTCTCGGACGTGACGGTTACGTTGACGGTGCCGGCGACGGACGCAACGGGCACGACAGTCGCGGCCGGCTCTATCGGAGAACTCGCCGATACGACATTGCCGCTCAAGGCCGCGATCAAGGTTTCGATTCATGAACCGGGCGGACGCACGACCGACAAGACGGTCGATGTTCCGGTGCGAACACACGACGTGGCGCTCGGCATCCGCCCCGATTTCGATGACGGCTCCGTGAGCGAGAATGCGAAAGCGGGCTTCGAAGCCATTGCCGTCAACGCCGACGGCCAGCGAATTTCGTTGCCAAACCTGTCGTACTCCTGGGTGCGCGAAGTCACCAATTATCAGTGGTACCAGGACAGCGGCGTGTGGAAGTACCAGTCTGTCACGCGCGACCGTCTCATCGCTGCGGGCGCATTGTCGATCCCGGCACAGGCGCCGGCGCGACTGGCGCAGGCGTTTCCATGGGGTACGTATCGCCTGACGATCACCGATCCGAAGTCGGGTGCGTCGAGTTCGTATCGGTTCTACTCGGGCTGGGCGGCAAGCGCCTCCGGTGACAGGCCCGACCGCATTCCCGTCGCGGCGAACAAGGCGGCCTATGCGGCGGGCGAAGTGGCTCACATCTCGATCAAGCCGGCGTCCGACGGCCATGCGCTCATCGTTGTCGCCGGCGATCGCGTGTTCTCGTCGCAGTTGATCGACGCACCGGCCAAAGGAGCAACCGTCGACATTCCCGTCTCGGCCGATTGGGGCGCGGGCGCGTATGTCCTCGTCACCGATTATCATCCGCTGAACGGCGCCACGGGCCGCGAACCCGTGCGCGCCATCGGCGTCACGTGGCTCGGCGTCGACAATGCGCCGCGCACATTGACGGCCGTGATCGGCGGGCCTGCCAAGATCACGCCGCGTCAGCGCATCGTCATTCCCGTGACGGTGAAGGGTCTTGCCAATGGAGAGCCCGCCTATCTCACGCTTGCCGCCGTCGATGAAGGCATTCTGCAGCTCACCGATTTCAAATCGCCCGATCCGGTGACTTATTATTTCGGCAAGCGCCGGCTGGGCGTGGGCATGCATGACGATTACGGCCGGCTGATCAAGGCCGAAAAAGGACCGGTCGGATCGTTGCGTGAAGGTGGCGACAATCTCGGTGGCCGCAACCTGGCAGTGGTACCGACGCAGACCGTGGCTCTGTTCTCGGGCCTTCTGAAAGTCGGTGCCGACGGCATCGTGCAGGTGCCGCTCGATGTTCCCGATTTCAACGGCGAACTCCGGCTGATGGCCGTTGTACTCAGCGACAAAAAACTCGGTCATGCCGACCGGCCGTTGACGGTGCGCGATCCGGTCGTTGCGGATATCGTGCTGCCGCGGTTCCTCGCGCCGAACGACAAGGCGCAGGCCGCGCTCAACATCAACAACGTCGAAGGTCCGGCTGGCAGTTACACGGCGGTCGTCACCGCCTCCGGTCCCGTGGGTCTGGATGCAGGCGCGCCACGCGATGTACTCACCCGCGACATCGCGCGCGGTCAGCGCGTGCTGCTGCCGGTCATGCTGGATGGCACGGGTCTCGGCGTCGCCAATGTCACGCTTGCATTGACCGGACCGCAGGGCTTCAGGGTTCAGCATTCCTGGCCGATCGAAGTGCGTGCACCTCAACTCGATCTGGTCCGCGACGATATCGGCGTGTTGCGCGCAGGCCAGAGCTATACGGCGGGCAGATCGCTGGTCGCAGATCTCGTGCCGTCGACGGCATCCGTGGCGCTCACCGTGTCCGCGGCGCACGGTTACAGCAACGTGGCCGGCATTCTGAAGTGGCTCGACAAATATCCCTACGGCTGCATCGAACAGACGACGAGCGTGGGCATGCCGCTTCTTTATTTCAACGATCTGGCGGGCCTTGCGGGGGTTGCGAAGGACCAGGCGTTGCGCGCGCGCATCCAGAATGCAGTAGACGACGTGCTCGACATGCAGAACTTCGCCGGCAATTTCGGCATGTGGGGACCGGGTTCGGATGCCGACCCGTGGCTGTCCGTGTTCGCGCTCGATTTCCTCCAGCAGGCGAAGAACAAGGGCTACGTCGTGCCAAGCGAGGCGCTCAGGCGCGGCGCGGGTTGGCTCAGGACGGCATCCACCTCAGACTCCAACGACGACCAGGTGCGCGCATATTCCTTTTACGTGCTCGCGCATATGGGGCAGGCGAACCTGAGCGATCTGCGCTACTACTCCGACACGCGCGGTTCGGAATGGAACAACGCCGTGGCCGCCGCACTGACGGGCGCTGCTGCGGCTCAGGCCGGCGACAAGAGCCGCGCGAATTATGCGCTGGGCCGCGCGCGCGCGATCCTGATGGCGGCCAATCCCGCGACCTATACGACGGACGATTACGGTTCGTTCGTGCGCGATCTTGCGGCCACCACCGCGCTCGCCATCGAAGGCGGCGATCCGGAAATCGTACCTGCACTCATGAGGCGCGCCGACGATGTCGACATGCGCCTCAACTCGACCACGACGCAGGAAAAGGCCTGGATGCTGCGCGCGGCCTATGAACTGGGGTTGCAGCGCGTACCGCTTGCCATCGCTGTCAACGGCACGCCGGTGCAGCCGCGCGACGGCGCGGTGCGCCTGGGGCCTTCGCTGGCACAACTCGATGCCAGCGTGACGCTGACCAACCGTGGCGACGCATCCGTCTGGCGCACCGTCTCCGTCGAAGGCACACCTGCCGCGGCGCTGCCCGCCATGGCCAACGGATTCAGCTTGAAGAAGACGGTGTGGACGATGTCGGGATCGCCTGCCGATCTCGCCGCCGTCAAACAGAACGACCGCCTGATGATCGTCATCGAGGGCCAGATGGCCAACGATTACTATCGCCAGATGGCGGCGCTCGATCTGTTGCCCGCCGGACTCGAGATCGAGATGCCCGTCGCGGGCGACGACGGCAAGGCCTATGCCTGGCTCGACACGCTGAGCGACGTGACGGTCGAAGAAGGGCGCGACGACCGCTTCGTTGCCGCGTTCAACATCGGCTCGCAATACCAGGAGAAGCCGGACCCGAAGAAGCCCGTTCCGCCGCCGCCCACCTTCCGGCTGGCCTATATCGCGCGCGCGGTGACGGCGGGAACGTTCGCGATGCCGGCAGCCGACGTGAGTGAGATGTACGCGCCCTCCATCCATGCGCGCACGGATATGGCAACGATCACCATCGCGCCGGAACAGTAGATGTCACGCGCCGGAACCAGACAGCGTCCAAGCATCGTAGCAGACACGCCAACGTTTAGCGCATGCCGTTCTGCAGCTTCGAAACGTCAGCTTTGCCGCTAGTGGCAGGACGGGTCGGCAGGCAAGGCGATCTGTGCCGTTTCGGCCGCCGCATCGTCCGCGCTGATCAGATTGGCATCGGCAAGGGCGTACGCGACGGTACGGCTGAGAAGCGAAGCCAGCTGTCTGTGTATGCTCGTTTTTTGATCTGCAGTGAGTTGCTCCGCGCTCGTTGCCCATAGGTCATTGGAGCATTTTTCTTTGAACGGATTCCCGGACCGGGAGAAAAGCGATCTTCGAAATACGGCTTTACCGTCGTCTATTTTCTTGCCGCTTTTGGCGTCGATGACACCCACAACATAATAAGGGATAAAATGGGTGGTTTCGTCGAGCATCACCGACGCATGCTCCCCTGTCAGGCCCCACGGATTCATGTGACCAACAGCAATGGACCCGTGCCTCTTTACTTGGGGAATCACAACAACGTAGGCGTCGACTCCGTTCGTCTTCGGCAGTGCCATCAACCGGCGCTCAACATCAGGCCAGAAATCGAGAAGCAGATCTCCTGAGAGGTTGGCAAACGCCTGCGGATCGGTCGCTAGAGCGTTTCAGGTTTGGGTAGAAGCATAGCCTGCGTTTGCGATGTAGTTTGCGCATTCGTCTGGCGTGATGGTGTCGACGAGGTGGCCGATGTGTCGCCAAGTTTCGATGATGGAGCGTTTTTGTGCGATGCGCATCCAGTGCTTGATCTTGGCGAAGGCCTGCTCGATGGGGTTGAGGTCTGGTGAGTAAGGCGGCAGGAAATGGAGCTTTGCGCCGGCAGCTTTTATGGCGCTGCGCACGGCCTTGCTCTTGTGGCTTCCGAGATTGTCCATGATGACGATGTCGCCAGGCCTCAATGCCGGCACGAGCTGTTGCTCGACCCAGGCGCGGAAGGATTGGCCGTTGATCGGCCCATCGAAAACGCACGGTGCAGTGAGCCGATCGAGCCTGAGAGCGCCGAGGAAGGTCAGCGTGCGCCAATGACCGTAGGGAGCAAAGCCGCGCAGCCGCTTGTTCTTCGGACCCCAGCCACGCAGGGGCGCCATGTTGGTCTTGATCCAGGTCTCATCGATGAAGACGAGCCTGGCAGGATCGAGATTACCTTGCCGGGCTCTCCATCGCTGACGTCGGCGCGCAACATCGGCACGCGCCTGCTCAAGGGCGAACAGTGTTTTTTTTAAACCGCAACCCTTGGCGCCGCAGGAAGACCCAAACCGTATCATGCGAGACCTTCACACCACGCGCCGCCAGTTCCGCCTTCAGTCCGTGCAGCGTCACATGAGGGTTCTGCTCCAGCCGCTCCACGATGAAGGCCCGATGCGGTTCCAAAACCGGCTTGCGATGACCGCCGATCTTGCCCGGCGCCACAGAGCCAGTACGGCGTCGCCGCTGCGTCCACTTCACAACCGACGACACCGCGACTTCAAACCGGGCCGCTACAGACCGGCAACTCTCTCCGCTATCCACCGCTGCAACAACACGCTCCCGAAGATCATTTGAAAGGGCTCGTCCCATCCTTGGCCAGCCTCCATAACAGCCAGCTTCTTGAATCAGACTCGTGACCCGCCGGGAATCCCTAATCGATTCCCCCTAACCCGGAATTGCTCTAGTGTTTTGACCGTGAATTGCTTTGCAAGGATCCGCGAGATTTCATCGACCGCTTGAGCGTCGAGATTCCAATCCGTGTGTAGCGTATAATCGGAGTCAAGAATGCTTGATAGGCCATAGGTCTGCATATCGACGTCGTTTCCTAACGCCGAGATCACCGCGATCGTGTGAATGTTCGCGTATTCGTGCACGTCGGCTGCGAGTGCAGGCGCGATTTGTGACACGAGAACACAAATTGCGGCGAGTGCTGCTGTCCTGCTCGAACGATTCATCAAGATGCCCCCCCTCGAACGCAACCGGATGTCGACTGCATTGCCGATAGCACAAAAAAGGACTCTGCGTACACCAGCCACGCCGTCTTTCACGGAACGAATACGATAAGAGCGGAGGTTTTGCTTCCGTCGCACTGCATTGTCCGGCGAATTCCCGACTGCACGACAGTGACCAAACGTCCCTATTGCATCCCCGCCGGACAATGAAGCGCGTGTTGTTCGATCAGGAGGTCATCGATTTTCTTCTGCCGTTCATCGAGTTCCGCCTTGCGCGTTTTTTCCTGATCGATCGCGAGCAGCGCCGGCGGAAAAAGCACGTCGGCGAGATACCCCTCCACCTGATCCTTCTGGCGATGACCGGTAATCACATCCTCGATGGTTGCCATCTCACGCCGTAAATCGGCAACCTGAATGACCAAAACCGAGCAACGTTGCAGCCGATCCTGTTCGCTCATCGCCGGCTGAATCGCCGGCGCATTGAAGGTATCCGCGGCAGGCAGCGGCGGCGCCTCGCGGGCGCAGGCGGCGACGGCGAGCACCATTCCGAGCAACAGCCTAGTTGAACTTGACCGCACGACCCTGGCCGTCGAGTTCACCCCAGCTCATGAATCCCACGCCCACCGTTCCGTAGCGCACGAGAACGACCGCGTCCGCGCCAAGCTTTGCGGCCTTTTCCCGCAGCGCCGCATTGATATCGTCGTGCGTCGGATCCTTGTTGAAGATGGTCGTCTTGTTGACGGTCACCTTGATGTCGCCGAGCACCGTGTACGGTCGGTTGTTGATGTCGTTTTCGGTCACGACGATTGAGTCGGCCGATGTCGGCGCCGCCTGGCTTTGTGCAGAACCGCCTGTCGATGCAGGCGTGACATGGCCGGTGGACCAGGTGGCACACGCCGCAAGCGTTGAGACGGCGACACACGCGGCAAAGATTTTGAGAAACTTGGTCATGTTATCCCCCCGACGAATTGTCTGTGAGTAGCGCAGGCCGGCCAGATATTCAACAACGAAGTCGCCGTACGGGTCGGCAGGATCAAAGGACTCAGCGTGACGATCAGACAATGCACAGGCTTACCAACGACTTGATCTCCGCCGCCGAATACCCAAGCTCGCCCAGTATCTCCTCGTTGTGCTCGCCCAGAGTCGGCGGGCGCTTGCGAACACTGCCCGGAGTTTCGTGCAGCTTGACTGGCGTGGACGCGACCGTCGCCGCACCGATGCCCGGATAATCGATGGCGGAGAAGAAGTCGCTCGCGCGAACATGCGGGTCGTCCAGCGCTTCGCGCGTGGTGTAAACGGGGCCGGCCGGCACCCGCGCCGCTTCGAACGCGGCGATCGCCTCGTCGCGGCTGCGGGTGGCGCACCATTCGGCGACGCCTTTACTGATGATCTCGCCGTGATCGCCCCTCAATCTGTCATTGGCAAAGCGCGGATCGTCGATCCATTCGGGAACGCCGACCAGCTTTGCCACTTTGCGGAAGAGGGGATCGCCATTGACCGCGACGGTGATCCAACCGTCCTTCGTGCGATAGATGTCCGACGGCGCGGCCGTCTGGCTTCGGTTGAGCGTCGGGGTGCGGCCGCGCGTGGCTACGGATTCCTCGATCAGCATGGTGCTGAAAAAGGTCATGGCGGTGCGCAAAAGAGCGCCTTCGACGAGTTGGCCCCTGCCCGTCTGCTCGCGCGCCTTCAGCGCCGCCATGATGCCGAAGGCCATCAGCGACGCGGTTCCGAAATCGACATAGGGCGCAGCCGCCCTCAACGGCTGATCCTCTGCGCCGGAGAAATACGATGCGCCGCTCATGGCTTGGGCGATACCGTCGAAGCCGACACGATCCGCGTACGGACCATCGAGCCCGAAGGCCGACACCGCCGCCAGCACCGCGCGCGGGTTGGCGCTTGACACGGCGCCGTAATCCAGCCCCATACTTTTGAGTGTCTGGCCGGGCAGGTTTGCGACGACGACGTCGCTCCTTTCGACCAGACGACGGATGATCTCGCGGCCTTTCGGTCCGGAGGGATCGAGTGTCAGGCTGCGCTTGTTCCGGTTCATCTGCAGGAAGAGTGCGCCTTCGCGCGGATCGCCGTCCGACGTCTCTGCGAGCGAGATGAGCGTGCGGTCCTCGCGGCCGTCGCGCTTTTCGATTCGGATGACGTCGGCACCAAGATCGCCCAGGAGCGCGGCGCAGAACGGTCCGGCGATGTAGCGGCCGAAGTCGGCCACACGCAGACCTTCAAGAGGTAGACTCATGAATTATTCCCCAGGCTCCGGCAAGATTGCAGGACTCAAGGAGCGGGAATATACCGGGCGGACGGAGAACTCCATGACGCCGCGGGACGCGTTCGCATCCCTGAACCGGATGACAGGGATCGCACCCCTGCGCGCCCCTGCGTTCGAAGGCGCGGATCCGCTTGCCCCGACGCCATTTCGCGTCGGCACCGCCGCCGCCGCCGCCGTCACGCTTGCAGCCTCGGCCGCCGCGGAAATCTGGCGCCTGCGCGGCGGTGTCCAGCAGGACATTGGGATCGATCTGAAGGCTGCCGCTGCGTCGCTGGCGTCTTTTGCCCTGCTCAATCTCAACGGCCAGCATGTGCCGCGGGCGGCCCAGGACAGGCCCACCGTCGGGTTCTATCAGGGCGCCTGCGGGCGATGGATTCACTTGCAGGGCAGCTTTCCGCATCTGGAGCGACGCACGCTCGATCTACTCAATGCCGCGAACACGCGCGAAGCCGTGGCAGAATCCGTCTCCAAATGGAGTGTGCTGGCGCTCGAGGATGCGCTGGCGTTCATGGAGCAATGCGGGGCAGTGGCGCGCACGGAAGAGGAATGGAAACAGACGCCGCAGGGCGCATCGCTCACCGGCGTTCCACCCATCGTGCTGAAGAAATTCGCCGATGCGCCGGTCTTGCGACTTCCCGACAGCGGCCAGCCGCTGGACGGCGTGCGCATCCTCGACCTGACCCGCGTGCTGGCCGGTCCGGTCGTCGCGCGCACATTGGCAAGCCACGGCGCCGAAGTGCTCGGCGTGCGCTCGGAGCGGTTGGCGAACGATCCGGTGTTCGATCTCGATACGGGTGCCGGCAAGCGTTCCGCGTTTCTCGAACTCACCAAGCCGAGTGAAGCAGAACTGTTACGGTCGCTGGCGCGCAACGCGCATGTGTTCGTTGATTCCTATCGTCCCGGCGCTCTGGCAGAACTCGGATTTACGCCGGCCGCACTTGCACATACCTCGCCGGGAATCGTTTATGTCTCGGTGTCGTGCTACGGCCATCAGGGTCCGTGGGCGGCCAGGCGCGGCTTCGAACAGATGGCGCAGAGCGCCACCGGCCTTGCCTGGGAGCAGGGCATGTTCGAAGCCGAACGCGCCGGCCAGAAACGTGACGCGGTGCCCAGGCTGCTCCCCGTTGCCGCCTGCGACTACATCACGGGCTATCTCGCCGCGGCAGGCGCTGCTGCTGCGTTGCTCAGGCGGTTCCGCGAGGGCGGCAGCTGGCTGGTGCAGGTGTCGCTGTCGTCGACGGCCATGTGGCTGCAATCTCTGGGAAAGGTCGCGCCTGCCGCTGTCCCGAAAACATGGGACCCCATGACGGGGCTCGACGGACTCATGCAGTCATGCGAGACGACGCGGGGCATACTCGAGCATCTGGGGCCCATCGTGCACATGTCGCAGACGCCGCCGAAATGGCAGTGTGCGCCGCCCGAGCCCGGCGCGGATACGGCCCAATGGATTGGCCTGTGAGGACGAAATGACGCCGAAACAAAATCCGCTGAAACTCAATCCGCTGCAATTGCGCACACTCACAGTGCTGCAGGCTCTGGCGCGCGTTCCCGGCGCAGCGGGCGCCGATCCGCGCAGCGGCGATCTCATTCTTCAGCGTTTCCCGCAGGCGCATGGCGATCATTTCCATTTGGGCGATGCGGTCGTCGCATCGAAGGATGCGACCGGTCTCTACAACGAGAAGGTCTGGCACGCGCTGGAGCGCAAGGGTCTTGCGAAGGCGGACTGGCCCAGCCGCATTTCACTGACGCCGGAAGGCCAGCGTTACGAAACCGGCCTCGTGGACGAGATCCTGCACCGCGCGTCCCACTGAAGCATCAGCTACTTCACCCGGTGCATCACCAGCAGCGGCTTGATGAAGAGCGCGCGTCCGGCCTTGCTTGCGAAAAACGCATCGAGTTCGGCGGGAGCCGCGGTCAGCATCACGTCTCCATTGTCGCCACGGCCGACGGTGCCGGCGATCTTTCCCGTCTTCACGGCTGCGCGCGTCGCATCTTCGTCGAGCAAATAGAGTACCAACGTGCCGTTCGGATCGATGCGGTAGTAAAGAGGAAACGCATTCTGTGCATCGGGACCGTCCGCGGGATGACCATCGGCAAAGGTTGCGCGCGCGTTGATATATCGGTGGATGCCGAGCTTGGCTGTGGTGAGCGCGTAAGTCGCCCAGTCTCCGCTTTTGACCGGTACTGGCATGTCGATGAAAACCGCCGTCGCGTTTCCCTCGTCGCCGGGCAGGATGGAGATGAAGGCGACACGATCTGCATCTTCTGGGGCCGTGTCGGTGGGCTTGCCTTCCCACATGCCGTAGAGATCCGGATCCGCCTTGAAGCCCGCCGTCGAGCCGACCGGCGACGTGCTGGTAACCGGCAGACATCCGGCCAGCATTATGGCGGCCGCCAGAATGACAAATATCCGTCTCAACGAAGCCCCCGATGCCGCCGATCCGCCGGGAAGTTTGAACGGCGAATAGGGCGGAACGGGGGCAGCCGATGGCCGCAATTCCGAATTGCGGGCGGCGTGCGGCTGGGCTACCCATGAGTCCCGCCCTTCCAGCCAGGACAATTCCCCATGACCGTCGAAGCGCCCGAGATCATCGAAGTGGACGACACGCGCGTCGCCTGCGACGGCGGTGGTGCGCTGGGGCATCCGCTGGTTTATCTCGAGATGGGCGACGAGACCTTCGTCGAATGCCCCTATTGCGACCGCAAATTCGTCCTGCGCGAAGGAGTAACGCCGCATTGAGCACATCCCCTGTCAAGAAGGGCGATCATCTCTATCTGGTTGACGGTTCGGGTTATCTTTTTCGCGCCTATCACGCGCTGCCGCCTCTGACTCGCAAATCGGACGGTCTGCCCACCGGCGCCGTGTCCGGTTACTGCAACATGTTGTGGAAGCTATTGGAGGACATGCGTGACGGCGACAGGCCGACTCACCTCGCCGTGATCTTCGATGCGGGCAAGACCACCTTTCGCAACGAAATCTACCCGCAATACAAAGCCAACCGCCCCGAGCCACCCGAAGATCTGATTCCACAATTTCCGCTGGTGCGTGACGCCACGCGCGCCTTCAGCGTGGCGTGCATCGAAGAGCCGGGTTTCGAGGCCGACGACCTGATCGCAACCTACGCGCGGATCGCACGCGAGGCGGGTGCGAAGGCAACCATCGTGTCCTCAGACAAGGATCTGATGCAGCTGATCGTCGACGGCACCGTCGAGTTGTTCGATCCGGTGAAAAACAGGCGCCTGGCGTCAGCCGATGTGATCGAAAAATTCGGCGTACCGCCGTCGAAGGTCGTGCAGGTCCAGGCGCTCGCGGGGGATTCTACCGATAACGTGCCGGGCGTGCGCGGCATTGGGGTGAAGACGGCCGCCGAACTGATCACCCAGTACGGCGATGTCGAGACGTTGCTCGCTCACGCGGGTGAGATCAAGCAACCCAAGCGCCGCGAGACCCTGATCGAAAATGCCGCAAATGCGCGAGTTTCGCTCAAGCTTGTCACGCTCGACGATCATGTGAACCTTCCCACCGGCATCGACGAATTCGCGGTCAGAGAACCCGAAGCGCCGAAGCTGATCGGCTTTCTGAAGGCGATGGAGTTCGCGAGCCTCACCAGGCGGGCTGCGTCGCACTTTGGCATCGACGACGTGGATGCGATTTCGGCCGCCACAGATCCCGTGAGGCGCGCGGCGCCGGGTTCCGATTTGAGGCCTGCTGCGCCTGCACAGATTCCTGCTGGCGAAGGCGCTGCCGCACCGGTTCCGGATTCGAAGAAGGCCGGCGCGCCGGGCGCCGTCATGGATCGGGCAGAACTCCTCAAGCCCATCGATCACTCGAAATACGAAACCGTCGTCACGCGCGATCGGCTAAAACACTGGATCGCCCGCGCACATGAGGTGGGCAGGGTCTGCGTCGACACGGAGACGACATCGCTCGATCCGATGCAGGCGGGTCTGTGCGGTGTTTCGCTGGCCGTGGCGCCGGGAGAGGCGTGCTACATCCCGTGCGGTCATCGCGCCGGCGACGGCCTCGATCTGGCAGGCAACGGGAAAAGCGGCATCGTTCAACTGACCGAAGCCGATGTCGTGAAGCATCTTAAGCCGTTGCTGGAGGACGAGACCGTTCTCAAGATCGCGCAGAACATGAAATACGACTTTCTGATTCTGCTGCAGCGCGGAATCCGCGTCGCGCCGTTCGACGACACCATGCTCCTGTCCTATGTGCTCGGTGCCGCGCTGCACGGCCATGGCATGGATGAACTCTCCGAGCTTCATCTCGGGCACAAGCCGATCACGTTCGATGAAGTCACGGGTACGGGCAAGTCCCGCGTCAAGTTCGATTGCGTGCCGCTTCCGGAAGCCACACGCTACTCCGCCGAAGATGCCGATGTGACCTTTCGCCTGCACGCGCTTTTGAAGCCGAAGCTGATCGCCGAAGGCAAGGTCGCGGTTTACGAAACGCTCGAACGCCAGCTGGTGCCGGTACTGGCGGACATGGAGAGCGCAGGCATCGTCATCGATCCCGATCACTTGCGCAAACTCTCCAACGATTTCGCCACGCAGATGGCCAAGCTCGAAAAGGAGATCCACAAGCTGGCCGGGGGCAGCTTCAACATCGGTTCGCCGAAGCAGCTGGGCGATCTTCTGTTCGGACAGCTCAAAATTGCCGGCGGCAAAAAGACGAAAACCGGCGCGTGGTCGACCGATGCCGACGTGCTCGAAGATCTGGCGGCGCAAGGTCACGCCATCGCGAAACAGGTTCTTGAGTGGCGCCAGCTGCAGAAACTGCGGGGCACCTATACGGATGCGCTTCCGACATACATCAATCCGCAGACGGGACGTGTTCACACATCGTATGCGATGGCCTCGACGTCGACCGGACGGCTTTCGTCGAACGATCCCAATCTGCAGAACATCCCCATCCGCACCGAGGAAGGCCGGCGCATCCGGGCCGGATTCATCGCGCCTGCCGGATCGAAGCTGATCAGCGCAGACTACAGCCAGATCGAGCTCCGGTTACTTGCGCATATCGCCGACATCCCCGAACTGAAGAAGGCATTCGCCGAAGGGCTCGACATTCATGCCATGACGGCGTCGGAAATCTTCGGCGTGCCCGTGAAGGATATGCCCTCGGAAGTCCGCCGGCGCGCAAAGGCCATCAACTTCGGAATCGTGTATGGCATTTCGGGTTTCGGACTAGCCAACCAGCTCGGCATCGCGCGCGGCGAAGCCGACGACTACATCAAGAAGTATTTCCAGCGCTTTCCCGGCATCCGCGACTATATGGAAAGCACCAAGGCATTCGCCCGCACGCACGGGTATGTCGAGACGCTGTTCGGGCGGCGCATTCACATCCGCGAAATCAACGCGTCGAACCCCGGCCATCGCGGCGGGGCGGAGCGCGCCGCCATCAACGCGCCCATCCAGGGTGCCGCGGCCGACATCATCCGCCGCGCCATGATCCGCGTGCCGCCTGCGCTTGCCGGGAAGAAGCTCAAGACACGGATGCTGCTGCAGGTGCATGACGAACTCGTACTGGAATCGCCCGACAAGGAAACCGATGCCGCATCGAAAGTCGTCAGGTCCGTGATGGAGAAGGCGGCGCTCCCGGTCGTCGAGCTGTCCGTCCCTCTGGTTGTCGAGGCGCGCGCTGCGAGGAACTGGGACGAGGCCCACTAGGGGCCCCCGCGCCGGTCAGCCTTAAGCGGCAGTTAATGCGCAGGAGTTAGTCTTCCGCGATCGAGGCGCGTCAGCGCGAGGGAGCTCGACCGTGAGGGATGAGGGGGCAGATCGCAGTCGCGCGGATCAGGCGCCGTCACCCAATGGCTGGAAACATTTCGACCTTGCCGAACGCGCCGCGCGATTTGGTTATTGGCGCACGACGCTCGCCGACGGTAAAATGTTCTGGTCGGACGGTATGTACCGCCTTCTCGGCATCGATCCTGCCTCGCAACCGCCGGACAGCGACTGGTTGCTCGACCAAATCAATCCGGACGACGTACGCGAACTCAGGCAACGCATCGCGGCTGCCGTCGAGAGCCGCTCGTCGTTCTGCTATCGCACCCGCGCAAAATCCGCCGACGCTGTGGCGCAGATCGTGGAGACGGTGGGAGAGGTTGATGTAGATCCCGACGGCTATGTCGTGGCCATCGTCGGCGTCTGCACCGATATTACGGCCCAGGTGACGGCCGAGGCCGAGCGTGAAATCGCAAAGGAGCGCTATCGCGTGATGGCGGAGGAAGCCTCCGACATCATCGTCCTGCACGAAAACGACCGCATCGTGTGCGCGTCCAGCGCACTGGAGCGGCTTCTTGGCCGCAAGCCGGAGGAGATGCAGCAGGGCCGCTATCTCGAACTTGTTCATCCCGACGATCTCGATGAAGCGTTGAAGGTGCGTGGACGTCCGCCCCCCGGCGAGACGCGCACGGCGGTGTACCGCATACGGCACGCAGACGGGCAGTACATCTGGTTCGAAACCAGCACGCGGGGCGTCTATGACGAAACGACGGGCGAGTTCCTGAAGGAGATTGCGGTCGCGCGCGACGTAACGGAGCGCAAGGCACAGGAACTCGAGATGCGTGCAGCCCAGCTGAAGGCCGAGGCCGCCAACCGCGCCAAATCGCTTTTCCTTGCCAATATGAGCCACGAACTGCGCACGCCGCTGAACGCGATCATGGGATTCTCAGACATGATGCGCCAGCATGTCTTCGGCGGCCTCGGAGACACGCGCTACGACAGTTACGCGAATGAAATTCACAACTCCGCCAAGCTGCTGATGGAGCGCATTACCGACGTGCTCGAGATCGCCAACATCGAAGCCGGCATGCTCGAGTTGGAGATCGAGCCGGTCAGCCTGCGCGATGTCGTTGATGCGTGTACCCGGGAGGTTGGCGACGCGTTCCGCCAGCGGGCCATTTCCCTGGCGGGAGAGGTGGATGAACCATGCATCGTGGCCGGCGATCGCCGCGCCTTGCGGCAGATTCTTCTTCAGTTGCTGTCCAATGCGCTTAAATTCACGGCCCCCGGCGGCCACGTTTCGGTAAGCGCACACCGTGCAGGCGGGTGCACGGTGCTGGTGGTGAGCGATGACGGGATCGGCATACCGGTCAGCGAGTTGCCGCGGCTGGGCCGGCCGTTCGAGCAGGTGTGCGCCGAGCGCTACCTCACCAAGAACGGTCAGGGACTTGGTCTGGCCCTTGTGCGGGCCCTTGTCGAAAAGCAGGGCGGCAGCTTCGCAATCCAAAGCGAGCCGGGAAAAGGTACGTGCATCAGGATCGAATTCGCGCCGCCCCTGCATCGATCCGGTGACGCGGCCGCATCGGCGCACGCGCCGTCGTTGCGCCGCGCCGGTTGAAGATCGCCTATCTGCGGCGACAGGCATGCGCGACGGCGGCGAGCTTCAGGCGGCCAGCGATTTCAGCCCGGTCTCGGGCGCGATTCCCGCCTTCTCGAGCATCTGCATCAGGCTCGCCATTGCGGAGTCGGCGTCGGATTGGCCGGTCGATCGCGCCAGCTGGGAAACATAGGCGGTGAAAAAGCCCGGCTGCGCCAGCTGAGCCAGCACGAGCGCGCGGGCTTTTTCGGCGAGACGGCCTTCCGTGAACGTGCCGGCGGCGAAGAGCTTCAGGAAGGCGACGGCCCTCTCGACGGGCGTGGCGGTTTTCTCGTCGATCGCGTGCAGCAGTTTCGCACGCGCTTCGGCTTCAACGGCCAGACGATCGAGATGACCGGCAAGCTCGTCGCGCTGGCGCTCCGGAAAGGCGGAGCGGCGCACGCGGGTCTGAAGCTCGGCCAGGCGCTTCAATCGCGTCAGCACGGGAGATTTCGGTGCCAGGAATTGTGCTTCGAATGTGGCGCTCGTCAGGATGGGAAGCACGAACGCCGCCAGCTGGCGCTTGTTTTCGGCGCCGACGAGATTCTCCTCGATCAGCAGCAGACGCTCGAGCTTCTCGTCGGGCAGGGTAGCTTCCGCAAGATGCTCGGCGACGGATTCGTGTGCCACGATTCGCCGGGAGCGCAACGTGAAGGCGGCGATGAGTTCTTCGTGGCTGAGGTATTTGCCCTGACCGAGAACGAGCCGGTTGGCAATCTGGCGCAGCAGCCTGAGTTCGTCCTGCAACGACGCCGGACACAGCCGTCGCATGCTGCGTAATTCCGCAACGATTCGGCATGCAACGGCGGTACGCGAATCCGGCAGCATGTCGGCCGCGAAGTGACGCGCAAGCGCCGACAATGGCGTGGCCTGGTCCTCCACCGCAGAACGGCTGAGAAACAGTTCGATGAGCACCATCAGCGCCTCGCCGAGATTTTCGGTTTCGCCGATCAATTCGTGCAGGGCGGCAGCGCTGCCGAGGATTTCCGCGATGAGCGCGTCGACGACGCCCAGAAGCAGCGTGCGACCCGCGCCGTCCGCCGGCGCCTCGTTGACCATCGCGAGCAGAATCAGCAGTTTCTCGTTCCAGCTTTGTGCCTCCGCCAGCACGCGGGCAATTGTTCCATTGAGTTGATAGGCGCCGTCGCCCGCTGCGGAGAGTTTCTTCGCGAGCGCACCGAACTCGCCCGGCCTGCCGGCGGGAAAATAGCCGCGCCGCGTGTCGCGATAGACGCGATGAACGCTGCGCTCGGTCAGTTCGTTCAGGCCCTTGATGATGTGCGCCACGGGGGTCGACGTCGACGACGCCTGTGCGATGGCGATCTTCTGGATGGCGTGCTGGTAGATGGTGCCGGTCGCTTCGAGCCTTTCCAGCGCATCGGCGCGATGGATGAGTTCCGTCACCGTCAACTTATGGCGCGACAGATATTCGTGCAGCAGCCGCGCCATGGTCGCGCGCGCGTGATAGGAATAGAGATCGTCGGGCTTGAAGCAGGGCAACGCGTGCGGCACGTCTTCCGCTGCCGCGTCTACTTTGTGCTTGGTGTGGCCGTCTTCGAATATCTTGAGCGACAGGTACTCGCCCGTGTCCGGCCAGTAGGTTTCTTTGACGACCTTGACGCCGGTCGCCTTCTCTCCGGCCATGAGGTCTTCGGCCATCGCGAGCGCAGCCTCGCGCTTGACGGCGACATCGTGCAGCGTCCAGCCGCCCTTCGAACCGAGCCGGCGAAAGATTTCGTAGTGTATTTCCTGGGCCATCGGCGCCCGTTGCTCCATTCGGGCGTCCACAGTGTCTTCCGATTAGATTTAAACAGGCGTTAAGCCGGTAATCGTCGGGTTACCACCGCATAAACCACACGCAGGATCGGGTGGCACGGATACGGTCCGGAATCGCGTTGCCAGTGCATCGTAGATCAGCAGCCGGCCGGCCATGCTGTCGCCCAGCCCCAGGATTTCCTTGAGCACTTCGAGCGCCTGAAGCGTGCCCATGACCCCGGCGGCCGCCCCCAAGATGCCGGTCTCCGAGCAGGAGGGCGTGGATCCGGGCGGCGGCGGTTCGGGAAACAGACAACGGTAGCAGGGAAACGCGCCTGTCCGGTCGTAGGCCTTGAAGACCGCCAGCTGGCCGTCGAACTCGGTGACGGCAGCCGAGACCAACGTCTTGCTGGCGAAAAAGCAGGCATCGGCAACGAGGAAGCGGGTCACAAAATTGTCCGAACCGTCGGCGACCAGATCGTAATGCCGTACAAGCTCCATCACGTTTTCCGGCCCGACGCGCACGGTATGGGGTTCGATCCGTATGCCGGGATTGAGCGCCTGCACGGCGTCTCTCGCCGAGTCCGTCTTCAGTCGTCCGACGTCCGAGGTCCGGTGGGCGATCTGCCGCTGCAGGTTGGAGAGCGAGACATGGTCGAAATCGGCCACACCGATCGTGCCGACCCCTGCCGCCGCAAGATAAAGGATCAACGGGCTGCCGAGCCCGCCCGCTCCGATCGCCAGCACGCGAGCACATTTCAACTTCGCCTGGCCGGCGCCGCCCACCTCCCGAAGCACGATATGCCGGGCGTAGCGGTCGAGCTCGTCGTCGGAAAGCGCCATAAGGCCTTGCACCCTGGCCGCCGGATGCGGCAATGGGTCTTTAGCATAAGGGGAGGATCGGGTTGCCTTTTTCGGCTGCCGATGCCGATTCCTTGCGAGGCAGACCGGCGGAAGCGTATCCTGCCCGGACGGTGGGGACGAGCCGGCCCATACGAAGCACGGCGATTTTGACGGGAGCGATCATGTCTCAGGACGGGCGGCATCCGAGCGCCCATGGCCTTGAAGGCCAGGGGTTCCGCAATCTCAAGGCCGCGCACTGGAATTTCACTGCCGCCGAGCTTTACGAGCGTGCCGTCGCGCTGGGCGAAGGCCATGTCGCAAAGAACGGTCCGATCGTCGTCCTCACAGGCCAGCACACCGGCCGCTCTGCGTCCGACAAATTCGTCGTGCGCGACGCCTCGACCGACGCCCACATCTGGTGGGACAACAACAAGGCGATGTCGCCTGCGCATTTCGAGGCGCTGTTCCAGTCGATGATGTCCTATGCGCAAGGCCATGAGCTGTTCGTGCAGGATCTCTTCGGCGGCGCCGATCCCGTCCATCGCCTGGCCGTCCGCGTCGTCACCGAATATGCCTGGCACGCGCTCTTCATCCAGCATCTGCTGATCGAACCGAATGCCGGCCAGCGCGACGGCTTCAATCCCGAATTCACGATCATCGATCTTCCCGGCTTCCAGGCCGATCCGAAAGTCCATGGCAGCGAGACCGGCACGGTCATCGCCGTGAACTTCGCAAAGAAGCTCGTGCTGATCGGCGGCACATCCTATGCGGGCGAGATGAAGAAATCCGTCTTCACGATCCTCAACTATCTGCTGCCGCCCAAACGCGTCATGCCGATGCATTGCTCGGCCAATGTGGGGAAGAACCGCGACGCGGCGATCTTCTTCGGCCTGTCGGGAACCGGAAAAACCACGCTCTCCGCTGACGCCACGCGCACGCTTGTCGGCGATGACGAGCATGGCTGGTCGGAAAACGGCGTCTTCAATTTCGAAGGCGGCTGCTACGCCAAGGTGATCAAGCTCTCCGCCGAAGCCGAGCCCGAGATTTACGCCACGACGCAACGCTTCGGCACGGTGCTCGAAAACGTCGTGATGGACCCCAACACACGCGAGCTCGATCTCGACGACGGCCGCTATACGGAGAATACCCGCGCGGCCTATCCGATCGATTACATTCCGAACGCCTCGACCAGGGGCACGGCGCCGCATCCGAAGAACGTCATCATGTTGACGGCCGATGCCTTCGGCGTGTTGCCGCCGATTTCGAAGCTCACGCCGAGCCAGGCGATGTATCATTTTCTCTCCGGCTTCACCGCGAAAGTCGCCGGCACCGAGAAGGGTCTGGGCAAGGAACCGCAGCCCACGTTCTCAACCTGTTTCGGCGCGCCGTTCATGCCGCGCCATCCCTCCGAATACGGCAATCTGCTGCGCGATCTCATCGCCCAGCATCGGGCCGATTGCTGGCTCGTCAACACGGGCTGGACGGGCGGCGCGTTCGGCGTGGGCTCGCGCATGCCGATCAGGGCGACGCGTGCGCTGCTTGCAGCCGCGCTCGACGGCACGCTTGCCAATGTCGAGATGCGCATCGATCCGCATTTCCGCTTCCGCGTGCCGGTCTCCGTACCGAACGTCGATGCGACGATATTGAACCCGCGCGATACCTGGGCCGACAAGGCGGCGTACGACGCGCAGGCGAAGAAGCTTGTGTCCATGTTCCGCGATAATTTCCGCAAGTTCGAAGCCCATGTCGGCGCGGACGTCCTTCAGGCGGCGCCCCAGCTGGCTGAGGCTGCGGAGTAGCCCGTCTTTCCGTTTGAAATGAGATGCAGCGGGGCATTGAAGACCGCGGCTCATTCGTGCGATAGTCGAGGAAGACGTTTCGGAATTGTCTTCCATGAGTGCCCTCAACATCAAGGATGCCGAAGTCGCGAAGAAGGCCAGGCGGCTGGCGAAACTCAAGCGCACGACGATCACTGCAGCCGTTTCGCAGGCGCTCGACGAGAGCCTTCGGGTTGCTCAATGCCAGACAGCGGCGGCCCACGACGCACGGGAGCGGGTGGTTGACGAGATCGTCAAACGCTTCAGAGCCGGGTTGAAGCACGCCACAAAAAAGCCATCGCAGATCATTGCCGAGATGTACGACGAAAACGGTCTCCCGCGTTGATCGCCGTTGATACATCCGCACTTGTTGCAATTCTGTGGAGCGAACCCGAGTCGGATGGCCTGCGCGCCAAACTCGCTGATGCGAGCGGAGCAATCATTTCGGCCGGTTCAGTTTTCGAGTTGCAGCTTGTCCTGGCGAGATTGGGCGCCGCTGCAAACTGGGACCAAGTCGAGGCTCTGTTGAATGCCTATGGAATCACCATCAGGCCGTTCGACGATGACCAGTTGCGGATAGCGCGTGGAGCCGCACTCCGCTTCGGAAGGGGACGGCACAGGGCGGCTCTCAATTTTGGCGATTGCTTTGCTTATGCGCTGGCGCGCTCGGAGAATGCCAAACTTCTCTGCACGGGCAACGATTTCGCGCAAACGGACATCGCCATTTCGTGAACCGCGACGTCACCCAAGGACCGCGCGCATCTTGCGCGCCCGCGCTCCCCGGGAAACGCCGCCGCCCTCAATAATCGCATTGCGTCGAGGAGCTGCCGTCGGCGCCGTGGCTGATCGCCGGATATTTGCCGGAGAGGAACGCCTTGCACGTCAATCCGTCCGTACCGACGGTGACCTTCTCCATGTGGCTGAGATGGGCGCCGGCTGCCAGCGGTGCGGTGAGCGCGAAGCAGTCATACTGTTGGCCGTTGGGTTTCGCAGTGATGTAGAGATTGACGATCGTCTCCGCCGGCAACGCCGCTTTCGTCGTGTTCCGGATATCGAGCATGTGATCCTGCGCCATCGACTGGCCGAAGGTGCACGGCAGCGTCGCCTTGATTTGCGGCGCCGCCGACGCGGACGCACAGCAGACGGCCGCGATTGCGGTCGTTGCAACGAGAATCGTGATGCGCATGTCTGGTCCCCCGGGTGAAGCGCGAGGGCGCGAGTCTGGACCGGTTTGCCGATTCGCGAAAGGGGCGGGAGCAATGACCTGGTGGTTAGAATCCGACTCCTGGTGCCCACCCCCAATTGTCATGGCCCGCGACTGCGGGCCACCCAGTTTGGTCTCCGCGATATGGAGTTTCGGCGCGGACTGTGCGTAACAATGGTCGAAATCAGTGGGTTGAATCACCTGGGTGGCCCGCAGTCGCGGGCCATGACAAATAATAAGTGGGACGCGAGTGTCAGGGTCCTTCCACCAGAGTGCGACAACTGGCTTGCACGACCACTGTCTGTCCTTCGACAAGGATCGGCAGATTGGAGCTTGAATCAATGCCGATGGCGCCAAGACTCCCCTCGTGCTGAGTCTGCCCGTCTTCGCTGAAGCTGCGCCGGGTTTGCAATTCGCTGCGTTCGCCGAAGCCGTGGTGAAGGCGGATCGAAGCACGCATCATGGTGCTCCATGTCGCGTAGCTGAAATTCTCATAGGCGATAGCCCCCACCCATTCTACCGCGACAATTCGCAGATCCAGTTGACTTCCCAGCTTTTGCCGCCATCGGGCGAGAAGGCTTGCTCCATCCGCGCGGCCTGAGGCGAAATATCGAGCCACATGTAGCGCACGAGGATCGCGCGGCCCGCCCAGACTTCCTGGTCGTAGAACTCTCCGCGCCTGCCCGTGAACTGGCCGGTCACCGGCGGCAGTCCGAGAGTGCCCGCGTCGAGATCGACGAGATAGATCGACCATTGGTGCGAGACGGGATTGTAGAGCCTGAGCGTCTGCGCCTTGATGCGCAGCTTTTTGTCGGCGCTGCGGACGTCGAACTCCTCGAAATTCGCGTTGCTGTCGAGAAGCTTCCTGTGGTTGGAGATGCCGTCATATTCGATCCAGTGTTTCGAGCCCACGAGCCGGTCCGGCAGCCGCCGCACATGCGCGCTCCAGTCGCCGATCAGGAAATCGAAATCGTGCGCACCATCGTGATTGGGATCGATGCTTGTTGTTGCGACATCGCCCGCCGGTGCTGCTGCGAGCGCCGGTGCGGCGACAGCGGTACCCCCGCCGGCGACAAGTCCCGCGGCGATGACAGTACGGCGGGTGGTCTCGATTGCTTGCATGAAAACCTCCTGTGTTATGACGGAGGCTTTATGGGCCCCGAAACATGACATCGAGTGTCATGTATTGGCGAGGCAGCGAAAAAATTATGCAGCACGCGAGCGCCCGCTCCCGCGATGCTCATCGCCCCACCCGCGCGTCGACGTCCGGCCGTTCGATCATGGCGTTGTACGCGGGCCGGCACACATCGCCGTAAACGAGCGGTTGTCCCTGCTCCCAGGGGCGATAGTCATTCGCGAAGCGGATACGGTTGGCGTTCGACGGGTGGTTCGCACGGAAGACAAGAAAGAATGTATCCCAGTCGGCAAGCTCGTCGTGCTGCGTGATTTCGTTGGCGAACAGTTCGCCCATCGCGCGGTTCTCGTGCGTGAGCTCGAGGCCGAAACGGTCCGCTTCGTGCTCGATGTGGCGCGAGAAGAGATTGAGCGCCGGCGAAACCGCGAGCCAGCAGACGCCGAGAATCGCGATGATGAGAGGAAGCGAGGCCGGATCCGCCAGATCGTCGAAACCGAACCATCGCGCGCCGCGCGCAATCCAGGCGCGGCCGACACGATCGACGATGAAAAAACCCGCCAGGAGCAGACCCGTAATGATCGCGAGCGCTTTCCAATTGTCGCCTTCGACGTAGTGCTTCAATTCGTGGCCGGCCGTGAACACGATCTGGTCGGGCGTCTCGTTTCTGAAAATATCCTTGTCCAGAATGATGCGGTTGGTCGGCCCGAGGCCCACGACCGTATCGTCGTTGCCGCCCACGAAGACGGGAATGTGGCTCACGCCACAGCGCGCGGCCAGCGTTTCGATTTCGGCGGCAAGCGATGCGTTCGCCAGCGGCCGGTAGTCCGTCGTCAGCGGATTGACCCAGACGGGAATCGCCACGAGAACGAGAAACACGACCGGGATCAGCGCGACCGCCGAATAAAGCCACCAGCGGCGCGGACTTTTCGCGATGAGCGCATAGGGAATCCAGACAAACAGTCCTGCGATGACGAGCCTTGCCAAAATGCTCACGGTTTCGCCGACGCCCCATTGCTGGACTGTCTGCTGCAATTGTCCCCACGCCCGCATATCGACGATGTCGCGATAATAGTCGAACGGCAGGGTGATCGCCGCGGCCACCACGAGATAGACGCAGGCGAACAGCGTCACGGTCCAGAACCAGTTGCCGCCGGCAAGGCGCGCGCACAATGTCCGCAGACGCGCGCCGAGACCCGTCACCAGCATCAGGAACGCGATGAGGATGGGCAGGAGCTGCGCTGCAATCCACAGCGGCTCGCGATGCTCGGCGAAGCTGGTCGTAGCCTGTGACGCGAAAGGAACGTTGACGGGCACGCCCGCGTGAGCGCTCGTCACGAAAAGAAGGGCCAGCGATCCCCGCACCAGCCAGGCGGTCAGTGTGTGCATCGATTTTGTTTGGCGTTCGCGCGTCATCGTCGTTCTCCCCTGTCCGGTGTCGCGCGCTGATCGCGGGGCTGCCGGCCTCTCCTCTGTTGTGGGATTTCCTCGGGAAATGGGGAAGATTGCGGGCGTTCGTCTCGCACCAGCCCGGGTTCGTCTGGTCACAAAATCCGCCGGCTGGACCATTTCGCGTCCAGGGCACACACTCGGCGATGCCCGAAACGAGCCGGACGGTGACGTTGCGCGATGTGGGGCGATTGCCGCCGGCCGTGCGCGAGCTTGGGCTGGGCGTCGTCTACTGGTTGGCTTTTCTGCTGGTGCTCGAGCCCGGCAATCTGATGCGGGCCATTCGAGCGGGGAGCGAACCGCACTGGGGCATCGAAATCCCCCGCATTGTGGCCGCGAACCTGCTTGGTGCGCTGAGCGCGCCGCTGCTTTTTGCGCTGGTGCGGCGCTGGCCCGTCGAAGGCAAAGCCTGGCGGCGCAATGCGGTCATCCTGGCCGCAAGCTGTGCGCTGATCTCCGCGGCGCTCATCGCCGTCTCCACGGTGCTGGCCCATTGGCTTTTTGTCCCGAAACAACACTCGCTTGCGGGCGAGTTCGTCGGGAACTTTGCGTCCAACTGGCTTCTGCTTGTTTTCAGCCTCGCGGGTTTCCTGGCGATCGTCCATGCGTTGGGGTTTTTCGGCCGAATGCGGGCTTACGAGCTGGCCGCCGCGGCGATAGAGAATGCGCCGGGCTACCTGACGCAAATTCCGGTGCGCGCACGCGGCCGTATTACGCTGCTCGAATTCGCGACTGTCGACTGGATCGAGGCCCAGGGAAATTATCTCGCCCTGCATGTCGGCCCCGCGGCGCACCTGATCCGCGAGAGCATCGCGCGCCTGGAGGCGCGGCTCGATCCCGCCGAGTTCGCCCGCATCCACCGCAGCACGATCGTGGCGGTCGACCGCATCGCGAACATCACGCCGCTCGGCGCGGGCGACGCGGCGCTGCACCTGAAAGACGGCACGGAGCTCCGCCTCAGCCGCAATTTCCGGGAGCGACTCCGGTCAGGGATGCTGCAGTAGCGGAATGGCCTTCGGGGACTGGAACGCGAAATCCCAATTCAGCGCGCTGCGCCTGCACCCTTGGGAAGACGCACTTCATATCATCGGATTACTGACTCGCCACCGGATTAGCGCGCGACGGCCGGAAGCTAGACGGCAAGATCACTTGATCGATCCAGGCTTTCGTGTTCAGTCCGCAATATATGCGCTGAACGCCAGGCTCAGCGTACGTTACGTGCACGCGAAATGGGTCCTCGTGATGGGGAGACTTGCCTCGATCATTGATATACGCGGAAACGATAGCGTCTGCTTCAAGCGGCATATACCGCACAACAAATACTTTTAGTATCTCCAACTTTCTGGATTCAGAAAGCCGGTGGAGCGGGATGTGCGCGTGGAAGAGCCGCTTGAACGCCCCCTCATCGTATTGTTCGAGAACCAAGCAACACTCCCGGGGCTTCAAATCGGGGCAGAGTTTGTAATCCTCATAAATCATGCTGGCCATTTAATATCGCATCTTCAGGAACGGCGTGACGTTGAAGCGCGGCATGCTGGGCTTTCTGAGTACTCGGTTCATCAAGTCCCAGAACATCGACTGCGGCAGCACATGCGTGCAATGATCAGGGTACTCGTATCGATACTTTGTTGCTGCTGGGTCATCTTTCGCGTAGGCGCGCATCCAAACCTCTTCCAGATAGGCGTGAATTCCCCATCTCAAATTGTTGAGAAATTCGGCCAACGCGTTCAGATGGTAGCTGAATATATTCTCGTGAAACCATTCATAGAATTCTGGTATTATTAGAAATCGCTGTTCATCATCCAAATTGATCCCGTTTTCCGATAATGTCTTTGCTATGAGTTTCGAATCTCTGCTCAGGCCGGCGAAGCTATGCTTCGCAATGTTCCCGCATATCGTGATGAACGCGATCCGCTGAACCTTTAGGTTCGCGCTGGTGTCGATAGACGGAAACCAAACGTTTTCTACGACGCAGTCCGTGCTTAGCCAATCGACAAACGTATTCGTGTGCTCTCGCAACTCAAATACCTTCGATGAGTCGAGCTGTGGTCGCTCGCAGATGCGTTTCAGGTAGAATAGATACGTCTTTTCTGTAAGTGGCGAACCATCCGGTGGCTTCGGCAGATCGAACGCCGCCGCGTCCGGGACGGATAGGAAATCCCGCAACAATATGTTGAATAATTGCTTATGCGCGGTCGTTCTTGGGCGCAACTCGGTGACATCACTGTCATCACTGCCGACTGTGACGAACATCGAAGGATTTACCATATCATCAATCATGCCCCAGACTGCATTGAGGACGATCACTTCTTGTTCAAGTTCGGTAAAGGCCATTCAAGTATACCCTTAAGTCGCATCAGATAATTCTGCTCGTATCCGGTGACATGAAATTCATGCCCATCACAATGATCAGAGAGTGTCTGCAAGCTGTTTTGTGAGTCGAGATAACTCAACCTCCACTTCCCATGGCGGCAGCACGGACAATGGCCTCTCAGGTGTGTTGAAAAGTTGAAACATTGCCAAATCAGCATGCAGCTGAAATGGGCAGGGCCGCACAATTATAGGAATAAGTTGCAATTGGCGCCGCTCCTTCTCCGCCAGAATGGCCGGTAATTCCTTGCCTAAAATGAAATCTGAGTTCAAAAAATCGAAGGAGAGGAGCATGATCGCGACATTCGACTTTTCGATTTCGGCAAAAATATTACTCTCCCAGGTCGCACCGGTCGCGATATGACGGTCACTCCAGATGGTAACTCTCGCAGCACGCGTAAGCACGGCAAGCGACTTCGTCACGGCGTCTGCCCAAACGACGTCTTCGTGGGCATAGCTCAAAAATATGCGGGGTGTGGTTCGACGGTCACTACCACGCTGATCGCCAGAGCGAGTCGCAAGGCTCGTCGATGCTGGCTCGGTTGGATTGCTTCTTCTCGGTCGCGAATCGGGGTCATCAGCCAGCACGGCGCTAGGAACACTTGTGGAGCTGATACCGATTCGGTCGGCATCGACACGCATATCGGCAATTTGATCTTCGGATAGACCGCCAAATGACTGAATTTTGGTCTGCTGTTCCTTGCCCGTTGCATTATCCTTTGCGGTAACCGAAACAATGCCGTTCGCGTCAATGTCAAATATTACCTCAATCTGTGGCACTCCGCGTGGCGCAGGAGGTAGGCCCACAAGCTCGAGTTGACCTAGTAGCTTGTTGTCCGCCGCCATTTCGCGATCGCCCTGGAAGACTCGGATCGTAACGGCCGTCTGATTGTCCTCCGCCGTCGAGAAAGTCTGGCTCTTCTTTGTTGGGATCGTCGTGTTGCGCTCGATCAAACAGGTGAATACGCCGCCGAGTGTTTCAATCCCAAGCGACAGCGACATCACGTCGAGAAGCAGTACGTCTTTGACGAGGCCTTTCCATATACCAGCACTGATGGCCGCCCCGAGAGCAACCGCATCTTCGCGTCTCAACCCACCGTATGGCGTCTTCTTGAATAGAACCCGCAGCGATTTTTGTACCAGCGGTATTCTGGAGCTCCCGCCGACGAGCACGATTTGGTCTACTTGTAGCGGCTTCAAACCCGCGTCCTTTAGTGCGGACCGGCAAACATCAATTGACCTCTGAACTAGATCGTCGATCAGGGATTCAAACTTGTCTCGAGTGATTTCTTCTCGAAAATGGAAGACTTGTTTTTCATTAACATGTATGAAAGGAAGATCTACTATCGACGCATCGGTGCTTGACAGGGCAATCTTTGCGTTTTCCGCGGCCTGCTTTAGTCGCTGGCGTGCGATCGGATTTTTCATCAAATCGATGCCATGTGTCTGCCGAAATATCTCCACGAAGTATTTTACAAGCCGGAGATCGAAATCTTCTCCCCCAAGGAACATGTCGCCGCGTGTTGATTTCACCTCAAATACGCCATCGCCTAATTCGAGCACCGAAATATCGAACGTACCTCCTCCAAGGTCGTAGACCGCGAGCGTTTGAGACTCTCGAGCGCGCCGCAGGCCATACGCGAGCGCTGCCATAGTCGGCTCGGATTCAAGGCGCAAAGTCCTTAGTCCGGCTATTCTTGCAGCGTCTCGGGTCGACTGCCTCTGCTGGTCATTAAAGTAGGCAGGAACCGAAATGACTGCTTCCGAAACTTGTTCGCCCAGGAAATCTTCGGCGGTCTTTTTCATCTTCTGCAAAATGAACGCGGTAATCTGGACTGGAGAATAGGTCTTCCCGTCGACCCTGACCCATGCGTCCCCGTTTGGAGCAGCGGCGATCTCAAAAGGCATGAAGCTCTTCAGTTCTTGCACGATTGGATCGTCGTAGCGTCGCCCGATCAATCGCTTTACGGCAAAGACGACGTTCTCCGGCTTTGCTAGGGCGTATCGCAGAGCTGCCTCGCCGACGAGACGGCTGCCTTGGGTGGTAAGGGCGACGTACGACGGCGTTGTGCCTTCCCCCTCGCTGTTCTCTATGATCGCGGGCTGACCATCGACCAGTGTGGCGACGCGAGAACTCGTCGTACCGAGATCAATTCCAATCACCCCTGTCATTCGTGCGCCCTCGTTGAAGCCTGCTCTAGCCTAAGTTTCCAAGCGGGATGGCCGACTGTCTGGTCCAACACTCGGAGCTAACTAAATCGTTGCAATGCTCTAGAGCATACACCTAAATTGAGGTGTGAACTCGACGTCAATTCAAAGGTAATTGGGCGACAGGATACCCACCTATGGCAGTGCTCCTTGGCGCATCTGCCACGCGTTTTGAGTTTCAAGACGACTTCCCTGATAGGCTGCGGTCTTGCAAGCGCGCGCTATCTGAGCTCCGCAACTGCGGTCACTGCGCCGCGAGACTGGCCCGATCGCCGCTGCAGCATTCGCGTCCAGCGTTTTTTCCATTCCCGTTCCTCGCGATGAGCAGACTGCCACTCCAGGAAGCGGCTGCACAGTTGCTTTTGCGCCGCGCTAACGGTCATTAGTGTTCTCAGAACAATAAGGACTAACCCCATGACCATAGCCATACGTCTGAAGAAGCCGGGCGGATTGGAGAACCTTTATCTCGCTGAAGCCGAGACGCGTGCCCCTGGCGCGGGCGAGATCAGCGTGCGGCTGCATGCGAGTTCGCTCAATTATCACGATTATTTTGTCGTGAAGAGATTCATCCCCGTCGATGACGGCCGCATTCCCATGTCGGATGGCGCGGGCGTCGTCACGGCCGTGGGCTCGGGCGTGACCGCGTTCAAACCCGGCGATCACGTTGTCAGCACCTTCTTTCCGCTGTGGCTTTCCGGCGAAACCGCGATTGAAAAACTCATGCTGGTGCCGGGCGACCGGAGCGACGGCTATGCGCGCCGTGAAGTTACAGCGGCCGAAACCCATTTCACGCACGCGCCGAAAGGCTTTACGCATGCCGAAGCGGCCACGCTCACCTGTGCGGGCTTGACCGCGTGGCGCGCATTGGTTGTGGAAGGCCGCATGAAGGCGGGCGACACCGTGCTCGTGCAGGGAACGGGCGGCGTTTCCATCTTCGCGCTGCAGTTCGCCAAGGCGTCCGGCGCGCGGGTGATCGCCACCTCGTCGTCCGATGCGAAGCTCGAGCGGCTGACGGCGATGGGCGCCGATCATGTCCTGAATTACAAGACCACGCCGGACTGGGGCCAGGCCGCGCGTGCGTTCACGGGCGGCCGCGGCGTCGATCATGTGGTGGAGATCGGCGGCGCGGGCACATTGCCGCAATCGATGCGCGCAGCCCGCAATGGCGGGCACATTTCGCTCATCGGCGTCCTCGCCGGTTTCCAGGCCGAGGTGAACACGGCCGCCATCATGGGCAACCAGATCCGGCTCATCGGCATCACGGTGGGAAGCCGCGAGCAGCAGCAGGAGATGATCCGCGCCATCGACGCCAACGGATTGAAACCGGTCATCGACAGGAGCTTCCCGCTGGAAGATCTGGCCGATGCATTCCGCTACCAGGAATCCGGCGCGCACTTCGGCAAGATCTGCGTGGAGATCGGTTGAAGTCAGATCGGTCACGAGGGGCTTCACCCTCCCCTTGAGGGAGGGTCGAGATTTGCGAAGCAAATTTCGGGGAGGGGTCAGGGCCGCGTCGCCCGATCAGGCAAAGGCGCGCCACTTTGCAAAATCGCCCGATGTATTTCATCGAGCACTGCCTCATGTTCTCTCAGGAAATTCGCGTTGGCAAAGCGAAGCACGCGATAACCACGCGTCGTCAGCCATTGATCTCGGTTCGCATCGTACACAACATTTCGTGGTTCCCCGTGCTGGCTTCCGTCGAGCTCGACGATGAGTTTCGCAGCCGAACAGTAGAAGTCAACGATGTAGGGACCAATCGGATGCTGGCGTCGAAACCGGAAACCTGCGATCTGCTTGCCTCGAAGAAATACCCAAAGCTTTCTCTCTGCATCCGTGGCACTGGCGCGAAGCCGCCTTGCCAAAGCTATCTTGTGGCTGCTGCGTCTCACAGGATTGGCAATTGACGAGGTTCGGCGCACGAGTTTTTCTCGTCATTCTATCGTGAGGCAACATATCGAGCAGAATCCTCGGGCTTATCGCCAGACATTGCCAAATTGTCGTCGCGCTGACGATTTCCATCGCAGCGATTCGGCGTGAGCCAGGGGACCCCTCCCCGAAATTTGCTTCGCGACGGCGCTCGCAAATTTCGACCCTCCCTCAAGGGGAGGGTGGGGTGTGGCGTCGAGAATCAATCTCGAACACACGGGCTCTACGCGCGCCGGTAGACCCACACCCGCGCCGGGGGGAGATTGAAGGGAATGAAGGCGGCGCGGACAACGGACACGTGCTCGCCCGATGGAACCGGCGCGGAAAATCCATACGAGAACTGCACGAACGGCGCGCCGGGCGCGGCCATTGCAAGCGCGGTTGAGATCAGCGCCGCACGTTGCACGAGCGGGAAATTGAGCAGCGGCAGACTGGAGACAATCGCTGCAAACGGTTCCGGCGGTGATCCACCGAGCGTGCGCTGAAGGTCAAACGCGTCGCCGCACACGATGCGGACGCCGGGAAAGCGTTGCGACATCAGTGTTGCCAGCGCGCGATCATATTCGATCGCAACGATGCGTTCCGGTGCGAAGCCGCGGGCAATCAGCGCCTTGGTGACGACGCCTGTTCCCGGGCCGAGCTCGAGAACGGGGCCCGTCCGTCGAGGATCGGTCTGCATCGCCATGGCGCGCGCGAGGCCCGCACTCGACGGCGCAATCGCGCCGATGGTCTTCGGGCTCGTCACCAGGCGGCGGAGGAAACGGAGGGAATCTGCCATGACTCTTCGTCGCGAAACGCTCCGAGCTGAAAGTCCTCCCCACATTGTCATGGCCCGCGACTGCGGGCCACCCAGGTGGATCATCCCTGGCGTTACCTGGGTGGCCCGGATTTCGCTTGCGCGAAACCGGGCCATGACAGATTTGTATTGGACCTGGCTGCCGCAGACATGCGCGCTCTGCAATGTACGTCATCACGGATTGGATTCGGCGGAATCGACAGTCCGCGGACTCGGTGACGCGTCCGCACGTCGTTATGATCGCGGCAAACGGGAGAAAACAATGACCGCGCAGAAGCAAACAGCCGAACAATTCCGTGCCCTCCACGCCAAGGGACAAATGCTGATCCTTCCCAACGCCTGGGACGCGGCGAGCGCAAGGCTGGCGGAAGATTGCGGCGCTTCGGCGGTCGCGACATCGAGTGCCGCGGTCGCCTGGTCGCATGGCTATGCCGACGGCGAAGCGATGGCGCCGGACGTGTTGCTTGGGACCGTGAAAGAGATCATCCGCGTCGTGCGGGTGCCCGTCAGCGTCGACAGTGAAATGGGCTATTCGAGCGATCCCGAGATGGTGGCGCGTTTTATGGATCAGTTGATCGATGCAGGTGCGGCCGGCATGAATCTCGAAGACGGCGCCGCACCGCCCGACCTGCTCGCGCGCAAGATCGACGCGGTCCGCAAACACGTCGCGGCGCGGCAAACGGATTTCTTTATCAATGCGCGCTGCGATGTGTATCTCAAGAAACTCGTCGCACCCGACGCCGCGCTGGACGAAACCCTGGCGCGCGGGCAGCGCTATCGCGATGCCGGCGCCGACGGATTTTTCGTGCCGGGCCTGACCGAACCTGCGGCACTTGCGAAAATCGCCGGCGCGATCGACCTGCCGCTCAATGTTCTGGCCATGACGAAAGACTCTCCGCCGGTCTCCGATCTGAAACGCGCGGGCGTCCGCAGGATCAGTGCAGGCGCCTCGACGGCGCGCGCCGCGTGGGGCGCGATGCGTCGCGCGGCGGTCGGGATGCTGAAAGAGGAGCGTTTCGATGCGCTGTTCGCCGAAGCGGATGGCTGTCCGAATTTCAACGCCCTGATGACGCGGTGACGGCGCGACGTCAGAACCGGTCGCGTATGCGTCTTCCATGAACCCGTATGCGGCTTCGAGGTCACATGTTCCGGACTTGCGAGCAGACCTGTTCCGGTCTCGCAAATGGTACGCGAACGCTACATGAATGCGCCATTTGCGCACCGTTTCGGAGATGATGTCCGGATCGATATGAGAAACGAACGCCGTGCACTTTCAAGAGGTTGGAATTGTTTCACGTGAAACATTCCACCTTTCGTTCCGGGCCGTTCACGCCTCGCCGGCGCGGCTCCAGAACTCTTTCACCCTGGCGAAGAAGCCTTCGCTTTCGGGATGGCAGCCTTCTTCGCTTTCCTTTTCGAAGCTGCGCAGCAATTCCTTCTGCTTCTTGTTGAGCTTTGCCGGGGTTTCGACCGACACCTCGACGAACAGGTCGCCCGTCATCCCGCCGCCGCGCATCACCGGCATCCCCTTGCCGCGCAGGCGGAACTGGCGTCCCGACTGCGTGCCTTCCGGGATCGTGATTTTCGAGCGGCCGCCGTCGGCCGTCGGTACCTCGATCTGCCCGCCGAGAGCCGCGATCACAAACGAAATCGGCGCCCGACAATAAAGATCGTGTCCGTCGCGCTGGAAAATCTGATGCTGGGCCAGCGAGATGAAAATGTAGAGATCGCCCGGCGGCCCGCCGTTCATGCCGGCCTGGCCCTCGCCCGTCAGGCGGATGCGCGTGCCCTCTTCCACACCGGCCGGAACCGCTACCGAGAGCGTTCGCTCCTTCTGCACCTGGCCGGAGCCGCGGCAGCTCCTGCATGGATTCTTGACGATGCGTCCGCTGCCCCGGCAATTGGGACAGGTGCGCTCGATGGTGAAAAAACCCTGCTGCGCGCGAATTTTCCCGTGGCCGCTGCAGGTGCCGCATTGTTCGGGCTGGGAACCCGCTTCCGCACCCGTGCCGCCGCAACCTTCGCAGGCCACCGCCGTGTTGACGCGGATCTGCGCATTCGTGCCGCGATACGCGTCTTCCAGCGAGATTTCGAGATTGTAGCGCAGATCGCCGCCGCGGTTCTGCCGTCTTGCCCGGCGTCCGCCCATGAACTCGCCGAACAGATCGTCGAACACGTCGGTGAAAGAGCTGGCGAAATCGAAGCCGTTGGCGCGCGGTCCGGCCCCGTTCTCGAAAGCGGCATGGCCGAAGCGGTCGTAGGCCGCGCGTTTCTGATCGTCCTTCAGGACGTCATAGGCTTCGTTGATTTCCTTGAAGCGGCGCTCGCATTCTGCGTCGCCCGCATTCTTGTCGGGGTGCAGTTCCTTGGCGAGTTTGCGATAGGCGCCCTTGAGCTCCTCGATCGACGCGCTCTTCTGGCACCCGAGAATCTCGTAATAATCGCGTTTGCTCATAACCTATGAATTGCCCAGCCCCCCGGATCAAAAGCAGGGAGCCGGAATCCCGAATACGGAACTCCGGCTCCCAGACCTTCGATTATGCCGCACCCTTTTTCTTGTCGTCGTCGACTTCCGAGAATTCGGCGTCCACGACGTTGTCGTCCTGCGAAGGGCCGCCCGGCTGAGCGCCTTCGCTGGCTTGCGCCTGTTGCGCTTTGTACATGGCTTCGCCGAGCTTCATCGATGCCTGTTCCAGCGCATCCATCTTGGACTTGATCTCGTCTTCGTCTTCCGACTTCAGCGATTCCTTCAGCGCAGCCATCGCGTTCTCGATACCCGTTCGCTCATCGGCTCCGACCTTGTCGCCGTGTTCCGACAACACTTTTTCGGTCGCGTGAACCAGCGCATCGCCCTTGTTCTTGGCTTCGGCCAATGCTCGACGTTTCTTGTCGTCGGCCGCATGGGCTTCGGCTTCCTTGACCATCTTCTCGATGTCTTTTTCGGAGAGACCTCCCGAGGCCTGGATGCGGATCTGCTGCTCCTTGCCGGTCGCCTTGTCCTTGGCCGTCACCGAGACGATGCCGTTAGCGTCGATGTCGAAGGTGACTTCCACCTGGGGCATGCCGCGCGGAGCGGGGGGAATGCCGACGAGATCGAACTGGCCGAGCAGCTTGTTGTCTGCCGCCATTTCGCGCTCGCCCTGGAAAACCCGGATCGTCACGGCCGTCTGGTTGTCTTCCGCCGTCGAGAAGGTCTGACTCTTCTTCGTCGGGATCGTCGTGTTGCGTTCGATCAACCGGGTGAACACACCGCCCAGCGTTTCGATGCCGAGCGACAGCGGCGTCACGTCGAGAAGAAGGACGTCCTTCACTTCGCCCTTGAGCACACCCGCCTGGATCGCGGCACCGATGGCCACGACCTCATCCGGATTGACGCCTTTGTGCGGCTCCTTGCCGAACAACTGCTTGACGACTTCCTGCACCTTGGGCATGCGCGTCATGCCGCCGACGAGGATAACCTCGTCGATCTGGTTTGCGGTCACGCCGGCGTCCTTCAACGCCTGCTTCACCGGAGCAATGGTCTTCTGCACGAGATCGTCGACCAGCGCTTCCAGTTTGGCGCGGGTGATTTTCATCGTCAGGTGCTTGGGGCCCGTCGCATCCGCGGTGATGAACGGCAGGTTCACTTCCGTCTGCATCGCGCTCGACAGTTCGATCTTCGCCTTTTCGGCAGCTTCCTTCAGCCGCTGCAGGGCAAGACGGTCCGTCCGCAGGTCGATGCCGTTCTCTTTCTTGAACTCGTCGGCGATGTAATTGACGATGCGCTGGTCGAAGTCTTCACCGCCGAGGAACGTGTCGCCGTTGGTGGACTTCACTTCGAACACGCCGTCGCCGATCTCGAGCACGGAGATATCGAAGGTGCCGCCGCCGAGGTCGTAGACCGCGATCGTGCCGGCCTGCTTCTTGTCCAGGCCATACGCCAGCGCCGCCGCCGTCGGCTCGTTGATGATGCGCAGGACTTCAAGGCCGGCGATCCGGCCTGCGTCCTTGGTTGCCTGGCGCTGTGCGTCATTGAAATACGCCGGAACCGTGATGACAGCCTGGGTGATCTTCTCGCCGAGATAGGATTCGGCCGTCTCCTTCATCTTACCCAGAATGAAGGCGGAGATTTCGGATGGGGCGAAGCGCTTGCTGTCGCGGCCCTGGACCCACGCGTCCCCGTTGTCGGCCTTGACGATCTTATACGGCACCATGCCCACGTCCTTCTGGGTCATGGGATCGTCGAAGCGGCGTCCGATCAGCCGCTTGATGGCGAAATAGGTGAATTCGGGGTTGGTGACCGCTTGGCGTTTGGCGGCCTGGCCGACCAGTCGCTCGCCGTCGGCCGTGAATGCAACGATCGACGGCGTGGTGCGGGCACCTTCCGCGTTCTCGATGACTTTCGGGCTCGATCCATCCATGACGGCGACGCAGGAGTTTGTCGTGCCGAGGTCGATGCCGATTACTTTGGCCATGGTTTTCAGTCCTCTCTGTCGGGCAACGGGATCCTGGCCTCCCTCAGGAGCGCCCTCCGGTCCGTCCCCATTATGCGAATGAGCGGTTCAGGGGCCGAAAATGCCCTTACCGCGTCTGGGGGGTATATAGGGTCGGTGTTTTCGACCCGCAAGACGGTGAATACCGCCCGGGATAAGGATTTTCCGCAAGGCCCTTCGCCTAAGTCATTGACGAAACGTTACTTTGGTGGATCGGCCCTGACCGGCCCTCAGACCGCCGCGACCACCGCCGCGTTGAAGATTTCACTCATCTTGGCGCCCAGCGGGGCGATCTGGACGGGCTTCTCCAATCCCACCAGCAGCGGTCCCATCACCGTCACCCCGCCGATCTGCTGCAGGAGCTTGGTTGAAATCGAGGCCGAGTGGATCGCCGGCATGATCAGCACATTGGCGGTGTCGCTCAGTCGGCAGAACGGATAGACCGCCATCTTCTCCGGATCGAGCGCGACATCGGCCGAGATCTCGCCGTCATATTCGAAATCCACCCCGCGCTGCCCCAGGATGTTCACCGCTTCCACGATGCGTTCGCTGCGTTCGCTGCGGGGGAACCCGAAGGTGGAGGAGGCCAGCAGCGCCACGCGCGGAACGAAGCCGAAACTTCTCACGACATTGGCGGCCTGAACCGCAATATCGGCCAGTTCCTCGCTGGTCGGCATTTCGTGCACGCTTGTATCGGCGACAAAGACCACGCGGCCACGCATGAAGATCACAATCACGCCTATCGGGCGCTGGCCCTTGGGTGAATCGAGTACGAGCCGGACATTCTCAAGCGCCACGGAATAGGAGCGCGTGACGCCGGTGACCATCGCATCGGCATCGCCCGATGCGAGCATGCATGCCGCGTAGATATTGCGGTCGAACGTCACCAGACGCGTGCAGTCGCGATAGAGCATGCCCCTGCGCTGCAATCGTTTGTAGAGCAGATCCGCGTAGGGCGACGGTTCCTGCGCGGTGGGAGGAGCGCAGATGTGAAGTCCCGTGTCTTCCACACCGGCTTGTTTGATGGCTGCCCGTACGTTGTCGTCACGGCCGACCAGCAGCGCCTTTCCCAATCCGGAATTCTGGAACGCGACGGCCGCCCGGATCACGCATTCTTCTTCGCCCTCCGCGAACACGACTCGCTTGGGATTCGCACGCACGCCCGCCGTGATGCGTTGCAGAAGATTGGCGGAAGGATCGAGCCGGGCGGACAGCTGGAAGCTGTACGCATCGGGATCTTTCATCTCGCGGCGCGCGACGCCGGTTTTCACTGCCGCAGCAGCCACCGCAGACGACACGCGGGATATCAACCGGGGATCGAAGGGAACCGGGATGATGTAGTCGGGCCCGTAGACCGGTCGCTGGCCACGATAGGCGGCGGCGACTTCGTCGGGCACGTCCTCGCGCGCGAGCTCCGCCAGGGCGTGTGCGGCGGCGATCTTCATCTCTTCGTTGATGGTGCGGGCGCGCACGTCGAGCGCGCCTCGGAAGATGTAGGGAAAGCCGAGAACATTATTCACCTGGTTCGGATAATCCGAGCGGCCCGTTGCGACGATGGCATCCGGGCGTACGGCCTTGACGTCTTCAGGCGTGATCTCCGGATCGGGATTGGCCATCGCGAAGATGATGGGCGCTTTCGCCATCGTCTTGACCATGTCCGGTGTCACCGCATCCTTGACCGAAAGGCCGAGGAAGACGTCGCAGTTCCGCATGGCATCGGCGAGCGTGCGGGCTTTCGTGTCGACCGCGTGCGCCGACTTCCACTGATTCATTCCGTCTGTACGCCCGCGATAGACCACGCCTTTGGAGTCGCACAGCACGGCATTGCCGCTCGGAAGCCCCATCGCTTTGAGCAATTCGAGACACGCAATGCCGGCGGCACCGGCGCCGTTCACCACCACCTTGATGTCCGACAGTGTGCGGCCGGTCAGATGCAGCGCGTTGATGACGCCGGCTGTCGAAATGATCGCCGTGCCATGCTGATCGTCATGGAAGACGGGGATGTCCATCAGTTCCCGCAGACGTTCCTCGATGACGAAGCAGTCGGGC
>JBEKLN010000014.1:0-83120 GCA_050010175.1 Rhizomicrobium sp.
ACTCGAACGGCTCGAACCACAGATGCTGGCTGCGTGCCGCAATGCCGTCGCCGGCGGGCGGAAGGATCTCGATTTCTTCCGGCTGGATGAAACCTCGTTCGCCCAGTCGCCGTCGCGATCCATCGACTATGCCGTCATGGAACGTACGGATCGTGCGGCCGTCGTTCCCGTCGATCTGGGCTGGAGCGATGTCGGTTCCTGGTTGTCGCTGTGGGAGATCGGCGACAAGGATCCGCAGGGCAACGTCTTGCGCGGCGACGTGATCGCGCACGCGACGAAAAATTCCTATCTCAGAAGTGAGGGCCCGCTGATCGCCGCGGTAGGCGTCGAGGATGTTGCGGTGGTTGCCACTGTCGATGCATTGTTGGTCACCACCCGGTCCGCTTCGCAAGACGTCAAGTACATTGTCGAGGAACTCCAGCGTCGCGGGCGCGAACTGCATCTGAGCCACCGCCGGGTTTACCGGCCCTGGGGCTCCTATGACAGCATCGACAGCGGTCCGGGATTCCAGGTCAAGCGCATCACGGTCAATCCGGGCGCCAAACTGAGTTTGCAAAAACACGCCAAGCGCGCCGAACACTGGATCGTCGTGTCCGGCATTGCGACGGTCACCTGCGACGACGACATCTTCACGTTGAACGCGAACCAGTCCACGTTCATCCCGCTCGGCGCGAAGCATCGTCTGGAAAACTCGGGTACGGAACCATTGCATCTCATCGAGGTGCAATCCGGCTCCTATCTCGGCGAGGACGACATCGTGCGCTTTGAGGATTCTTACGGACGCTGACGCGCGTTAACGATCGGCGCCGGTCATGAATCCCGCGACCACCGACATGATCGTCGATGCGCTCGGGTTTTCCTTCATGAATGTCCGGTATTGCGCGCCGAACATCTCCCCCAGCGCTTTACCGAATGCGAACGGACTCTTGTCCTTCGGCCGTCGTGCGCGCCCACGCAACCAAGCACCAACGCACGCACCAATGAGAGCGGTCGCGAGCAGGATCAAAAAACCAGTCAGCAGGGCTGCCAGTGCCGACGAAAGTATGGTGGCCAGCCACGCGTAGAGCGCAAAGCAGAAGAATCCGAACGACGCGGTAACACCGGCGCAGGCGATGACGACTGCAACGAGAATGACGACGAAGCGGAGAAAGAATTCGCGCACGATCAGCGCTTGCGCCCGGAGAGCAGCAGCATACCGAGCAGCATGCCGACGCCGAATGCGATCGCGGTCGCTGCCAGCGGCTGTTCCTCGATGCGGTCCGCCACGTCTGACGCGGCACCCATGGTGTCGCTCCACGCGTCTTCGGCTACATGCCTGACCCTGCTGGCTGCTTCGTGTGTCTGCTGACGCGCGCGGTCGACCATCGATTCACTCACGCGCGAAAAATCCATCCGCAGGTTCTTGATTTCGTCGAGCAGTTTTTCGAGCGACCGTTCGCTGGCCATGGGGCGTCCTCCCGGAATGTTTCCTATTGGCACAGCGCGTCTTAACACACCGATAACGATCAATCTTCGGGGAGAATCGAATAATTCCGGCTGATTTGGCGCCTCGTGGGGCCGAAACGGACCGAATGCCGCAGGCGGAATACGGAGTTGCCCGGATGGCCGCCCCCGCTGCATCGGAACAAAATGGTCGGTGGGGCCGACGGGACGAGAGGACGCGCGATGTTCGGCAACGGATCCCCAGGGGGAGATGTGCGCCATGATGCAATCAGCGGCCCTTCCCATCAGCAAACGCCGTCGGCGAGCACCAATCGCTGCCGCTTTGTCGAGGACATGTCCCGCTTCCCGAAATCGGAGACTGCGCCCGTTGCGCCGCTGATAAAGATCGCCCGCCGCTCGGCGATCTATTCGCGGGGCGACGAAGCCCGTCATTGCTACAAGGTGCTCGAAGGCGCTGTGCGCCTGATGCGCATCCTGATGGACGGCCACCGCCAGGTCCTTGAAATCCTGCTGCCGAACGAGACATTCTGCCTCGAGATCACCGACAAATATACCGCGACGGCGGAAGCGATCAGCGATGTGGTTCTGTTGCGCTGTCCCCGGACCTGCATTTCAAGACTGCACGAGGAAAGCCCGGAAATTCAGCGGACGCTCGTCACCATGCCGAGCAAGGGCCTGACGGCCGCGCAGAACCACGTCATGATGCTGGGGCATCAGGGCGCGAAGGCCAGACTCGCTTCGTTCCTGTAGCGACTGATGGAAGCGTCCGGCGGAGGCCAAGGCCAGGCGATGGACCTTCCGGCAGGGCGCCAGGATCTCGCGGACTATCTGGGCCTGACGATCGAAACCACCTGCCGCACGCTGACCGACCTCAAGCAGGCGGGGACCATCTCAATCCCGAACCCGCCAGCAGATCGTGGTGTGCAACGAGGAGACCCTGCGGTCGCTTGCCGAAGGCGACGTCGCCTGAAGGATTTCGGTGCCGCCCAACTGCAGCCTGGCCGGCACTTGATTTCTCTCAATGTCAGGTTCGTGCCCGCGCATTACTTTGGCCGTCCCATTCGGCTACGCGCGATGCGCCCCGTGGAGAATGCCATGTCGATTTCCAAGATTCTCGTACCCGTCACCGGCACAAAGCGCGACGAAAACGCACTGCGAACGGCGTTCGCTGCCGCGCAACCGTTCTCAGCCCATGTGGTGGCGCTGTTCGTTCATCCCGACGTGCGCGATACCATACCGTATGTCGGCGTCCCGCTTTCGCCGCAGATCATCCAGAGCCTGGTGGATTCCGCAGGCGAAATTGCGAAAGCGGCTGCGAAATCGGCGCGTTCGACATTGGCGTCGGTTGCCGACGAGGCCCGCGTGCGCATCCTCGCCGCTCCCGAACGCAGCGACGCCGTAACCGCGTCCTACGTCGAAAAGACGGGCTTGTTCGTGGATTGCCTGGAGCGGGCAACGGTGCTGTCTGATCTGGTGGTCTTTCCGCCGATCGGTCACGGCGACAACCCGGACGTTCATGACGGCTTCACCCGCATCCTGACGAAGACAGGCCGGCCGGTGCTGTTGTCGCCGGATACCGCACCGTCGAAGATCGGCCACAAGATCGCAGTGGGCTGGGACGGCGGCATGGCATCAGCCCATGCGCTGACGGGCGCGCTTCCCTATCTCGAGCGCGCCCAATCCGTGCACATCGTCAGCGTCCGGCAGAGTCATCAGCCCTTCGCCGGCATCGCAGACGTCACGGCCTATCTCGCACTGCATGGCGTGACCGCTGCCTCGGACATCATCAATGCGGGCGATCGCGGTACCGCCGACGTGCTTCTGGAACACACGTCGCGCGATGGCTTCGATCTTCTCGTCATGGGCGGATACGGTCACAGCCGCGTGCTCGAGACCATGGTCGGCGGCATTACGCAGCGCATGTCGTCTCAGCCCGGTGTGCCCGTATTCATGATGCACTGAACCGCGGGCTGCCGATCGCGGACCGGCGTGCGCAACAAGTTCCCCTGGGACGATTTCGGCAGATTCGCCGCACCGGTCCGTATCCGGCCGGAACCATCCGGGCGACTCCAGCATTCTTCAACGCATTCTTGACGGTTCGCGGATCATATTCGGCGGCGGAGGGGTAGGACCTGCGCGTTGCAGTTACGGGAACGTAACCATGGCAGACACAACGGCCGGCGCTTACACGATGCCGGACAGAGCGCAGCGGATGCGGGTCTCGGTGCTCTTGCAGCAGCTCAAGCAGGACGTGCCCGCAGAACGCTTCACGTTCGGCTGGCTGGTGGACTATCTGCGGGCGCGGGCGCCGGAAGTCCTGATCCTGTTTCTCGCGCTCGTGGGCGTGCTGCCCGGCGTCTCGTTTCCCGTGGGCATACTCATCGCCATCCTGTCGGTCACTGTCATGTCGACAAAGACGGGCCGGCTGCTTCCCGCTTTCATCGCGTCGCAGCCGTTGCCGTCCGCGCATTTCGTGCATGCGATCGACAAATCCATGCCGGTGTTTGAATGGGGCGAGCGCTACACGCGTCCGCGAGACGCGGCGATGACGGAGCGGCTGCGTCCGTTTGCAGGCGTGGCGATCCTGCTTCTCAGCGTGACGCTGCTGGTGCCGCTGCCGCTGTCCAACGTGATCCCGTCGCTGTCGATCGGGTTGATCGCGTTTGCCTGCATCGAATCGGATGGCCTGCTTCTTGTCATCTCGATGATGGCCGCGGTTGCGTCGCTCGCCATCACATCGGCCACGGTATGGGCCGCGCTGGGTGCTGCGGCCTGGATGTGGGCCTGAGCCGCTAAAGTTTGAGTGTCGCCCGGATCACGCCCAGCGACGGCAGACCAATTTCAAATCCCAACTCGCGGCACAGGGCCAGCATCCATTCATTGTCCGCCAGCACGTCGCCGAACAATTCCTGCGTGCCCCGTGCTTTTGCGTTCACGATGAGCTTCTTCATCAGGAACCGCCCGAGACCGTGACCCTGCTTGTCGGTGCGTACCGTCAGCGCAAATTCGGCGCGCACATTATCCGGATCCGATGACACCCGGCCCACGCCGATCAACACGTCCTTTTCCAGAAGCACGAACGCCAGTTCGCGGTCGTAATCGATCTGGGTGAGACGTGCGAGCAGGGACTTCGGCAAGGCGCGCAAAGGCGAGAAAAAGCGCAGGCGGATATCGCCCGCAGACATATGCTCGAACATGTCGATGAAGGCCGGCGCGTCTTCCGGCCGCACGGGGCGCAGGAATACCTCGCCGATGCCCGGCACAGTTTCGTGCTGTTCGAGTTCCTTCGGGTATGGCCGGATGGCCATGCGGCCGTCGCGAATGGCCGCCGGATCGACCGCTTTCACCTTGATGCGCGCATCGACCGCTATTACGCCGGTTGCATCTGCGAGCAGGGGATTGATATCGAGATCGACGATCTCGTCGATGTCGGAAATCAATTGCGACAGCTGCACCAGCGTCAGCGCCACCGCATCGATATCGGCAGGCGGACGATCGCGATAACCCTGGAGTTGTTTCCAGATTCGCGTGCGCGACATCATCAGCTTCGCGAGCGCCAGGTTGAGTGGCGGCAGCGCGAGCGCCTTGTCGCCGATCACCTCGACGGCTGTGCCGCCCTGTCCGAACAGGAGGAACGGACCGAATGTCGCGTCGATCGCCATGCCGAGGATCAGTTCGAGCGCGCCCGGGCGGTTGATCATCTCCTGCACGACGAAACCGTTCAGCCGCACGCCCGGCATGGCCGCGGCAACGCGTTTCAGCATGGCTTCGGCGGAAACCTTGACCACTTCAGGTGTTGCCAGATCGAGCGCGACGCCGCCGACATCGGATTTATGCGTGATATCGGGGGAGAAAATCTTCAGCGCCACCGGCTTGCCGAATTCGCGCGCCTTCTGCGCCGCGTCTTCGGGCGAAGTCACAACCGCGGAGCGCACGACGGGGATGCCGTAACAGGAGAGAAGCCCGCGCACATTCGGCTCCGACAGCCAGGTTTCGCCCGCCTTCAACGCATCTGCGACAATTGTGCGCGCCTTGCCGGTATCCGGCGAAAAGCCCGACGGAATCGACTCCGGCACCTCCATCAGGATTTCCTGGCCGCGTGCATAGCGCACCAGATGCATGAAACCGCGCACTGCCTGTTCCGGCGTGTCGTAAGTAGGAAGCTGCGCCTTGGCGAACAGCGCACGCGCATCGTCGGCGACCCTGGCGCCGAGCCAGTTGGTCAGGATCGCGTGATTGTCCTTGCGCGGCATCGCAGCGACTGCCTCGGCCGCGTCGAGACCCGATGCGACGGCGGTCGGACAATTGAGCACGAGGATGGCGTCGTTTCCCGGCGCATTGGTCAGAATATTCAGCGCCGCGGCATAACGCGGACCATCGGCGTCGCCGATGATGTCGACGGGATTGCCGTGGCTCCAGGTGGGCGGCAGCACGGCGTTGAGCTTCGCCATCGTATCGGGAGAAATCTCGGCGAGGTGCCCGCCCTGCTCGAGCAATGAATCGGTAGCCAACACGCCGACGCCGCCGCCGTTGGTGAGGATGGTGAGTTGGTCGCTGTGGACCGGCGGTCGCATCGCCAGCGTTTCGACCGCATCGAACACTTCGTCGAGATCGAACACGCGCAGTATCCCGGCGCGCTGAAACGCGGCGTCGTAAACGCCATCGATGCCCGCAAGTGCGCCGGTATGCGAAGCGGCGGCTTTGGCGGCGCCTGCCGCCCTGCCCGCCTTGATGGCGATCACCGGTTTCAGGCGCGCCGCAGCGCGCGCCGCCGACATGAATTTGCGCGCCTGGGTGATGCCTTCGACATAGAGCAGGATCGACTGCGTGTTTTCGTCCGACGCCAGCCAGTCGAGCATATCCCCGAAATCGGCATCGGCCATGTCGCCCAGCGATACGAGATGCGAAAATCCGATTCCGCGCGATGTCGCCCAGTCGAGCACGGTGGTCAGCATCGCGCCCGATTGCGCCACGAAGGCGACATGACCTTTCAGCGACGGCACATGCGCGAACGACGCATTCAATCCCGACGGTGTCGAAATGACGCCGAGACAATTGGGCCCCACGATGCGCAACAGGTGCGGCCGCGCGGCATCGAGCATTTTCGCTTTCAGAATTTTGCCGTCCTCGCTGCCGCCTTCGCCAAAGCCGGCGGTGATGACGATGGCAGCGCGCGCGCCGCGCGCGCCCAGATCGGCAATCAGTCCCGGAACCGTTGCAGGCGGCGTGCAGATGACGCCGAGCTCAGGGGCCTCGGGAAGGCTCTTCACATCGGGATAGGCCTTCAATCCGGCGATGGAGTCGTCATGCGGATTGACCGGCCAGATCGGTCCGGCGAAGCCGCCCCTGATGAGATTGTCGGCCACCAATTGTCCGATGGCGTGGGGCCGGTTGGTCGCGCCGATGAGCGCGATGGAGGTGGGACGGAAGATTCCATCGAGATTGCGAACGGACATGCAAGGCGTCTCCGCGGGGCAGGCAGGGGAGTATCAGGGGTATGCGACAGACGATGCGCAACCCACCCAGGCTGGTCGCTCCCGAAGGGTCCCAGCCTTTGCTCAAAGAGCCGAAAACAAACCGGAACGGACGACGCAACAACAGCGGGAAAATCCGGATTCGGCCCCTTCTGTGACGCTTTTGATAGCGTTTTCAAAAGGTTACGCAATTTATTTTTTCCGATAACAGGGGCATTTCCGGGGCATAACAGCGGTGAATCGGGGCACGGAACAGCGGATTTCGCCCTCGGGCGCCCCGAAATTCTTCACAATGTCATAGAGTGCGTCCGGACAAACCATATTGTCATGATATAGAGCCGATTCGGTTTGTATGAAACCGAATTCTTGCTGCCTTGCCCTCGACCGAGAGCGTGGGAGCGACCCGCCTTGCGCGAAGCAAACACGGAGTTCGAAACTGTTTCCGTCGCCGCGCCAGACGGCGCTCCGCCGGGATGCGGACGAGACATCCGCACTTCCAGTGACACTCCGTTAATTCCGGTGGCCCGCATTCCACACACGCCTACTTCGCCGCGCGGAACTCCGCGGGCGTGATCCTGTTCCAGCTTTTGAAGGCGCGACTGAAGCTGCGGAAGTCGGAGAAGCCGAGGCTTTCTGCGACTTCGACGATGCTCGCTCCGCTCGAGAGCAGGAACCTGGCGCGTTCGTTCTTCACGGAGCGGCGGAGATTGCGGAACGCCGTGCCTTCCTCCACAAGCTTGCGCCGGAGGCTTGCCACGCTCAGGCCCAGGCGCCGCGCGACATGCTGCTGCGAATAGTCGTTCTCCTTCAGAAGCGCCGCGACGCGCTCCACCACGCGATCTTCGCCTGTCAGGCTCGCTTCGCGGCGCTCGATCAGCGCGGCGATTTTGCTGAAGACGGCGCGAGCCGGCGGCAGGTCTTCGGGCGCGAGGCCGATGGGAAGGGTCGCGGCCGACGGATGATATAGGAGAGCATAATCGTCGGACTTGAAGCGCAAGGGTGCGTGCCAGAAATCCAGATGCCTTTCCTGCCGCGGACGTCGCGCGCGACGGACATGAACCTTCTTGAGTTTCGCATCGAGCGCGTCCGTTGCGATCAGGACGAGAACGGAATGCAGAAATATCAGCACGCATTCCATCGCGAAGTGACGGAATTCGGTGCTCGCCCCGGGCGCATAGGGAAAGGCTGCGTCGTCGATGACATAGGCAAGCCTGTCCTTCTGCAGCTCGACGCGATTGAAATTTCCGCCGTGCAGGAAATTATAGGCTTTGGCGATTTCCTTCATCGCATCGAGAAGCGTGCCGCAACCGATGACGCGCGACAGAACGAAATGCGTGCTGCCGGGAATAAGGGAGCGTTGCGAAACCCCCATCGTCTCGTCGCGCGCGGCTTCCGCGGCGTATTGCCAGAAGCGGAAGTAGGCGGCGAGGTCGATCAGCGTCGAGTCGGGCTTCTCGAGCAGGCACGCATCGAGCCCGGCGGCTGCGAGGGCGCCGGGCAGCGACACCCCTGTGGCGGCAGAGCCGGCCGCCAGCGGCCGAAGCTCCCCCAGTTGAATGTAAAGCTTGCCTCGCTCGCTCACGCGATGCCCCTGTTCCTTGAGCGAAACTGTACACCAATATTGAGCGCAATGATCATGGCCCGACCGACCGCAATGCCGCATTTTTCGCGGACAGATGATCGGGCTTTCGTTGATGCGGCTCGCTGGGGGCGGCACGGGGAAGCCTTCGCCAACGAGTCCGGGAGGGTATTGTTCATGAAGACGTCCATTCTCGCCGCCGGTGCAGCGCTTCTCGCGCTGTCCGCTTTCGACGCCGCTGCCCAGGAGCCCAAAGGTTCATTTCCGCTGCTGTCGGGAAATTACCTGCTTCAAAACACGACCGTCTGTCAGCCGGCGCTCAACGTCACCTACAATGGTCAGGGCCTGGTGACCGGGGTCAACCTCGTCCCGGCGAACGATGCCAGCAGCTCGACGACAGGCCTGTTCACGGCCACCCAGGGAAACACGAAAGGAACGGGATCCATCACGCTGAGCGCCACCAGCGGCAGCGGCGATCCGATCATCGTGACCAGCAGCAACGGCGGCGAAGAAGGCCAGGTGCTGGGTGTCGGTTCGGGCGGCGATACGATCACGTTCAAGCAGACGGCGACCACCCTGTCGCTGACCGATTCCGGCGGCACCAGCACATACACCGTCTACTATGGAAACGTCGTCAACAAGGATGTGGGCAGCGCCGTATTCTCGGGCTTGGACTACAAGGGATGCGCCAATTCCGGCAGCGTCACGCAGGTCAAATAGCCAGTTCGTTTTGCAGCATACGGGCGCGCCCGGCTGTCGCGTTCCGCGCGGCCGGGCGCCCGCGTCACACCTCCGTCGTATCCGCCAGCCTCTGAAGCCGCGCCGGATCGAGCAGCACCATGATTCCGCGATGCTCATCGATCAGCCCGTCGCGCCGCCATTTCTGGATCAGGCGCGTGATGCTTTCGCGTGCGACGTTCATGTGATTGGCCAGTTCGCGATGGGTGAACGACGCGGCCAGCCTGCGTCCGCGCGGCGTGTCGTAGCCGAAATGGCGTGAGAGAAAGAGCAGCCGCTTGGCCAGCCGCGCCGGCAATTCGAGAAACGCCTGGTCCTCGTAACTCTCCGAGATCCAGCGCGCGCGTGTCGCCAGCGCCGCCATCATCTGCAGCATCGCTTCGGGCTCGCTTTTCAGGAACGGCACGAGCGTGCGGCGCGACAGCGCGAGCAGCTCGAGGGGCTCGGCTGCGACCGCATCGGCAGTGCGCGGCCCACCGTCGGCGAAGCCCACCTCTCCGAACACCGCGCCCGGCCCCAAGAGGTTGAGTGTCACTTCGCGTCCATCGGCGGCACCCGTGCCGAACTTCACGCGACCGCGATGGATGACGAAAATGTGCAAGCCCGGATCGCCGCGGCGAAACACGACCTGATCTTCGGCAAGCAGGCGCCACTCCGCCAGCGCTGCCAGACGCACCAGCGCCGGCTCGCTCAAAACCCCGAACAAATCCGAGCGCGACAGGGCCGCGATCTTGTCGGAGATGCGGCTACCCGAATCGACGGTCATCTGCGCGGCTCTGCATTCTTCAATTTCCACGCAACGACGGCGCCATTCTCGTAGCGTTCGAACAAGCCGGCAAGATCGGGTTCGTCCCGCGTCACGCGCGCGAACGCGGCCTTCCCCACAAGAACGGCGGCGCCCGCGGATCGCGTCTCGCGCTGCAACTCTGCGGCGCTGTCGAGTACGGCTCCCGCCGCGACGAACGACAACATGCGTTCTCCCAGCAAGCCTGCGCGCGCCGGCCCGAAATCGAGTCCGATTGCGAGTTGCGGGATGTCCTGCGACGCCGCCGCCGCCGTTGGCCAGGCCATTAATATCTGCTGCGCAGCGGCCAACGCGTGCATGGTCGCATCGCGTTCATCGCCTGCAAGCCCGAACAACGCCACCGAACCATCACCCGTGTGGGACAGGATCGCGCCGTCCTGCGCAAACACCGCATCCTCCACAACGGAGCGCCAGGCGCGTAACACGGTGGCGACCTCTGCGGGGCCGCGTTGTTCGGCCATCGATGTGAAGCCGACAAGATCGCAATCGAGCAGCGCAACCTGCCGTTCCCGTGGCGCCATGTTCGCATCCCTGGCCGCCAATATCGCCTCTACCACCTGCGGCGCGAAGAATGCCGCCAATGAATCGCGCCGGGCCTCTGCACCTGCCGTCATGCGAGCGAGCCGTCGCGTGCGGTAGAGACCGAAACCGAGCGCGGCGGTGATCATGGCCGCGCTGACGAGGCTTCCCTGCCACTGGGTCTGATTGAAGAAATGCGGACCGTTGATGGCCTGCAGAAACGACAGCGGATCCTTGTAGTCCGGCATGCGGATGCTGGCGGCGGTAATGATATGGGGTTCCGACAGGATGATCTGCCGCACGCCGAGCCACGCAAGCAGGATCGCGGTGCCGCTCGACCACAGGGGACCGGGATTTGCGGCATCGGCATTGGATGCGAGAAAGCACAACGCGAGAATGAACGGCTGAGCATCCATCATCACGCGGCCGGGAATTTCCGATCCATATCCGATCGGGGCGGGCGCAAAACACAGCGCCAGAAATATCGCCGGCTGGAGCGCCGCTGCGACCGAATCCAAAATTGAACCGGCCAAGCTGCGGTGCTGCTGCGCGACGCGGACAAGTTCGAGCAGCAGAATGACGAGCGCCGCAACGAGAACTTGCCATCCGACGCGCTCGCCAAACCGGAGAATGACATAGAGTGTTGCCGCCAGCGTCAGCGCCGACCGGCCGAGAGACGCGGGCCCGACGCGGTCGAATAGTCCCGTCGCTGCGCCGCCTTGGGGGGCGCCTGTCATGTCAGTTTCCACAATTTCACGGGCATTGCACGGCCGCGCAAGGCGACATTTCCCAGGTCCAGCAACACCCCGAAACTGCCGCCCGCCGGCAAGTCCGACAGAAACGCTTCGGACGCCAGCACGCTGGTGTCGTGTGCCAGTGCGGCGTCGAGGATCCGGCGGGTCGTATTGACGACGTCGCCGATGACGCTGAACGCGCGACTGTGCGTTCCCCCGACGTCACCGCAAACAGCCGTACCGGCGTGGAGCGCAATCGCGCTGGTGCGATCGTTCGATAGCTCGCGCGCACAGGCGAGCGCGCGCAGGCTTGCGTTCGCATCTTCGTCAAGCGCGCCGAAACAGGCCATGACCGGCCCGCCCGTGAAACGGTCGATCGTTCCGCCATGGGCAAAGACGGACGCCGCGATACGCTCGAAGCTGCGCTCGGCCAGCGCCAGATCGGACGGGTCGATCGCACCCACGAAGAGGATCGCGACGTGCCTGTGTGCCGGCCGAAGCGCATTCTGAAGGCCGTTGCCGATCCTGGCAGCGACGCCGGAGGGAAAAAACCGCATCAGAAAGTCGGAATCGCCGTGTGCGCCGACTCGGCCGATGACGAAGCGCCGCCCCTGCTCGATCGACAAGGCGAGAAACGCCGCGAACGCGATGAGCAGGACGATCTGTACCACAAAATAATCGACGCTCAGCGTTGCTATATTCATGATGCTGCGAAAGCCGTCTGCGCCTTCGGCGGGACCGAACGGCCCCCAATACAGACTGGCGCCGGGAAAGGAGCGGTAGGCGTTGACGATGCCAATGATCCACACAGCGAGTGCAGCCGCGCACCCCAAGGCAATGAACCGGCGCGACAGCGGCAAGATATAGATGGCAAGCAGGATGAAAAACGCCTGGATTTCACCGTTGCGGACCGCCAGGAACAGCGGCAGGTGCGCGTAGATCGGGGGAGACCAGAACCAGAAGAACTTGTTCTGGGCGATGCTCAAAATCTCGATGGCGAGCGCCAGGAAACACCAGGTCAGCGGGTGGGGAGAGCGCCTCGCCAGGAAATAAACCGGCAACGAGGCGAGCGACGCCAACGTGCCGATGACGACGGCGTCCAGCGGCAGGCGGTAATTCGCGTGATAGTGGCTCGCGAGAAATTGCGCCAACAAGGTCAGCGCAATCGTGCCGACAAAAAACCACAGCGCCCATGCCACGATGGCCAGCCCGACGCCCCGCCGGGTCTCCGCGGCAAACGCCTCGCGAAGCGCTGCAGATTGTCCCTCGGCCATATTCCCCTTGCCCGCGCGATCAATCGCCAAGATGCGCGTGCGCGCCACCACAACTGCCGGTCGCACTTATAGCGCACCGCGCCGATGGTGATCTACCTCACCGACGCACATGCGAAGCCGGTCAATAGTCCCGGCATCAGGGCCCGCCCATGCGGCCGGACATCAGGGGATCATCATGCTCGACAGCCATTCTTCGAAAACGTCCGCCGTAGCGCGAGCCCGTCGGCGCATCACCGGCATGTGGATATTCAGCGCCGCAACGGCCGTAGCTGCGATATCCCTCTCCGGCGCGGCACAAGCCGCACTGACGATTTCCACGGGCAAGACAAAAAATGTCGCGTGCAACGCCGGGGTGTGTGCGCCGACGTCGGCAACTGCGGTACTCAACGTGTCCCAGCTCGAGAGCATGCTGGCCTCTTCCAGTGTGGAGGTCACGACCGGTTCGCTGGGAGCTTCGGTGAGCGATATCGACGTCCAGGCCGGCATTACATGGTCAAGCGCGAACGCACTGACGCTCGATGCCTACAACTCCGTTTACATCGGCAGGCCCGTTGCGGTGACGGGCACGGGCGGCGTGACGATCACCCATGACGACGGCGGCACCACGGGCAATTTCCTGATCGGTCCTACGGCGAATATCCACTTCCTGGGACTTTCGAACAGTCTGACGATCGACGGGCACGGCTACACGCTGGTTGGCGACATCGTCACTCTGGTGGCCGACGTGTCCAACAATCCGTCCGGCAACTTCGCGCTGGCGGACAAATACAACGCCGCCCGGGACGGCACCTATTCCAACTCCCCGGTCCCCAATTTATCCGGCAGGTTCGACGGCCTCGGCAACATCATCTCCGGCCTGACGATCAGCGCTCCCAACGGCGGTGGCGTCGGCTTCATCTCTTCGCTGTCGGCCACCGCGCATGCCAAGCACGTCCGCCTGCACAACGTGAACATCAACGCCGGGTCGGGCTCGCTGGTGGGCGGAGTCGTGGCGCAGAACGACGGCGAAGTCTCCGGAAGCTTCGTCTCGGGGAAAATCATCGCCGGCAATTCGAACCAATACGGTACCCTCGCGGGCGGCCTGGTCGGACAAAACGGTAGCACCGGCACGATTCTCAACAACGTCGTCGACGTAAAGATCAGCGCAGGCGCAAGCAGCCAATCGATCACCGGCGTAGGGGGGCTCGTCGGCTGGAACGGAGGCTCGATCACCGACAGTTTCGCGGCGGGAAGCGTAAAGGGTGGCACAGGCAGCCAGGTCGGCGGACTTGTGGGCCAGAACAATGGCGGCACGATACAGAATGCCTACGCCGTCGCCTCCGTGGCGGTGGACAAAAATGGCGCCGCCGGCGGACTGATCGGCGCGAGCAATCCGGGGCAATACACCGCCGTCTATTCGAGCGGCGCCGTGAGCGGAAAAGCCGGCAGCCTGCTCGGCGGCCTCATCGGCAACGATTTCGGGTCGTTCGACTTCACCGACGCCTATTGGGATATGACCAGCAGCGGAATCACAAATCCGGATCAGGGCGCGGGCAATGTACAGAACGACGCCGGCATTACGGGGCTGACGACCACACAACTGCAAGCCGGATTGCCGGCAGGCTTCTCCAATACGATCTGGGCCGAATCGGCCAAGCTGAACGGTGGGCTACCCTATCTGCTGGTATTGCCTCCGGCGAAATAGCGAGTCCCGGGATCGCCGATTGAAGCCCGGTGCCGCTTCTGCGGTCGCGGGCTTCTTCTCCAGACGACCCGGGAATTCGCGGACAATATCAGTGGTCGAACCGCCGTGGACGACGTGCGCCAAACGCAAGACGGCACGAAGAGCGTCCCGGGGTGGAAGTGTGCTCTCCGTGCCGCTCCTGCGGCAGCAATGATGCCCGAGCTTGCTCTGCGGGCGCTAAAGAATTCTGAAGAATTGCGACGCAAGAGGACGAAACCTGTAGGCGGGAGGACTACGCTGCGAGTTGAAATCTGCGAATGTGCGATCGTTTGATCGACTTCGGAAACGAACCGGTAACCATCAGTTCGTCACGCGCGCGGCATCGTAGCGCTTCTTGAAGTCCTTCATGAAGGTTTCCAGCGTGTCGATCGACGCGATCTGGCCGGCCATGTCGCGAAACGCCGTTCCCTGGGTGTCGAGCGACTGGGTGACGAGCGCGAACGCGCTGGCGTCGCGACTTGCGCCCATTTTCGCAGAAAAACTTTTTCGCAGCCGCTCGATGGCCGACTCGTCGTTGGCCAACGAATACGCAATGGCTGCGCGCATCACATCTGCGCGAACTTCGTCGGACAAAGGTTTCGGATCGCCGGCCGACGAGCTTGCGAGCAGCTCGGCTTTTTGACCCGCAATATCCCAGTTGCCGCTTTCCCAATAGATGTCGGCGCGCAGTTGGCGCGCATCGGGGGAATCGTCGGTGCCGATGATGTCGAGCGCCTGATCCCACAGTTTCAAAGCCGCAAGCGCACGCGACTGAAGGATCGCGCGCTGATGCAGATCGTCGGGCGGCAGACCTGTAACCTGGCTCGTACGCAGGGCTTCAAGCGCATCCTTCGGCTTGTGATCGAGTAGATCGATCATGGCCAGACGCGTCGCCACCTGCGCACGCGCAATCCCGTCGAGGCGCTTGGTTACCTGATAGTTCAGAAGTGATTCCGCCGGTTCCAGAAGATCGACGGCCACGAGCCTGTCGGCCATGTGCCGGATCATCTCGTCGCCATTGGGCCCGATGGGTGTCAGATCGATGAAGTCGTAGAACAGGCCCAGCGCCTGGATCGGCGCGAGCTTGTCTGCATCGCCTTTCAGGAACAGATTCTCGAAGGCCCTGCGCATGTCGTCCTGCGCCTGGCGCGCGAGATCCTCATTGGGGAAATTCTGGGAGGCGATGCGCAGTGTCGCCAGACCCTGATGCCAGCGCTGCTTGGTGAAATAAAGCGCACCCAGCTTGCGCAGGGTTTGAAGTTCGAGCGCATCGCCGCGCCAGCGGAACCGCAACTGCTCGAGCATGGCGATCGCGTTATCCTGCGACAGTGAGCCCGCCGCCAGCCCGGCTTCCGCGTCGGCGTAGACAGCTTCGGCACCCACGCGCTCGTCGCCGCCGGATTCGATGGACTGGAAGATCGAGCGCGCATCGCCATAGCGGCCTTCGGCGGCAAAGACTTCGGCGCGTGCCAGCTGCGCCTCCATCGCCAGATGTCTCGGCAATTGCTCGGGCAGATGCATCAGTTGGTCTTCAGCGGCTTCGACCGCATCCGTCTCCACAGCGGCCCGTATATCTGCGATGGCGGCCCGCGCGCGCCATTCGGGTACATATCGGGACATCACGGGTTCGGCCAGTGCGAAATCCTTGCGCGCAGCTTCCCAGTTCCGCTGCGCCGATTCCACCAGCCCACGCCAGAGCGCGGCGTGACGGTCGGTATCGAACATGCTGCTCGACAGGTCGGCTTGCGCGTCGCGATAGCGGCCAAGCATGTACTCTGCAGCCGCGCGAATCATCTGCAATTGCGCGTCGCCCTTCAGCCCGGGATTGGTCGCCTGGATCATGTTGACAATGCCGAGCGCTTCGGCGGAGAAGCCGTTGGCAAGATAGAATCGCGCGAGCCGGATGCGATTGCGATCGGTTTCCTCCGGTCTCATGCCGGCGGTGGCCTCCCTGAGGCGCCGGATTTCTTCGAGAATCTTTCCACCCGGAGGTCCGGCCCAGGCGGCGAAATCCAGAAAACAGGGACTGGAAATCGACTTTGACAGTGCCGCCGGCGAGGCAACTGCGGCCACGCCGGGCGCTGCCAGCTCAAGGCCCCCGGGCCTGGCGATGGTGACGCGGCTCTGACTTACCGTCACGTCGAGATCGTCCGTGAACGGAGATATGACCAGCCCCGCTCCGCTCTGCAGCATGGAGAATTCGGCATAATTGCGCTGCTGCGGAATGGCGCGCCCCGTCATGGACGGAACCACGACGAGCGTATCGCCCACCACAGGATCGACGACCCTCAGCGCATGCACGGCACCCGGCACCTGTGCACCAAGGCCCGCGCGGCTCAGATGGTCCTCGCGGGTGAAGCTGATGGGCGTCACGTCCGGCTTCGCATCCGGACCAATGGTGACCTTGAGATCTGTGCCGTCCGCCCGCGCGTCTATCTGTTCGCGCTGTTTCAGTCCGATGCGCAGCACGCTCGCGCCGCCATCGCTCGATCCATCGAGTGACGCGTCGCCAAGCACCGCCTTGAGCTGACGCGTATCGATGGGCTGTCCGCCATCGAGCACGATCCAGGCCGTCTCGCCACGGACGAACGCCGCGATGCCGTGTTCGGCAGCGCCTGGGAAATCCAGCGTCGCCACGCCATGCGACCGCTGGGCCTGAACAACGCCGGCTGACGTGTTCTGGCTGGTCGCCGCCGGCGCCTGGGCGGCCGGTGGGGTCTGTGCGGGGTTTGCGGCTGCACCGGCTGACGGGGCTTTTGGTTCTTGTGCGGCATCTCCGGCGTGCAGAGCCTGCGCCGTATCCAGAACTGCCTTGGCTTGGGCAGCACCGGTCGCGGTGCGCTCGAGTTTGGTCACCTTCAGTTCTCCGGCCGGCTTACCGGAGTCCGTCGGCGGCTTATAGGCGGAGGCATCGGCCTTCGGCGCCAGGATATCGAGCACGATTTTCGTGCCGTCTCTGAAATCGTGGAAGCCCGACGAGGTGTCCGTATCGAATTCGATGACCGTACCACGACCTTCGATGCGCCAACCCGATTCCTTGATCCAGGGCGGAGCAACTGCTTCCAGTGCGGAAAAATCCGGCCGCACCATCGCTTCGAAACGCACCGTCAGATGACCGGCGCCGGGAAACGCCGCATAGGCGGTTTTCTTCTGCCAGTCGAACACGAGACGCGAAAAGGTCGAATAACCGCCGACGCGGATCGGCAGAACGGGCAGGCTCGCCACATCGACTGCTGTGCGCTCCTTGGGCGGCGGCGGCGGGAGATCTGGTGGATTGCCTGCGAAGCTCTCAGGCGCCAGATCGACGGCGATGCTGTCCCCAGAGACGCTCGTGTGCAGTCTCGCGCTTTGCGCCAGCGCCAAACGAAACGTCTGGCCATCCGGATCTTCGCGGACATTCGAGACGTAGCTTCCCAAGCCCTGCGCAATGGTCGACGGCGCAATCGAAACCTTCCGGTCGAACGCGATCGTGACAACGCCGCTCGACAGCGCGACTTTTGCATGCGCGAGCGGTTCGAGCGTGAAATGGATGCGGGCAAAGCCGTTCGACGCGCTGGTGCGCACGGCATCAGCCCGCGCCGCGAACGGCAGGAGAAGCAGAATTACCACCGCGCAAAATGCCGGCGCGCGGAACAAGTTGTGGTGCGGGCAACGGCGCATCCGGATCATTTTGCGGCGGCAGGCGCCGCGGCAGCGGGTGCCACGGCCGGTGTAGCTGCGGGAATGGCTGCCGGTGCCGCTTCGGATGGTTTTGTACCCGGAGCCGGAACGGCAGGGGGCTGGGTCATCGCCGTCTGCAGCGCCGTCGGCGGCGCGGGTGGCGCAGGTGGCGGCGGATCGGGCAGCTTGAGGCGATCGGCCAGTTTCACCGTCAGCTTCTGCGCATTTTGCGAGTCCATCAGCCCTAGAATGGCGGCGAGCACGTCCGGCTTCATCTGGCCTGCAACGGGCACCAGCACATTCTCTTCAAGGCTGTTGAAGATGCGCGCTGCATCGCGGGGCTTCATCTGCGAATAGGTTTTGACGAGCGCATCAATCTGCTTCTGCTGCGCGGCATCGCGCTGGACGAGCAGAACCTGAATCTGCGACTGGAGCGACTTGAGGCTGGCGATTTTGTCGTCCACGCGCTTTTCCGCGGCGACGATCAGTTCCTGTTGTGTCTGCAATTCGCGTGCACGGGTTTCGAGTTCGGCGCGCCGTCGCGACAGACTGGTCAACACGTCCACCTCGGAAGAGCTGGACTCGGCATCTTCGTCGACTGTCGCCTTGACAACCGCGGCCCGGGGGGCGGTGGCGATTTGCGTCTGCGCCTCGGCAACATGCACGAGGCCGACCGCCTTCACACCCAGGAGAAGCGCGCCGACCGCCATGACGGCGGGCAGAAGTCGCAGATGCTTCATCATGGTTTCGCGCTCACCGCACGTTTCTGAGAGCTTCGGGACGCAGCGATTCGAGCCGGCCGGCCAGAACGGCAGAACGCGCCGATTTCGCGGACTCGGGCAACGGCTGGGCGGAGCGCTGACCGACGATCCGTTCCGCAATGCGCTCGCCCGACGCCGTCAGCAGTGACAGTTCGTCGGCCATTCCGCGCGCCCGCGACAGACGGTCATCCAGCGCATCGGCGGCGGATGCCGCGCTCTCCTTCAGCGCGCGTATGGCCGCACCGGCGGAGACGATTGCAGTGTTCATCTCGCCGAATGTCTGTTTCAGGCCGTCCTGTCCCGTGCGCAACATGGACAGGCGCCGTTCGAGAATCGCGCAATAGACGATCGTCGCGGTCAGAAGCACCGACAATGCCAGCTCGACGATGAGAGAAAGAGTCATGGGTCCGGTTCCTTTTAGAGCGATTTCGAGGCGTCAGTACGCTTGACCGCTTCTTCCACCCTCACGGCCACGGCCGAGCCGAGCCGGCCCATTCGCCCGCGCAGCAAGGGCACGCCGCCGCATCTGAGTTCGATTTTCGAGTCGGGACTCGAGTTCAGCATCATGGTCTGCCCAACTTCCATGCTCATGATTTTCTTCAGCGGCATCACCTGCTCGTCGAGGATGGCATCGATGTTCACGCGCGTGGACCACAGTTCGGTCGCCAGATGGCTCTCCCAGATCGAGTCGCGACCGAATTTCTCGCCCATGAATTGCTGCAACAGAAGTTTTCTGATCGGCTCGAGCGTCGCGTAGGGGAGCAGCAGTTCGGTACGGCCGCCGCGATCTTCCATGTCGATGCGCAGCTTCACCAGGATGGCGGCATTGGCCGGCCGCGCGATGGCCGCGAAGCGGGGGTTGGTTTCGAGCCTATCGAGCGCAAACGTCACCGGCGCCAGGGGTTCGAACGCCTGGCACATGTCCTGGAGAATGACCTCCGTCATGCGCTGCACCAGCGTGCGTTCGATCGTCGTGTAGGGGCGTCCTTCGATGCGCATCGCGGCCGTTCCGCGTCGTCCGCCGAGCAGCACGTCGACGATCGAGTAGATAAGGTTGGAGTCGACCGTGAACAGGCCGTAGTTGTCGAGCTGTTCGGCGCGGAAGACTGCGAGGATCGCCGGCAGAGGGATGGAATTCAGATAGTCGCCGAAGCGGATCGACGTGATGTTGTCGAGGCTGACTTCGACATTGTCCGATGTGAAATTGCGCAGACTCGTCGTCATCAGCCTCACGAGGCGATCGAAGACGATTTCGAGCATCGGCAATCGCTCATAGGAAACGAGCGCCGAATTGATGATCGCGCGAACGCCGCTCTTGTCCTGGAGCTGCTCGTCGGCGACATCGAACCCCAGGAGGCTGTCGATTTCCTCCTGATTGAGAATGCGTTCGGTCGAGCCGGGTGCGCCCGCCTGGGCGTCGCCCGAGGCAGCGAGTGCGGGATCAGGACCGTCCTGGTTCGGCTCTTCGGCCATTCATCACCTATTGAACTATCATTTCTTTGAGCAGCACGTCATGCACGGGGAACGGAGCGGCCGCGACGTTCACGCGGCGCAATAACTCCTCCTTCAGGCGCACCACGCCGGCGGAGCCGTGAAGGTCGTCGATGCGCAGTTCGCGCAGATAGCCCTGAAACTGGTCGATGACGCGCGGCATCAGGATCTGAATGCCCGCTTTCTCCTCCGGGCTGTCCAGTTCGAGCGCCACCGAAAGTTTCAGGTAGGCCGGCGTTCCGTCGGCCGACTGGATGTTCACAACGAGATCGGGCATGTCGAAATAGGTCACCTGCGGCGCGACCAGCGGAACTGTGGGTCCGCCTGCCATTTTCGATTTGTCGTGCGACGAGCCGCTGAAGAAGAAATAGGCGCCGCCGCCGAGCGCAAGCAGCAACACCAGTGCGCCGCCGGCCGCCATCAGGAGAAACATCTTACCAAACCGTTTCTTCGGTGCGCCTGCGTCTTCGCCGTCCGCGCCTTCGGTCTCGGCGCCTTCGGCCGGCTTGGCTTCCTTCTTCGCCATGAGAAGTCCTGTGCCCTTCAATCGTTAAAGACGATGGGCCGCTTGTGGTTAAGGAGTGGTTCAAATGCCCGGATTGATCCTCACTTCCGGCGCCTTTCACCCGGCAGAGTTTGCCGCACCCCTGCCGGCGGCGCGCTCATAGCCGTGGAATTCCGCGGGTTTTCGCGTGGCACAGCGCGTGCAGCCCCCTGATGCGGGCGACGGACCAGAAAGGATCCCCGCGAGCCATGGATAATACGCTACTCGTCAGTGTCAGCCAGCAATTGGTTGCATACGACTCGATCGACACGATCGCGAACAATCTCGCCAACATCTCGACACCGGGATTCAAGCGCGATTCGACGCTCTTCGAGGAATACCTGTCGCAGGCCAAACCGTCCGAGGACGAGAAAGGCACGCAGCAGATCAGCTTCGTCTGGAATGCGGGAACCGCGCGCGATCTGTCCGGCGGCCGTATCGAGACGACGAATAATCCGCTCGATCTCGCGATCAACGGCAAGGGATACTTCGTGGTGCAGACCGCAAACGGGCCGCGATACACGCGCGACGGCCATTTCACCCTGGACGCGACGGGCCGGCTCGTGACCGAAGACGGCGATCCAGTCCAGGGCGACGGCGGCAACCTCACGATCACGCCGCAGGACGGCAACATCTACGTGGCGAGCGACGGAACGATCACCGGAGGCGGAACGACGCCAAACTCCGCGACGCAGCTGGGCAAACTGCAGCTTGTGCAGTTCGACGACGAAACCCAGCTCTCCAAGGAGGGCTCAACGCTGTACTCCACCTCGCAACCGACGCAGCCCGCTACATCGGCCTCGATCAAACAGGGCATGATTGAAAGCTCCAACGTGGAGCCGGTGAAAGAGATGTCCAAAATGATCGAAATCATGCGCGCCTACCAGGCGGTCGCGAACATCATGCAGTCGCACGACAATCTGAAACGCTCGGCCGTCGACAAGTTGGCCAGCACGCAATCCAGCTAAAGGAGAGTGACATGCGGGCCCTCAGCATCGCTGCAACCGGAATGCAGGCGCAGCAGACCAACGTCGAAGTGATCGCGAACAATCTCGCGAACATGAACACGACGGCCTACAAGCAGCAGCGCGCCCAGTTCGAAGACCTGCTCTATCAGAACGTCCAGCAGGTGGGCTCCCAGAGCTCGGACACAGGAACGGTCCTGCCAAGCGGCATCCAACTGGGCTCGGGCGTGCGCACGGCAGCCGTCTACCGCATTACCTCGCAGGGCGACCTGTCGCAAACCTCCAACCCTTACGACGTCGCCATCCAGGGACCCGGCTGGTTTCGCGTCACGATGCCGGACGGCACCGACGCGTTCACGCGGTCCGGCAATTTCGCGCTCTCGCCGACAGGACAGCTCGTCACGCAGGACGGCTATACCGTCGCGCCGGGCCTATCCGTGCCGCAGACCGCCACCGCCGTGACCATCAACGCGCAGGGCCAGGTGCAGGCAACCATTCCCAATCAGACCGCGCCGCAGGTACTGGGGCAGCTCGAACTCGACCGCTTTCCCAATGAAGCGGGCCTGAATGCGCTCGGTGAGAATCTCTTCACGCAGACCTCATCCTCCGGCGCGCCACAGGCTGGCGTTCCCGGCACGGCCGGCTACGGCACGATCCAACAGGGGTATCTCGAAACCTCCAATGTCAATCCGGTGGAAGAGGTCACTTCGCTGATCACGGCGCAGCGCGCCTACGAAATGAATTCGAAGGTCGTCACCACGGCCGATCAGATGCTCCAGATCACGTCCAGCATGGGACAAAGCTGATGAAAATCACGATATCGCTGACGGTAGCGCTTATCGCCTTGGCTGCCGCTTCCGCGCGCGCGGAGACGTCCGAGAACGTCCGCGTCGTTGTGCCCTCCCACGACATTGCGCGGGGCGAAGTGATCGGCGCCGCCGATTTGATCTACGGCGCGGTTCCCGCCACGACCTCCGTGGGCGATCTGATCACAACAGTGAAGGATATCGAAGGACGGGAAGCACGACGTCTGTTGCGGGCCGGCGAAACCGTCAGGACCAGCGACGTGCGCTGGCCCATCCTCATCACCAAGGGAGCGACCGTCACCATGACGTTCGACGCGCCCGGCGTCACATTGACGGCGATGGGCCGCGCGGTGAGCGAAGGAGGACTCGGCGAAAGCGTGACCGTTCTCAACCCGGTTTCCTACCGCCAGATCACCGCGACCGTGACCGGCCCCGGCCAGGTCAGGGCTGGAGACTCCGGTGCAGTCGTCGCATCCGACCAGAAATAACGACACAAGGATCGGTCATGAACAAAACCTATTGGAATGCCTGCGCGAGCTTCGCGGTCTTGGCCGCACTGCTCAGCGGTTGTACGGCAGTGGACCGAATCAAGGACATAGGTGCGGGACCGCCGCCATTGGCGCCGATTGCCAATCCGGAAGCGAAGGCCGTGGCCGTCACCGTTCCGGTGGTCCAGTCGCAAATGACAGACTCGCTCTGGAAGCCGGGCTCGCACAGCTTTTTTCTCGATCCGCGCGCCAGTCGCGTCGGCGACGTGATTACGGTCGACGTGACGATTGCGGACTCGGGCCAGATCTCCAATGCGACGAATACCGGCAGGAGCAATTCCGAAAGCGCCAATCTGACGAACTTCTTCGGCCTGGAATCGAAGCTGCCGTCGATACTTCCAGGAGCGGACCCGTCGAAGCTCGTCAACCTGGGTTCCACCGGAACACAGCAGGGATCGGGCTCGGTCAACCGCGCGGAAACGATCAGCCTGACGCTCGCCGCGCTGGTGACGCAGGTGATGCCCAACGGCAATCTCGTGATTAACGGTCACCAGCAGGTGCGTGTGAACTCCGAGCTGCGGGATCTGGAGATTTCCGGCGTCGTGCGAACCGAAGACATTACCAGCGACAACACGGTCAACCTCGCGCAGATTGCCGAGGCGCGCATCGCCTATGGCGGCAAGGGCGACATCACGAACATGCAGGAGCCGCGTTACGGCGAGCAGCTGTTCGACATCCTCATGCCGTTCTGACGGCAACAAACATCCGCCTGTGGGGCGGAGGGGCTGGACGCGACACGGCCGGAGCGATGCTCCGGCCGTTGTTTTTCGTAGGTTGAAACGCTTCTAGTCGTCGCGATAGACACGCTCGCGGCGTTCGTGTCGCTCCTGCGCTTCGATAGACAGCGTCGCGATCGGCCGCGCATCCAGCCGCTTCAGCGAAATCGGTTCGCCGGTCTCTTCGCAGAAACCATAAGACCCGTCTTCAAGACGGCGCAGCGCGGAATCGATTTTGGCGATCAGTTTGCGCTGGCGATCACGCGTGCGCAGTTCGAGTTGACGCTCCGACTCCGTTGCGGCGCGATCGGCGAGGTCGGCATTCGGTGTGGTTTCGGCTTGCAGGTTCTGGATCGTTTCGCGGCTTTCGCGAAGAATGTCTTCCTTCCAGCGGATGAGCTTGCGACGAAAATATTCGCGCTGGCGCTCGTTCATAAAGGCTTCACTTTCCGACGGCCTGTAGCCAAGCGGAAGTTCGATACCCATGCGTACACCCCTGACTATGATTCGCCTCTCACCTGAGCGGCGCGGTTTATACAGGCCGAGCTTGAGGCCCGCAAATGGATTCGGATTGGGCAGCCGGCGCGAAAGCGTGCCGTCACAAAAGCTTAGGCGATACGAGCGTCGGCCTGTTCGAGCTTGGCCAGTTCGACCTTCGCGCGCAGGTCGATCTCGTCGAGAATGCCCTGCAGCTTGGGGTCGGCGAAGCTCTCCTGCCGGCGGCCGACGGCGGTCGCAAGGCGGTTGAGCGTGCTGCGCGGAATTCCGCCGGCCAGCAATCCGTCACGGACTTGGTCGAGCATGTCGAGAAGCTGCTCGCCATGGACGAGGCCTTTCGAACGCCCGCCCGTCGTGTCGTCGAGGCCCTGGAGGGTCAGGATGGACTCGACCGCGGCAATGGGGCCCGGTCCGGAGACGACCTGGGCATGGGGCTGCTCCGACGCATCCGAAACCTTGAATGCTCCGTCGCTTGCGCCGGCGGAAGCCGGCTTTCCGATGCGTCTTAAGCTTGCTTGCTCGACGCGGCCGGTGCCTTTGATTTCCATGCACCCAAGTCCTCTCGCGACGCGCTACCATCTCGCCTTAAGGTTAAGAGACGGATAACGGCATCACCCGCGGTGATAGGGATGGTTACCGATGATTGCGGCCGCCCGGTAAATCTGTTCGGCCAGCATCGCGCGCGCGAGCAGATGCGGCCAGATCTGGGTCCCGAACGCGAGGCTGCGGCCCGGCTTCACCGCCGGACCGGGATCTAGCCCATCCGGCCCTCCTACCATAAAGACAAGATCGCGCGCGCCCGCATCGCGCATCGCCGCCAGCATTTCGGCGAATGCTTCGCTGGTCATCCCTTTGCCACGCGCATCGAGCACGATGACATGCGCGCCCTCCGGAACGCGCGCCGCGAGTTTCTGCCCTTCCTCCGCGATGCGGGCTTTGGCCTCGCGCAGCCTCGAGACGGGAACCTCCTCGACGGTGACGGAAGTGAATCCCAGCTGCTTGCCGAGGTTGCGCGCGCGCCCGAGATAGTCGTCGACCAGCGCGCCCTCCGGCGTGCCCCGCGCTTGTCCTACGCCAAGGATGTGAAGACGCATGTCTTGCGATGGCCGTCAGTGTGCCTGCGCGCGCCTGGGCTCTTCCACCGACCACATGCCTTCGAGATCGTAATAGGTGCGCACTTCGGGACGGAAAATGTGGACGATCACGTCGCCGGCATCGACCACAACCCAGTCGCCGCCTTGAAGCCCGCCAATAGGACGGTTGCCGTAGCCGGCCTCCTTCAGGCGCCGCGCGAGATGCTCCCCGATGGACGTGACATGCCGAGCCGACCGCCCGGTGGCGATGACGATGGCGTCGGCCAGCGACGAACGGCCGTCCATGTCGATCGTCACGATCTGCTCGGCCTTGTCGTCGTCGAGAGAGGTGAGAATGCGCGAGAGGAGCGCGGGCCCGTCGGGACTGGGGGGCGCTTTCGGCAGTTTCTTCGCCACGCCGGCTTTTTTGGCGGCGGTTTTGGCCGCGCCGGTTCTTGTTGCGCCAGTCGTTTTTGCGCTGGTCTTGCTGGGGCTCAGAATGTGATCCTCCGTCTGGCTTCGCTGGGTTGCGAGACGCGGACCTTTCTCGATGCCGTCGATGGAATGGGCCGCGCGCTCCTTCGATGTGTGGCGCCTTCTTATCACGTCGCCGCCCGCCTCGACAATGCGCACCGAGAATGGGGGCCGCGTTACGGCTTGTGCTCAGGGGCACGTCGTATCGCGATCCGGGAGCCAGACGATTTCGCATGTGGCGCCAGTAAGAACGGCCTTTCCAAGACTCTCACCCTCGCGAATTCTCACGTCATACTAGCGCCATACTCAAGGGACCCCAAAGGTCAGAAACGCCTCGCTACCATCATCGGCAGCGGTGGGCCCACTTCAATCTATTCAGTTCAAACACGCGGGTTTTTGCCGGCAATGGTGGTGCGAAGCAGGCGCTCGCGAATGGCTGTAGCGCTCATCGCATTGCGCGGCGCATCGATCACGGCCAGCGCGGGCGGTTCAGCATCCGCGAAATGCCGCCAGTCGTTGTGACGGGCACGCGCGAGGCGTTGTGAAACTTTTGCGTACAGGGGCGCGAGCGTCGTTCCGGGCCTGACGACGATGGCAATCGGGACCAACGCGGTAATCTCCTGCCAGCGGCGCCAGCGCTGAAACTCCTTCAGATTGTCGGTCCCCATCAGCCAGACGAAGCGCACCTGAGGAAAGCGCCGCTTGAGCGCCGCAAGCGTATCGACTGTGAAGCGCGTTCCAAGTTCGCTTTCGAGGCCGGAGACGAGGATCCGAGGATGGGAGGCAACCGCACGCGCCTGCGCGATGCGCTGGTCCAAAGGCGCCATGCCGGCCACTGGCTTCAGCGGATTTTGCGGACTGACGAGCCACCACACATAATCGAGACCGAGCGTATCGAGGCCGACCTGGCTCACATGCATGTGGCCTTCATGCGCGGGATTGAACGAGCCGCCCAGCAATCCAATGCGCAGGCCGGGCGCCACGGGACCCGGTGGCTTGACCCAGATCGCTCCATGCCGGGTGCGCGTCATGGCCTCACCTGCCCGTTGCCGTGCACGACATATTTGAATGTCGTCAATTGCTCCACGCCGACGGGACCCCGCGCATGCAGCTTTCCGGTGCCGATCCCGACTTCCGCACCCATGCCGAATTCGCCGCCGTCTGCGAACTGCGTGGAGGCGTTCCACATGACGATGGCCGAATCGAGTGCTGCGAGGAAGCGCTCGGCTGCGGCCGTATCGCTCGTTACGATCGATTCGGTGTGATGCGAACCATGGCTTTCAATGTGCGCGATGGCATCCTCGAGCCTATCCACTGTTTTCACAGAGATGATCGGCGCCAGATATTCCGTATGCCAATCATCTTCGGTTGCCGGTACCGCACCAGGCATCACGCTGCGCACCGCGTCGTCGCCACGAATTTCGCAGCCTGCAGCAACGAGGTCCGCGAGGATTGGCTTGCCATGCGACGCCAGCACCGCCCTGTCGATCAGAAGGGTTTCGGCAGCGCCACAGATTCCGGTTCGCCGCATCTTTGCATTGAGCACGATGGCGCGCGCCATGGCGAGATCGGCATCTTCATGAACGTAGACGTGACAGATGCCTTCGAGATGGGCGAGCACCGGTACGCGCGCCTCGCTTTGCACGCGCTCGACGAGACTCTTGCCGCCGCGGGGAATGATGAGGTCGACCGCGCCGGAAAGCCCCGACAGCAATTGGCCGACGATCGCACGGTCCTGGCTGCTCACCAGCTGAATGCACGTCTCCGGCAGCCCGGCATCGCCAAGGCCTTCGATCAGCGCACGATGAATGGCGGCGGAAGACCGCGCCGATTCCGATCCGCCGCGCAGGATGACGGCGTTGCCCGACTTCAGGCACAGCGCACCGGCATCGGCCGTCACGTTGGGCCGGCTTTCATAGATCATCGCGATGACGCCGATGGGCGTGGAGATCCGCGCGATGTCGAGACCGTTCGGACGTTGCCACCGCGCCAGAATTTTGCCGACGGGATCCGCCAGTGCCGCAATGTCCTCCAGCCCCTTCGCCATCGCTTCGATGCGCACGTCATCCAGCCGTAACCGGTCGCGCAACGCGGGAGAAATATTCTGCGTTTCCGCAGAGGCAACGTCGTCGGCATTGACCTTCAGGATATCCTGGGCACGCGAGCGGATGGCACGAGCTCCAGCGCGAAGAGCTTTGTTCTTTGTTTCGCTGGTCGCTTCGCGCAACACGGCCGACGCAACCTTCGCATCCGCGCCAACCGCGCCAAGCTCAATTGGGAAGCCGGCAGCGTTGCTCACCCCGCAAATCCCGCATCGAGAACGAGATCGTCGCGGTGAATCATCGCGTCCCGCCCGCGATAGCCGAGAATGGCCTCAATCTCGGCGCTGCGGCGGCCTGCGATCAGCTGCGCGTCTCTGGCGCCATAAGCGACAAGGCCACGCGCAATCTCGCGTCCGCCTTCGTCGCACACGGCGACGGCATCTCCCCTCTCGAAAGTCCCCGAGACCGACCTGATGCCGGCGGGCAGCAGGCTCTTTCCTTCCGCCAGCGCCCGCACGGCGCCCGCGTCGACGCTCAAAACACCCTTGCTCTGCAGTCCGCCGGCGATCCAGCGTTTGCGCGAGGCCGCCGGCGATGCCTGTGCCAGAAAGCGCGAGAAACGTGCGCCCTCTGCAAGTCGCGACAGCGGATGGGCGATCCTGCCGCTGGCGATAATCACCTCGCAGCCGGCGCCGATTGCGATCTTCGCCGCCATCAGTTTGGAACGCATGCCGCCGCGGCCTACGCCTGAGACGGATTCACCCGCCATCGCTTCGACATCCGGTGTCACATGCGCGACTTCGCCGACATGTTGCGCGCTTGCGTCGCGCGTCGGGTCTGCCGTGTAAAGCCCGTCCACATCGGACAGCAGCACGAGACGGTCCGCCTCGATCATCGACGCCACCCGCGCGGCGAGGCGATCATTGTCGCCAAAGCGGATTTCTGACGTTGCAACCGTGTCGTTCTCGTTGATGACAGGAACGGCTTTCAGCGACAGCAATGTCCGCAGCGTCGCGCGCGCGTTGAGATAGCGGCGCCGCTCTTCCGTGTCCGACAGCGTCAGCAGAATCTGAGCCGCGATGAGGTGCTCACCGGCGAATGCTTCGACCCAGGCCTGTGCCAGCTGGACCTGCCCCACTGCAGCGGCCGCCTGGCTTTCATCAAGCTTGAGGCTGCCGGCATGGAATTTGAGCGCGCGGCGGCCGAGCGCAATGGCGCCGGACGAGACGACAATGATCTCGACCTCGTCGCGGACCAATCCCGCTATATCGGCGCACAGACTCTTCAGCCAGTCGCGGCGTAGTTGATCCCGATCCACCAGGAGCGATGATCCTACCTTGACGACAACGCGACGGGCGTTGGCGAGCGCGTTCATGGCGACCAGGCCTGCTCCGTCTTGCCGACGCGCCGTTCTCTCGTGCGCCGTTTGTCGATTTCGCGCGCCAGCGCCCGCAGCACGTCGTCCACGCCTTCGCCGGTGACACCGGACATCAGGAACACCTTCGCGCCGCTGATTTTTTCGAGCGCGGCCTTCTTGCGCGCCAACGCGGATTTCGGAATGGCATCGATCTTGTTGAGCGCTACGATTTCCGGCTTGCCGGCCAGCGCGTGACCATAGGCTTCGAGCTCGCCGCGGATGGTTTTGTAGGCGCGCACGATTTCGCTCTGCGTGCCGTCGATGAGGTGCAGTACCACGCCGCAGCGTTCCGCATGTCCGAGGAAGCGATCGCCCAGGCCCGCACCCTCATGGGCGCCTTCGATGAGGCCGGGAAGATCGGCCAGCACGAAGTCCGTCGCATCGATGCGCACCACGCCCAGCTGCGGCACGAGCGTGGTGAAGGGATAATCCGCGATCTTCGGGCGCGCCGCCGAAACGCGCGAGAGAAATGTCGACTTTCCCGCATTCGGCAGGCCGATCAACCCCGCATCGGCGATCAGCTTGAGCTTGAGAACGATGGTCTTTTCTTCGTTCGGCTGGCCCGGATTGGCGTGGCGCGGCGCCTGATTGGTCGAACTCTTGAAATGCGCATTGCCGAAGCCGCCATTGCCGCCCTTCAGCAGCATGACGCGCGCGCCCGCCGTCGCGAGATCGCAGATCAGCGTCTCGCCGTCTTCCTCATAAATTTCCGTGCCGACGGGAACGCGCAAGGTCGCATCGTCGCCATTGGCGCCCGTCATCTCCTTGCCCATGCCGTTCTGACCGCCTTTGGCAGTGACATGCTGCTGAAAGCGGTAGTCGATCAGCGTGTTCAGATTTTCCACCGCTTCCGCCCAGACATCGCCGCCGCGACCGCCATTGCCGCCATTGGGGCCGCCATACTCGATGAACTTCTCGCGGCGAAAAGCAACGCAGCCGTTGCCGCCCTTTCCCGACGCAATATAAACCTTGGCGACATCCAGAAATTTCATCGGCCGGCCCGTTCGAACGCGTCGCGGTCGAGCTTTACGTTGTGACAATAAACTGCGTGGCCGCGCGCCAGGCAATCGCGCTGTTCTGCCCCGTCGGGCACGCATCCGAGCTTCTCGAGCACGCGTCCCGAGGCGGGATTGTCGTGAAACCAGCCCGCGATCAGTTGCGTGATCTTCAACTCCTCGAACGCGAAACCGACCAGCCGCTGCGCTGCTTCGGTCGCATAGCCCATGCCCCAATAGGGTCTGCCCAGCCAATAGCCGAATTCGAACGGCCCATCCCTCAAGTGAACGCCACAGGCGCCCAGATAGGCGCCGTCGGATTTGCGCGTGATGGCGAAATTGAAATCGGTGCCGGCGGCCCGTGCCTGCGCCATGCGCTCGAGGAAGCCGTGTGCGTCGGCCTCCTGGTAGGGATGCGGCACGCGCGACAGGTTCTTGGCGACCTCGAAATCGCCGATCAGCGGCACGAAAGCCGGGATGTCCGAGGTCAGAGGTGGGCGCAAAAGCAGGCGCTCCGTTTCAAGCTTGCAACATGACATGGCATGTCCCTCCGCGAGGAACAAAAAAGGGAGACGGCGGACCATCTCCCTCGCCACGATGGGCCGCCGATTGGTGGGCGGCCCGTCTGTTGCCGCCGATTTAGCCCGCGTCTTCCGCCGGATTCGCCGAAATGACGGAGACATAGGTGCGACGCTTGAATCCCTTGCGGAACTCGACCTTGCCCTCGCTTGTGGCGAACAGCGTATGGTCCTTGCCCATGCCGACATTGGTGCCGGGATAAAATTCGGTGCCGCGCTGGCGGACAATGACGTTGCCCGCTTCGATGGCTTCGCCGCCGAACTTCTTGACGCCCAGTCTCTGGCCTGCCGAGTCGCGTCCGTTGCGCGATGAGCCGCCGGCTTTCTTGTGTGCCATGGTCTCGTCCTTCAGCCCGCTTGAATGGCGGTGATCTTGAGTTTCGTGAAGGGCTGACGGTGCCCGCGCTTGCGGTGCGTGTTCTTGCGCCGCTTCTTCTTGAAGGCAACGACCTTCTCGCCGCGGCCCTGTTCGACGATTTCGGCCGTCACGGAGGCGCCTGCGATGAGCGGCGCACCGGACTTCGGCGTGTCGCCGCCCAGCATGAGCACCTCGGACAATGTCAGCGATCCACCGACCTCGCCCTCGAGTTTCTCGACGGTCAGGACGTCGTCCTGAGCGACCGTATATTGCTTTCCGCCCGTGCGGATGACCGCGAACATGCCCGAAATCCTCGGAAAATCTGATGGTTCTGCCCAAAAAGCAGGCGGCCGCGGGACACCGGTTCCGCGGGAGGCGGGCAATATACTGAGGCAAAGTGCAGGGTCAAGAGCGGGGGCAATAACTGTCAGGAACTCAACTTAAGATAGACCGTTACAGGGGTGGAACCGGGGGGAACTCATGACATCTGTCCGCACACGCAGGCACCTGCTCGCTGTCATGGCTCTCTGCGCCACCGGCTTTGCCGGACCTGCGCTTGCCCAGGAGGCCGGCCCTCCGGCGAGCCCTCCTGTTGCAGCCCCCAAGACCGGCACGCTGAGCCTGCTCTTCGAGAACGACATTTTCTACAATACCGACCGCGATTACACCAACGGCGTGCAGATCGCCTGGACGACTACGCCCGACAACACACCGCAATTCGACGTCGACCTCGCCCATTGGATGCCCATCTTTTCGCAGGGCGGCGAGGTGCGTTCGACCTTCTCGCTCGGCCAGAACATCTATACGCCCAGCGATCTCCATCTCGCCGATCCGCCCACGACCGACCGTCCCTATGCCGGTTATCTGTATCTCGCGATGGCTGTCACCCAGATGTCGAACACCGACCTCGACGAATTCCAGATTCAAACCGGCGTCATCGGCCCGGATTCGCTGGCGCAGGAATCGCAGACCTTCGTGCACGCGATTCTCAACGACACGATCCCGAAAGGCTGGGGATACCAACTACACAACGAGCCCGGCCTCGTCCTCAACGACGAACATTCCTGGCGTGCTCTGTGGGCGGGAAAGGTTCTCGGTCTCGGATTCGACGTCGACCCGCATGTCGGCGCGGCGATCGGCAATGTCTACGATTACGCGAACGCCGGTCTGATGGGCCGCTTCGGCCTCAATCTGCCGAACGATTACGGACCGACGCGCATCGATCCGAGCCTTCCCGGCACGGATTTCTTCGAGCCGACCGGCGATCTCAGCATCTATGCGTTCTCGGGCTGGGACGGCAGGGCCGTCGCGCGCAACATCTTCCTCGACGGCAACACGTTTGAAGACAGCCGCCGCGTGGACAGGATTCCCTGGGTCGCAGATTTCCAGGAGGGCATCGCCATCGCAATGGACAGCTGGCGGCTGACTTTCACGCATGTGTTCCGCACCCGCGAGTTCACCACCCAGCAGCACGCCGATCAGTTCGGCGCGATCAATCTGTCGATCAGCATGTGATCAGTAGATGCCGGGAATGAGGCGCCACGTGTCGCGGGCGTAGTCGGAATACTCCGGGAACGCTTCGGCGAGGATCTGTTCTTCGAATTTCATGCGGTAGAGCTGGAAGCGCAGCTGCAGCGCCAGCAGCACGATCGCCAGCGGCGAGACATATTGCAGCGCCACGCCGATCAGCGCCAGCTGCTCGCCGAGATACAGGGGGTGGCGCACAACCGCATAGGGGCCGCCGACGACAAGCTTGCGTGCTTCCGACATGATGCTGATCGAGCGGCCGAGATAAAGAAGGCCCCACAGCGCGAAACTCATGCCGCCCAGAATGAACAGCGTGGACAGCGTCTTCATCTCCCAATTGAGAGGATGCAGCGGCAGAGTGAGAATCCCAACGCCCAGATAGGCGCCGAGAAAGGCCGCCAGGCGCGGAAACACTCCCGGCGCTTTCGCAGCCGCAGGCCTCCGCGCCACCAGCATGAAGATCAGCACGGCGGCGAACAGGAACACGGCCAGCCGCGAGAACACATCGATCACCGGCAGGAAACTCGCCTGCGGCGCAACCAGCTTCGCAACATCGTGCGCCAGACCTGGCGCCTGCTTCACGATCCAGATGCCGTACCACACGACCAGCGGCGAACAGGCCAGGAGGTCGAAGATCTTGGCGTCGGCGCGCGGGGCCGCGGCCGTGCCGCTCTGCAGGGTTTCGGCGGTCATGGCCAGATTCCTACCGGGAAGTGCTTAACACTTCCGGAACCAGGCCTGACAATGGAAAATTGGGAACGCAGAGACGCTAAGGTATCGAGGCTTCCGGCCGACATCGTCAGTCGCGCGAAGCGCAGAAATAATGTTCACAGAGAGACGGTGAGACGGTGAGAGAGCCTGTGAACCTCACCGTCTCCATGTCAATTGTCCTTCCGGCGCTGTGCGCAGACCGATTTCGCGACAACTCCGCCACTCCGGAGGCGCTCAACCGCCGCGACTCCGCGTCTCCGCGTGCGACATTCTTCGGCAGGTCATCCGCCAAGCAGGCCGCGAGCCTCTGGCGTCGTGGCCTCGCAATGCGTTAGGCAGGACCTGCGATGACGAATCTTCCCCCGCTTACGTTCTCCCATCGGCTCGCTGTGCCGAAAGATATGCCGGCGCTGACAGCGCTGATGAATGCGTCGATCCGCGAATTGCTCCGCGGCCATCTCAGCGACGATCAGGTCTCGGCATCCTTCTCCATCATGGGTCTCGACACACAGTTGATCGAGGATGGCACGTATTATGTGATTGAAAGCGATGGGCGCACCGCCGGCTGCGGCGGTTGGAGCCGGCGGGCCACGCTGTTCGGCGGCGATCACACCGCGGGCCGCAGCGAAGCCCTGCTCGATCCTGCGACGGACGCCGCGCGCATCCGCGCGATGTACACCCATCCCGCATTCGCCCGGCGCGGCGTCGGCAGGCTGTTGCTCGGCCTCTGCGAATCCCGGGCAGCGGCGGACGGTTTCCGCCGCTTCGAGCTCGCTGCCACCATGGCCGGCCTGCCCCTTTATCGCGCCTGCGGCTATCGCGAAGTGGAGCCGTTTCTGGCGGATACGCCGTCGGGCGTTAAAGTCCCGCTGGTACGCATGAGCAAGTCCGCCTGATTGCGCGAGGGGATGGGACCGGCTAATCCGCCCCACGATGCGATCGCTGTCCGACGTGCCTTACAATTTCCATTGGATCGAACCGGGCAAAGCCGCGCGCGCGGCACAGGCCTATGCGGGATTTCTTTCGTCTTTCCTGAAATCGCGCGGCATGCGGGCGGTGATCAATCTGAGAGGTCCCAATCCGGGTTTCGCCTGGTGGCGCTATGAAACCCGCGTGTGTGAGCGGTTGGGCATCGAACATCGCGACGTGAAGCTCAATTCGCGCCAATTGCCGACGCGTGCGATGCTCATCGATCTGCTTGACGCGTTCGACACGGTGGCGGCGCCATTTCTGCTGAAATGCTCCGGCGGACAGGATCGCACCAGTTTCGCGGCGGCGTTGTATCTGCTGCACACCAAAGGATGGGCGGCGTTGGGCGATGCGGATTCGCAGTTCGCGCGCTGGCCGTACCTGCATCTGCCGCGCCGCGAGCAGCGCTGGCTGAGATTGTTCCCCGCATTCGCGAACCAGGTTGCGGCAGGTGCGCGTTTGCGCGACTGGATTGCAAATGCCTATTCGCCTGAAGCGTTCAAGGCCTGGCTCGAACAACGCGGCCAACATGGATCATTCCGCAAGATCTACGGCGCACCGCAATCTGCGAAGCGGTAAGCTGCAAACTGCAATTTTCACCGAGCCCGGCCTCCGAGCCGGCCATGGTGAAGTTGGGTGAGTTCTACGCTGTCCTTGAGAGAGTGGATTGTGCGTCAATGAAACGGAGCATGAGCATCACTCACACTCACCATCATCTCGACATCCTGCCCGGCGTGACGCTGTGGCCGGAATGGTTCGGGCGCGACGCGCAGGCAGCGTTGATCGCGGACGTGTTTCGTCTGGCGGACGATGCCCCGTTCTATCGCCCGGCCATGCCTGGGTCGGGCAAACCCTTCTCGGTGGAGGAAACCAATTTCGGGGCGCTGGGCTGGCTCTCCGATCAGGAGGGGTACCGCTACACGCCGGTTCATCCGGCGAGCGGCAAACCCTGGCCGCCCATTCCCGAAACGCTGCTCGCGCTGTGGACCGAAAGCACGGACAACTTCGCATCGCCGGAATGCTGCCTCGTCAATCTCTATCGCGAGCGCGCACGCATGGGACTGCATCAGGATCGCGACGAAGCCGCCCGCGATGCACCGGTCGTGTCCGTGTCGCTGGGCGATGACGCGCTGTTTCGCATCGGCGGCACGTCGCGCCGCGGACCGACGAAAAGTGTGAGGCTCAGGAGCGGCGACGTGATCGCATTCGGCGGACCGGCGCGGCTGGCCTATCACGGCATCGACAGGATTTTTCCGGACACGTCGCGGCTCGTTCCCGGCGGCGGCCGGATCAATCTGACGTTGCGGCGGGTGACCACTTGAAAAAACGCCCGACCAGGGGGGCTGATCGGGCGTCGTGTGCGCTTTTACGCGCTGGTACCGGGAGGGGATGACCGGTACCCCGGAAAGACGCCATCCAGCGTGCGAGCGGGGGGGCAGTGCCTGCTGGACAGTAGTTCGTCCCTCCGGGTTCAAAGCTATGTACGGGGGACACACATTGCAACTATTTTTTTCGTAACGAAAAAAAACGGGAGTTCGCGCGTGACAGTGGCAAATATGGCACGTTCAGCTGTGGATGGAATCGGCAGGAAAGTTCCGCCACGGAGACACGGAGTTCACTGAGATTCGCCATGGCGCAGCGATAGCCCGTGATCTGCAGTTTCATATTGCGCGCATTCGCGCGCAGCTTTTTGGGTATGAAACAACGGCGCCCCCTGCGCCACTGCCTTGGACTCCGTGCTCTCCGTGTCTCCGTGGTGAAATGTTCTTGTCGCCCACGGACGTGGGATTCGGCCTTACACGATCCCGAAATCGTGCGCGGTTTTGTCGATAGCCGCTTTGGCTTTTGAGATGATCTCGTCCACTTCGGATTCGGAAATGATCAGCGGCGGCGCAAGCACCATCGTGTCGCGGATGGCGCGCATCACGAGCCCGCTCGCGAAACAATAATTGCGGCACTGCGTTCCCACATCGAGGTCGCGCACGAAGAAGGTGCGGTGCGGTTTTTCAGGCACCAGTTCGATGGCGGCCAGCATGCCTTCGCCGCGCACTTCGCCCACAAGCGGATGATCGGCGAATGTCTCGCGCAACCGGCGCTGCAAGTATGGCCCGATCGAAGTCTTTGCGCGCGCCACGAGCCCGTCGCGCTCCATCACGTCGAGGTTCTTGAGCGCCACTGCGCTTGCGACCGGATGGCCGGAATACGTGTAGCCATGCACAAGTTCGGCGTTCGCGGTGAGGATCGTCTCGGCCATGCGCGCACCGAGAGAAATCGCCGAGATCGGCTGGTACCCGGACGACAGGCCCTTCGCCATCGTCATGATATCGGCGTCGATGCCGTAGAACTGCGCGCCGAACCATTCGCCCAGACGGCCGAATCCCGTGATGACTTCATCGAGATGGATGAGCACATCATATTTGCGGCAGATGCGCTGCACTTCGCGCCAGTAACCGCCGGGCGGAAAGATCAGTCCGCCTGCGCCCTGCACGGGTTCGGCGGAAAACGACGCGACGCGATCCGCCCCCAGTTCGAGGATCTTTTCTTCCAGCTTCTGCGCGATCAGATGGCCGAATTCCCCCGGCCCGATATCGCCATGGCCCATCGCGTAGGCGCCGAACCAGTAAGGCGCGGGCACCTTCTCGAAGCCGGGCAGCGGCAAATCGAACTGCGTGTGCATGGGCGTGAGGCCTGACAGCGACGCAGCCGCCATCGTCACGCCGTGATAGCCGAACTCGCGCGACAGATGGATTTTCTTCTCGGGGCGCCCCTTCAGATTCCAATAATAGCGGATGAGCTTCAGCGCGGTGTCGTTGGCTTCAGAACCCGAGTTCGCGAATAGCACATGGTCGTGACCATCCGGCAGCAGCGTTGCGAGCTTGGCTGCGAGTTCCGCCGTCCACGGATTGGTCGTCTTGAAGAAGTGATTGTAATAGGGAAGCGTCTTCAGCGCTTCGTATCCCGCATCGGCCAGTTCGCGGTTGCCATAGCCCACCTGCACGCACCACAGGCCGGACATGCCGTCGATGAGTTTCCGGCCTTCGGAATCCCACAGATAGACGCCGTCGCTGCGGGTGATGACGCGCACACCTTCCCTGTTGAGCGCAGTCGTGTCGGTGAACGGGTGCACATGATGAGCCGCATCGAGCGCCTGCCAATGACGGGTGAGATTGTGTTCGCGGGTTGCCATGGGATGTCTCTGCAAGCTGGGGGATGACGGCGCCGTTACACGGCGCGAGAAGATCTGCGGGCGCGTGCCCTGACCTCCGTCAGCTACGGGTTATAGCCGATCCTGGCGCAGAGAAGGAGGAGAGCAAGTTTGGAGGTCATTGTCCGGACAAATTAGCAGGAGCCGGACCGCATGTCATGGGAACTCAAGTTTCGGTAGTGCCCTAATTTGGCGGCTGACCAAACAGAGCGATCACCGCGCCAGGCCACACGAGAAAAACAAGTCCACAGATTGCCGCGACGATTGAGGCAATTATCGCAAACCGGACGTTAGAGCGATATTGTTTGGGGTAGCGAGCCTTTGTGATCGCCTGCTCACCCTCACGCCCAAACTGCCCGATCCAGAACTCGCCAGACCGAATCGACCGCCACGCGGCGCTCGCGAGCGTTGCCGAAATCACGAAAGCGGTCCCGCTTATGATAAGAGCCAGTCTGTGTGGTTGGTCCATTACCGCGACGTCTGCCCCACCAATTCCTCAAGCGTCCAGAACCTATCAGAGACACCCGCCGCCATGGCAGGGGTGAAATCTTCTCTCCTCCCCCGTGCCGAATAGCGGATCGAAGAATGAGGCAATGGTGCAACAACTTTCCTCGCCCCCGCGGAGCGGGGAAAAGGATCATGGTGAGGAGGCGGCAACGCTTCGCGCCTTTTCAAACAACCCCCTCACCTCGCACCTGTGACGCGCAACGATCTCGCGTTGCACGTCCTCTCTCCCCCACTTCGTAGGGGAGAGGAGGCGCCTCGCACTGCATACGCCGAAGGAGGGCACATCTTAGGGAGCGAGCCGGAGAGAAAAGATTCCACAGCGTTGCAACCGGATCACCGACGAATCGCGGCAGCAGGGAATGTTTTCCCTGCGCACGGGAACGCACATGGGCGAGTCCCCATGTGCCGCATTTCACTCCGTGCTTGCGATCGGATATGATCGAGCACGTTCTTTGACATTGTGAATTTGCAACGGCAGCCCACGCGTTCACGCATGCCGCGCGTCGCGTCGTGAGCGATCGATTGAGTTATCGTTTTTCTCACGCGGCTGTTCGGGCAGCGACGATGAATGTCCGCGCACGAAAAATCCTTTGTCTTCAATGGAATGTGCATCGCGCGCTGTTCTGCGCGGCTGTTATTCCGCTGTTCCGCGAATAAATTCCGCAACAAAAATCGAACGCAATCAATGACTTGGAGATTAAACAGCGGCAAATTTATTTTTCGCTGTATTTTGCCCCTGTTATCGCCCCTGTTCCGGCAGATCCGGCGCGCAGCTCACGCCGCTTTTGCATCGGGCCCCAGCCCGTGTTTGGCGAATGCGCGCCGATAACCGGACCGCGCCTTGCAACGTTCGATGTAGGCACGGATCACCGGCGACGGTTCGAACACGCTTGCATCGGAGCGCGCGAAATCGAGCGCCGTGGTCATCAGGATATCGGCGGGCCCGAACTCGCCGAGCAGATACGGCTTGCCGGCCATGCCGGTTTCGAGTTCACCCAAGCGCTCATGCGCCATGCTGACGATTTCGGGATAGCGCCACTCGCGGCCGGGCTTGTCCTTCCATACCGAGTTCCAGCGCGTGATCTCGAAGAACACCGGTTCGATGGTCGATAGCGCCGCGAAGCACCATTGATTGAGTTCGGCGCGGGCATGCGCATCCTGCGGCGCCTTGCCGACGTTCTCGTAGAGATAAAGAACGATGGCGCCGGATTCGAAGAGGCGCAGCGCGCCGCTTTCCAAGGACGGTATCTTGCCGAAACAGTTGATCTGGCGGTTCGGCGCCTGTTTGTGTTCGCCCTTCGACATGTCGAGCCAATGAACCTCGTAAGGAACGTTCAGTTCCTCCAGCGCCCACATGGCCCGGAAATCGCGCACCAGCGCCTTGGCGAAGGGCGGAAAATTATGGGCGCCATAGACTGTGATCATTGCGGAGCTCCCTGTTACCTGGCTTCTCATAGCATGGTTCAAAGGGGCGATACCCTCAAGCCGCAGATCGGTCTTCGATTGCTGGGCGGTTTGCTACGTGCTCACTGCGAGCGCCGCCCGCCTGGCGGCAGGCCGGCTGGATGGTTGGGTCAAGCCCGACCACACGCGCCGGCGCTCCGAGCGGGCGTCGGACCACTGTCAACTCCTGTGCAGAGCTACCGATGCGTGCTCGTGGCGGAATCGGGATTTGCAACGTCCGGTGAGCCTGTTTCGATTGAGCGTTTGAGACGGTCGAGCTGTTCGCCCAGGACAAAGTCCACGGCTTTTGCCAGATCTCCGAAACCATCGGGCGCATAACCCCCGAGCGCATAGATCATTGCGACGTCAGTTCCGCCGCCATTTGGTTTCAGCGACACCGTCAGTGCACCGTCTGCGCCCATCCCCTGAAACGGGCCCAGCGCCCCGCGCAGCCGCAATAGTTTCCCCGGCGACGCGTAGACCACCGACATGTGCAGCACCGAGCCGCCACCGGGCAGCGTTTCGCACCAGCAACCGCCCGCCTTTGCATCGAGCGCGAGATTGGCGGCGTCATGAGAAAATGTGTGCGCCGGCGACCACCAACGCGATGGCGTGATCAACGTCGCGTAGACACGCTCCGGCGGTGCGGCGACATGCGCGGTTTCGCTGATCGCGAACCCCGCTTCGCCGACGTGATCGACGGCGGCACTCGCACCGGCTCCCGCGAGTGCCAGTGCGCCCAATGCTGCGGTCATCCGTCCGATGATTCTCATGCCCTGTTCCCTCTGGTGTTCAGGCCGAGACGGCCCGGCGATACTCGTCCATGATCGCCGTCCAGCCATTCGGCGCATCGACCATGCTGCGCATGGTGTCTGCATCCGCGGCGTCGATGCGATGCTCCAGTTCCACGCGCGTGATGCCGCCGGCTTCTGCGATGAAGCGCACCTCCACTTCGCTGCCGACCGTTTCATCGATCTCGAATTTTGCGTTGATCTTCCATGACAGCACCACGCGATGCGGCGGCTCCCACACCAGCACCGTGCCCCAGTCGCATTCGGAGCCGTCGACGTCTTTTTCATACCAGCGGCCACCCGCGTGCGGCTCGATCACCGCCTGTTTCATATCCGCCTTGCCGATGTGATGGGATTTCGGCCACCACGCATCGAAGTGCGCCGTGAACACGTCAAATGCCCGCTCCGGCGCTGCGTTGACGCGAACCGTTTTTCTCACCGGCGCCGCCTTGATCCTTGCTCCGCTCATGTCTTGTCCTTCTTTTCCTGTCGCTCCACTTCGGCGCGAAACCGATCGAGCGCCGTATCCCAGAACTGGTCGAGCCAGCCGCGCAATTGACCGAGGCCTTTCGGGTCGATCCGATAGATGCGTTCGGCGCCCTTCGATTCTTCCTGCACCAGCCCCGCCTCTTTCAGGATCTTCAGGTGCTGCGATACGGCCGGGCGGCTGACCGGCAGGCCCTTCGCAATCTTTCCCACCGCCTTGGGGCCTGATTTCAGCCGCTCGAACACCTTGCGCCGTGTGGGGTCGGCCAGTGCCGCCAGGGTATTTCCGTAAGCCATCACTTACCGTAAGTATATACTTACGCATTTGTCAACAGAGGTTTCACGGCGTGTGTCGGCGTTTTGTCACTGCTTTAGATTGAGATCGACGCTGATGGTGCCCTGCGCAGGAAACGTCGCGAGAAATCCCTCGTTGGTCCAGGCGAGCGTCGGGGTGCCGAACGATTCGACATCGCCCCAGATCTGCACGCCGCGCGCCTGTTTCTTCGCGAGCGCCTCGCGCACGTCGTCGTCGAGCTTCGCCATCTGGGCGCCGACCCCGAACACAAGTTTCGTCTGCAGTACCTTGCCGAGCTCGTCGCCGGCCAGCGCGCGCAGTGCGGTGAGAATCACGCTCTCCGTGCCGATGTCGTAATGCACATTCACGATGCGCACGGTCTGGGTCGCGGCGTCGAATTGCGGCACGCCGCGCAGATATCCTTCACCGCAGGAATCGAACCAGCCGAACGGGTCCCATCCCTGCTTCACGCAAAACCGCGTGGCAACGATCACGTCCTGTCCGGAGGGCTCGATCGTGAGCGACTGAAACGACACCGTCATGCCGCCGATCCTGAGCGGTTTGTCGGAAAGACGCTTCATCGCCAGCTGCGAAGCTTCATCATAGGGCAGCAGCACCGGCACGACGAAAGAGAAGCGGTTCGACGGAGCGGTCATCGGCGCGATCAGCGGCAGCGGCGGCGTCTGGGCCGGTTCCGGCGAATGATCGAGCACGACGACGTGACTCCTTACATCGACGCCCAGCCCGACGGTCACCACATTGTCGTGCATCCGCGGCTGCGCCACACGAATGCGCTCCGGCGACAGCACGAGCCAGGATTGCGGCGATTTGCCGACGCGCAACGGCTTCGTGACACGAACCCAAAGCCGCTCGATCTGCGGCCTGACCTTCACTTCCGACGCCACATGCTTGTCGAGCGACTTGAATAGCGGTTGCGAGAGGCGCTGCGCATTCCTGTTCCACAGTTCCGCGATACTCATCTTCAGCGGCCCGACTTTCAGCTGGCCTTGCGACAGCGTGATCGCGCCGGTTGTATTGGAATGGACGCGCCAATCGGATCCCAGCGACAGCATCGTCGTCACCGTCGCAGTGCCAGCCGCCGTACCGTTGGCGGTCGTTTTGAAAAAGGAAGCCTTCACCGGCATTTGCGCATTGACGGCCAGCGGCACTGTGAGCGTGAGCTTGTCGTCCTGCGCTACGACTGCAATCGGCCCTGTGCGAACCGCTTCGAGATTGAGCAGGCACTTCGCAATCGCGCAATCGACGGGCTGATTGTGGATATCCGCGATGTGGGTTTCCGTCTTGTCGTTCAGCTCGCGTGCGAGCTCGCTTGCCGGAATGACCAGCGTCGCGGCGAGCGTCGAGAGCGGCGGCGGCGGCGTGGGCGCAACCGGCGTTCGTACAGGCGGCGGCGCCTGGAAGCCGCACGCGGTGAGCGCTGCGCACAGGGGAAACACAACTGACATGTACCGCGCAATCCGGCGCGTCCGAGAACAGGTGCGACAACTCATAAGACCGCGATGGCTGATCGCTGCGCCGGGGACGTTATTCCGGAACCAGGCAACAATCCAAGTCCCCGAACATGTTCAATTGGACAGGTGACAGACGGGCGGAAAAAGCGGCGGGTTACCCCCAACCTTCCTGGACGCCCTTGCGTTTGCCGAGTCTTGGGACGGCTTCGCTGGCCGTGACGCCCGGATGGGGAATCTCTGCGATGGCTGCACCGAACCAGTGGCCCTGTCCGAGATCGAAACCTATGGCTCGGACGCGCTTTAATCTGTCTTCGTCTTCGACGTATTCGGCAATGGTCTTGACGCCCAGTTCGCCGCACAGTTTCACAATGCCCCCGAGCATTCGATCGTCGCGCTCGCTTGTGCCGAGTTTCCTGACAAGCGCGCCGTCAACCTTCACGAAATCGATCGCGAGTGCGTGCAGATATTGAAACGAAGCGGCGCCGGCGCCGAAGTTATCGATGCCGACCTCAAAACCCATTTCACGCAGAACCTGAATTGCGGCGTTGGCGGCAACGAGATCTGTCATTTCCGCCGTCTCGGTGATTTCGATGAGCAGGTGCTGGGCCAGTCCCCTGCGCGATGAGAGCAGGCATGCCAGCAACCCGAATGCTGGGGGCGACATGATCGTGTGGCCGGAGACATTGAAGGATATGCGCGCGTCCCGTCTTGCCCTTGTCAAGATCGGCAATGAGTTTCGTGAGCACCGCAAGATCGAAAGCGTCGGATATCCCGAGCGCCTCCTCGTTTTGCAGCCAGTGACCGCCGATGGCGCCGGTGGCAATGAGAATCGTTCCGCGCGCATCGATCTCAAAAAGCAGATCGGCAGCGGCGAACGCAAACCCCAGCAATCGGGCCGGTTCGATCATCGAAAATGCAGTTCTGGCGCCACGGTCGATGGCAGCACGATGCCTCTCTGCGCGCAAATACGTAGCACACCTGATACCCGGCCGGCTTAAGCAATCGCTAACCAACCGGGCAATTCAGGCTCGCACGAGATTCAGTCAAACATTCAGCAGCAGATGCTGGCGTTCCCAGGGGCTGATGACCTGCTGATAGGCATCGTGTTCCGACGCTTTCACGTCGCTGTAGAGCTGCACGAAGCGCTCGCCGAACAGATCCTTGAGATCGCTCGATGCGCGAAATTTCGCCAGCGCATCGAGGATATGCCGGGGAAGCTGGTAGCGACTCGACTCGTAGGCGTTGCCTTCCATCGCGCGCGTGGGGGTGAGGTTTTCCACCATGCCGAGATAGCCGCACGCCAACGAAGCAGCGATCGCGAGGTACGGATTGGAGTCCGCACCCGGGACGCGGTTTTCGATGCGCCGGTTCTGCGCATCCGACATCGGTACGCGCAATCCCACCGTGCGGTTTTCGTGCCCCCAATGCGTGTTGATCGGCGCCGACAGGAACCGAACGAGACGGCGGTACGAATTCACGAAGGGTGCGATGAGCGGCATGGCGGCCGGAAGATGTTTCTGCAGGCCTGCGATGTGTGCCAGAAACAGGCGCGTATCCTTGCCGTTCTTGGCTGCAAAGAGACTCTTGCCGCGTTTCGTATCCACCACGCTCTGATGGATATGCATGGCCGAGCCCGGTTCCTGCTCATAGGGTTTCGCCATAAACGTCGCGTAAATGTCGTGACGCAACGCGGCCTGGCGCACGGTGCGCTTGAAGAGAAACGTCTGGTCAGCCAGCGCAATGGGATCGCCGTGGTTGAAGTTCATCTCGACCTGCGCCACGCCTTCTTCGTGGATCAGGCTGTCGATGCCGATATCCTGTGCTTCGCAATAATCGTAGATGTCTTCGAACAGCGGGTCGAATTCGTTGACCGCGTCGATGCCATAGGCCTGCCGTCCGGTCTGCGGGCGCCCCGTCTTTCCGGCCGGCGGCTGCAGCTGATAATCGGGATCGATGTTCTTTGCGGCCAGAAAGAATTCCAGTTCGGGCGCGATGATCGGACGCCACCCGCGCTCCTCATAGAGACTGACGACCCGCTTCAGGATTGAGCGCGGCGTGATGGAAACCAGTTCGCCGTTCTGATGTTCGCAATCGCAGACAATCTGCGCCGTGGGTTCCTTGTACCACGGCACGATGCGCAGCGTATCCGGATCGGGCACCAGATTCATGTCGGGCGCCTGATAGGTCAGCATCTCGGTTTCGGAATCCGCGCCCGTGACCATCTGGCCGAAGATCGATTCAGGCAGGCGCAGCGTGCCCGAACGGAGGCCACTCAGAAACTTGTTGGCCGGCAGGATTTTTCCGCGCGCGATTCCGGCCATGTCCGGTACAAGGCACTCGACCTCGCTGACGCGGCGCGCCTTGAGCCATTCGGCGATTTCTTCCTCGGAGTCCCGGCTCATGATGCTGCCTGCCTCACTGCATCGCCGAACGCCGCAAAGAGCGCACGCGATATCCTGTTCTCCGCCCAGCGCCATTCGGGATGCCATTGCACGCCCAGGGCAAATGCTTTCGCGCCCGGCATCGAGACGGCCTCAATCACGCCATCGGGTGCAACTGCATCGGCGTGAAGTCTCGGCGCCAGCCTGTCGATCCCCTGGGAGTGAAGCGTATTCACAGCGAAGCTGCGATCGGAAATAATTTTCGCGAGCAAGCCGCCCTCTTCGACCCGCACTTCATGCGCGGGTGCATACTGCGCGTCGAGCGGCGCCGATGAGTCTTCCCGATGATCGTTGAATCCCGGCTGCTCCTGAATGTGTTGATGCAGTGTTCCTCCCAGCGCGACATTCAATTCCTGAAAGCCTCGGCAGACGCAAAACAGAGGCGTGCCATTTTCGATGGCCGCATTGAGCAGCGGCAAGGTCGTCGTATCGCGGCGCTCGTCCTGCAGCACGCCCTCGCGTGGCGCGGTGCCGCTATAGTGCTTCGGCGACACGTTGGATGGCGACCCTGTAAAAAACAGACCATCCACGCCCGACAGAATTTCGTCGGGCGGAATCGGCTCCTCGAGCACGGGTATGAGAAATGGTATGGCGCGTGCGCCGTTTCGGACGGCCGCGACGTATTTGTTCCCGGCCATATGAAAGGGATGCTGTCCCACCATGCGATGGTCGCAGGGAATGCCGACAATGGGTGGGCGGAAAGACATGGGGAAACAGGGTTTGTGTCAGGCCGGAGTAGCACGGGCCTCACAAAGGGGGCAAGCGATGGCAAGCTCGGCCAGGTTGGAAGCTCACCTTCAGTACTGCGCCGTCGTGATCGTCACACTGTCCAGCGCAGCTTGTGCAAGTGCGTGATCGGAGGGCGAAATGCCGTCGATTTCGAGAAGACTGCATGATGCAACTATTCTTGAGCTGATCCGCACCAGAAGCATTTTCACGCTCATGTGCGTTCCGCCGTCATTGGCCATCGCGGTGTCAAACTCGTATCCAGAAAATCCCGAGATGGTGACGGAACCTTTGCGCTGCGGCGCATCGGCCTTTGCCTCATGCATGGCCTGGGCAGCGATAGCATCCAGGTCGCCGTCTCCTTCGACTACCGAAAGCGAAAAGGCGGCGGAACGATCGGCGGTGGTAATTAACATGTTGCCGTCCGAGTCGTAGTGGTGCGCCCAGTCGTCGGGAACGTGTATCACGAACGCCGGGCTGCTGACCCTCGGATAACGCAAATCGGCGGCCCGGGCACCAGCGGTCGTCAAAACGAGCGCGCCTATTGCTGCGGCCACCAATTGCGTCGGTTTCACGCTCGCCCCCTTCAGCGCCCGGCAAAAAGTCATGGTCGCAAGACCAGGACGCGCGCGCCACACAACGACCCGCGACATCTTCTAATATAGTATCAGGCGAGACAACAGCCGTCCGGTACGCGACACGCCCTTGCGGCGATGTGCGCTGCGCGTCGCACAGGGCCAGCCAGATCAGCCGCCCCTGGCTGCGTGCGTTTGCGGTATCTCGAACAACGTGGGATCGAGCGCGACGCCCTGCTTGACATCGCTGATGGTCACGGTTGTCGCCAGCCCCTGGGCATCGACGACCGTCCATTGTCTCAACTCGAGCGTCGGTTCGACGAACACCAATGTGATGTTGCCGTTCATCTTGCTTGAGTGCGACCGCGCATCCACGATCAGCTCGCCGGGCTGATGATCGACGCCCGCGATTTCCGGATTCTTCTTGAGGTTGACGTCGTCGGACAGAATGAGGCTCAGCGGCGTGGACCAGATGGGATAACGATCGACCGTGTCGAGTTTTCTGTTTTGCACTGCGACCGTCGAGCCGTCGCTGACGACAAGCGTGGGATTGGGCGCGGCATACTGGAAGCGCATCCGCCCCGGCTTCTCGATGTAGAACATCCCTTCGTCGACCTGCCCGTCGGGGCCGCGCTGCTCGAACGCCGCTTTCATCGTATGGATGGAATTAAGATAGGCGCTGACACGATCGAGATCGGCCTTGTCCCGGTCGCTCATCTCATGGCGAAAATCCGGCACGGCGCCGCCCAGCGACAAGGACAGCGCCGAAGCGGCAACGACAAGAAGCACTCGGCGCATGGCGACTGGCCCGTATTCAGCTAAGCGACGCTCAAGCCGCCTCGTGTCGGGCCACCTGATCGCGCCGTTGATGCGAACATAGACCTTCGGTGATCAGCTTCAAGACTCCTTCCAGCTCGCGCTCAAGCTTGGGAAGAGTGAGCTTCGACCAGAGCTGAGGGTAGCGGAACTTCATCGTTGCCGACTGGATCATTTCGGCCGTCAGTTCCTTGTCCTCGGCTGTGAACTCCCCGCGGCGCTCGGCATCGTCGAGCAGCTCAACGAGGATACGGCGCTCGTTCGCCAGCATCCAATTGGCGAATTGCGGCCGCTCATGGGCGATCACCGTCGCCATCTCGTACGCGCGAGGATCCTTTTCGAGCTTGTGATAGGTGCGCCGCAGCTCCTCAAACAGCAATTCGTGAAGCCGTTCGCGTGCAGTCTTGTCCGGTGACAGCGCAATCTTTCTGAGATGGTCCAGGTGCCTTTCGTAATCGTCCGTCGCGATGGACTCGGCGATATCGAGCTTGCCGGGAAAAAAGCGATAGAGATTGCCCGGCGACATGCTGCAATCCGAAGCTACTTCCGCCATGGTGGTTTTCGCGTAGCCGAAATGGGAAAACCGCTTCTTTGCAGCTTCTACGATCTGACAGCGGACTGTGTCCTTCTCGGCCATGACATATCTTCCCTGGTACGACATTTTCTTTTCACACGGCAAAGTAACGGATATTTCTGAATAATCAACAAACCGTTCAATCTTTTGCACCGCAACAAGGATGCAGACATTGGAAGGAAACCATTCTTCGTCAATAGCTTACGATCACGTCGCGGTGATCGGTGCGGGTGCGTGGGGAACGGCCCTCGCCTTGGTCGCGGCCCAGGCGGGGCGGGAGGTCAGCCTGTGGGCACGGGAACCCGAGGTGGCGCAGGCGGTCCGGGATCAACGGGAAAATGTCCGTTTTCTTCCGGGGGTTGATTTGCCGCCGTCGATTTCCGCGACGAACCGGCTGGAGGACACGCAGTCCTGCGCAGCCTTTCTCGTCGCAGCACCCGCCCAACATGTTCGCGAAACGCTGCATCGAATTGGCCATCAGGCGCTGTCGTCCAAACCCGTCATGCTCTGCGCCAAGGGTATCGAACGCGGCACCGGCAAGTTGTTGAACGAAATTCTCGAGGAAAACGACGCACGCTGGCCTGCGATACTCTCGGGCCCATCTTTTGCACGCGATGTGGCGCATCGTCTGCCGACCGCCGTGACCATCGCAGCGCAGGAAGATATCGCGCGACGATTGCAGGCGACGCTGGGACATCCGACCTTCCGGCCCTATGTCAGCGATGACATCGCGGGCGTGGCGTTGGGCGGCGCGGCCAAGAATGTGTACGCCATCGGATGCGGCATCGTTGCAGGGCTTGGACTTGGTGAAAGCGCGCGGGCCGGCCTCCTCGCGCGAAGTTTCGCGGAACTCTGCAGGCTCGCGCGCGCAATGGATGCACGCGAGGAGACGCTGATGGGCCTCTCCGGGCTGGGCGATCTGGTCCTGACCGCGACAAGCCCCACCTCCCGCAACTTCTCCTTCGGACTCGCGCTCGGCAAAGGCGCCATGATCGGGGAGCTATTGGCGCCGGGCCGGCCGCTGGCGGAAGGCGTGGAGACCGCGCCTGCGCTTGTTGCCCGCGCTGCGCGGCACGATGTCGAGCTTCCTGTCGCCGAAGCCGTCGCCGCCATATTGTCCGGACAATTGGCTCCGGATGCCGCCGTCCCGCATCTCATGCTTCGACCCCACAGGAGTGAGTGATCATGCTCTTCGTCATCACGGCCATCGACAAACCGCGCTCGCTCGAGCTGCGCATGGCGACGCGTCAGGCACATTTCGAATTTGCGAATGAGACGAGTGTCGTCAAGCTCGGCGGTCCATTTCTCGACGCCGATGGACAGATGATCGGGAGCCTTCTCGTCATCGAAGCAGACAGTATCGACGCGGCATGGCAATGGCATGCCAGCGACCCCTATGTGAAAGCAGGCCTGTTCGCGAGTTCCGACGTTCGGCCGTGGAAAGCGACCCTTAACCGCTGCGGCGCGACCTTCTGAGACGGGTGCATTCCATGAACTACTGGCTGTTCAAGAGCGAGCCCGAGACCTGGTCGTGGGATCAGCAGAAGGCGAAAGGCGCCAAGGGCGAACCGTGGAGCGGCGTGCGCAACTACACCGCAGCCAAGAATATGCGCGAAATGAAAAAAGGCGATCGCGGCTTCTTCTATCACTCCGGCAAGGAGCGCAGCATCGTGGGAATCGTCGAAGTGATCGGCGAATACCGGCCCGACCCGACGGACAAGACGGGCAAGTTCGGACTTGTCGATGTGAAGGCCATTGCCGACGTTCCCACGCCGGTGAGCCTGGACGACATCAAGCTCAATCCGAAGCTCAAGGACATGACGCTGGTCAAATTCTCGCGTCTGTCGGTTCAGCCCGTCACGACCGCGGAGTGGAAGACGATCTGCGCCCTGGCAGGCGCGAACTAGACGTCAATGGTCGCGCGCCGGCCCCAGATCGATCCCGCTATCGGGATTTTTGGTGATGTGGGTGACTGGCTCCTGGAGCGCCGAACGCAGCCGGACGATCGGCCTTCCATTCTGTTCAATCACGATGTCTGTTCCGCGCGCCGCCTCGTCGATCAGCGTCTCGAACTGCTCCTTGGCCTCATTGAAGTCGATGTAACGCTCGCTCATGCCTGACTAACGCGCGAACGGAGAATTCGTATCCGTCAGCTTTGCCGCTGGTAGAGAACCGTTCCGTCGTGCTGGTTCACGACGCTGAACAGGGACGTGCAGTGGCTGTCCTGCAGGTTTCGGCACAACAGGTCGACGGCGATCAGATAACGCGTCGCGTGGGTCGCCGCGATACAGACGTAACGTCCCTGAACATTGGTCGGGTACATGTTCTGACCGTAGAGCTGTCCGTAGGGCGGAACGATTCCGAAATTCTTGGCGGACGACAGGCCGGCCACGCAGAGCTGCATGGCAGCGTGGGCATAGTCATGGCGGGCTTGCTCGACTTTTGCGATGATCTCACGCCTCTGCATGTCCGGCTGAACCCAGCCGAACCAAACAATCGCTGCAATCGCGATGACGGAGCCGCCGATCAGGACGATGCGGGCAATCAGCCATTCGGTTGACAATGCGGCCTGGCTCTTGTCCGGACCGGTATCAGAGGTAGTCGACATCGAGAGAGCCTTTTTACTTCATGGTGGGAATGACAAAACTCGCGTTCTCCCGCACGCCGCCTTTCGGCCAGCGTTGCGTGACGGTCTTGATGCGCGTGAAGAACCTGACGCCTTCGGTTCCGTGCTGATTGACGTCGCCGAATGCGGAGCGCTTCCAGCCGCCAAATGTGTGATAGGCCAGCGGCACCGGGATCGGAATGTTGATACCCACCATGCCGACCTTCACCCGCGATGCAAACTCGCGCGCCGCGTCGCCGTCGCGCGTGAAGATCGCAACGCCGTTTCCGTATTGATGTGTCGACGGCAATGCGATCGCCTCGTCGAAATCCTTCGCGCGGGCAATCTGCAGTACCGGCCCGAATATTTCGTCCTGATAGGACTTCATCGCGGGCGTCACGCGGTCGAACAGAGAGCCGCCCATGTAAAACCCCTTTTCGTAGCCTTGCAGCCGGAAGTTCCGGCCGTCGACAACCAATTCCGCGCCTTCCTTCACCCCCATATCGATATAGGACGCGACCTTGTCGCGATGCGCGGCCGTCACCATCGGGCCATAGTCGGCTTCGGGATCGGTAGGTGGCGCGACCTTGAGCGATTCCACCCGCGGTTTCAGTTTCTGCACCAGCGCGTCGGCAAGTCTGTCGGTGACGGGCACCGCCACGGAAATCGCCATGCAACGCTCGCCGGCGGAGCCATAGCCGGCTCCGATCAGTTCATTCGTCACCTGATCGAGATCGGCGTCGGGCATGATGATCGCGTGGTTCTTCGCGCCGCCCATTGCCTGCACGCGCTTTCCGTGCGCCGTGCCGTGGGAATAAACGTAATCGGCGATAGCCGAAGACCCGACGAAACTCACGGCCTGGATGTCCGGGTCTTCGAGAATGGCATCGACGGCTTCCTTGTCGCCGTTGACGACATTGAGCACGCCGGCCGGCGCGCCCGCTTCCAGGAACAGTTCCGCCAGGCGGAGCGGAACGCTCGGATCCTTTTCGGACGGCTTGCAGATGAAGGTGTTGCCGCAGGCAATTGCCACGCCGAACATCCACATCGGAATCATGGCCGGGAAGTTGAACGGCGTGATGCCGGCGACGACGCCCAAAGGTTGACGCATCGAGTAAATGTCGATGCCGGGCCCAGCGCCTTCGGTGTATTCGCCTTTCAGGAGATGCGGAATTCCGCAGGCGAACTCGATGACCTCAAGCCCGCGCTGAATGTCGCCCTTCGAATCGGCGATGACCTTGCCGTGTTCCGACGATAGCATCCGGGCAAGCTCGTCCATGTTTTTCTCGACGAGCGCCTTGAAATTGAACATGACCCGCGCGCGGCGCTGCGGGTTGATCGACGCCCACTCGGGGAACGCCTGCCGCGCCGCCTCGACGGCGCTGCGCATTTCTGAGCGGCTCGCGAGCGGCGCCTTGGCCTGCACGTCACCGGTAGCCGGATTGTACACGTCGCCAAAACGGCCCGATGTCCCCTTTACCTTCCGGCCGGCGATGAAGTGGGTGAGCTCGTTCATGGCGTGCGCCTTCCCTTGAGGGCCGCGGGTTCCATCCCGCTTTGTGGGCGCTGTTTAGCCAAGCGTCGTCCATGCGGCAAGCAACGCGGTCCGACATGGCAAAGAAGAAGGGCCGGGCGCCATCCGGCGCTCGGCCCTTAAGTTGGGAGCTACCTGGTTTGTCGGTCAGCGATCGAGTTCGACCCTGCGGCCGTCGGCTGTGCGCGTTCCGTAGAAGGAATCGCCGCGCGCATTGAGCATGGCCAGCAGCTCGCCATTGGGGGAATAGAGCTGAAGGCTGGGGCCGATGGCCTTCCAATGGGTAACACCGGCCAGATTTTGATCGCAGTCGGACGAAGAACTGACACCACCCGCATCAGTCAACGTCAGAAGACACGGCGCATCGTTGACGCCGACACTGAGTTTCCAGCTGCCGGTCACCGCGGGGGCCGCATGAGCGAGGGCAACAGTGGAAAGAGCGAGTGTCGCGCCAATCAGTAGGGAGCTGAGCTTCGTCATATGAATATCTCCGTAAGCGTTCAGTGTTCAGCACACTAATGCCTGAATTTGCCGCTGGCAAATGCAATTCCTGCATGACGTGGATGTAATTTTGTTTGGATGACGGGGGTTGAAAATACAAACTGCAGTAAAATCAATCGGTTATATACAACAGTATAGTTATTGTTATTTCATGGGACAACCCGACACAGCTTAAGTCGGCGGCGGGGAATGGAGGTAGCTCTCGACCAAACTGCCGGCAATGAGGCGCCAGCCATCCACCAGGACGAAAAATATCAGCTTGAACGGCAGCGAAATTACCACCGGTGGCAACATCATCATGCCCATCGACATCAGGATGGATGCCACCGCCATGTCGATGATCAGGAACGGCACGAAGATCAAAAATCCGATCTCAAACGCGCGTTTCAGCTCGGACAGCATGAATGCGGGTGCCAGCGTCGTCAGCGGGATCGCCTCCGGCGTCGCCGCTGTCTTGCTGCCCGACATGTTCACGAACAGTTTCACGTCGGCTTCGCGCACATGCGCCAGCATGAATTTTTTGACCGGCACGCTGGCACGCTCGATCGCCTGTTCGGTCGTGATCTGTTGATTGATGAGCGGCAGAACGCCCGCGTTGTAGGCGTCCTTCAGCGTCGGCGTCATGACGAAAAGCGTGAGAAACAGCGCAAGGCTGACGAGCACGCTGTTGGGCGGCGTTTGCTGTGTTGCAAGCGCCGTCCTCAAGAGAGACAGCACGACAACGACCCTGACGAAGCATGTCATCATGATGAGGATCGACGGCGCAATGCTGAGGATCGTCACCAGCGCGATGATTTGCATCATCTTGTCGGTGAAGAGACCGCCGCCGGTGAGGTCGATCGACAGGCCCCCGGATCCCGCCGCGGCAGCCCCTGCCGCGGCATGGGCGGCGCCCGACGACACCAAAACGATCAGCAACGCGACGAGTGCGGGAAGAATTCGTTTCATGCGCCGGCAATCTCCATCGCATCGGGCGCCGTGGACGCCAGGCCAGCGGTAATGCCGCTCTCGATGACATCGGCACCCTGCGGGCCAAGAAGAACGAGATGCTCCGCACCGTCCCGGCGGATCAACACGAGCTTGTGCTTGGGTCCGACCATCATCGTCTCGACGACGGACAGACGGCGCGACGCGGTACCCTGAACGAACCCGGCGAGCCCGTAGCGGCGAGCCGCAAGCGCGGCAAAACCCACGAGTGCGAGGACAAGCAAAAGCGCACCGAGGTAGCGCGCGAGATCGATAACGTCCATTCCCGATTCCGGACAGTGTTGAGCATCAGCATTGAAGAAGCATCAAGCTTAATTGCCGGTTAAGCCGCGGCACGATTTGCCCGGCAAAAAAGTTCGACTGGATTAAGCCGCAGTTAAAGGTTCGCGGGCAGCATGACGAGTGTTAGGGCTAATTCTTCCTTTACGGCGCGAACTCCGATGAACCTTCCCGATGTCCCTCTGCTCAGCGTGCTCCGCGAGAAAATGTCGTGGCTGAATGCACGCCAGGCCGTGCTCGCACAAAATGTCTCCAATGCCGACGTTCCAGGATATGAGGCGCGCGACCTGCAGCCGCTCGACTTCGCGCAGGTGCTGAAAAATTCCATGCAATCGGGAAACATCGGCCTCGAAGTCACCGACCCGAAACATATCGCGCCGGACGACCGGACCTCGCCCTACGCCGAAACCATCACGGCCGATACGGAAACGCTGAAGGGCGGCAACTCCGTCAGCCAGGAACAGGAAATGATGAAGGTCTCGGATACGCAGGCCCAGTATCAGGCCGCGACGAACCTTTACGCCAAATCCATACAGATGATGCGCACCGCGATCGACCGGTGAGCGCTGAAGGAGACCAACGATGGATCTTGCAACTTCGATGATGATCGCCGCGTCGGGCATGCGCGCGCAATCCAGCCGCATGCGCACGATTGCGGAAAACCTCGCCAATGCGAGTTCGACCTCCACCACACCCGGCGGCGATCCGTACCGGCGCAAGGTCGCCACAATGACCAGCGAGTTCGACCGCGAACTCGGCGCGACAATGGTTTCCTCCGGCCAACCCACGCCAGACATGAGCGATTTTCACATGCAGTACGATCCGGGCAATCCCGCAGCCGACAAGCGCGGCTATGTGAAACAGCCCAATGTGAATCCGCTTCTCGAAATCATGGACATGCGCGAAGCGCAAAGCTCCTACGAAGCCGATCTCAACGCGCTCGATGCCGCCAAAGGCATGCTGTCGCGTACCGTCGATCTGTTGCGCTCGTAAGCGGGAAAGGACTGACCCATGGCCATCGGACCCACAGCGGCAGCTGCCGCCTATCAGGCCGCAACCAAGCTTGCCGCAACAACGCCGTCATCCGCCGGTTCGGCGATCGGTGCCGTGAGCGGCGGAAGCTTCGGCGATTTTCTCTCAGGCGCGCTGCACAACGCGGTTCAGACGATGCAAACCGGCGAACAGATGGCGACCAAGCAGGTCGCGGGGCAGGCCGATATCGTCGATGTCGTCAACGCCGTCAACTCGGCCGAATTGACACTCGATACCGTCGTTGCCGTCCGTGACAAAGTGATCTCGGCCTACCAGTCCATCATGCAGATGCCGATGTAATTCCCGGTTTGGAACAGAAAGCCATCATCCATGACGCCAGGTGACTCTATCGATTTCGCGCGCGAGGCGATCTGGGTGCTGCTGGAAATCTCCGCCCCCGCCATGATCGCTGCACTCGTCGTCGGTCTCGGCGTGGGCCTGCTTCAGGCCTTGACGCAGATCCAGGAGATGACTCTCGTCTTCGTGCCAAAGATCATCGCGATTTTCGTGATTCTCCTCATCACGCTGCCCTTTGCAGGCGGGGCGATGTACGGTCTGATGACCGAGATCGCCACGCGTATCGCGGCCTATTAGGTGACGATCCACCTCGCCGATCTGTCCGGATTGACGCTGGTCTATCTGCTGGTGTTTTGCAGGACCGGCGCAATGATCATGCTCATGCCGGCCATCGGCGATGCGGGCGTTCCGCAGCGCGTGCGCCTGGCGCTCGCGCTCGCCGTAACCGTCGCCTTCGCGCCGAGCGTGGCGCATACCTATACGATGACCGCGCCCCAATCGGAGATGGCGCTGGGCCTGCTGATCGCCCAGGAAATCGTGGCGGGCGTCCTCGTGGGCACGATGGCGCGCATCATTGTCAGTGCGCTTGCCAATGCCGGTTACCTGATCGCGGTTCAGACCGGTCTCGCCTATGCCCAGTCCGTCGATCCGACGATGGGCGGTCAGGGAGCCGTGCTGGGAAACTTCATCTCATTGCTCGGTACGGTGCTCATCTTCGCCACCGACTCCCACCATCTGGCGATCGGCGCTATCGCCGGCAGTTATACGCTGGTCCCCCCGGGTGCGCCCCTTCCTTCGGCCGACATGGCCGAACTGACGCTCAGGCTGGTCAGCGGTTCGTTCCTGCTGGGACTGCAGCTGGCCGCGCCGTTCCTGGTGTTCGGATTCGCCGTCAATGCGGCGACCGGGTTGTTGGCGCGCATGATGCCGCAGCTGCAAATCTTTTTCATCGCGATGCCGATCAACATTCTCGCGGGCTTCCTGCTCATGATGCTGCTGCTCGGATCGATGATGACGATCTTCCTCAATTATTTCGCGACTGAGATGTTGAGGTTCAGCTGATGGCCGGCGACCGCGACGATTCCCAACGAACAGAAGAACCGACACAGAGAAAGCTCGACGACGCACGCGATCATGGCGACGTCGTCAAGAGCACCGAAGTCTCGACCTTGGCCGTGCTGGCTGGCGGAACGCTCGCCATCGCGATGTTCGCGCGGTCGTCGGCGGAACAGTTTGCTTCGACATTTCGCGGCTTTCTGGAAGGCGCGGGCCAAACCGATACGGATCCTGCGTCCATCATGATCCTGTTCAAGCACGCGGGGCTTACGCTTGCCGCGATGCTCGCCCCCTTTCTCGCTGTCGTTATTGCCTCTGCCCTGGCGGGCCACATGCTGCAGAGCCGGCCTGTTTTCTCGATCGACCGCATCACACCCAACCTGTCCAAGCTTTCGCCGATGAACGGCTTGAAGAGGCTATTCGGGATCGACGGACTGACCAATCTTCTCAAGGGCGCCATCAAGCTCGTGCTGGTGGGTGCAGTGGTCTGGACCACGCTCTGGCCGATGCGGGGCCAACTCGAATCGTTGCTCGCTCAGACACCGGCCGCGATTGCCTCAGACATGACGACGATTGTCCTGCGCATGCTGTTCGCAGCGCTTGCAATTCTCGCAGTGCTCGCGGGCATCGACTACTTCCTTCAGCGCTACCGCTTCCTTCAGCGCAACCGCATGAGCAAGCAGGAAGTCAAGGAGGAGTTCCGGCAAAACGAAGGCGATCCCGCCGTCAAAGCCAAGATCAGGCAGGTGCGCAAGGAACGCGCACGACGCCGCATGATGGCCGAAGTTCCCAAGGCCACCGTGATCGTGACCAACCCGACCCACTTTGCCGTCGCGCTCAAGTACGAATCAGGCAAGATGGCGGCGCCGATCTGCGTGGCCAAGGGCATGGACGCGCTGGCGCTCAGAATTCGTGAAGTGGCCGAAGAGCATGACGTTCCGATCGTCGAAAACCCGCCTCTGGCCCGCGCGCTTTACGCGTCCGTCGAAATCGACGAAGCCGTGCCGCCGGAACACTTCAAGGCCGTGGCCCAGGTCATTGGCTACGTCATGCGCCTTACGGGCCGCTCCGCACGCTGATAGAGTGGTTCGATGAGCGCCGACGGCAAGACCCGTCCCACACATGCGTCCCGGTCTTTGGGGATCGGAAGCTACGGGCTGCCTGCAGGCCCTTGGCGATGGGCAGCCGTCGTCCTCCTGCTAGTCGCCCTTCTTGGCGCAGGCTTTGCGATCGGATCGCCGCAAGCATCGGGCTGGGTCGGACTCGTGCTGATCGCGGGCATCGCGCTTGTTGCATGCATATTCCTCTATGCAGTCTGGCCGCGCGGCGGTTTGGCGAATCTCGACGCACAACGAATCGTGGAAGCGGCAGCGCGCGCCAATGTCGCGTGGGCCGTCACCGCGGCCGACGGCGCAGTCCTGGATTGCAATGATGCGTACCGTCGCCTCGTCTCCGCCCGCGCGGACTCGACTGCACCGCCGCCCGAACTGGCGCTCGCCAGAGAGTCTTCGTCCGCCAACCTCTATCGGCTGACTCACAGCGCTGCGCAGGGCAAGCCGCACGAGGAAATTCTCGATTTCGGCGCCGGTTTCGAACTGTCCTGCGCAGTCAGACCTCTAAAGCAAGGTCAGACTGCGTGGTGGTTCACACCAAGGTTGACGTCCGGCGCGAAAGCAGAAGCTGCCGCCGTGTCGGCACCGGCAGCCGATCCGGGCCCGGCGTCGATTTCCTTTTACCGCGATGCGCCGATCGGGGTTGCGATCACGGACGTTGCCGGAAAAGTGCTGGAAGCAAACGAAGCCTTTGCGAAATTCTTCGACCGGCAGACGGAGCGACTCGCGGTTGCCGACATGGTGGAGGTCGCAGACAAGGCGAAGGTCGCCGGCGCCATTTCTCGTGCAGCGGATGGCAGCAACTCCGGTCCCGTCGAACTGCGTCTTGCCGGCGGTGCCGAACGGATGGCCGAACTTCACGTTCGCGCCCCGGGTGGAGCATCGCCCGGTCGCATCATGCTCTATCTCGTCGACGTCAGCGAGCAGCGGGCGCTCGAGACGAAATTCGCGCAATCGCAGAAGATGCAGGCGGTCGGTCAGCTCGCCGGAGGCGTGGCGCATGATTTCAACAACCTGCTGACGGTCATCATCGGCAACAGCGAATTTCTCCTGATGCGCCACCCGGCTGGCGATCCGTCGTTCAAGGAAATTAACGAGATCCATCAGAACGCGCTGCGTGCGGCGACACTGGTGGGCCAGCTCCTCGCCTTCTCGCGCAAACAGACTCTGCAGCCTCGTGTCCTGGCGTTGCGCGATGTGATCGGCGAACTCGCGCTCATGCTGCGCCGGCTGTTGCGCGAGGGTATCGAACTCAAGCTCGAACATGGCGCCGATCTCTGGGCTGTGAACGCCGATGAGGCTCAGATCTCCAACGCCATCATCAATCTGGTAGTGAACGCACGTGACGCCATGCCGAAGGGTGGCGATGTGACCATTGCCACAACGAACGAAGTCGTGGCGCATGCCAAGGCGCTGGGTTCCGGTGTGATGCCTCCGGGCGATTACGTGCGAATCGAAGTGCGCGACACGGGCGTTGGGATTCCCAAGGAGAATCTGGGCAAGATTTTTGATCCGTTCTTCACGACGAAGCCCGTGGGACAGGGAACCGGCCTGGGACTCGCCACGGTGTATGGCATCGTCAAGCAGACCGGGGGCTTCATCACGGTCGACAGCGACGTGGGACGCGGCACCGCCTTCCGCATCTATCTGCCGCGCCATCGCGCAGAGGCAACAGCGCCCGTCGAACCGGAACTCGCCGCTCCGCGCGACATCACGGGCGAGGACACGATCCTGCTCGTCGAAGACGAAGAAGCTGTCCGCAGTTTTGCGGCGCGTGCGCTCAAGTTGCGCGGCTACAATGTGCTGGAGGCTTCGGGCGGCGAAGAAGCGCTCGAAATCGTCAAGCAGCGGCCGGGCGCCATCCACCTGCTCATTACCGACGTCGTGATGCCGAACATGGACGGCCCCACGCTCGTGCGGGCTGTGAAGCGGCTGAGGCCGGGCATGGCCGTCATCTTCATGTCGGGTTATGCCGAAGAAGCGTTCCGCCGCAACGACGAACGTGCCGAGGAGTTGCATTTCCTCGCCAAGCCGTTCGGGCTTAAGCAACTTGCCGCGAAGGTGAAGGACGTGCTGTCCAGCACGCCCGCGCCGAAGCGTACCGGCACCACCGGATCATAATCACACGTCGCGGTTGTGCAGTTCAGTGCTGCAAGCGGGCAAGCTCGACGCCGGCGGCCTTGTACTCGACAAACTCGGTGATGTTCGTATCGAGGGACCGGCGGAAGAGGCCGGTCGCCGCGGCGGTGTCGCCGTTCAGCAGCGCAAGCTCGGCAAGATAGAAATCCTTCTCGCATTCGTCCCGCCTCGTCTTCCAGTCCGCGTCGCGTGACGGCATCGCGATATCCTGCGCCCGCAAATCGCCGCGCATCACCCGTACCAGCGGACCCGGCCAGGCGGAGAGATCGCCGGATTGCGTTCTGTGCGCCAGATCAGACCTTGCGTCCTTTCCCGCTTTCGTTTCGGCCACGTAAAGCCAGAGAAGACTGTAGAGATCGCCGGAATCCAGCTGTACCGCCTTTGCAAGATCAGCCGAAGCGGCATCGAATTTGCCGGCGAAATACTCCGCGATGCCGCGCCCGCGATACGCCGTGGCGGATGCATCGTCGCGTTTGAGCGCTTCGGTATCGTCGGAGATGGCGCTGCGCCAGTCATGCGTCGTCCAGAACGTGATCGCCCTGTCGTTGTAATATGCGGCGAGTTTGTCCTTTGGCGAGGCAAGCGAAATCGCGCGGTTGAAATCGGACACGGCGCCGTCGTGGTCGCCGAGGAAATCGCGCACGTTGCCCCGCCCGTCATAGAGACCGGCCGCGCTGGGACTGGCGTTGATCGCACTCGTCCAGACTTTCTCGGCCCGTTGGAATTCGCGCTCACCCTCCAGCGCGTGAGCAAAGGACGGCAATTTCGAAGACATATCCGGATTGAGCTTCACGGCCTCGTCGTAATCCGCCATGGCCTCGTCGTACTTGCCCTGCAGAATATACGCGTCACCCCGCGCCATGCGCGTGGGGGCAACGAGTTTTGGTGTCATGTCCTGCGACGCCAGAGCACCGGTAAAATCGTGCACGGCGCGATCGTAATCCTTCTGCTGGATGGATTTCATTCCGTCGTGCAGCTGGTCGGAAATCCGCTGTTCGGCAGGCGACAATTGCCGGCCGAGAGCAACGCCGTACGTATAACTGGTGGCGATCTGCGTCAGCGCGCCGGCCGTCTCTCTGCGGACATCGCCCGAGCAGAGCGGCGTGTCGATCGTGCTCGTGAATTCGCGATGCACCGCCACAGTCTGGCCGTGCATGCTCCAGGTGGCCGTGAATTTGAGGTGCGACGTGCGGATCGAGGAATTCGGCGGCAGCGCCAGAAACTGCCTGCCCGGCGGCGCCTCCAGCGAAAGATCTTCGACTTCGCTGCCGCTGTAACAGGGCGTCGGCTCGGCATCCGACAGCTTGCGGTCGGTCATCGGGCCCATCAAAAATGCGCCGGGCGAAGTCAGCACAGTCAGCCCCGTCGGCATGGCGAAGCGCCGTCCCTCGAGCAGGTCGGGAAACGGCCCGAGCGAGAAATCGCCGGTGATCATGTAGTTGCCGTCCAGATTGTCGGGCGACGGAACCGTGTAGCTGCCGCTGCCCGGCGTGCCAGTCTTCTGCAGGATGGTCGATACGGCGCGCTCCGGGCCCACCGTCTGGATCGCAAGCCCCATTCCACGCAGCAAAACGGCGAACGGCCCGGTACCGGTCATCGTGCTCTGTCCGGTGACGCGGCCCTGCTCGTCCAGTTTGGCCGATGTTTTCAGAGTGGCCGTGGCGAGGCCGGACGGCAGCACCGGGGTGTGGGTGACAGCCTGACCGGATGCTGCTGCCAGTACCACGGGCTTGCCGTATTCCGGAAACGACAGCGATCCGAATGGCGCGACTCCCGACGTCGTATCGGCGTACATCCGCAATTCTGGGATCCAGAGGATGACGTGATTGAACGCGCCCAGCACGCCTGCGTCGGGCAATTCGTAATCGTTGCCGTAATTGATGAGCACGAGCTGGCTGTCGATGCCGCGTGCCTTCAGCAGGGCCGAGAACAGCGCTGCGTGATCCTTGCAGTCGCCATACCCGTTCTGGAGCACCGTGTCGACATTGTGCGGAATGATCGCGCCGGCACCGATTTCGACGCCCACATAGCGGATGTGGCGGCTCACCCAATCGTAGATTTTTTGAGCCTGAGCACGATGGCTATCGGCGCCGCGCGCGATCTGATCAGCCATGGCGCTGATTTTGGGTGTCACCGTCATCGTGGGTGCAATCAGCCCCGCGTAGGCATGCGCAAGCGCGTTGTAGTCGGGGAAACTCGAAACGAACAGCCGCGGCACACGCTCGAGCGCGGACACCGCAAACGCTTCGTCGGACGCCGGCGTCGGCGCGGAATAGTGCCAGTGATAGACGGTCGATGCGCCGTCGTCGTGCTTGTCGAATTCCAGTTCATGCGTGGCGACATACAGCGGATAGGACTTCGGCGCGGAGAGCGACACATCGACGTCGTCGTAGGCTACAAGCCGCGAAAACGGAAGGCCGAGGGTGTAATGCCCCGGCATCGGCGCACTCTTCTGGACGCGGCGATACGTGAAGTCGACCATGTCGCCGGCTTCGACATCGGGAAACACGATCACCTTCTGGCGCTGATCGTCGAACATCGGCATCTGCGGCGCGCCGGGCACGGGCTGCTCGTAGATCGATGTCGGCTCGACTTCCATCTTTCGGCCGTCGGCTTTCAACGTATAGGCTTCGACGATGCTGACGTCGTCCATCGAGGCGATGTAGCGCACGGGCTGCTGGCCGATCTGGTTGGCGGCGGCCGCGTTGTTGGCCAGCAGGCGCAAATGGATGGTCGCGGCTTCGAGGCCCGCATCGTTCAACGCGATATCGTAGCTCAGCGTCTTGACGACGACGGGCGGCACTTCGCTCGGATGGGCGCTGTCGGCAAGCGCGGTGCGCGCGATCAGGCCAAGCGATATCAGTCCGATGACCGCAAGGCCGACCCGGCGCAAACCTGAATACATCGAAAAATCTCCCACTCGCCCATGTCTGACGCACACCCCGGATCACGCTACTATAGCTCCCAAGGATAAGCGAAATATTGCCGGACCTGAGTCACTTGCGAACGTGAACGCGGACAGGAACTGCGATATTGTGATCAGTGTGACCGAGTTCACTTATAACGACATTGTCGAGACGGCCCCTGACGCTCCCCAATTCGCGCGACCAGGCAGCAAGGCGTGGGTTGTCGGAATCACAACCGAACCAGAGCGACGCGGCTCCCATTTCGAGCGGTTTCCTCCGGGCACTCTTTGCCTTGTGGAATTTGAAGATGGCGAAGCGGTGGACGTCCGCGAAGGTCATTTGCGGCGAGGAACCTCAAACTAGGCCTCTCCCCCTTCGTTGACAGGGGGAAGTCCATGGCTATAGTGCGCGCCTTTCCGCGGGGGGTGCCCCGCCGGAAGCCCATTTTTCGCTCTTTTCCGGACGATTCATGACGAAGCGCTCAACCTCGAAATACAAACTCGACCGCCGCATGGGCGAAAACATCTGGGGCCGCCCCAAAAGCCCCGTGAACAAGCGGTCGTACGGGCCCGGCCAGCATGGCCAGCGGCGCTCCAAGAAACTGTCCGATTACGGCACCCAGCTGCAGGCCAAGCAGAAGCTGAAGGGCTATTACGGCAACATCACCGAGCGGCAGTTCCACAAATACTACGTCGAGGCCTCCCGCCGGACAGGCGACACGGGCGAGAACATGATCGGCCTCCTGGAGCGCCGGCTGGATGCGGTGGTCTATCGCGCCAAGTTCGTCCCCACCCCGTTTGCCGCCCGCCAGCTCGTCAGCCACGGCCATGTGAAGGTCAACGGCCGCCGGGTGACCGTCGCCAGCTACCAGGTCAAGGAGGGCGACGCCATCGAGCTCGCCTCCAAGGCCAAGGACATGGCGCTGGTTCTCGAAGCCGCCAAAAGCGCGGAACGCGACGTGCCCGACTATGTCGATGCCGATCACGGCAAGATGACAGCGAAGCTTTTGCGCACGCCCAAGCTTGCGGATGTGCCCTACGCCACCCAAATGCAACCGCATCTGATCGTCGAGTTCTACTCGCGCTGACGCGGACGGCACCTTCAAGACGTTCGAGGCCCGCGAGACCATCGCGGGCCTTTTGCTTTCAGCTCGTTTCAGTCTTTTTCGATTCTGGGAGGCGGCATTGTCCTACACGATCTTTGGGGATCTGCGCTCGGGCGCCTTCTCCGCCGAAGCGGCTCTTTCGGAAGCGGGCGCGCCATACGAATTCCAGGTGGTGTCGCTCGACAGGCACGAGCAAAAAGAACCCAAATTCCTTGCGGTCAATCCGTCCGGTAAAGTGCCGGCGTTGAGATTGCCGGAAGGCCAGATCGTCACGGAATCCGCGGCCATTCTTTTGACCGTGGCCGATCATTTCCCCAATGCGCGCCTGTTGCCGCCATCGGCGGACGCGGCGCGCGGACAGGCCTATCGCTGGCTCGCGTTCATGGCGTCGGAAATCTACCCGATGGTGGAAATCTCCGATTATCCGGAGCGCTTTGTTCCGGCCGGGGATGACGCCAAAGCGTTGCGCACCCGCGTGAAGGACCGCATCCGCGAACGGCTGACGATCGTCGATCGCAATGTGGCGGGGCCATGGCTGCTCGAATCCGGCTTTTCCATTCTCGACATCTATGCCGCGATGTTCACGCGCTGGCGCGGCTCGGTGGGAAAGGAATGGCTCGACGGCGACAACATCCCGCGCCTGCAGCACATCGCACGCGCCTTGTCGCTCCGGCCGAAGATCGCGCCGGTGTGGGAGAGGCATTTTGGAAGTGGGCAGTAGGCAGTCGGCAGTCGGCAATGGGCAGTGGCGTCCGCAAAGAGGTGAACCGTGGGGCTCACGACTGCCTACTGCCCACTGCCTCCGTTAGACCTTCGCCAACGCGATACCCTTCTCCGCGAAGAAGGGCTCGAGCTCGTCGCTTTCGTACATCTCGCGGAGAATATCGCAGCCGCCCACGAATTCTCCCTTCACATAGAGTTGGGGAATGGTCGGCCAGTTGGAGAACGCCTTGATCCCCTCGCGGATCTCGGGGTCCTTCAAGACGTCGACGCCTTTGAACTTCACGCCGAGATTGGTGAGGATCTGCACCACGGTGGCCGAGAAGCCGCATTGCGGAAACACCGGCGTGCCCTTCATAAACAGCACAACGTCGCTTCCGGAGATTTCACCCTGGATGCGTTCTGCGGCAGAAGTCATCTGGTCCTCGCTCGGCTATGGCCTGAAAACGTCACTTAGGCGCGACGGCCCGACTCGTCAAGTGAACCCACCGTGAGCGCGCGTCCCCAGACGCGCATCTTCCGTCGCACTTCGGGCTTTGGAGAAAACGTCCGCCGAGGCCCGAAGGCGGAAGCGACGCGGAGGCAGCACCGCCGAACGCGCCTCCGGCGCGTTGCGCGTGTGGAGACGCGCGCTCCCGGTCAATCCTTCGCGGCCGTCTGCAGCGACAGCGCGTGCAGCACGCCGCCCATGCGGCCCTGAAGAGCGTCGTAAACCATCTTGTGCTGCTGCACCCGCGTCTTGCCCTTGAAGGCAGTGCTGGTGACCATCGCGGCGTAATGATCGTTGTCGCCGGCAAGATCGGTGATTGTCACCTCCGCATCGGGAAATGCTTCGCGGATCAATTTCTCGATTTCGCCTGCGGTCATTGCCATGGAGTACGCCTGTCAGTTTGTCGGCGGAATTTCTTTGCCGCCCATGTAGCCAGGCAGCCAGCTTTCGTGCGCCCGCTTTGCGTCGGAAACCGTGACGGAACCGTGCGCTTCGACAGTTATATTATTCCCGATCGTCGCGCCGATCAAAGCGGCCGGAATTCCCGCCGCCTCCGCCTGGCGCACAATGTCGGCACTCGGGCTGGCGACGACGTAGCGTCCCTGATCCTCGCCGAACAGAAACGGAATCGGCTCGCGCCCGGCAGGAACCGAAATCCTCGCGCCGGTCGCACCCGCCATCGCCATCTCAGCGAGAGCTACGAGCAAACCGCCATCGGACACATCATGCACCGTATCGACAAAGCCGGCATCGATCAGGTCGCGCAGAAAATCGCCGTGCCTGCGTTCGGCGGAAAGATCGACAGGCGGGGCGGCACCCTCTTCTTTCCCTTCGATCTCGCGAATGTAGAGCGACTGGCCGAGGTGCCCTTTCGTGTCGCCGATCAGAATGATCGCATCGCCTTCGCGCTTGAAAGCGATCGTCGCCATGCGGCGAACGTCCTCGATCAGCCCGACACCGCCGATGGCAGGCGTGGGCAGGATCGCTTCGCCGTTGGTCTCGTTGTAGAGCGAGCAATTGCCGGAGATCACGGGAAAATCGAGCGCGCGGCAGGCGTCGCCGATGCCGTCCACGGCGCTCGCGATTTCGCCCATGATGTCGGGCTTTTCGGGGTTGCCGAAATTGAGATTATCGGTGACGGCGAGTGGCCTGGCACCAACCGCGCAGAGATTGCGCCAGGCTTCGGCCACCGCCTGCTTCGCGCCTTCGTAGGGATCGGCCTTGCAGTAACGCGGCGTCACGTCGGTCGTGATGGCGAGACCTTTATTCGTGCCGTGCACGCGCACGACGGCGGAGTCTCCGCCGGGACATTGCAGCGTATCGGCCATGACCGACACGTCGTACTGTTCCCAGATCCAGCGCCGCGAGCAGAGATCGGGTGATGCCATCAACTTCAACAGCGATTCCATGATCGGTCGCGAATTGTCGATTGAGTAATCGCCCGTTGCAGGCGTTCGCCGCGTATAGGGCCGTTCGTAAACCGGTGCCGCATCCGAGAGAGCGGTGACCGGCATGTCGGCTACGACCTCGTCTTTATGCTTCACAACAAGACGGCCCGTATCCGTCGTGATGCCGATGACGGCAAAATCGAGTTCCCATTTGCGGAAGATGCGCTCCGCTTCCGCTTCGCGTCCGGGTTTGAGCACCGCCAGCATGCGCTCCTGGGATTCGGAGAGCATCATGTCGTAGGCGGTCATGTTGGTTTCGCGCTGCGGCACACGGTCGAGATTAAGTTCGATGCCGGAACCGCCCTTGTCCGCCATTTCGGCCGACGACGAGGTAAGGCCCGCAGCACCCATATCCTGGATGGCGATGATCGCATCCGTCGCCATCAATTCGAGGCAGGCTTCGAGCAGGAGCTTTTCCGTGAAGGGATCGCCGACCTGAACCGTCGGCCGCTTCTCCTCGGAGTCCTCGTTGAATTCCGCCGAAGCCATCGTCGCGCCGTGAATGCCGTCGCGGCCGGTCTTAGAGCCGATATAGACGACGGGATTGCCTGCACCCTTTGCCGCCGAGAGGAAAATCTTATCGGCACGCGCCAGCCCCACGCACATCGCATTGACGAGGATGTTGCCGTTGTAGGACGCGTGAAAATTCACTTCGCCGCCGACCGTCGGCACGCCCATGCAATTGCCGTAGCCACCGATGCCGGCAACGACGCCGGATACGAGATGCCGCGTCTTGGGATGCGACGGGTCGCCGAAGCGCAACGCGTTCATCATCGCCACGGGCCGCGCGCCCATCGTGAACACATCGCGCATGATGCCGCCGACGCCGGTCGCAGCTCCCTGATAGGGTTCGATGAACGACGGATGATTGTGGCTCTCCATCTTGAAGATGGCGGCATCGCCGTCGCCGATGTCGATCACGCCGGCGTTTTCGCCCGGGCCCTGCAGCACCCATGGCGCTTTCGTCGGCAACCGCCTCAGATGCACGCGCGTGGATTTATAGGAGCAGTGTTCGCTCCACATCACGGAGAAAATTCCGAGTTCGACGAGGCTGGGTTCACGATCGAGCAGGCGCCTGATACGCGCATATTCGTCGTCGGAGAGACCGTGTTCGCGGATGAGTTGAGGGGTGATCATGATGAAAGCGGGCGAATAAATGGGCAATAGGCAGTCGGCAGTAGGCAGTAGGAGACTCGCCATCTCACCGAGCTTGTTATCTTCCGACTGCCCATTGCCGACTGCCTATTGCCCTTCTTCATGACAGCGCTTCCAGCAAACTCTGAAACAACGCCACTCCGTCCGTGCCGCCGAGCAGCGGATCGCAGACGCGCTCGGGATGCGGCATCAGGCCCATCACGTTTCGTTTCTCGCTGAGGACGCCCGCGATGTTGCGCGCCGAGCCGTTGGGATTGTCGCCGGCCGCATAGCGGAACACCACGCGGCCTTCGCCTTCGAGACGGTCGAGCGTGGCATCGTCCGCGAAGTAATTGCCGTCACCATGGGCCACCGGAAACGTCACGCGTTGTCCCCTGTCGTATTTGCGTGTGAACGCGGACTGCGTTTCCTCGACCTCGAGCTCCACCGGCCGGCAGACGAATTTCAGATCCGCATTGCGCAACAGCGCGCCCGGCAACAATCCCGTCTCCGTCAGCATCTGAAAGCCGTTGCAAATGCCGAGCACCGCAAGGCCCTTGTCCGCCTTCGTCTTTATGTCCGCCATGATGTGCGATTGCGCGGCCATGGCGCCGCACCGCAGATAATCACCGTAGGAGAACCCGCCCGGCAGCACGACGAGATCGACATCGGGCAGCGTGCTGTCCGCGTGCCACACCATGGCCGGCTTGTCGCCGGTCAGCTGCTCCAGCGCCGTCGCCGCATCGCGGTCGCAATTTGAACCGGGAAAGACGATGACGGCGGATTTCATTGCACCAACTCGAACTCGTATTTCTCGATGACGGTGTTGGCGAGCAGCTTCTCGCACATGTCCTTCAGGCTCGCGCGGGCCTTTGCTTCGTCGCGTTCGGAAAGTTCGAGGTCGATGATTTTGCCCTGGCGCACTTCGCCGACTTGCGAAAACCCTAGGCCGTGCAGGGCATTGCCGATGGCCTTGCCCTGCGGATCGAGCACGCCGGTCTTGAGCGTGACGAAGACGCGCGCTTTCATTGCAGATCTCCCGAGGGCGCGAGGTTGTCTATCGCGATTCTGCCGCGTGGTTGAGCGCCAAATTCGCGCAGCGACAGAATACCGGCCCTGCGCACTTCACTTCACCAGCATCGGGCCTTTTTGTTCGCCCTGAACCGATTCGGGCATGATGCCGAGGCGGCGCGCCACTTCGGAATAGGCTTCCACCACGCCGCCCATGTCGCGTCGGAAGCGGTCCTTGTCCATTTTCTCGTTGGTCGTGACGTCCCACAGGCGGCACGAGTCCGGGCTGATCTCGTCGGCCAGCACCACGCGCATATATTCGTTTTCCCACAGCCGGCCGAATTCCACCTTGAAGTCGACGAGCTTGATGCCGGCACCCAGGAACAGGCCGGAGAGGAAATCATTGATGCGGATGGTGAGGTTCACCATGTCGTCCAGGTCCTGCGGGCTCGCCCAGCCGAAGGCCGTGATGTGCTCCTCGGAAACCCAGGGATCGTGCAGCTGGTCGTTCTTGTAATAATACTCGATGATCGATCGCGGCAGCACGGTGCCTTCCTCGATGCCGAGCCGCTTGGAGAGCGAGCCGGCGGCGATGTTGCGCACCACCACTTCCAGCGGAATGATCTCCACCTCCTTGACCAGCTGCTCGCGCATGTTGAGGCGGCGCACGAAATGCGTCGGCACGCCGATCGCCGCCAGCTGGGTCATCAGATATTCGGAGATGCGATTATTGAGAACACCCTTGCCTTCGATCGTCGCTTTCTTGGTGGCGTCGAACGCGGTGGTGTCGTCCTTGAAATATTGCACGATGGTGCCGGGCTCGGGCCCTTCGTAGAGGATTTTGGCCTTGCCCTCGTAGATCAATCGGCGGCGCTTCATGGGTGTTGTCCTTGCGGCGCGCGACCGCCGCGTAAAACGCGAGACGGGGCCCCGACCAGCGAGACCCCGTCGAAGGGTCAACTTAGCGGATGGGGGGCCCTTGCGGCAACGTATGACGGAGCCGCGGCGGCTTCGCCCATAGAGCCGGCGACGCGCTTGGGCTAATGTCCGGCGGCGAAGAGGGAAATTCCTCGCTTTATCGTTCCGGAACAAGAGGTTATGCAATGAGTGGCGGATTCGACGAGCGCGAGAAGGCCATGGAAGCGAAGTGGGCTCATGACGAGAACCTGAAGTTCCGTGCACTCACCCGCCGCAACAAGCTGTTGGCCGAATGGGCGGCCGGCGATTTGGGCCTTAAGGGCAAGGACGTCGACCTTTACCAAAAGGCGATTCTCGATCTCGAAGTGCGCGGCGCGGACGACGACGCGATCGTCGACAAGCTCCACGCCGATTTCTCTGCCCGCGGTATCGCCTATTCCGAGCACTTCCTCCGCCGCAAGATGACCGAGCTGGCCGTCGTCGCCACCGATCAGGTCATGCATGAGACCAAAGCGTAGGAGATCTGCGTGGCGCGGCGTGGGGGGATCGCGGGATTGGTTGTGGCGGCGGTGGCGCTGGCCACGGTCGCACGCGCCGGCGAGCCCGGCTGGCAGTATTACGGCGGCGATCAGGGCGGCACGCGGTTCTCGGCGGCGCATCAGATCACGCCGGCCAATGTCACGGGCCTCGGCGTCGCCTGGACCTTTTCGACGCATGATCTGGCGACGAAGGGCGATGCGGTCAATCACGCGTCGTTCGAAGATACGCCCATCCTCGCCGGCAACAAACTCTACGTCTGTTCGCCGTTCGACGAAGTGAGCGCGCTCGATCCCGGAACAGGCAGGGAAATCTGGCGCTTCGATCCCAAGCTCGATTCGACGCTGCACTATCCCAACAAGTTCGTCTGCCGCGGCGTCGCGTTTTGGCAGACGCCGCACGCCCGCACGAAGATGTGCGCGGCGCGCATCTACGTCGCCACCAACGACCGCCGCCTGATTGCGCTCGACGCCGATACCGGCAAACCCTGCGCCGGTTTCGGCAACAAAGGCACCGTGACGATCACGCCCTCGCCGAAAATGATCTACGCGGCCGAACAGCAGAACACCTCGGCGCCGCTGGCGAGCCGCGGGCTCGTCATAGTCGGCTCGTCCATCGACGACAATCAGCGCGTGGAAGCGCCGCGCGGCACCGTCCATGCGTACGATGCGATCACGGGGCAGGTGCGCTGGACATTCGATCCCATTCCGCACGATCCGTCGGCAGCGAACGCGGCAAGCTGGTCGGGACAGGGCGCGCGGCTGACGGGCGCTGCGAATGTGTGGGCGCCGCTCTCCGCCGACGATGCGCATGGTCTGGTCTATCTGCCGACCACAAGCCCGAGCCCGGATTTCTTCGGCGGCGAACGGCCCGGCGACAATCGCTACGCGAACTCCGTCGTGGCGGTGCATGTCGAGACGGGCAAGGTCGCCTGGTCGTTCCAGACCACGCATCACGATCTCTGGGATTACGACGTGCCCGCGCAACCGACGCTGTCGGTCGTGACGTATCAGGGACAAACCGCGCCCGCCATTTTGCAGCCGACGAAACAGGGATTGATGTTCACGCTGAACAGCCTGACCGGCGAGCCCATCATTCCCGTCGAGGAACGCAAGGTGCCGCAGAACGGCGCGCCCGGCGAACAATTGTCGCCGACGCAACCCTTTCCCATTGCACCGCGTCCGCTCGCGCCGAACAGGATCAAACCGGACGATGCGTACGGGCTGACGTTCTACGATCGCGGCAAATGCCACGACATGATCGCAGCGGCGCGCGCCAACGGCCTCTACACGCCGCCATCGTTGCAGGGCACCATCCTTTATCCCTTCACCGGCGGCGGCACGAACTGGGGCGGTCTCGCCTTCGATGCGGCGCATGACATCGCCTATGTGAACACGTCGAGCGCGATGCATCTCGTCACCCTTATTCCGCGCAAGGACTTTGCGGCGGTGAAAGCCGCTCATCCCGATCTCGAGGTCTCGCCGCAAGCCGGCACGCCTTTCGGCATGATGCGCGTGGTGATGAAGGGGCCGTTCGGCCTGCCCTGCAATCCGCCACCCTGGGGACAACTCCACGCCATCGACATGCATGACGGCCATGTGCTGTGGGAGGTCCCGCTGGGTTCGACGGACGATGCGATGCCGTTCTCGCACTACATCCTGGGCAAGACGGGCACGCCGAATTTGGGCGGGCCGATCGTCACCGCAGGCGGCCTCGTGTTCATCGGGGCGGCGATGGACGATTACCTGCGCGCCTTCGATGCCAAGTCCGGCGCAGAGCTGTGGCGAGGGCGATTGCCCGCCGGCGGCCAGGCGACGCCGATGACCTATGTGTGGAAGGGCAAACAATACGTCGTCATCGCGGCCGGCGGCAATTCCATGATCGGCACCAAACGCGGCGACAGCGTGCTGGCGTTCGCGCTGCCGCAATAGTCGATTTGTCTCTGTACGGAGCATTGCGCCGAATTCCCTGATGCAGGGAATTTCTGAGGGAATTTTTTGTTTTTTCTCGCCCGCCCGCGCCGATCGATGTCGTTCTTCGACGCAATCCTATCTGGCCTAACGTCAGTTGTCAACCATTTTGGTTACATCGCAACCGACGGACTGACGACGGGACCGCGGTTGCCTAATCGATAAGCAACCTTCCCTGGCCGCTCTTTCAATTATTCCGCCGGCCGTTATGCGTTGCAGCGCATCCTGTTTTGCTCTTTTTCCGTCACCGCGTTGCCCAGCTGATGCAAGGTCCGAACCTGCAAAGCCGGGAGCACATTCGTTCCGAGATCGCAGTACACAGAGAACTCGGATTCGCTGAACATGAGGGCTCCAGCGGCGCGGCGATGCCTCAGAACAGGCGTCCATCGCGCCATTTTGGCGCTTCCATGTCGCGCGCGTGATCCATCGCCGGTCGCATCGGAGACGCATGCGATGTCGCAATTGGGATGCGCGCATGTCGCATTCGGGTGCGCCGGTGTCGTATCGATGTGCCGTCTCGCGGCTGAAGCAGGGAAATGCGAGACGCGATGGATCGCTCACGCGCGTCGTTACCATATCTTCAGTTGTCATGGCCCGCCGTCGCGGGCCATGACAGTTAAAGGACATCATGTCCTCGTCCGCGTCGCCACGTTCGAGAACCATCCGTAGGCGGAGAAATCGACCTCGAAGGTCAGCGCGTGTGCCATCGCCATCAGGTAAAGCGGCATGCGCCAGGTGATGGTGTGGCCGTTGTAGAAATCGCCCGTCACCTCGGGCTGGATCGTCTGTCCGCCGATGACGATCGGCGCGATGCGCTCGATGGAGCCGGGCAGCGTCACGCTGAAGACATAGGTGTGATCGCCGAGGATGCTCTGCGCCACCGCGCGGCCCATGCCGCCCGTGTCCCGGTCTTCGTTTTCATGTTGCGCCCGCGCGCGGTCTACCGCGAAGGAGCGCCGGAACGTCATTTCCGAAGGCCCGAGACCCAACAGCGAATGGCCGCGCACCGTGAGGCTCATGAACTGGTCGGAAAAGACGAGATTGCCGAGCGATTTGAAATCGACGACGGAGCGCTGCGTCACGCGGCCGTTGACGTTGGACATCGTGGTGACGCCGCGGTTGAAGCCGGTGAGATCGGTCGATTTGTTGCGCAACGCCTCGCCGACGATGCCGTCGGCGGTCAGCGACGTTTCGTAGCGGCCCGATCCGTCGCGCCCGATCGACACGCGCTGGGCCAGATCGAAGCAGCCCGACAGCCCGACGGCAACGATGCACAACGCCGCCGCGCGCAAACCATGGCGCGCAAATCTCTGTGCGAAATCCGGCATGAAACCCTCCCCGCATCGCTCGTGGTTAACGATGCCAGCAGCACTGGGGCCGAATTGTGACTGACCTGCGCCCGGGATGTGGCAGGAGGCGCGTTGGGACGAAGAGTTGCGAGAAATTCAATAATATTGTCATCCGCGGCGAGCGCGCACATGAATTGTGCGTGCGAAGGAAGGGAACCCAGTTGCCGGGAAAATCGCGACCTGAAAAGATGAGTCCAAACTCGCCTCGATCAGCGCGCACGGCACGACCACCTGGGTCTCCTTTCCTCGAACGCATGCACTCTGCGCACGTGTTCTCGCCGCGGATGACAGGCGTTGTTTCTCGGTGGCTCTGTGTGAGATTGCCGCCGCACGAACCGCGGTGCGTGGACGCTAGTCCCCAAACACCCGCTTGAAGATCGTGTCGACGTGTTTGACGTGGAAATCCATGTCGAACAGGCCGTCGAGCGTTTTCGCGTCGAGCGCGCGGGCGACATCGGGATCTTTCTTCAACAGATCCAGCAATTGCCCCTCACCTTTCCAGGCGCGCATCGAGTTTCTTTGCACGAGCTTGTAGGAGTCTTCGCGGCTCACTCCCGCCTGGGTCAGCGCGTTCAGCACGCGGCCCGAGTGTACGAGACCATGCGTGCGCTCGAGATTTTCCTTCATGCGGTCGGGATAGACGACGAGCTTGTCGACGATGCCCGTCGCCCTCTGCAAGGCAAAATCGAGCGTGATGGTGGCGTCTGGCCCGATGTAGCGCTCGACGGAGGAATGTGAAATGTCGCGCTCATGCCACAGCGCCACGTCTTCCATCGCGGGGCTGACGTAAGCCCGCACCATGCGCGCAAGGCCCGTGAGGTTTTCCGTGAGAACCGGATTGCGCTTGTGCGGCATGGAGGAGGAGCCTTTCTGGCCCTCCGAGAAATATTCCTCCGCTTCCCGCACTTCCGTGCGCTGCAGATGGCGGATTTCGGTCGCCAGACGCTCGATGGAACTCGCCGTGACGCCGAGCGCTGCAAAGAACGCGGCGTGGCGGTCGCGCGGGATTACCTGTGTCGACACCGGCTCGACCTTCAGGCCGAGTGCTTTGGCAACATGGTCTTCCACCCGCGGATCGACGCTGGCAAACGTGCCGACGGGACCCGAGATGGCGCACACGGCGATTTCGTCGCGCGCTGTGACAAGCCGCGCGCGGGCACGGGTGAACTCGGCAAAATAGCCGGCAAGTTTCACGCCGAACGTCGTGGGTTCGGCGTGGATGCCGTGGCTGCGGCCGATGGTGACGGCGTTTTTGTATTCGAACGCGCGGCGCTTCAGGGCCGCGAGCAAATGATCGACATCGGTGATGAGGATATCCGCGGCGCGCTTGAGCTGCACGGAGAGACACGTGTCGAGCACGTCCGACGACGTCATGCCCTGGTGCACGAAGCGCGCGTCGGGACCCACGATCTCGGCGAGATGGGTGAGGAACGCGATGACATCGTGCTTCACGTCGCGCTCGATGGCGTCGATGCGCTCCACGTCGAAGGTGGCTTTCGCGCCCTTCTCCCAGATGATGCGCGCGGCCTCTTTCGGGATAACGCCCAGCTCCGCCAGCGCATCGGCCGCGTGCGCTTCGATTTCGAACCAGATGCGAAACTTCGTCTCCGGCGACCAGATGGCAGTCATTTCTGGGCGTGAATAGCGAGGGATCATGTGAGGCACCGTGCGGTGGAGTGGATTGCATGAAATTCGACAAATGAAAGCGGGAAGAAGACTTGACCACTCTCTTCCTCCCCCGTGCGGAGCATGGGGGAGGTGGATCGCGCGGACATCAGTCCGAGCGAGACGGAGGGGGCGATCCCCAGCATCGCGCGCGTGACTGCCCCCTCCACCGCTGCGCAGTCCCCCTCCCCCATCTTCGACGGGGGAGGAAGAAATGACGTGCATTCAACTCCGCATCGCATTCTTCACGCCGCCCCCAAACCGCCCAGCGCGAGGTACTTTATCTCCAGATAATCCTCTATCCCGTATTTCGAACCTTCGCGGCCGATGCCGGATTCCTTCATGCCGCCGAACGGCGCCACTTCGGTTGAGATGATGCCCTCGTTGATGCCGATGATACCGTATTCCAAGGCTTCGGCGACGCGGATCACCCGGCCCATGTCGCGGGCGTAGAAATAGGCGGCAAGGCCGTATTCCGTATCGTTGGCGATGCGGATGGCGTCGGCTTCGGTGTCGAAGCGGAACAGCGTCGCCACGGGGCCGAAAATCTCCTCCTGCGCGCAGGCCATGTCGGGCGTCACATCGGAGACGACCGTCGGCTCGAAGAACGTGTGCCCCAGCGTCGAGCGCTTGCCGCCGATGGTAATCCTGGCACCTTTGGATGTGGCATCGGCGAGCAGACGCTCCACCTTCTCCACCGCGTCCATGTTGATCAGAGGGCCTTGTGTCACGCCGTCGGCCGCGCCGTCGCCCAGCTTCAGCTTCGCCACGCGCTCGGCAAGCTTCGCCGCGAACGCGTCGTAGACCTTCGCCTGCACGAGGATGCGGTTGGCGCAGACGCAGGTCTGCCCCATGTTGCGGTATTTCGACAGCATCGCGCCGTCGGCCGCGGCATCGAGATCGGCATCGTCGAACACGATGAAAGGCGCATTGCCGCCGAGCTCCAGCGAAACCTTCTTCACCGTCGAGGCGCATTGGCGCATCAGCAGTTTGCCGATTTCGGTCGAGCCGGTGAACGAGAATTTCCGCACCAGCGGATTCTGCGTCAGTTCTGCGCCGATGGCGGATGCTTTCTTTCCCGTCACCACATTGAACACGCCGGCAGGAATGCCCGCGCGATGCGCCAGTTCAGCGAGAGCCAGCGCGGAGAGCGGCGTTTCCGCCGCCGGCTTGATGATGAAGGTGCAGCCGGCGGCGAGCGCCGGCGCTGCCTTGCGCGTGATCATCGCATTGGGGAAATTCCACGGCGTGATGGAGGCGACGACCCCGATCGGCTCCTTGAACACGAGAATGCGCCGACCGGGTTGCGTGTTCGGGATCACGTCGCCATAGACGCGCTTTCCTTCCTCCGCGAACCACTCGATGAACGACGCGCCGTAGGCGACTTCGCCGCGCGTCTCGGCCAGCGGCTTGCCCTGCTCCGCCGTCATGATGCGGGCGAGATCTTCCTGGTTCGCCATGATGAGCTCGAACCAGCTGCGCAGGAGATGGGCGCGTTCCTTGGCCGTGTTGCGCCGCCAGGCGGGAAAAGCCGCTGCGGCAGCTTCGATGGCGCGGCGGGCATCCTCGGCGCCGAGATCCGCGACCTCGGCGATGGTTTCGTCGGTGGCCGGATTGGTGACGGCGAATCGCGCGGCCCCGCCGACAAAGGCGCCGTCGATATAAGCGTCATGCCTCAGGAGCGTTTCGTCCTTCAGTTTCAGCATGGGAACCTCCGAGACGCTTGTAACGCACTCTCAGATAATGCTGAACAGCCCGGTTTGCATTCCGGCCCCTCAACAGGCCTACCGTCTTTCCTCCCCCGCCAATGGCGGGGGAGGAAAGGCGCGATTGAGAAACCGATGCTGGCATGTGAGACAGGACTTTGATTGTCACGAGTATGTCGACCACCTCGCCCGCTACAGACGATGACAATTATCGGCCCTGCTTCATTGACCCCACGCCCACCCGCTGCGTAAATCCCCCGCATGTCGCTCATCGATCCGGTTGCACTGTCGCAAGCTCTCATCCGCTGTCCGTCCGTCACGCCGGAGGATGCGGGCGCGCTGGGCGCGATTGAAGCGGCGCTGACGCCGCTCGGCTTCCGGTGCGAGCGCATGACGTTCCAGGCGCCGGGCACGGTTGCAATCGACAATCTCTATGCGCGCGTCGGCACGGCATCGCCGCATTTCTGTTTTGCCGGACATACCGATGTCGTGCCGCCGGGCGATCCCGCCTCATGGCGGCATGGTCCGTTTGCGGGCGAAATCAGCGACGGCGTGCTTTACGGCCGCGGCGCGGTGGACATGAAAGGGGCCATTGCGGCGTTCGCTGCCGCAGCCTCGCGCAGTCTCGCCAAGGGAACGCTCAAGGGCTCCATCAGTTTGCTCATCACAGGCGACGAAGAAGGCGAGTCCATCAACGGCACCGATCCCATGCTGAAGCGGCTGGCGGCACGCGGCGAGCGCCTCGACCATTGTCTCGTGGGCGAACCGACTGCGACCGCCACCGCAGGCGACACCATCAAGATCGGGCGGCGCGGCAGCGTCAGGCTCGCGCTCACCGTCACCGGCGTGCAGGGACACGTGGCCTATCCCCAGCGGGCCATCAATCCCGTGCCGATCCTGGCCGAGATCGTCCATCGGCTGGCGGGCGAACCACTCGATCAGGGTACGGAGCATTTCGAGGCGTCGACGCTGGTGTTCACCACCTTCGACGTGGGCAATCCCGCCGGCAATGTGTCGCCCGAGACGGCAACCGCGCGCTGCGCCATCCGTTTCAACGACCGTCACACGCGTGCGAACCTGATTGCGCGGGTCGAAGAGCTGGGCCGCGCGGTGGCGCACGCCAAAGGTGCGAGGTTCGAGATCGAGGCGAGCGCCGGCAGCGTGCCGTTCTTTACCGAGCCGGGCAGCTTCATCGAAATGCTGAAGGGTGCCATCAGGAGCCGCGTGCAGGAAACGCCGGTTTTGTCGACGACGGGCGGCACATCCGACGCGCGTTTCATCCGGCAATATTGTCCCGTCGCCGAAGTGGGACTGCCCGGCACCACCATGCACAAGGTGGATGAGAGCGTGCCCGTGGCGGAGATCGAAACGCTCACGGACATCTACTCCGCCATTCTCGACTCCTATTTCGCGAGCCCGCTTTCATGAGCGAAGGCTCGCGGGCGCAAGCCATCGGCATTTTCGATTCCGGCATGGGCGGGCTGACGGTGATGCGCGCGCTGAAGGAGCGGCTGCCGAACGAGCACTTCATTTATCTCGGCGATACCGCGCGTCTGCCGTACGGCACCAAGAGCGACGACACAGTAACGCGCTATGCCGTGCAGGCAGCGAGTTTGCTGGCGAAGCGGCGGGTGAAGTTCATCGTGGTGGCGTGCAACACGGCGTCTGCGGTGGCATTGCCCGCGCTGGAAGCCGCACTCGCGCCGATCCCCGTGGTCGGCGTGGTCGAACCCGGCGCACAAGCCGCGCTGAAGGCGGCACCCGACGGGCCCATCGCCATCATCGCGACCGAAAGCACGGTACGCGGCGGCGCATATCTGCGCGCGCTTGGCGCGATCAACGCGAATGCGGCCGTGATTCAGATCGCGTGTCCCCTGTTCGTACCGCTGGCGGAAGACGGGCTGGTCGAAGGACCGATCGTGGATCTCGTCGCGCAGCGATATCTTGCGGAGCTGTCGACGCCTTCGCCGCACCTGCCTCGCGCGCTGGTGCTCGGCTGCACGCATTTTCCGGTGTTAAAGGACGCGATCGCGAAGGCGGTCGCGCCGGAGATGGCGCTCGTCGACAGTGCGGAGACAACCGCGGAAACGGTTGCCCGATTGCTCGCCGCCGCCAGGCTCGCGGATGAAGAGCCGTCGACGAAGGCGGACGAGTTTCTCGCCACCGATGCGCCAGAACGCTTCGCCCGCGTGGGTGAAATTTTCCTTGGACGCGCAATCGCGCCAGAGACGGTGACGCTGGTCGATTTGCAGGGATAAATCCCGCGGCGGTGGAAAAAAGATTCACCACAAAGGGCACAAAGTTCACAAAGACAATTTACACTGAGACAGCGAGAATTATTTGAGCGCTTCGCGCGCAGATTCTTTCACTTCGTGCTCTTTGTGTCCTTTGTGGTAAATCTTCTTCTTCAATAATCCACCCGCACCAGATAAAGGCCGTCGGGGGGAGACACCGGCCCGCAACGGGTCCGGTCGCGCGCGTCGAGCGCGGATTTGACGTCGCGGGGCCGCCATTTGCCTTCGCCTACGAGCTTCAGCGAACCCACCATCGAACGCACCTGGTGATGCAGGAACGAGCGCGCGGACGCTGCGATGACGATCCCGTCCGCCAGGCGCGACACATTGAGCTTGTCGAGTGTCTTCACCGGCGATTTCGCCTGGCATTCCGACGCGCGGAAGGTGGTGAAATCATGCGAACCGACAAGATGCTGCGCGGCTTCGTCCATGGCGCCGGCGTCGAGCGCTTGCATGACATGCCACACCCGCCCGCGTTCGAGAACCGGCGGCGCGCGGCGGCACAGGATGCGATACTCATAGTGCCGGCCGATCGCATCGAATCGCGCATGAAAGTCCGGGGCTGCGATTTCGGCCGAAATGACCGCGACCGGATCGGGCCGCAGATGATGATTGAGCGCGTCGCGCACCTTGTCGGCAGCGAAGTCTTTCGCGAGGTCGAAATGCGCCACCTGACCGCAGGCATGCACGCCCGCATCGGTGCGACCAGCCCCCGTCGCCGTTACCTCTTCGCCGGAGAGCTTTGCGATGGCCCCTTCCAGCGCGCCCTGCACCGACGGGCCATTGTCCTGCCGCTGCCAGCCGACAAACGGACCGCCGTCATACTCCAGAGTTAGTCGGTAACGCGGCATGCGTCTGGCGCTTCAAACGTGGCGAAGAAAGGTTCACCACAAAGACAGAAAGAACACAAAGGCAATTCACGGGAAGACCGTGAGGCGGTGAGAAAAGGCGCTGCGCGCGGTACGCGAACACGAAGTGCTCACAGTCTCGTCGTCTTCCTGTAAGAATTAATTTCTTTATGGTCGCCGCTTCCAGAGCGTTTCGAATTGCGGATGGCGCGGCAGCGCGCCCTGCAGCGCCAGCCAGCGCTGGCGCAGGCGCGGCCACTGTTCGAATATGCCGTGCTCAAGCTGGCGAAAACCGTCGGCTACTTCGTCGATGCTGACGCGCTCGTTCGCGGCGTGAATGACGGTGAAGAACATGTCCACCGTCAGGTAATCGCGCACACCCCCATCGATCTGCGTGATTTCGCGCCAGCGGATCTGTACCGGCCCGGACATGTCCGTGAACACGAAACCATCCGGAATCATATCGATGGTTCCCAGCGTGCCGCGCGGCCAGGTCCGAAGCGAATTCTTGATGCGCCGCCAGAGCGACGGGCGCACGAGCGCGCTCACAAATGGTCTCCCTTCCGGAGTGAATAGCCGCGCACGAATTCACCCGCATCCATGGGCCCGCGGCCGGCACGCTGCAACCGCAGCAGCTTCAGCGCGCCGTCACCGCAGCCAACGGCGAGCTCGTCGTCGAGCAATTCGCCCGGTGCGCCGCGGCCGGAGATGGGCATTGCATCGAGAATCTTCAACCGCTCGCCTTTGACTTCGCACCAGGCGCCCGGTTGCGGCGACAGACCCCGGACGAGGCAATCGATCTCGAGCGCAGGTTTTGTCCAGTCGATCCGCGATTCTTCCTTCGCGATCTTCTTCGCATAGGTCACGCCATCGTGAGGTTGCTCATGTACCTGGACTGGTCCCTTTTCCAGCGCCGCCAGGGCACGCATCATGAGGGTCGCACCGAGTTGCGACAGTTCGTCGTGCAGTTCGCCGTAGGTCTTTCGGCCGATGCGTGTCGTCTCGGTCATGAGCACGGGACCGGTGTCGAGCCCTTCCTCCATGCGCATGACCGTAATTCCGGTGGCTTCATCGCCGGCCATGATTGCGCGCTGGATCGGCGCCGCACCGCGCCAGCGCGGCAGAAGCGAGGCGTGGAGGTTAAAACAGCCGAGGTGCGGAGCATCGAGAACGGGTTTGGGCAGAATAAGCCCATAGGCGACGACGATGGCGGCATCCGGCGCGAGCGATGCAAACGCGGCCTGCGCGTCTGCGTTTTTCAGGGTGATCGGTGTGCGCACGTCGATGCCATGGGCCAGCGCGAACTTGGCCACCGGCGACGGCTCGGTCTCATAACCCCGGCCCTTCGGACGAGCGGGCTGCGAATAAACCGCCGCGACGTCGTGGCCCGCGTCGACGAGACGCGCAAGCGTCGGCACCGAAAACTCCGGCGTACCCATGAAGGCGAGGCGCATGGCCCCTCAGCTCGCGCTTTTCAGTCGCTTGGCGAGCTTCTTCATCGCCATCGCGCGCTTCAGCCGCGAAATATGATCGACGAACAGCACGCCTTCGAGATGGTCCATCTCATGCTGCAGGCAGGTGGCGAGCAGGCCCTCAGCTTCAAGCGACACTGTCTTGCCGTCGAGATCGAAATACTGTGCGCGAATCTGCGCCGGCCGCTCCACTTCTTCCCAGATATCCGGCACCGACAGGCAGCCTTCCTCGCAGATGGCCGTCTCCTCCGATGTCCAGAGGATCTTCGGGTTGATGTAGATTTTGGGCTCCTTCTCGCCGCCCTTTTTGGAGAGGTCCATCACGAGCACGCGCCTGGGCACGCCGATCTGAACCGCAGCGAGCCCTACGCCGTTGGCGGCGTACATGCTCTCGAGCATGTCCTCGGCCAGCTGTGTGACCGCGGAATCCACCGATTTGACGGGTTCCGACAGGGCTTTGAGCCGCGGATCGGGCGCGATAAGGATGGGACGAACGCTCATGAGGCGGAGATAGGCGAGCAGGACTCAAGGGTCAAGTTCGGAGGGCGCCCGTGGATATTCAGATCGAAGATGCGACCGGGATGCAGGCCATCGTGCGCAACCTTTTTGTGCCCTACGCCCATGAGCTGTCCGGCATGGCGGGGCTGGACGTGCGCGATGACGGCACGTTCGGGCAACCCGCGAGCCTGGCGGCAGACTGGCCGCTTGCGGGCGTTTACCCATTCCTTCTTCGCGCCGATGGCAGGCTGGCGGGCTTCGCTCTGGTGCGCCGGATCGGAGACGATCCCGCGACGCATGAAATCGGCGAGTTCTTCGTGCTGCGGAAATATCGCCGCACCGGGGTCGGCAAATACGCGGCGTGCGCGCTGTTCGACCGTTTTCCCGGACACTGGGACGTGCGCGAACTTCTCGCCAACATCCCGGCACAGGCCTTCTGGCGCCGGATCATCGCGGACTACACCGGCGGCGATTTCGAAGACCGGCAGGAATATGTCGAGGCGTACGGACGCGAATTTGTCGTACAGCGTTTTCGGTCGACCCAGGTCGCATCGCGCGTCGCGACCTGAACAAAACCGCCAAGTCGCAAAGGCGCTTAGAGTCTCCGGTGCCTGTGCATCTTTGCGGTTGTACTTTTGCTGCGAACAGAAGGCTCACTCCGATTTCCCCTTCCCTTCGCGGCCCGGTATCCTGCAATTGATTCCTTCACCAGCGACACCTGATGAGCACGGGCCTGATCATTCTTGCGATTGTGATTGCCGCGGCTGCGCTAATCGTTGCGGCAATCGCTGCATTCAGAAGCCGGCCCGACAGCGGCGCTGCGCAGCGTCTCGAAAGCCGGCTGGAGTCGCTCGCCTCGGCGCAGAGCGAAATCGCGGGGCGATTCGCGCAGACGCTCGAAAGTCAGACGGCCCTGCAGACGATGCTTGCCGGCCGCATGGATGCGCTCGATCTGCGCATCGGCTCGGGTCTCAAGGAGACGGCCGAAAAAACGGCCGAGACGCTGGGCGGCATCCAGACGCGTCTCACCGTCATCGACGAAGCGCAGAAGAACATCGCCAACCTGTCGGGCCAGGTGGTGAATCTGCAGGAGATCCTCGCCAACAAGCAGGCGCGCGGCGCCTTCGGCCAGCAGCAGATGGAAGCCATCGTGGCCGATGCGCTGCCGCCGAACGTCTATGAATTCCAGGGCACCCTGTCGAACGGCAGCCGGCCGGACTGCATGATCCGCCTGCCGGGCGTGAAAGCAGCCATCATCATCGATTCCAAATTCCCGCTGGAGAGCTTTGCGCAGCTGCGCCAAGCGGGCGACGCAGACCGCAAGGCCGCCATCGCGCGGGTGCGCGCCGATGTGCTGAAGCATGTGAAGGACATCGCCGGCAAATATCTCATCCCCGGCGAAACGCAGACGCCCGCCATCATGTTCGTGCCGTCGGAATCGATCTATGCGGACCTGCATGAGTTTTGTCCCGACGTGATCCGCGAAGCCCAGCGCGCGCAGGTTGTCGTCGTCTCGCCGAATATCCTCATGCTCGCCATCGTCACCGTGCAGACGGTTCTGAAAGACGCCCGCATGCGCGAACAGGCGAACCTGATTCAGAAGGAAGTCGGCACACTTCTGAACGATGTGCGGCTGCTGGGCGACCGCGTCGGCAAGCTGCAGACTCACTTCACGCAGGCCGACGCCGACATCAAGAACATCGCGATCTCGACCGGAAAGATCGTCAGCCGCGCCGAGAAGATCGAGAAAGTGGAACTCGGTTCGCAAGACCGCG
>JBEKLN010000015.1:0-77013 GCA_050010175.1 Rhizomicrobium sp.
ATGCGCGAACTCGACCGGCTTGGCACGGAGTTTCTCGTCGTCGAGCCGGTAAAGACCGAATATTATCGCGCGCTCGAACCTGTATTCGGGCGTCGGCTGAAGCGGTTCAGTTTCGATGGAAATGCTGCAGGCGATGAAGGCCCCGATTTTCTTGCTTTCGATCCGATGCGGCTTCAGCCGGGCGTTTCGGTAGCCCGGCACGCATCCTACCTGAAATCGTGCTTCGAGTCGGCGTTTCCGCTGGATCCGATCCTGGCGCTGATGCTCGAAGCGGGGATTCGAAGTTACTACACGAGCTCCAATGAGCACGGCTGCGGCTTGAAACTTTTTTCCCGCGGAGGCAGGCAGGTGCACCGCTCCGCGCCTGTGCGAATTACCGATGCCAAAGGCGAGACGGTTTCCAGGGGCGACAGAGTCTACCCGTCTCTCGCGGGGTTTCAGCGGTTTTTTCTGGACTACTTCCTCCCCGTCAGGGTGGTCAGGGCGAGATCGAAAGCGGAAGGCAATCCGCGGATGGCACAAATGCTCGAAGAGTGGCGTCAGATATTCGAGCGACGCTTTGACGCCCTGATGAGCGGAATGATCGGAGTGGCTGCGCGAAAGGCGGACCGGCAATTTCTCGCCGATCAGTCAGACTACGACTGCTTCGGCGCATTGTTGAACGGCCCCTGTGTGGTCGAACTGGACGGCATTCCGGACAATGACCAGAAGGCCCTGATGATGGCCTTTCTCCTGACGTTCATGTTCGAGCGTCGACAGGCCGAAGCCGTGACTGCAGCAGAAGGCGGTCAGGATTCCGGTGGCGGAAAGCTGCGTCATGTAATGGTGGTCGAAGAAGCGCACCGCGTACTGGCAAATCCCTCGCATGGACGGCGCGGTGACGTTGCAGGGGCGGATTCGCGCAGCAACGCGGTAGGCTTGTTCGTCGACATGCTGGCCGAGATTCGCGCTTTCGGGCAGGGCCTGATCATCGTCGAGCAGATTCCGACGAAGATTGTGCCTGAGGCGGTAAAAAACACGAACCTCAAGATCATGCTTCGTCTCACGTCTGCAGATGACCGCGACTTTCTTGGCGAGGCGATGAACTTCACGGAGGAGCAGAAGCGGTTTGTGACGGGTCTTCGGGCCCAGCCAGGTCATGGCATCGACATGGTCGTATTCGAACAGCAGCTGGATCAGCCAAAACTTCTCCAGTTGCCGCTCGGCGATCCGCCCTCGAATGCCGGGCGCACCGGCCCGGTGCATGACCGCTTTTTTCGCCCGCGATGATATCCCCAATTCGCAACCTGAACCGGCTCGGGAGGTGACGTAGTCATGTCCGGCGCAGGAGGGGGTGGAGGAGGAGCAGGCGGCGGTTCGGGCGGAATGGGCGGCGACATTGCCGGTCCGACGTTTGAAAGCGAAAGCGTCGAGAGTTGGGGCGGAGACGAAGTTTGGGACTCCGAGGTTGAAAGCGCGGGCGATACCGGCGAAGGCGACAGTGGTTCGGGCGACAGCGGTTCGACCGGCGGGCCCGTGGCAGAAATCGCCGACGAAGGGTCAAGCGATATCTTCGAAACGGCCGATGAGGACTGGTCCGACAGTGCGGCCGGCGAGCTGACCGAGTATGTCGAGGAATACGACGAACCTGCATCCGAACTTATGGAACTGGCCGAGGAGACGGAATCGGCTCAACAGCAGGCGGAGATTGTCGAACGCGCCGAAGCGGAAACGGAGAGTCCCGCAAATGAACTGGTCGAACTGGCAGCCGACGAAAACGCCGAGATTCAACACGCCGCCGTGGAAGATGCTGCGACGGCGGAAAATGTAGCGGCCGAACAAGAGCCTGCGGACGACGCTGCGACGGCCGAACAGCTGGCGACCGAACAAAAAACTCAAGAAGACGCAATGGCCGCGGAGAACGCGGCTACCGAACAGAAGGCCGCAGAGGATGCTGCATCCGCGGAGACGCTCGCAGCAGAACAGAAGGCGACTGAAGACGCGGCAGCGGCAGAGAAGTTAGCAACTGAACAGAAAGCTCAGGAGGATGCTGCGTCTGCCGAACGGAAGGCCGCAGAGGATGCTGCAGCCGCGGAGAAGCTGACAGCAGAACAGAAGGCTGCTGAAGACGCGGCAGCGGCAGAGAAATTGGCGGCTGAACAGGAAGCTCAGGAGCATGCTGCGGCTGACGAACAGAAGGCTGCAGAGAAGGCTATAGCCGCGGAGAAACTGACAACAGAACTGAAGGCTACTGAAGACGCTGCAGCGGCGGAGAAGCTGACAGCAGAACAGAAGGCTGCTGAAGACGCTGCAGCGGCAGAGAAATTGGCGGCAGAACAGAACGCTCGGGAAGATACCGCAGCTGCCGAGAAAGTGGCAGGCGAGCAGAAAGCTGCCGACGACGCTGCAGGCGCGGAGAAGCTGGCGGCTGAGCAGAAAGCTCAGGAGGATGCTGCGGCCACAGAGAAGTTGGCAGCCGAACAGAAAGCTGTCGATGACGCTGCAGCAGCCGAGAAGTTAGCGGTTGAACAGAAGGCTCAGGAAGATGCCGCAGCTGCCGAAAAGTTGGCAGCCGAGCAAAAAGCTTCCGACGAGTCTGCAGCTGCGGAGAAAGCAACAGTTGAACAGAAGGCTCAGGAAGATGCGTCAGCAGCGGAGAGGTTAGCAGTTGAGCAGAAAGCTGCCGACGATGCAGCAGTCGCAGAGAAGCTGGCGACGGAGCAGAAATCCGCCGAGGACGTTGCAGCTGCCGAGAAGGTGGCAGCCGAACAGAAAGCTACTGAGGCAGCTGCCGCTGCCGAAATGGTTGAGACAGAGCAGAAAGCTGCCGACGATGCAGCGGCTGCAGAGAAGTTGGCTGCGGAGCGGGAGTTTGCCGAACACGCCACTGCCGCCGAAAAGAAAATTGCCGAGGACGCGTCACCTGCGGAGAAACCAGCAGCTGAACAGAAGGTTCAGGGAGATACTGCGGCAACCGAACAGAGGTCTTCCGACGACGCTTCAGCCGCCGAGAAAACGGCGGTTAAAACGACGCCTGAGCAAGATGCCGTTGTTGATGTGGTGACAGCCGATGATCAAGCCCGTCCGGAAGAAGGGAATTTAGCCGCAGTCAGAACCGATCTGGTGACGCACTTGCCCGGACCGGAGCGAATGGAGGGAGGTAAATTAAAGGGCACGCACAATATCGAGAACGCTCGACAACTCTTGGATTCACTAGGCTCCAAAGCCGAATATTCAGTCGAACCGTCCGACACGCCCGGAATATCCGAACTGAGCTACCGAACGCAGCGACCAAACGGGGATTGGGTTAGTGACCGGAAGACCGTGTACGACCCGAAGGTGTATGATGAACCAAGAATGCTGGAGATGGCACAGTCGGCGGGCCAGAAGGCGATGGAATCATATCGAGCCGATCCCTATAAGCGCACTCAGATCGATGGCGTCATGGATGGAGTTTGGTTCAGAACGTACATCAATTTCGACAAAGGAACAAAGGAGCCGTATATTGGTAATGTTCATCCGATCGTGGCGAAGAAATAGATGAGTTCCGATCCCGACTTTTACCGCGTTGCGTTTGGGTCGCCCCTAGATCTGAACCGTGACGTAGATGCGAGTCTGAAGATATGTCTCTTCACAATCGCTTATGATCGCCGCTGGTCCGAGTTGCTGGCGTTGCTAACAACCGGCTCGGACCTCGGCGGTATCGCGGGTGATCCCGGTTGGATTCTTGAGCGGCGCCCGAGCGGTAGCAATACTTCTCAATCTGAGTATGCAAATTGGCCGGCCGATGCAGAATTTCGCTCATATATAGACCCAACGGAACTGAACTCGGAGTTTCCCGAGGCCTTCTATCGTCGGACGGATTTATTGAAATTTGTTAAGGCCGCGCTCTTGGCGCGCGGCGAGGAGGACGAGCGGCGAATCGGAGATTTCAAAAAGCTGTTGGAAACGGTCACGGACTAGTTGTTCAGTCCCAAGGTGTGGTGTAGCGGATTTAACTTGAACTGATTTGGCTGCTTCGTCCAGACGTTGCAGATGTGCTGATAGGGCGTGAGGCCTCTGAGGGTCTTGAGCCGCCGGGCGAAGTTGTAGGCCATGAGGAAGGCATGGAGATGCTCTTTGAGCTGAGCCTGCGTTCCGTAGTGATAGCGTTTGACGGTTGCTTCCTTGAGCGTTCGGTTCATCCGCTCGACTTGGCCATTGGTCCAGGGATGGTTCGGCTTGGTGAGCCGGTGCTCGATACCATGCTCGTCGCAGGTTCTATCGAAGATATGTCCTCGCCATAGCGCGGTGGGCTTTGCGCGGTTCTTCGGCAGATCGGCGAACTGGATGCCGTTGTCGGTCAAGACCGTGTGGATCTTGTAAGGAACGGCTTTGAGAAGGGCCTTGAGGAAGTCGCAGGCCGTTTGCGTCCTGGCCTTCTCGTGCAACTCCGCATAGGCGAACTTCGAGGTCCGGTCGATCGCCACGAAGAGATAGAGCTTGCCTTCCTCGGTGCGAACTTCGGCGATATCGATGTGCAAATAGCCGATCGGATAGGTCTTGAACTTCTTCTTGGCCGGCTTGTCGCCTTCCGTCTCCGGGAGCCGGGCGATGCCATGGCGCTGGAAGCAGCGATGCAGCGACGACCGGGTCAGGTGCGGCACCGTCGCCTGAAGAGCGTAGAGGCAATCGTCCAGCGGTAGGAGGGTATGCTTGCGGAAGGCGACGATCAGCGCTTCTTCCTCCTTCGACAACACCGTCGAGCGCGCTTCCTTCGGACCCATCCGGGCGTCCGCGGCAGATGTCCGGCGACGCCATTTGGCGACCGTCTTCTGATTGATCCCGTAACGCGCAGCCAGCGCCCTCAGGCTCGCTTGACTATTTTGTATTGCTCGACGGATCGTCTCAGTCGTTGTGGCGCTGCCGTGAAGAACTTGTCCCATAGCGAATCCCTTCGGAGATCGTGATACTTTGCACCACGACTCTTCGGGACTAAATACCTAGGCGGATACGGCACGTGTCTTGCAAACCGATAGTTCTACTGAAAGCGCCCGCCGCCGCCACCAAACGCTCGGGCAGATACACTGTCTTTTGCTCACAAGCTGAATTCTAGCAGGCTGTTGAAAAACTCGTAGCGGCGGGGCGGTTTCGGTGATTCTCTGGCGTTTGGATGCGTCGGAGGTTTTTTTTGGATGCGTGGTTCGGACGAGCGGTGTGGGTCGCTGTTTTCCCAAGTCGATTTGGAGTTTCGGATACCGCAAGCCCATCCGCTGAGGGCGATCAGGGTCATCGTGAATGCGGCGTTGGCGGATTTGCATGCCGATTTCGAGGCGATGTATTCGCCGCTTGGCCGGCCATCGATTCCGCCCGAGAAGTTCTTGCGCGCATCGCTGCTGCAGGCGTTCTACACGATCCGCTCGGAGCGGCAGCTGATGGAGCGGCTCGATTTCGATCTGCTGTTTCGCTGGTTCGTGGGGTTGGGTGTCGACGACGCGGTGTGGGACCATTCGGTGTTCTCGAAGAACCGGGATCGTCTGCTGGAAGCCGAGATCGCGGCCAAATTCCTTTCGGCTGTGCTCACGCAGCCTGAGGTCAAGCGGCTTCTCTCCAACGACCATTTCTCAGTCGATGGCACGCTTGTCGAAGCCTGGGCGAGCTTGAAGAGCTTTAAGCCGAGGAGCGACGGCGAGGGGCCGCCACAGGCGGGCGGTGGGCGCAATGAGGAAGTGGATTTCCATCGCGAGAAGCGCGGCAACAAGACCCACATCTCCACCACCGATCCCGACGCCATGCTCTACCACAAGGGACCGGGCATGGAAGCGAAGCTTCGCTTCATCGGCCATGCCCTGATGGAGAACCGCAATGGTCTTTTTGTCGATGCCCGGCTGACGAAGGTCTCGGGCCACGCCGAAAGACTGGCGGCGCTGGACATGATCGAACCTCGCGCGGACAGACCCGATGCGATCACGCTTGGCGGCGACAAAAGGCTTCGATGCGGCAGATTTCGTCATGGAACTGCGCGAGATAAATGTCACTGCGCATGTCGCGCAGAACACAACCCGCCGCTCCGCCATTGATGGCCGCACCACCCGACATCTCGGCCATGCGATCAGCCAGTGTATACGCAAGCGCATCGAGGAAGGCTTTGGCTGGATGAAGACCATCGGCGGAATGAGCAGGAGCAAGTACCGAGGCCGGGACAAGGTCGCCTTCAAGTTCACGCTCACCGCGGCCGCTTACAATTTGATCCGCCTACCCAAGCTCCTGGAGGCGACATGAGCATCAAGGGCAAGTGGCGCATCGTCGAAATGCCGGATTATCAGGATAATTATCCGGACATGGTCGGACCCGCCTATATCCTGTTCGACGAGTCCGGCGGAGAATTCGCTTTCGGATGCGTAACGGGCGCCATACATGGCGTCGCAAGCGGCAACAGCTGCGACTTCACATGGTCTGGAAGCGATGAGATGGACGAAGTCTGTGGCGATGGTTGGGCAGCACTCACTGACAACGGCACCCTCGAAGGCGAGATCAACTTCCAAAACGGTGATGAAGCGAGCTTCACTGCCCGCCAATGGGTCAATTTTTCAACAACCTGCTAGATCAACCAGCAGGATAGCTGCGTGGCAAGTTGAAACGCTCTTCGATTGATCTTGCAGACTCGCTACCGCTCCGCGCAGCTCCCTCTTCACCTGCAGATGACGGTTATTTGTCATTGCAACTCTCGCTGGTCTATACATTATAGTAAATGTTGGGATGGGGGGATAAAGTTGTCACAATTCGCACATTTTGGGGGGGCGCCGGCGTGCACCACCAAGCCCTAGCTTTGCGTGCCTGCGCAGCCGCTCTCCTGCTTTTATTGCTTTCTACTTTGCCTGCAGCGTCTACGACAGGGGTGGATCTGGTCTTCGCGATCGATCAATCCGGCAGCATGTGGGGGCAGGCAGACTATCGCGGAGTTCCAAACGACCCAAACAGGTATCGCATCGCTGTCGTCGAGAAGGCGCTGCAGCTGCTGGCGTCGAGAACCAACGGAACTTCGGATATCTATCGAATCGCCGTCGTCGAGTTCGCGACAAAGGCGCGCGTTGCTCTTCCGCCAACCGAATTCCATTTCGATCCTGCCGCGCCGGGCGCCCTCGCACAATTGGCCGCTACGTCCGCCGCCATGCTGGGTTCGCTGCCCAGCCTCGGGAATCGCGCGAACATCGATGACTTTCTCACCGACACGCCGGCGGCATTGAAGCTTGCGCACCAGCAGATGCTGGACATGCAGGCGTCCGACCCGGATCCGGCTCGCAAGCGCGTTATCGTTCTGATCACCGACGGGCATCCGTATCGACACGGAGAGCCCGTCGGGTCGGTATTTGACGAGACCGAGAGGGAGGCCCGTCAAGTTACGCACGACGGGATACTGCTGCATATTCTGGGAATCAACGACATTGCGGGTGCGGACGCGGGCTATTGGCAACGCGGGGACGGGGCACGTTGGAAGTCCATCGTAGGGAACGATAACGCCGAACTGGCCCAACCTGTCGGCGATAAACTTCCGAGGCGTGTCCTCGCAATCATCGATCAGAGTGTGGGCGGACACTCGAATATCGCCTTCGGCCAGCGATTCCAGATCGGACCCTACGAAAGCCATCTCGCCGTTTCGGTAACGCTGGACAGGCCTACGACGGTACTGCCGATACTGACAACGCCGAGCGGCAATAAACTGCGCGCACACCCGCCGCCGCCCGGCGGATCCCAGACGCTGGGATTCGATCTGCCAAATCCTCCGAAGGGCAACTATGAGGTTCAGTTCGGCCGGGACGCGGCCGGTTACCTCGTTACAGGCCAGGTTTCGCACAGCCTGACTCATGCGCGGGTATCACTTGTTTCTCCTGGAACCGTCGCTCTCAACAGACCGGCAGACATTGAGCTTCAAGTCGTGGGCGCGTCCGATTCCGATGCCATTTCGATTGAGCCGAGCTGGCCGCTTGGATCTGTGACTGCGACCCTGACGCCTGCGACAGGAGCGATGCCGGAGCGAGTTTCGCTTCGGCTGGTTCCGCCTGGGCGTCTCACAGGTACGTGGTCCCCGCGGCAGGCAGGAACTTACCGGCTGTCGGTCGACGGCACGTACACGTCCGCGTTCGACGGAAGTCAGCAGACCTTATTTCAACCTGGCGCAACGTCGGCAAGCTTGACCGTCACCAATCGAATCCCCTTCAATCTCGTCCCCGTTCAGACCGCAAATCGATCGCTCGAGATTTCCCCTCTCGGAAGCCAAAGCGTCGAGCTACGCTTTGAAGCGAAAGAGAACGTCTCAGGTCCTGACATTCCGATAAGGTCTGTGTTCGGATCCGCAACTCGGCCAGCCACGTTGACGCTGCTCGATCCATCGGGGCAGCCCGCTCCCGGCAGCGCTCCGATTCCGATGCGCCTGGTGGACAATGCGCTCGTGGCGACCGTTCCTGTGAGCATAAACTGGCTCGGCGGCGAGGGATGGCTGCCTTGGTCAGCGCCAAAGACGCTGTCTGTCGGCATTCACGTCGACGCGAATACCGTACCGTCCGACCGCCTGTACGGCGGCGTGGCATTGCCGCCGGGCAGCGGGCTGTCTCGCGTAAGAAGTCCAGATCCGGACAATACCGCCGCAGGATTCAGGGTTGTCGGTGCGGCGTGGCTTCTCGCCGTCATGGCGCTGCTCGCTGTTCTCACAATTGCGATCGTAGCGGGCGCGCTCGGATTCGTCCTGATCAGACTTCTTGGAGTCAGGCTGGAGGATGGCCGCCGCAATAAATCCGTTCAGTTCGTAATATTTCCGTCCGACAAGGGCGTGCTGATGGGGCCGGGTCTGAGAAAATTCGACCTTACCGGCCGGCGTACCACGAATTTGGACCGGCAGGTGCAACTCCGAACGGACTCCGGACCGGTACTGCTCGACCGGCTTAGAGCGAGGCGTCTCCCGGGAGATGACCGACAGGCGCGTGTCGAAATCAGATATCGAATTCGGGGCGCGAAGAAAGAACAATCCTTGAAATTGCGCAGCGGCGACGGCGCTCCATCGGAAGTGCTCGCCGGCCTCGACGACAAATGGTCTGCCGCCTTGGTCCTCGAAACCAAGCGTCAGCGTCAAAATTAGCGGAGTGTCGATATGGCAATTCAGAACCTCTTTCTCGGCTTCGGCGGAACCGGGGCACACATACTGACCTATGTGAAGGAACTGGCTGTCCAGAAGCACGGTGAGAGGCCGGAACATCTGGAATTCCTGGAATTCGACACCATCGCGAGAGAAAACTGGAAGCCAGGTCACACGGTACCGATCGCAGGCGATGCAGGGGCCGAGGAGAAAATCGCGGAGGGAAACGAAATTTCGCTCGAGCCGACGAGCGAGTATTTCTACCTCGAGGACGCGCCGATTTCCTTCAGCCACATGTGCCAGCACGAATTGGCCAACCCGGTTACGCGGTCAAGAGTGTATCCGCAGTACACCGACTGGCTTCACAGCGACTGGCTGAACCAGATTCTGCCTTCAGCCGCACTCAATCTGACGCGCGGAGCGGCACAGCAAAGACAGATCGGCCGTTATGCGATGTTCGCAAACGCCGCCGGAATCGTAACGGATCTGTCGCGCCGCCTGCAGGACATGCAGTCACGAGCGGGGAGGGACAACGTCAATGTCTGGATCGTTGGCTCAGCAGCGGGCGGAACGGGTGCCGGATGCCTGATCGATGCCGCTTACATGACGCGGCTTGCTGCCGAACAGATCGGCCGTAACATCAGCGTATTCTCGGTAGTGGTTCTGCCGGATGTCTACAGTGATGTATTCGACGATCCGACAACGGACAAGAAACGTTCGTCTCTGGCTCGATCATACGCGTTCCTCAGGGAACTCGATCGGGTCCAGCATCCCCTCCTGCCAGGCGACAGATACGATCCGGGGTCCGCCAGAGGCGACGTCTGGTCGGAAGTACTCTACGCGCCGGGAGGAACCCTTCATGCCAATGCCCGGTCGCCGCTGTTCGATTACCGAATTTATCTGAGCCGCGATTGCAAAGGAGATTCCGACCGCACGATCTTCTTTTCGTCCGTAGCGAACGCGCTCGACTCGTTCACCGACGAAAATGTCGGCTCGAGACTGATGCAGGACCAGGTCAATCAGACCAGCGCTCCGATCGGATTTGGCGCCTCGAGACTGGTACTGCCTAAGAATACGTATGCCGAACGATTTGCGTGGCGCCAGGTAGATGCATTTATTCGCCGCGTAACGGCAGCCGTGCCGCCGGATTCATTGCCGACCGGGGTCGCCTCCGGTTCCGATAACGATCGGCGCCGCGATTCGGAAAAGGCCGCGAAGTCGTTTTTGACGCTGTTTTCGGAATTGCTCGAGAAGTGCGGTGCCGCAGGGCCGGAAGAATTGCAGGGATTCGCGCGCACGCGACTTTCGCCGCAGGATATCGTCGAAAAATGGTTTCAAGTTGCCGGGACGACAGCAGGCGATTTCAAGGTAAGCGATTCAGACTTGAGGATGCTTCCCGTCCTTCTCTACTGTAATCCGTTCCTGAGCTCCGAGGTCGGCGCCGACGATCAGGTCGCCGCGAAAGATATTGTCGTCAAGACTTACGACGAACATCGAAAGTCCAAGGGCGTCAAGCTGGACCAGAAGGCGTCGGGCGAGCAGTTTGCCGACGAATTGCTGCAGGTGCGGGAGCTCTACCTGTCGGCTGACGGCGGAGAATCGAGTTTTGAAAAGGGGCTGCGATTTGTCCGGTCCCTGAACGACGAGCGGTTGCGGCGGGCCGTTGATCTTTGGGCGATATCCGCGTTGCAATCGCCTCAGGGAATTGCGGTCGACAATACACAGCCTGACGAGGGAACACCGCTGACCAGATTGTATCGGGAAGTGTCGTTGATGGTCAGCCCCGGCGGCGCGCTCGAAGCGATCGCCAAAATCATCGAAAAATTCAAGGCCACGGTCACGGCCGACGCTCATGACCGCAGACTGCTCCAGAACGCCAATGACGCCGTCGCGTCGCTTCGTGCCGCGAAAAGGGGCACTCTTGATTTTGGAAGCTGGATAGAAGCGCCCCAGGAGGAAGCGCGCGACAGCGTCTACGACTACATCCAATCCGTTCAGAAGCAGCGTCTTCTCGACGAGATGCAGAGATTGACGAAGATCGTCGGCGATCGCGTAGAGAAATGGCGCGATCGTATACGTTCCGTTGTCGTTGAAGGCTTGGTTCGCGGCGGTGCATCGGACGACAAGCCTTCCATGCTCAATCAGATTCGTCACAGGATCAACACGCTGGACAGCCGCCTCGATCGAATGGCCCGCAATGGTAGCATCCTCATCACTCTGGATGAGGAGCGGGTGTCGGACGAGAGACACGACACGACGATGAACGGGTTCGAGAAAGTTCTCGAGGCCCGCGCAACTGTAAAGGATGACGGAAAGACTCTTGCCGAACATCTGATAGCACTGGCCTCGTGGGAAGCCGCCGCGGACAAGGGCGTCCCGCCGACGGTTGCGTTGAAAGTCAGGGGAACCTCCGATGCGCCGACTGGCGGCCCAAAGGATTTGCGTCAGCGGTTGTACGAATATTGCCGTGCTGAAATTGACCGGTCGCTGCAGGGAATCGATATCTTCGACTACCTGATCTATGCACAGTCCATTCCCGGCAGAGGCATCACGCCATCGAGAATCATCGAACGACTCCTCGCCCGGCACAGTGTCTTGCTGGAAGTCGACGGCACGAGGATACCAAGCGTCAAGCTGATTTGCAGAGCCGAGCAATCGGCGGGTGTGGAAAAGCGGGATTTGGCGCGAAGCCTCGACGATGCGCTTGCTGCAGGACGGGGGAACCGGGCACACAAGGATCCGATTCTCAATCACTCCGACCCAGACGCGATCACTCTTTTCGGCGTGATAGATCCGGATGGCTATTCGACAAAAATCCTCGACGAGCAGAATTGTGCAAGGGACTATCTTCAGAGCTATGTGGGATTCCGCGGAGTTCAGGCGCTCACTGCTCTGACTTTTCATTCGTTTCGCGCCGAGGAGGAGATGTGGTTCATCGAACGAAGCGGGTTGGTCGAGAACAACGAACAATTCAGGGGAGTAGAGGACCTCAGCCCGCCCCGCATTACTCGTTTGCTGGAGAAGCCCGCGATGATGCGGGCGTTCGTGCATTGTCTTGCGACGGGAGCAATCAGGTACGACGAGGACACGGCAGTCTGGCAATATTCCACGAAGGAAACGCCGATCACGCTCACAGGTAGGGGCGATGATCTGCTTCGTGCTGCTGTCGTGTTCGTCCTGCAGCAGCGCGCGAGCGCCAGCGCAATAAGACCGTTCACGGTGGAAGGCGCGCTTGAGGCTGCCACGTTCGCGGCCCAGGCGCCGGCCGAAGGGCAGGATGCTTCCGAAAGAACATATCCGCGTGTTCTGAAGAGGGCATTGGCGGAGGGCAAACTGGATCAGATTGTCGACAAATACTATGTCGACAAACACGCGGATGTACGCTTCGACCAAATTCGTCAGCGAGAACTCGAGCAGGAAGCCCGTGCATTGAAACGCATCTTTCGTTTCTACCTTCCCTTTGAGAGCACCACGGATTTGCGCGGCCGCAGGGTTTAGGGCGGCGACCGGGGGAGGGGGCAATGAGCGCTGGCCGTTTCTTCGCAGGCCTCGCGGCGACGTTGTTGCCGGCCGTGTTGTGCGTTTCCTTGCTTCTTTCGCTCGTGTACTTTCTCAACGATCGAGCACAAACCGGCCCTCTGACCTGCAAGACCGATCGTTCGTGGGCTCTGCCGGACAGCAACCTGGGCTACGCAGTTTCATATCTCGGCCGCCCGACTGCGGCCACGCCGGTACCTCTGGATGTTATTCTCATCGTCGACGAATCGGGATCAATGGCGGAGGTCGCCAAACTTCTACCGCAAGCCGTGCGTCGCGCGACGTCGGTGCTGGCCCGTCCGGACAACGCCAATCGCTTTGCCCTCGTCTATTTTTCGGATTCGTACCGGATCATTCAACCGTGGACGAACGATCGAACGACGATCATCAAGAGTGCGGAGACGCCGCTGGCAGGCGGCGGGACAGAAGCAGCTGCGGCGTTCGACGCAGTGGACCAGTTGCTGAACCGAGCCCAAGCGGATCTCGGCCGGCGCACGGCCGTCATCTTTTTCAGTGATGCAGAATTTAATGGCGCCAGGCAGTTTTTGGACCGAGCGGACCATCTCCGTCAGTCGGCAGTGGGGTTCTACTTCGTCCTGACGCCGAATGATCACGACGAAAGCATGGCGCAAAGACTGACCGGATCCGCCGATCATGTGGTCACTCTGACCACCGAATCGGACCTCCCGGAACGTCTTGAAAGCGCCTTTGCAATGCTGCTGTCGAATGCAGCCGGGACGGTGAAGCTCACGATCCAAATGCACCCGGAGATTTTCTCGCTGGACACCGGCAATGTGTTGGCCGGTGACTGGTATCGGGAAGGATACACCGGCCTCACCGCAATATCACCAGTTTCCGACGCCGGAACTGCATTCCAGCTGCCGCTGAAGGTGCATGAGTGGGGACTTTGGCCGGTTGGTGTTCGCCCCGCGCAAGCCACAACCATAGATCATTTTGGACGGCTTACCGTCAGTTCCTGCGCCAATCGACCTTGGATACTGGTGGCGCCGCTCTGGCTCGTTCTGCTTGGACTGCTGCCGGCGCTGTTCTGGACGCTTCGCGCGCTGCGTTCGTGGTTCCGCACACGTCCCGCGTCTCCCGATCTTGCGATCCCGCCCGCAGCCGTGGAACCGGCTGTGCGGTCGCTTCAGATTCCCGCTCGTCCGGCTCGAATTGCAGAGCGCATAGTGCCGACGCTGGTAGTCGGCATTGGAGAGGCCGGGGTACGTACCCTTCGCGAAGTTAATTCTGAATTGGAGGACACGCCGATAGAGCCGCGACCCTGCCTTATCGGCATTGCCTCTCGGAATGTCGCAAACGGTACAGATCTTGGCGGGAGCGAACTTGTAATGCCCGCCACATCCGCGGAGACGTCGCGCTATATCCGACCGTCCGATCCCGGCGACGCCGCTGCTTCCAGCCCTTCTTGGCTGGATACGCGTATGCTGGAAGGCCAGCCGAAGGACCGATTGAATGTTGCCTCATCGGGTTCCGACGATCGCGCGCTCAACCGCTACGCCTTCCTGCACTGGATGGAGAATGGACTTGCCGGCACGCTGGCCGCTCGCACCGGGGAATTTCTCGACGGCCTGGGCGGCGCGGGCCAGATACTGATCATCGCCGACACAGGCGAGCCGTTCGCGTCGGCCGTCATTCTGGATGTCGCGCGACAGCTTCGAAAGGCGTCGGCCGATCGCCCCGTTGACGTCACGCTAGTCGCTATGAATGAAGATGCGAATCGCGGCCAGGGAATTCATCAGGCATTCCAGCGCGAACTCGATTCGGAAGGCTTGATTTCGACCCGATCAGCGAACTCCGAATCGTCTGATCCTTCGCTCCGCCGGTTGCCGATCGATCATGTGTTCGAAATCGTGGGCCTTGGCGACACCCGCATCCACAACGCCTCGCAGACGGCGGTCACGCTCTTCCGCAGGGCCGTGGTTCTCTTGTGCTACCCGGCGTCCCGCGACCTGCGTATCAGCGGAGACGAAACGGAGTCCGGAAACGAGCTGGGCGTGCTTCGTTTTGCTGCGGCCAAGGTGGGATTCCGCGTTCGCGACCTTGTCGATGCTGTCGCATCGGAGATATTCCAGCGATGGGTCGTCGGGAGCGTTTTGGGCGCCGTTGGCGACGCGAATGATGGATACCAGCTCCTGCCTCCCCGCGCAAAGGGGAGCAGGCTCATCGATGCGATATTGAAAGATGTCCGTCTGAATTTCACTGACTCTACGCGCTCCCTGCTGCTGGTGGCCGCTTCGTCGCCCGACGTTCACGATCTGATTGTCGCATTCGGATCCGGCGACGACGCGCAGGCCGATCGCGTTCGCCGACTTGCGATCAATGCCCTGGACGAGATTGTCCGGCGGGTGGGCCGCTTTGGCTTCCTGATGTCCGAAGCCACCGACGTCCTGGCGTCCATAGAGCGCGTCATCCAGAGTGATGAGTTCGAACAATCGATTATTGGCACAGGCGGATCACAAGCCACTATTGATGTTGTTCGGCAGGTCCTTGAAAAACTTCTGGCGGACTATCATGCCCAGCTAGACACCGTTTGGATCCCCAAAGCACTGCGCGCCGCCCATGATTCGTGGCGATCGCAGGAGGCTTCGCTGAACGGCATCGGCCGGCTGCTCGAGCGCGGACTTAACCGTCATGTAGATCGAGCGTTCATCTGCGAACTCGCCGATGAACTGAACCGCCAATTGTCAGGGGGGCAAGACGGAGATCAGTCAACTCCCTGGGTGACTCTGCGTGCGCGTCTCGATGGCGAAAAGCCAATCGTCGAAGGCCGGGTCGCGATTGTAACGCAAACTGCAACGGCTGATGCGGACCAATATCTGGACACGCTGAGAGCACGCGCCGAGGCGGCTGTCGCCGGCGTTCGTCAGTACTCTTTGGGCTGGCTATTGAGCAGGGACGCGGGCATAGCCCCCCGGCTGACGGCGGAGTTGGACCTCAATCCGGGACCTGACGGAACATCGGTCATTCTATTGCCTGGCTCAATCGACACAGGAACTGACCAATATGTCGCGGCGCTAGCCGACGGCATCCCGCCTCTCACCGGCAGCGCGATGTCAAACGTTCAAATCAAGTCTGCCGATTCACAGTGGTTGCGACGGGTGGCGTTTGCCCCCCGCAAAATTGGAAGCACGCGCACGGTTCCTACACCGGCCCCCGGCGTTACGGAGGCCGAGTCAGCTGCCGAGCGCGCTCGTCGGCGCATCGAAACACATATCGCGCACAAAGTACCGATCTTCCCTGCGATCTTGCGGGCGGCATTTTCGAACAAGGATGCAATTCGTTCGTTCGCAGGTCTGTTTGCAGCGGGGCAAGTCAAACAATCGGTCGACGATTTCGGCCGACAGCAATGGGTAATCGGTACTTCGCAACTGACGTTTGGCAATCGCTCGTCATTGGCGGAGGCTCTTGCTCAATATGCAATTGGCGGTAGAACCAAGCTGTTTCCGCCGTCGGATGATGTCTCCGCCGACGCTCTCGGCGCACCCGATGCTGCGGGGATCGATGACGACAACGAAAACCACGATGCGCTGACACGCCTGATTCTCGTGTCGGCGTTGCAGGGGCTTCTGTGATGGTTCTTTCGATTTTGGTATTGGGCCTGCTTTGGGTTTTCGTCGGATGGCTCATGACATCCGTCGGGGCGCGCGCGCGAGGCGATGCGGCGCATACGGCAGCGCTCGCTGTCGACGAGCCCGTGGTCGAGTTGGGACACACGGTCAGTCTTCAAGTCAGGGTTCAAACTCCGTCGCTGGTAGCGCCGGAAAAATTGCCGCCCCGGGATGTTCTGTTTGTGCTTGACCGCTCGCCAAGCATGGGAGTTGGTCCCGATAGTCCTTACGAAGAAATGATTCAGGCGGTTTCCGACTTTCTCGCCGCAATGCCTGCAAACTTTCGGTCGGGAGTAGTGGCCTTTGATTCGGGCGCGCAGCTGGTCGCGCCGATCTCTGCAAATCATCAGCGCAACCGCGGCATCTTGATGTCGATGCCCCGCGGTGACGGAACGTCGATCGCCGCAGGTCTGACCAGAACACGAGAGGCGATCGCAACTGTTCCGGACCCAAACCCTGCAATCGTTGTATTGCTGACGGACGGGAGCGATGAGTCGGCCCAAGCACTGGTGGCAGCGCGAGACCTCGTCGCGGCAGGACGGGGCGTAACGCTGCTGTGTGCCGGCTTTGGGCGCGAAGCGAATATGGAACTGCTGCAGCAGATCGCCGGAAAAGATCGGTCTTTCAAGATTGAGGCCACCGATCAGATCAGGGCTCTTTTCGATTTTCTGAGCGCGCGTGTGACAGGGCGCATTCCCGTCGTTGCGGTGCTCGAGTGCGATGTTGGAGATCCTTCGCCCTGGAAATTCGTGGAGGGCCGTCAACACCCGCCGTTCAAGGCAAGCCGGTTGGGTGAAGTCACCACTTACTCGTGGGTTCGTCCTGTTCTTGAAGATGGCATTCAAACATTCACGATCGAGCTCGAAGCACGATGTCCCGGCTGGCACCGAATCGTGCGGGGAGGTCGTGTGCTGTGGCGCACGGAGGGCGGCGGATCCGAGACCACCGCGTTTGCGGCATCACCTCGCGTGCTTCTGTTGCCGGGATGGCTGGCTTGGGCATTCCCGCTGATAAATCCGATCGTCCACGCGTTGCTGGTTCGCGCAGACTGCATCCACGAGGACAAGACAGAGACAAGACCCGAACCGGAGAATACCTCTCCTGCAGTTTTCAACCCGTTGCCGGCGCCCGGATTGCCACCGTTTTCGCCTTCCATCAAGCCAACGCTGTTTGTCTGCCTCGGGGGAACCGGTCGTAGCGCCGGTCTCGCTCTTTGCCGCAGAATGTTTGACCGCGACATCCGTTCGACCATGGCTCCTTGCGTATTTGTTGACGTGGGAGAAGGGCGAACGGTTGGAGCGGAGGGCGCGTCATTCGAAGTCAACATTGCGGTGGATACGCGCCTCTGGGTGACAAAGGCTGCGTTTGAGGGGTCGACAGCAGCACGGTCTTTTGTTCCGGCGGAGGTTTGGCTCCGCCGCGGAGAGGTTCTTCACACCTATTTCGGGGCAGGTGAAAACAGGGCGCTGGCGAGGCTTGCGGTCCTCCTGGAGCCGGAGAAGCTGCAGCTATCACTCGATAGTGCGATGAGTCGTGCGGCGCCCGAGGAAATCCAGCAAGTTATCTTAATGGCTGGCGCAGACGATGCAGCCGCAAGTGCGCTGATTCTGGAAGTGGCGCACATGTGCGCCAAATATAACAAGCCCTGCATTGCGATATTGGCAGCGTCAAGCCGGCTGTCAAAAGATCGGCTCGCCGAAGCTGCATTAGCCGCAGAGTTGGACAGGGCGCTGTCATGCCGTGGAGAGGTCCTCATTTCGGACCGGGGTGGCGTTGAAGTCGGCGCCGGCAGGCTTCTTGACAGCGTTATAGTCGTGGGTGATCGGCACGTTCAGGGAGATGCATCGCTTACCGCACTTGTCGACAGCGCGTGGTCAATCATGGCTTATCCGGCATTCCGGCCAAGTGTCGACGCAGCAACGGTAAATGGCGCCGCGCGAATGCGGATTGAAGCGCGCGCCGCTCCAAGGCGGCTTCTCTGGGAAGCGATCCGGGAGAGGGCCATTGGGGACATAATTGCGTCATGGGTGCTGGGACGAGCGACCCCGAAGGAAGGTGCAGAACTTGCAGCCCGACTGGCCGACCGCGCGGTGAACCAGTTCTGGTCCGGGAGAGAGACATCGACGAATTTTCCACCGCATTTTCAGGTTATCGCAGCACCCCATGCTTCACGGTCCATCGTTGGAGATTTGCCGCGAAATGAGACGACCCGGAGCGACGAACAGTCTGCGGACCTAGCCTTTGCGAAATATTTGAGCGCTTGGCTCAGGGTTTATCTTCAAAAACGTGACGAAGCGGTGTGGCCGCTTAGTGGACTGCTGCTGGCACTGAGGCAAGTCGAGGCGCAGTTGCATGCGAGCGCCGTGACTTACGCTGATGGCGCCTCCAGCAGCGATCGTGCCTCCGAATGGCTGGCCATTTCCGGAATAGCGCAGCGTTATCGGCTCGTCGTTTCGGCGACCGCCGACAAGCTTTCCCGCTGGCACGATGCGCTGACCGGCGATCCATGGCCTGTCGATTCCGGTTTGAATCTGCGGAGCGGCCTTGCAGGTACTTCGGCACTGGCGGCCGAGGAAAAGCTCAAGGTCGTTACGCAAGACCTGCCGCAGAGCGCGGGGCCAAGCTTGCAGAGTTACTACAGGCCGTGGATCGAGGAAATTGCGCCGCAAATCCTCGAGCGGCTCGGGCTTTGGACGCAAGTCTCGCCGGGCGGAGCCATCGAACTCGAATTGCTGGGTCCGGCTGGGCAGGTTGTGAAATTGCCTGACGTTGAATCGGCATTCCGCAGTTGGCTCGACATCTATTCGTCTGGCGCGATGGAATTGTTGGACGACGCGGTCATGCAGAGGTTTGTACAAGGAATTTACGGAATATCGATTGGCGCCCGTGCGCAGGAATTGGGCGGCATGTCGACGCCGGCCGGGCTCCGCGAAGATCGAGCGTTCGCCGCAACCGTAGAAATCGTACCGATGCCAATCGAAGACGCTCTGGGAGTACGCGGACTGGGCGAGCGCCCCAATTTACCGTATGCGTGGCCAGAAGAGACGCATGCAGCGCGTATTCGTGCGCTCTACGAAAACAGGGTCGGCGAACGTCCCCCCGCCTTCTCGGGGACTGCTGTATCCGCGCTGCGAGACCCACCGCGGGCGCTCACGATCCTGCAAAAGCTGCTCGATGGAAGAATCTCGGCGCGCGCAGGACTGCTGTTTGAAGGCGATAGGGAGATCGGCCCGGCTTTTGTTCAGCCAAATGCCGTTGGCGAGTTCGCCCGGACCCTTCGGAGCGCTCGCGCCTGCGACGGGTGGCCGGTGATAACACAGTCGTCCGAGGATTTCCTTGCTTCGCTGGAGAAGCTCGATGCTTTTCGGGAGCTGCGCGAAGCGCCGGGGTGGGAAGAGTGGCGTGCCGTGATCCGCGGTCTGGTCCTCGATGCGCAGGCGAGCCATGACGCCCGTCGCGACGCAAGCGGTCTCGCCTATGCGTAGGCGGCGATGGCGTGCGTTCCGGTTGTTCGTCGCAGCGGTCTGGTTGACGTTTTCGGGCGCGTCTCAACTCTCTGCGCAACCTGCGGCCGTGCCCCCGCCTAAACGCCATTTCATCGTGCTGGTCAGATCCAGCAGCGATATGCTGCACAAGCTCCCGGCGCGCATTCCCGATCTCCTGAGGGCCGGTTTGTTCGACCGGCGCTACGGAGACGAGTTCGTGTTCGACCCGAAGAATGACGTGATGTCGCTTGCATTTTATAGCTTGTCGGCAGAAGCCGACGGTGATGCGGCCTCATGCAAATCAGGATCATCGCAAGGCGAGGCGTCCGGTAATGTTATGTCGGCGCGAAACCTGTTCCACTGGTTGCAGACCGACTGGACGCCAGATGTGGATGCGTTCACATCGAGAGTACAAACTCAAGTTGCCGACAAGTGCACGTTTGTGGAGGCGCATGCGCCGACGCTGATTACATGGGAGCTCGCGTTACCCGACATCAGCAACCGGCTTTCCGGCCGATCAAATGGATCGACACAGATGTTCGATCAAATCATCGTGGTCGATGTGGGAATATTTGCGGCGTTCGGCGATCCGTCCCGAGAGCTTGACGAGTATCGGCAAAGATGGGGAACAGGCGAGACGGTTTCTGCAGCGTCCCTCGCCACCAAAGTGCTCAAGTCATTTCGTATTGAGGATTCGCGCCTTCTGGTGCAGGAAAATGCGGGCCAATGGCGGATTCTCCCACCAGGCCCCGATCAAAATGCCTACCTTCGTTACGTGTCGAACGGTCGGCAGGAATATCCGATCTCTTTGCGCTTTCTGAGAGTGCTGCCAACAACTGAGCCGGAGATACTCATCGATGCTCCCAAGTTGGTGCGTCTGTCTCCTCAGGCGATTTCCTCGAGTCTCCTCGGCGTCGTGGGTGATCCGCTTGGCCCTCGCATCGAGCGCCAAGGGCCTTGGTCTCTCAAGTCAGTTTTGTGGAGCGCGCGCGACGACGGGCACCCGACACTGGAGGGACCGTTCGGGTCTTTCCCTGCGACCAGGCAAATCGAAACATCCAACTGTGGCGGTTCTGACTGTCAGAGCAGCGATGAGGCATGGATTTTTCCGCTCTGGCAGGGACTGGGACTGCCGGCGACCATCGGCCCAAATCACACGGTGTTGGCCAGCGGCCGCGCTCAGTTTGGTGCCGAATTCGGCTACGACACCAACCACGCCTACGATCACCTGGTCCACCGGACCGCGCCGATACCGATACTGGTCGAAACAGCGGCCTATCCGGTGGTCACGAACGGCATTTTCGGCAGTCACACCATCACGCCGACCGACCTTACGCAGCAATGGACGCGTGGCGATGGTGCCCTGGATGTCGCAAAGGCCGCGGCGAGGATTCAGGCACAGCGGAGTGTCTGGAGTTGGATCGACATAGTCCTGCTGATCCTGGCGCTGACCGCTCTGCTCGCCACGGGCTGGTATTTGTTGCCGGGGCGCGGCTTTCGCCCGCGGTTCTTGTGGCGCCCCGTCGCCGATCCGCTGGTTCTCGATTTCAATGCGTCAGGAGTTGAAGTCGTCCTGTTGGGTTCGCTCGTCCTTTCCAACGATTCGCTGCCAGGTCCCGTTTCGGCAATGGTTCGAAAAACTCAACAGCCGCGGCGCAGAATGACGCTGGGGCTGAACGCCGAAATCATCGAGGCAAGCGGATTCGTGGTGGAGGAGGATGTCGGCACCGCGGTGTTGGGATTCGCGCTCGCTGACAAGGATGGCCGCTCGACAGACGGTCCGGGTAAGGAACTGCTGACGCATAAATGGCGGGGCTATGTGAGTGACGGTCAGGAGTTTCTGGTCTTTCTGGCGCGCAGCAAGATCAGGGATTTTCGTGGGCAGGCCGACAATGGCCCGGTGAAGATGGCTTTGGGTCTTCCTGTCGACATATCGTGGCATTCGCGTTGGTCGGAACACGATGACCAGCAATTGCAATTGAAGGAAGCCTTAAATCTCGAGGTGAAGCCCAAGGAAGCGAGTCGCCCGGTCGTTACATACCGGCCGCCGTCATTGCCTCTCCACTACAGGCTCGGGAATTCGATCGAAAGCGGCGACATTCAAGCCGGAGCCTACGTGTTCCGGTCGGTGGAGACTCTCAAGTTTGCAAAGTCCTTCCGCGGCGACTTCAGCCTGGCTGCGAAAGCGGGAGGCCGGGCCGTCACGGGCAAGGCGATTTCTCTCCTGTCGGGACTCGTTACGCTTGCTCCCGGCGAGGAACTCGCCAACCCGGTCGTCGTACACTGTGGCTCCCAGGAGATAATCAATCCCGAACCTCCCTACTGGCGCCTCGATTATTATTGCCTGGGTCCGGCGGCACCGGATTCGGACATGTCGCCCCAGAGCGTTCAGTTGCTGCGAGATCCGTCGAAGTCCCGACTCGACCTGCTGATCAACAAGGGATGGTTCGACACGGTTGATCCCGCGAGGCGGATCGCGCGCGAGATCTATTGGGGCGAAGACGGCGCTGCGCGTTGGCGATGGGCCGACGCGAGCGAAGAAGGGGATTACCCTTTTTCGGGAACCGTCATCAGGCTGGAGCCGCGATCGGCGAAATTCAAGAGGGACGAATTCGCGGCCCGCACCGTCATGACACTTCAGGCGGCCAATTCGGCGCGCAACGGACGCGGGCGTGTCGAATTGACGGTAAGGGCAAAGCTGGAACTTGACGCCGCTTACGCGCGAGTTATCCGGGACATCGACGACAATGTGGTAGATGCGTCCTCTCTGATCTCGCTGACCGGCGAAGACGGCGAAGCTATCTCCAAACAGATCGTGCTCAATGAGGGCGCACCGGCGTTCAATATCAATGTCGGATTCCAGGTTGCTGCGATCGACAATATTCTCGAGGCCGTCATACCTTCCGGCAAGGCAGTTCTGATCGTCGCCATTGAGGCGCGTATCTGGATTGACGAGGATGTCCTTTCCGGCACCCGCAACGCGAGCTATGTGAGCGTCTGCAGGTTCGAAACGCCCCTGGACATCGAGCTCCTGCCGCCGGATACGTGGCTTGCCATCGATTTCGGAACATCGGCAATCACCGTCGCACGTAACGACAGTTCAGGGCGTCTTGTCGTCACCGATCTGCAGCGTGTCGTTCAACAGGACAAATCCGCCTCTGACTGGTGTCTCGAGAAATTCGACCCCGAAAATGCCGAGCTTGGCACGCATTTCATGCCAAGTGCGGTGACGTTCGACGCCGACCTGCGTCAGGACGGCAGTCAATCGCGCGGTTTCCCGGGCTTTCCCCAGTTTGCGCCTGCGTCCCTGGCTCCGGGAGACGCCAGTTTCGTTTCTCTGCCAACGCGCGCGCAGTTGGACGCCGAGCGGGAAAAGCGGGTGGTGCATTCGCTGAAGAGCTGGTTCGCCACCGGCAGCAAGAACGTGGTCCTGGAGACGCCGGTCAAGGTGAGGCGGACAGGCGCGGGAACAACGGAAACCCGGGAGCTTCCCACCACGGATGCCATGGCATCGACGTTCGCCGCGCTGGCCCAGGCCTACATAAGCCCCGATCACGCGGACGCCGGCCGCGTGATCGTCACGCATCCAAACACGCTCAGCAGTATCCAGGTGGAGCGATTTCTTGACGTGGCGCGCAACTCGCTCGCGGTTCCTCTGAACATTCCGAGGCCTGAACGATTCAGTGCCGTCAGCGAATCCGATGCCGTCGCATACCACTACACGCGCAGGCTGCGTTCATCGCAACCACCGCCACAAGACACGCTCCTTGTCTATGATTTCGGGGCGGGAACGCTCGACCTGTCGGTCATCAGAATTGGCTGGGAGGATTCGCCCAACCCGCAGCCAAAAACCTGGCGCACGCTGGCGCGCGTGGGCGTGCCGGTCGCGGGCAATCACATCGACATGCTGCTGGCCGCCTGTCTCCACAAGGCCCTGGTCGACCCCAATCAGATCGACCAGGCGTATTGGGACTATCAATACCCGATTGTAGCGGACCGACTGAGTCAGTCGGCACCTGAAGAGCATCGCAGGGCCATGCTCGGTGAGGTCTGGAGAGGCCTCAGGGCCGCCAAGCACCAACTGCCTGAAGACCGGACGAAAATCACACAAGAGGAGTTTGTCGTTCGACTCGAGTTACCTGAAGGACGCAGACGGGACAGCAGCGTGATACGTCCGCGAGCCGATCTCAACCGGGATACAGCGGTACAGGATGCCAGCAAAAAGGCCGTGCGGACGAGCGGGAAGGGTGAGAACGAACGCACCGAGATAGCGATTCCCATAGACAGCCTGTTCGGGGATCCGGCGCTTTCGAAGTTCATCCGTTTTGCGACGATCGAAGTTGTCGCGGAGGTTCTTTCGCTCGCGAACATCAAAGCGGAATCCGTCACGTCGGTGGTGATCTCTGGGCGTGGCGCATTGTGGCCAGGTCTGCGCAAGGCCGTCTGGGACCAGTTCCCCAACGCCGACAAACCCGATCTCTTGTCCGGCGGCAGCAGCGAGGAAATGAAAAACGCGGTTGTCCAAGGCGCGATAGAATTTCAGCGCATTAACAGATTTGGCTGGCTGCAGCGCGACGATTCGGCCGCGCGCCCCCGGCTTGTCGTAGTCCTCGAACAAGGGGGAAAAAAGCTGCTCCTGGACGAGCCGGAATGGACTGGAAAATCGATCAATATCGGCGGCGCGTTCGGCGGCACCATCTATCAGGCATCCGTCGCTTTGCCAAAAGTGGAAGATTTCGACGGCTATCGGCGGCATTTTTACGCGCGGGTACCTCATTCCGGCGAAATCTTCGCTGACGGCTTCGCGGTCGACGGCATGGTCCGCCTCAACCGGAGGGAAGGCGTCAACGGAACCTATGTGATCGAGGCCACCAATCGTGATGGAAATACCGTGTGGCTCGACGGTAAAGTCGATCGCTACGATCTCAGGACGCTGCGGCCCGATTGGCCCGTCGGCGTCGCCATCATCCGACCCGGCGATCTGGAATAGTCGCAGCCAACATGGAGGTTCGAAAGAGCCATGCGAACAATTGGGCGAGCGGGACGACTTGTATTCCTATGCGGGACCATCGGCTTCGGCAATTTGGTAACGGATGTAAATTCCGTACGCGCACAGGACACAAATCCATCGATACAGTTAATTTTTTTGGATGGGACAGATCGCCCAGTCCAGGACTCGACCGATCCAGATGACGACATCGCCCGTTGCGTCCGCCTGAGCTATAACGGCAATAAGGCAACAACTTGTCTTTATCCAAAGGTACAGGGCGAGACCACCGACAAAATCATTGTGGAAAGTCCTGAGAGAGCGCCGGGCAAGAAAACTTTCTCCGTAAGTTGGAATGATCAGCGAAATCAGGACGATCAGCTAAAATGGGTCCGTGATCTTTTCGAAGCTCGACTCGGGTTGAAGACGGCGAACGGGAGTCTCCGTCCGGGAGACTACGCTACTTTTGAAGCTGCGGTTGCCTCTGCCCGAATGTGGTTGTTCGAAGCAAGGCATGCGGAATTCGCGGGACGAGTTGTCCCTCTCGCTCGAGTGCCATTGGATTCTGCCGACATACCCTCCGATGACCCGAATTCGGGAGCTGCGCCGACTTTTGCCCAATATCAAGCCAAGGTACTGAAGAAACTGGAGACCGTGCTCGACTCCCGCGCAAGTCTTATGACCGCGCTTGGCACTCATGTTGATTCCGAAGGGCTGATCGACGAGACGGACTACGGAATTCCTCTTCTCTCGGCGATTGCCGGTGCCGACCAGAGCTCCGCGCCCGGTGCGTCGCTGGATGATCGACTGCAAAAACTCTTGGAAGAACTCCACCATGCGACAAGTCGAGAAAGCCTCGATCAGCCAACCGGGATATTGGCCGAAGCGCTTGCACCACAGAACCAAAACGCACTTTCCAGCCTTTTTTCAAGCCCCTACTTTCGCGAGGGAATTTCGCCAACAAGCATTCAAAACTTAGAATCGCTCGCAAACTCACCACAGTCCTCTCCCGACGGGTTCTTCATTTGGGGCTTGCCGGTCGCCGCCGCATTGGTTGCGTTGATGATAGGACTGGCAACCATGTATTATTTGTCCACGTCGTCATTGATGTTGCCTCAACTCACACGACGGGTGGCAAGAAAAAATGGGTTTGATCGCACAGCAGAAGGCCTGCATCGATTTCTGACTAGAATATCCAGTTTCACTGACGTCGACGACTATTCCCGCGAGGCACGCGAACATTTTATCTGGCTCATAACCCGAGGCGGTTACCGTAACGCGGTGAACATTCTTCGAAGTCGATCACTTTCGGCGCAGCCGCCGGACGACGCCACACCCGAACTTGAGAGATTGGCCTATTACTCGGTGTTTGCTGAGAAGGAAGCGCTCAAAAAGGCAGAGACTTCTGATCTTCGTGACGAATGCATTGCCATGCGGGAATTCATTGGCAAAACGGTTGCAGGGCATGACGTCAAATATTGGAGCGATCAGGATTTCGATCACCGCATCAAGCAAACGCTGGCGGACGTCGAGGCTACTTATGGAAGACCGCTGTCCATTCGGGAAATACTCGAGACCGAGAGGGCACGGTATGATCGGCTGGCGGAATTCCTGAAAAAACTCCTTCAAGTCGAAGGGCGGGATCAGATCGCACAGGGCATGGTGGCGGGCGACGAAGAGGCGTGCCGCATCATGGCCGATGCCGTGAACGAACTCCAATGGGATCGTGGAGCGCTTCAGGATGCTCAAAATCGTCTCGGGAGATATTCAGCTGGCGCCGCACCCTTTGGAGCCGCTGCGCGAGATGTCGTGCGGGCGCAATGCGAATCCGCAAACCGGACAGCAGGCATTCTGGAACGCGCCGCGCTGGAACGCGCCGCGAATGATAACAGGCAAGACATCTCACGCAGGGATGCCGAAACGCTCGCGGAATTCGTTGCCGGCGAACTTCGCCGGGTTGCCACGCAAAGCCGTCAATTGGATGACCGGGATCGAGCGCTTGAGGTGTTGCGGGGATCACCCGACCCTGACCTGGATGCAAACCTCGAAGAGGTGGAGGAAGCAGTGAAATCCCTTCTAAGGCGGATCGGGCTGCTTAAAACGGACGTTGCGGCCAAAACAGACGAGATCAGGGACGAAAAAGGCAAGTATCGGCGGCTTGACGAGGATTTTGTTAACCAAAAGGAAGCGACCAGGGCAGCACAGTCAGGCTGGAAAAGTGCGGACGACCTTTTGGCCGAGTTCCTGAAAACCATCGTCGGCGTCGATCAAAGCCAGATCGAGAAGTTGAAGTTGCGCGGCGCAAGCCACTTCGACTTTGAGGCGACACGCGGGTTCGTCTCCAACTTCGACAGAAAGATCATCGCCCTGCAACTGGCAAGGAGTGGTTTGGAGCAGGCGGCTGAGGCCCTGAAGCAGGGCGACCGGGCGGAAATCGCCGCGGCCCTCGACCTGCCGCGAATATTGAGCGGCCTCGCGGGCCTGGAAGCGCGATGTATACAGTTGCTGGAGCCGTCGCCAGAGAATGCAAACCTGAGCAAGGAGGCCAGGTACAAACGGCTGTATGTGCCGGGGCTGGAGGACGGTTGGCTGCATTTGCTATTCCGGGCGGACGCGGTCCTTTCAACTTATTTCGGTTCGCAGGATAGCCTGCGCTGGGTAAAGACATTCATTTCGCAAACCGCGAAACTGATCGAACTCATGCTGCGCGACATCGCTATTGAAGTTGTCAAGCCCGCGCTGCTCGCGACTCCGCCGGAAAAGTCGGAAAAGAAATTTGGCGCGAAGCGCGAGTTTCGTGCGCTGAAAGAGGTGCGAGACATTCTTGCACCATTCTCGGCGCGCGGAGATGTGGTGGCAGTCGATATCTATGAGATTGGAATCGAGTGCGAGTTCCGCCATCTTGAACCGTCCGTCTACATCCTCAGCCCAGCGGAGTGGTCGCAATGAGCTCGCCAGCGGACAGCATGGGCCGACATCTATACTGGTCATCGATTCTGGCAGCGGGAGCGTTTGTGTGCCTCCTCGTCTATCCGCAACTGCGTTCGCTGACGCTTTCGACCGATCCTGCCCCTGCAGCGGCGCGCGGGTTCGCTGCTGCTCAGCCCAAGAACCCGGTGACCTACGGTGATCTTCTGAGTGCGGCCCAGGCTCGCCTGGCGACATTGCCCGCCGGAATGCTGGACAGAACTGACCTGACCTCGGGGCTGGGACAAAAAGGCCCGAAAGGATGGGGCTTGCTGGAGAGTCCCGAGTTGAAATCGGCCGCCGAACTCCAGGCCCGCAATATGATGGTCGAGCGGTTCCGCTCCGGCGTCGACAACAACGGTATGGGCCCCGGCGACAGAGTGGCCATGCTCGATCGTTCCGGACTGTACGACGGCCTCGATGAACAATTCGCAGAGGTCGTGGGAGCGGCCAACTCGAGCAGCGGATTTGCGGAGATGGCGAAGCTCTTCGATCAGACCAGCGAAGCGGACAGGGCCAAGACTGCGGCGTTCAACAGATTCGGCATGGGGTGCGTTCAGAGCAGAAGCGACATCATCTGTGTCAGGACGCTCGGGAAATTGTCTGGACATCTGGCTGTGCCGTTACCGATCGCCAGACATCGCTCGGACGCGCTGGACCTGCAGCCGAAGCTCGACGAAGCAGGAATCTCGGCCGCCGGATGGGTGTTGAGGGACAGTCTGGGTTCGGTGCTGTCGTCCGGCCAGAGCTTCAGCCGCGTCCAGATGCCCACCAACTATCGGGGTCCGGTCCGCGTCGGTATCGCGACAACTGGCAATCATCAGATCGACGAGCTGGACGGTCCTGCCTTCGCCGCCCAATAAAAAAATTTGTAAAGTCGCCGACCGGGTTCCCAATCCGTCGACGCCAGTTCGTTGTTGTCTTCTCCGGTTTCTTGCGGAAAGGTAACCGGCCAGTTGGGGCAAGAGCCGCCGAAGCCTCATTTAAGTCCGACAAGGCTGGGCCGAAGCAACGATCGCCGCATGTCGACAGAACAACGCCTCCGCAAGGCCATTCTCGACCTTAAGAGTCCGCGACGGAATGTCGTTGCCGCGGCAGCGAAGGAGCTCGAAGCGATAATTCTGGACAACCCGGACTCGCATTGTGCGGACCAGGCGCGCGCCGCACTCGGCGGTCTTAAGACGCCGGCAAGCCCGGATCAGCCCGAGCTGCATCGTGATGAACGCGATCTTCTGAACCGGCTGAGTCACGCAAACTCGTGGGACAGCGCAATTTTGGGCGAACTGGACGGTCTGGTTTTGAAGTCGCCCAGTCAGACATTTCCGGCCAAACTCGCCGACGCACTGTCAGGCTTGATTCACAGGCTGCAGCAAAGGCCGCTGACGGTTCGCGCGCGCGCCTCCCGGCTTTCCAAGTCGCTGGTCGATTTGGCGAAGATCGGAGCATATGAAACAGCAATCTCTGCGATTTCGGACAAGTTTGCAGAGTTTTCGCGATCGGCAGAATCGCAGCTCGTAGCGCAAGAAATCGTCAGCCTGATCAAGCGCCGGGATTCGGGCGCCGCGAATGTGCTTTTGCGCGACCGGCTCGCGAATGATCCGGAAAACGTCGCGCTCCTCGAGTTGGACAAAAATTTCACGCTGATCGATACGGTAGACGCACAGATTTCCGCTCTGCCGCCGGTCGACATGCTGAACCTGTCGGACCTGGGCAAACGGATAGATCACATTCGACTCCTGTGCGAACAGCTGGATGACCGATTTGCTGAAGCGCGCAACAACTTTCTCGGGTGCCTCCGGGCGATCGATGAGGAGATTGAGCGTGCGGTCGCGAACTCGGTTGCAAATTCGGCGACATTCGACAGCATGGGATGCGTGCTGAAAGCACTGGAGATGGCGAAGCGGCCGATTTCCGCGACCGCTGCAGCGGCAATCGATCTGCGCCTTCACGAACTTGCGGCGAAAGCAATAGAGCCGTTCCGGAGTCCCCGACAGGTTCGTGAATTGATTGCCTCTCTGGTGCAATGGTCTGGAGATCAACAGCCTCGCGTTCGAGCGTCGGTTCAATCTCAGTCCAGCCAACTGGGGTCTCTGGCGGAGAGATGGGAAGGTATCCTACGAGGTGAGACCAGTGACCGGAAAATCGATGGCAGTTTGACCGATCCCGTCAAACTGACCGCCGACCTGGATGCGCTCGAAAACGTTCGCTGGCGGTATGACGAACTTTTTTCCGCTGCGAGGAACGGCATGGCCGATCGGGCCGGAATCGATGCGCTGCTGACTGACTCGTCTGCTTGGCCATCGCTCCACGCCCGGGTTGGGGAATTGCTGTCGATTGCGGAGGCCGCAGGACTCAAGTCGCGCCTCGAGCGGGCGCTGCGTGACCAGGATTGGCCCTGTCTGCCGGTCCTGTTCCAGGACGCCCTGGCCATGAACCCGCAACCAGGCGACATCATAAGCTCTTGGTCACAGGTCGTTTCAAACGGCGCATGGCTCCGCAGTGTCGCGAAACATAGTGACAGCTGCGAGCAAGATGAGCCGGCTACGCTCGTAGAGTGGTGGAAAACCTGGGATGGCCTCCTCCGTGAGATGGCCGGTTGGCAAAAATACCCCAACCAGGCCCTCGACGGCTGGCTTGAATCGATCGAGGCGCGCGCGTCGATTTTGTCTGATGCCGTTCTGGATCGCTGGCTGCACGAACGGAGCACACAGGAGCTGGCCGTCGTGGCGTCTGAACTGCTCCAATTGGCACACCGGCCGTCCGCCACGGGGAAATTTGCTTCACAGGCAGACGCGAAGCGGCAACTCGCTCTCGCGGAGGATGCGCTCAATTCACGTGACTGGGTAAAGGTCGAAGCGATCGCGGAGGAGATCGAAAAGTCTGGCGCCGCCGACTTGGCGGTAACGTTGCGCAATCGCACGGTTCTCGATCGGGCGAAGCTGATGGGAGTGGAGAAATTTGCCTTAGCGATTCTTTCGCACGCCGCCCGCATGTCCCGAAGCGACCCGGATTTGGTCCTGGCAGCCGCGCTGGACGCAATAAGTTTGCTCTGGCGAGAGCGACCGCTGAGCATAACCTTGCTTTCAGATATTTGTTCGATCGATGTTACACGTGCGAACGTCGACCTCCGCAGACTCCACGCCCAAGAACGTTCCTTTCTTGCGGCCAGCCAGGGGAATGCCGTCACGCTTGCGACGGACATGACGCCAACCATCGTCAATTCATCTGAACCGCAGAGAGGAAAATGGTCGGCGCGGCTTGAAATGTTGCAGCGCGACTGGCTGGGGGGTGGCTCAATCGCGAAAGCGGTATGGGCCGGGATCGTCATAGGCGAATTGCGGGATGCCTTGCCGGATATAGAGTCCGAGCGGCAGAAGCTGAGAGCCCGCGATGAAGAAGTTGTCTCGGCAATCGCGGCCGCTTGCCGCGCGTTCACCGATGTGGCTGAACATTCTCTGGACTCGTTGGCGACGGAGATCGAGGAGCGGATTCAGCTGTATGACGAACTTTCGAAGATTTTCGCCTGCTTGCCGCGGCAGGATGTTGTGCTGCAGATGCCGGTTCGACTGCGCGGCGCGCGGGAGATCGCTCAAGGCCTCCTGACGTATATTGAACTCAGAGCTGGACTCACCGACGTCCGAAGTGCGGGAGGTCTGAACCGGAGACGAGACGAACTGCTGAGCGTTCTGGCCGACTTGTCGCGACGTGCGGCCTCGCTCGGATTCGCCGGGATCGAAGACCGCGGCATAGTAAACAGGATTGACGCACTGGCGCGTAGTTTCGACTTCAGGAATGAATGGATCAGGTTGGTCGGTCAGGTTCAAGACCTGGAGAAATCCAGCCTTTACGACGGTTGGGCGTCGTTAATCGGCGTATGCCGGAATCTCGGCTCTTACTGGAGTGCCATTGGATTGGCCGTCTCATCAGGACTGGCACAAGCGATACTGCAGGAGATGTGGATAGCCCTTGAGGGCGAACTTGGAGATCGGTTGAAAATTCCGGCATCGCTGGATCTGCCCGCGATTGGGCAGCGGCTTCATGAGCTTCGTGACAGTTCTGATCGTGCGGCTTCTGTCGGTCGCTATCTACTGCAGAACGTAAGCGTGCCCGAGGATGCGCGACAGCATTCGGTCGTGGATGGACTTTTGGGTCTGCTGTCGCCCTCGGCACCGGAAGGCGGGCAAACGAGAAAGTACTACCAGTACCTGTTCGGGGAGTGGACTGACATTCGGGATTTTCTCGCGTTGCTCCGCGACCAGTTACCTTCGTGGGTATTTGAAATCCGCTAGCAACCCTGCGTCCCGCGTTCGGTCATGAATTCGATGCGGGTCAATCGGGCCACCCGGCGGGAAATCATCTCGAAGGCATCCTGTTTCGGTAGCAAGCGCACGCGCTCGTAGCGGAAAGGCGCAGCGTAAAGTACGTGCCCGCGGATTGCGCGAGATATTGTTTGGCGCATCTCGCCCGCTTGCCATCGATCGCCAACGGCAGCGCCGTCGGCGCTGCCGGCTAACCCTTTGCTTACATTGAAAACTTTGGAGCGGGCGAGGCGAATCGAACGCCCGACCCTAACCTTGGCAAGGTTATGCTCTACCCCTGAGCTACGCCCGCGATCCAAAGTGGGCGCTCCTTATGGCAAGGGGCGCAGGGGTTTTCAAGCGCCCGCCGGCGGACTGTTTGCTTAATCTTCGGGGTCCTCAGTCCGTCATGCGTTCGAGCGTGTCGAGCCGGGAATGGTAAAGCGCCATCAGGCAGGAGACGCCCACGGAGCCGATATTCGAGCTGCATGAGGCGTCGCGGGTTTTCAGCCAGGCGCGTTGTTCGTCCTGCATTGCCGCGGGTTTCTTTCCGATGCTTCCGTCCTTCGCCCAGCCGACACGCTGGAAATAGGCTTCGGAGACCTGCCGGTCGAGCCGCGCCAGATGCGCGTCCGAGCAGATGGTTTTCTCCAATGCGGATTGGGCGTGCGCACACGGAAACGATGCCTGTGGCGCACGCCAGTCGGCGCGCATGACCGAGGCAATCTGCGAAAAGGGAATTTCCACGGCCTGCGGTCCTGCCGCATAAGCCGCCACCTGGTAATCGACGAATTCGACACGCAATTTGTCTTTCAGGATTTCGAACACTTCGAAATTCGGCGCATCGGGTGCGGCGCCTTTCGCGATCCAGTCCCTGTCGGACATGGCATCCGGACCCGCGAGCTGCTTGTCGAGCGACGCGATGGAGAGCGCGCTGACGCGTTTGATGCCGCGCTCGCCGTCGAGAATCTCCGGCAGATACACGCGCCAACCGTCCGGTAGCAGGTAGTTGGCCGTGAAAATCTCGTTCGCGGGATGCGCGCCGTGGAAATCCGCTTCCTCGTTCCAGACCACGGAGAAGACTTCACCGTCATTGCGCGCGATTTTGTAATCCGCTTCGTCGGTGTAAGCACCCTGGCCTTCGACATAGTCGCCCAGCGCAAGGCTTTTGAACTGCTTCGCCTTCTTCGCGACGATTGCCTTGATGTCGTCATCGATCGCCTTGACCCCGGTGACGGGATATTCGAGCGAGATGTCGACATGGCTGGATTTCTCGGTGTAGACGGCGTGCTTCACGGTCAACGCGTTTGCCATTCCCGGCGTCGCAACGACAAGCACTGCAGCAAATGCCGCACGTTTCAACCGTGACCCCGTCATGCTTTCCCCCGGCTGTCGTTGGAGTCGACCATAGAAGAATTTCACCGCTGAGGCACAGGGGGCGCGGAGCGAAAAATTTTCTCCACGAAGACACAAGGAACACAAAGAGCCTGCCGACGCGAAAGGCGCGCCGGCGTTTCTTCTTCGTGTACCTTGTGTCTTGGCGATAGATCTTTCCTCTGTACCCTCCTTGCCTGCGCGGCGAAAACTTACGATGAATGCAATCCATCCCGCCAAGGATATCGACCTGTTCGCATTGCTCGATCGGTTATGCATCTCGCATGCAACCCACGCGCATCCGCCCGTCTTCACCGTGGAGGAAGCGAGAAGCCTGCGCGGCGTCCTGCCCGGCGGTCACACCAAGAACCTGTTCCTGAAGGACAGAAAGGACGGGCTTTGGCTGGTGGTGGCGCGGGAAGAACTGCCTGTCGATCTGAAGGCACTGTCGCAGGAACTGGGTTCGCCGCGCTTCTCCTTCGGGTCGGCGGAACGTCTGGTGGCGGTGCTGGGCGTGCAGCCCGGCTCTGTGACGCCATTTGCGGTTATCAACGACCGGGCCGGCCAGGTCTGCGTCATCCTGGACGAGGGGATGCTGGCGCTCGATCCCCTCAATTTCCATCCCCTGCGCAACGACCGCACGACTGCCGTCTCGCCCGCCGGTCTCCTGAAGTTTCTCCGGGCCACGGGCCACGAACCCGCCATCATGCCGCTGCCGCAGCGGTCCCGGGACCCTGACTGACGTCACCCTTTTCTTTCGGGTACTTTATGACCATGTTTGCCGGATTATGGAGATTGCTTCATGGCATTGATCGGTCCCGGCGGACGGCCCCTCACCGGCGCGGCAACCGCGCCTGCGCCCACAGCGCATGGTCCGCATATCAAGGATGGGTCCATCGAGACATTCGCCGCCGACGTGCTCGAAGCGTCGCGTGATGTTCCGGTCATCGTGGACTTCTGGGCGCCCTGGTGCGGTCCCTGCAAGCAGCTTGGTCCTGCGATCGAGAAAGTCGTCACTGAGGCCAATGGCGCGGTCAGGCTCGTCAAGATCAATATCGACGAGAACCAGGAAATCGCGCGTCAGCTGCGCATTCAGTCGATCCCCACCGTCTATGCTTTCAGGAACGGCCAGCCGGTGGACGGCTTCATGGGCGCGATCCCGGAATCGCAGATACGCAGCTTCGTGCAGAATCTGACGGGTCGCGATGGGGGCCATGATCATGCGGAAGAGGCGCTCGCCGCGGCCGACGAAGCCTTCGCGACCGGCGACGTCGGCGGCGCGGCGCAGGCCTATGGCCAGATGCTGCAGGACGAGCCGGGTCATCCGAAAGCCGTGGCGGGTCTGGCGCGCTGCTACCTGAAGACCGGCGATATCGATCGCGCACGCGCGACGCTCGGTCTTGCACGACCCGACGGTGCAAACGATGAAGCGATCCGTACGGTCGACGCGGAATTGAAGCTGCGCGAGCAGGCGGCGCGGACAGTTGGCGAAACCGCAGGCTTTCTCGCCAGGCTGGAGCGCGATCCCGACGATCATCAGGCGCGTTATGATCTGGCGCTGGCGTTCGATGCCAAGGGCGATCGCGACGGCGCGATTCGCGAATTGCTCGACATCGTGCGCCGCGACCGCAAATGGAACGAGGAAGGCGCCCGCAAGCATCTGGTTACGCTGTTCGAAGCGATGGGTCCGACAGATCCGCGCACGATCGACGCGCGGCGGCGGCTGTCGTCGATCCTGTTCGCCTGATGCGCTATTATCCGCATACCGCCGACCTGCCGGAAATTCTGCCGGTATTTCCTCTCACGGGCGCGCTGCTCCTGCCACGCGGCGTGCTGCCGCTCAACATCTTCGAGCCGCGTTACCTGGCGATGGTCGATGCAGCCCTGTCGGGTTCGCGGCTCATCGGCATGATCCAGCCCACCGTGCATGAAGAAAAGGAATTGAAGCCGCCGCTGTCTGCCGTGGGGTGTGCAGGACGCATCACCTCGTATCAGGAAAACGACGACGGCCGGTATGGAATTGCGCTGTCGGGAATCTGCCGCTTCCGGATTGCGGAGGAATTGCAGACGGACACGCCGTACCGTCAGGTCGCAGCCGACTACGCTCCGTTCGCAGGCGACCTTGCGGAAGGTGAAATGCCGCGCGATTTTCCCCGCGACCGCCTGGCGATGGCGCTTAAGGCGTATCTGTCGCACCGTGAGCTCAAAGCGGACTGGCAGTCCGTGATGGGAGCGCCGGCGGAAAGCCTCGTCAATGCACTCGCCATGCTGTGTCCGTTCGAGCCGGCGGAGAAGCAGGCGTTGCTTGAAGCGCAATGCCTGAACGACCGGGTGGATACGCTGGTGGCATTGCTCGAGATGGCGCGCGTTCCGTCCTCCGGACGGCAGCTGAACTAGGGACGCATACACAATGGACATCGATCCGAAGCTGCTCGAGATTCTCGTCTGTCCGCTGACGAAGACGACGCTGATCTTCGATCGCGAGAAGCAGGAACTCATCAGCCGTGCGGCGGGCCTTGCGTATCCTGTGCGCAACGGCATCCCCGTGATGCTGCCGTCGGAAGCGCGCGAACTCAGCGACGCCGAGCACGATGCCCGGTAGATGGGCAAGATAAATGGGAACCTGGCCGATCGAACTTCGCGTCGATCCCGAGCGGACCACGCTTTCGGTAACGTTCGACAATGGAACGCAATTCGCGCTGGCGGCGGAATATCTACGCGTGGAATCGCCCAGCGCCGAAGTGCAGGGGCACGTTGCGTCTCAGAAGCAGACCGTTGCGGGCAAGAGGCGCGTAAAGATCGTCCAGGTCGACCCCGTCGGTAATTATGCCGCGCGTATCCGTTTCGACGACGGCCACGATACGGGCCTTTACAGCTGGGATTATCTTTACGAACTCGGCCGCGACCGCGACCGCAAATGGGCGGAGTATCTGTCGGCGCTCAGACGCACCGGGGGGAAAAGGGAATGAGTGAGTGGTCAAAGGTGAGTAGCGAATGATGGTTCGACTTACAGCCCTGCCGCTCGCCACCGACTACCCACCAATCGCCGGGTTGGATTCACGGGAGGTCACATGCAGGACAATGCAACCGGAGCTCAGGGCCGCGTGAAGCGGCTCCTGCAGCTTGAAGGGCTGGCGCTGCTCGCGGCCGCCGTCGGCATGTATGTGAGGATCGGAGCAGGCTGGAAGCTGTTCGCCATCCTGATTCTCGTACCAGATATCGCGATGTTATTCTATGTGGCCGGCCCGCGCGCCGGCGCGATGGCCTACAACGCCACGCATACCACGCTTGGCCCGATCGCCACGCTCACGGCAGGGTACTTGCTTTCCGTTCCACTCGCGATCGATGTCGGGCTGATCTGGGCTGCGCATGTGGGCTTTGATCGCGCGCTCGGATATGGCCTCAAATATGGGGCAGGATTTGGCTATACGCATCTGGGCCGCATCGGACGGGCGGCGCGCGCAACGGTCACTTGACGCCATGACCACTCCCGACAATCGGCACTCGACCTCTTACCGTTACATCACGCCGGGCAAGGTGCGCCGGCCCGTGATTAAGGGCCAGGACGGCTCGCAGTGGCTCGATTTCTATCACACGGTTCTCGTCACGTCGTGGCCGGTGTTCTTCGTCGCGCTCGCGGTCTATTTCATCTTCGTGAACAGCCTGTTTGCGCTGCTTTACTCGATCGACCCGCGTGGCGTCACAAACGCCACCAATTTCTGGGACCGGCTGCTCTTCAGCATCCAGACTCTCACTTCGGCCAGCTACACGGAGTTCCTGCCCAAATCGGCGTTCGTCTATATCGTCACGGCGTCTGAAGCGTTTCTCGGCATCGTCAACCTCGCGCTGATCACCGGTATCGTGTTCGCGCGCTTCTCGCGGCCGTTCGCCCGCGTGGTGTTCAGCCGGGTGGCCGTCATCACGCCGTTCGACGGCGTGCCGACGCTGATGTTCCGGGCCGCCAACCAGCGCGCCAATCTCATCTTCGATGCTGCCGTAACCGTGTCTCTCGCGCGCCAGGTGACGACGAAGGAAGGTCATGTGATACGGCGCTTCCAGGAACTTGCGCTCCTGCGCAATCGCACGCCGCTGTTCAGTCTGTCATGGACGGTGATGCACCGGATCGATGAAACAAGTCCGCTGTTCGGTCTCGATCATGAGGCGCTTTTTGACATGGAAGCCGAAATCCTCATCATGCTGAGCGGCACGGACGAGACGCTCGCCGACGTGATTTACACGCGGCATTCCTATACGCCCAACGAAATACTTCCCGGGCGGCGCTTTGTCGATGTGGTGACCGTTCTGGACACTGGTCAGCGCATGGTTGATCTGAATCGTTTCCACGATACGGAACCCTACGCGCCGGCGCTGACCGACGACATCCGTAGCGTCAGCCTTCAAACGCCGGAAACCTGAGTCGCGGGCGCCGGCATTTCTGTTGTCATGCCGCACGCTTCGCTTCGGCCTCGCCCGCCACAAGTGCCTTCACGAATTGCGCGAGCTTGGCGGCAAAACGGCCCGATGCAACTTCCCTGGCTGTCACCGCGCAAATCGCCTGTGGCGGTTTGCCCAGAAGTGTCTGCATTTTCTTCAGTGCGCCGTCCGCGCCCCAGCCTCCGTGGGTGCAGAAGAAGGCCACGTGATGGAGCCGCGTCTTGTTCGCTGCGAGAAACGATCGGACGGGCGTTGACATGGAATGGGCCCAGACCGGCGTGCCGATAATGACGAGATCGTAAGCGCTGGGATCGCAGGATAGCATTTCGAAGTCGGCGGGGCGTTCCCGCATCGATTCGAAGCAGGATCTGAAATAGCCCCCGATACCGGGGGGATCGTCCTTGACCCGGATTTCCTCGACATTGCAGGAAAGTGCCCGCGAAATGACCTCCGCGATCGTACGCGTCGTTCCCGAGCGCGAGTAGTAGACGACGAGAATCTTCGAATTTGTCACAGAACCTGCTTCCGTTGTCGATCTGTCCGGGGGATATGTGCCGTGTATACACGCCGCAGCGAAGGAGCGAAACGATCATCGTCGAACCGCTCCATTTCGGCTCACCCGGCATGGCGGCTGTGCCTTGAGTGGGAAGGTTCCCGCCGTTAACATCGAACCGTCATGGAACCGTTCAAACAACTGACGGGCGTCGCGGCCCCGCTCCCGATGATCAACGTCGATACCGACATGATCATCCCCAAGCAGTTTCTGAAGACGATCAAGCGCACGGGTCTCGGCGCGGCGCTGTTTCACGAGCTGCGCACGAATCCTGACGGGACGCCCAATCCCGAATTCGTGCTGAACAAAGCCGCGTACAAAAACGCGAAGATCCTCGTCGCCGGCGCCAATTTCGGCTGTGGTTCGAGCCGCGAGCATGCGCCCTGGGCCCTGCTCGACTATGGTTTCCGCTGCGTGATCGCGACCAGCTTCGCGGACATCTTCTACAACAACTGCTTCAAGAACGGCATCCTGCCGATCGTCGTGCCGCAGGAGATCGTCGACAAGCTGATGGACGATGCGGAGCGCGGTGCCAACGCGATCATCTCGATCGACCTGGAGAAACAGGAAATCCGGGGCCCCGACGGCGGCTGCGCGACGTTTGAGATCGATCCGTTCCGCAAACAGTGTCTCCTGAACGGCTGGGACGACATCGGGCTTACTTTGCGCAACGAGCAGAAGATCACCGACTTCGAGGCCCGCCAGCGCCGGGAGATGCCGTGGGTATGACAGGCGTCTTTCACCATGGAGGCACGGAGGGCACGGGGAGAAAGCGCGCGCGAATGCGCGTAGAAGATTTCACCACAATGATCACGAAGGGCACAAAGAAAAAATGCCCTGCGCTTCGCGCCAAAGGCACTGCTTCGTGCTCTTTGTGGTCTTTGTGTTAAAATACTTCTCCGTGCTCTCCACGTCTCTGTGGTGAAATCCGTTTTCTATACACCACGTAGTCCGAGGTAACTGATGACCGATACGACCGATCTTGTTCTGCGCGAAGAAGCGGAAGGCGCCTGTACGCTGACGCTCAACCGGCCGCAGAAACTTAATGCGCTGAACTTCGATGTCTTCAAGGCGCTGGCCGCGCATCTCGATCACGTCGAAGCGAATGTATCGACCATCGGTTGCGTGATCCTGCGCGGCGCGGGCCGCAGCTTCTGCGCCGGCCACGATCTCGACGATATCGGCGGCGGCCGCGAGGGCAGGGACGTCTCGCATTTCGAGACGCGCACCATCGAGCGACTCTCCAATCTGCCGCAGCCCGTGATTGCCGTCGTGCAGGGTCATTGCCTGACGGGCGGGCTCGAACTCGCGCTGGGAGCCGATATCATCATCGCCGCGGAATCCGCGAAATTTGCCGACACCCACGGCAAATGGGACCTCGTGCCGGTGTGGGGCCTGAGCCAGCGCCTGCCGCGCCGCATCGGTCGCGCGAAAGCCTTGGAGATGAGTTTCACGTCGCGCACATATTCGGGCCGCGAAGCCGCCGAGATGGGCTTGGCGAATTTCGCCGTGCCCGATGCGGAGCTCGACGCGAGCGTCGCGTCCTTCGTGAAGGACGTGCTCGCCAATTCCTGGCGCTCCAACCGCGCCAACAAGACGCTCGTCAACGATACCGACGGCATGACGCTCGAAGCCGGACTTGCGCACGAACTGCATCGCAGCGAAGGCCGCGGCACGGAAATGGAAGCGCGTCTGGCCAAGATGCGGAAATAGGAATTAGGCTGCAGGCAACAGGCAGTAGGCAGTAGGTGGTTGAGATTGACCTCTTGCCTATTGCCGACTGCCCATTGCCTACTGCCCCCATCATGACCCATATCCTCCTCCTCCCCGGTGACGGGATCGGCCCTGAAGTGATCGCGGAAACGCGCCGCGTGCTGGCGTGGTTTTCGCAGAATCGTAACTTCGCCTTCACCGCCGACGAAGCCCCCATCGGCGGCATCGCCTACGACACGCTCGGCACGCCCGAGCCGGATGCGACGATCGCCAAAGCCCAGGCCGCCGATGCGGTGCTGTTCGGCGCGGTGGGCGGGCCGAAGTGGGACACGCTGCCATTCGAGAAGAAGCCCGAGCGCGGATTGCTGCGCCTGAGGAAAGACCTCGAACTGTTCGCCAATCTGCGTCCTGCATTGTGCTTCGACGCGCTGAAGGATGCCTCGAGCCTCAAGCCCGACATCGTCTCCGGCCTCGACATCCTCATCGTGCGCGAATTGACCGGCGGGGTTTATTTCGGCGAGCCAAAGCAAACGACCGTGCTGCCGGACGGCAGCAAACGCGCCGTCGACACGCAGGTCTATGCGACGGGGGAAATCGAGCGCATCGCGCGGGTGGCGTTCGATCTGGCGCGCGTGCGGAGCAAACGTGTCGCCTCGGCGGAGAAATCCAATGTGATGGTGACGGGTGTCTTGTGGCGAGAGGTGGTGAGCCACGTGCACGCAGCGGAATTCCCGGACGTCGAACTCACACATATTCTCGCCGACAATTGCGCCATGCAGCTGGTGCGCAATCCGAAGCAGTTCGACGTCATCGTCACCGACAATCTGTTCGGCGACGTGCTCTCGGACGAAGCCGCCCAGCTCACCGGCTCCATCGGCATGCTGCCGTCAGCGTCGCTGGGTGCGCGCGAGTCGAACGGACACATCCCCGCGCTCTACGAACCCATCCACGGCAGCGCGCCGGATATTGCAGGAAAGGGCATCGCCAATCCCATCGCGTGTATTCTCTCGTTCGCGATGTGCCTCAGATATTCCTTCGGCCGCGTGGAGGACGCGGCACTGCTCGAACGCGCGGTGGAGCGCGTCCTCGCCGAAGGCTTCCGCACCGCCGACATCATGCAGCCCGGCATGACCAGACTCGGCACGGCGGAGATGACGGGTGCGATATTGAAGGCGCTGGATGGGTTGGTGCGATAGTGGCTCTTGACATTATATGAGTAGATACTCATAATCTATAATTGGGGACGCACACGTGCCAACTGCCCGACCCCTGTTCTGGGTCGCATCGAGCGGAAAGGACTATCGGCGCTTTCCCGCGCGTGTGCAGGACAATTTCGGCTTCGAGCTATTCCTTGTGCAAACAGGCCAGCATCCGCCGTCTGCAAAACCGCTCAAGGGCCTGGGTTCCGGCGTCGTGGAATTGATCGATGACTTCGAAGGAGACACGTATCGCGCCGTCTACACCGTGCGGTTCCGGGAGGCGGTCTACGTGCTTCATGCGTTCAAGAAGAAATCGAAGCAAGGCGTCAAGACGTCCAAGGGCGACATCGAATTGATAAAGCAGCGTTTGAAGGGCGCCGAAGCCGATCATGCCGAACGATTCCGTCAGGAGATGAAACGATGACCCGCAAAATGAAAATCGAAACGGGGAGCGGCAACATCTTCGTGGATCTTGGGTTGCCCGATGCCGAGACGCATTTTCTCAAGGCGCAGATCGTGTCGGAGATTTACCGCCTCGTGAACGCAGCAGAACTGACGCAAGCGCAGGCCGGCAAGCGCATGGGTATCAGCCAGCCGGAAGTGTCCCGCATGTTCAAGGGGAATTTCCGGGAATACTCGATCGAGCGCCTGATGGAGTTTCTCACTGCCTTCGACCGCGATGTGGAAATTGTGGTGAAGCCCCGCAAGAAGACGCGCAAAGGCGGCCGGATTTCGTTCACGTCCGTAGCCGCATGAACTGCCGCGAATGCCTCAATCGCTGCGCTGACGATCCGGACTGTCTAGAGCCATCCGCAGCAGCGCGCCGGACAATTCTGGGCGCGGCGTCGCCAATCCCACCGCGGCCGTCCCCTCGATTGCGATGGCCTTGCGCCATTCCTTCGGCCGTGCGGAGGATGCCAAGCGGCTCGAACGCGCGGTCGAGCGCGTGCTGGCCGAAGGCTTCCGCACAACCGACATCATGCAGCCGGGAATGACGAAGCTCGGTACGGCGGAGATGACGGGCGCGATATTGCAGGCGCTGGATGGGATGGCCTGATGGGCATGCCCCCTATTCACCATGGCCGGCCTCCGAGCCGGCCAACCAGCTGCGAACGTCAGTGAGCGATGAGCCTTCGGCGCCAAACGGTGTGATGGATGGCGTTATTCAGCGCGCAGACGCGCGCGAACCCCTCACCGCGCGCAACGCCTCTGCGTTGCGCTTTGCCTCTCCCGCAAGGGGAGAGGCGCAATTTCTTTGGGCTCCGCGAAGATATCTTTGGTTGACCGCTCCGCTTGCAGGCCGTTCGAGCTGGTGAGAGTCTATCTCCAAATGTCTCGCGAAGGAGGCGAACTTGATCCGTATCTTGGTCTTGGCGGTCGCTCTGGTATCAACTCCGTATGGCACTGCGGACTCGGTGACATGGCACAATCTGCTGAAAAGCCAATGCTCCAGCCACCATATCGACGACTGGATGCCTGAGCGTAATCAGGACGATCTGATCGACGAGTTCGAGAAGTCTCTGCCTTTGAAAGCCTCGGCAAAGTTAGTCAAAGCTGGAGCTCACTTCAATGATGTTTGTGCCGACGCGGTAGATGACGGGGCAAACTCGTGCGAGAAGATCGTCGACATACACGTGTTGAGGAAGGCAAATCTGCTTAGGCAATTCACTACCTACGCCTGCGCGCAATACACCTGTTCAGAGCTCGCGGATTGCGAGCGACTCAAGGCACACCGATAATCTGTTGAACTTGCTTCTCGGCTTTGCGGTCAAGCATCCTCCCACTTCTCTCGGTCTGTATCCCATGTTAAGCACTGCGCTTCGAAACGCGCGAGCTCCGGAGCACCCCGTGTCCGATCCCGTCGATGCTTTGCTGGTCGATCTTGTCGAGTGGGTGGCGCGCGAGGATCGCGATTATCTCGACGTGATGGAAGCGTGGCGGACGTCGTGTCCGAGACTGCCCGTGTGGGAGGAAGCGAACGCACGCGGGCTTGTCACGCGCGTCTATGAAAACGGCCGCGGACCGATGGTGGCGGTGACGCGTGAAGGCCGCGCCTTCCTCGCCGAACGCACGTCGCAGAGGACTGAAGCGACTTGCGCGCGTTGAAGATCGCCATCCTCGACGACTATTTCGACACGCTGCGCACGCTCGACTGCTTCGCCAAACTCAAAGGCCATGACGTCACGATCTTTACCGATCATGTCGACGACATCGATGTGCTGGCCGAGCGGCTGAAAGAGACTGAGGTACTGGTGCTGTTCCGGGAACGCACCGCCATTCGTGGGCCGCTCATCGCGCGGTTGCCGAAGCTGAAGCTCATCAGCCAGAGGAGCGTCTATCCGCACATCGATGTGGAGGCCTGCACGCGGGCCGATATCATCGTCTCGTCGAACCTGCATGCCGACACGCCGTCTTATGCCGCGGCCGAATTGACCTGGGCGCTGATCCTGGCGGCGGCGCGCGACATTTCCGGGCAGATGGCGTCGCTGAAGAGCGGTCATTGGCAGAACGGCGTTGGCCACACGTTGCGCGGCAAAACGCTCGGCATCTACGGGTATGGCCGCATCGGCGCAACGGTCGCGGGCTACGGTCGCGCCTTCGGGATGAACATCCTCGTTTGGGCGCGGGAAGAGTCGCGAAAGCGCGCGCTGGCGGACGGCTATGATGTGGCGCCGGACAAGAATGCCTTCTTCGAAACCTGCGATGTCATCTCGCTGCATATGCGGCTCGTGGCGGCCACCCGCGGCATCGTGACGTTCGACGATCTTTCGCGGATGAAACCGATGTCGCTTCTCGTCAACACGAGCCGTGCAGGGCTCATCGCGCCCGGCGCGCTGGTGTGCGCTTTACGCGCGGGCCGTCCCGGTGGCGCGGCGGTCGATGTGTTCGAGCAGGAGCCGCTGACCGATACGAACGATCCGCTGCTGACGCTCCCCAACGTCATCACCACGCCGCATATCGGCTATGTCACCCGCGACGAATTCGAGATTCAGTTCGCCGACATCTTCGACCAGATCACCGCCTACGCGCACGGCGCACCGATCAACGTTGTCAACCCCGAGGCATCGAAGCTCCCGCCTTCGTGTTGAAGGGCGCGCGGTGGCCATCGGTCAATCGCGACCCGCAGGGAAAGACTGTTTCCCTGCCCGCCACGATGCCACGCGCCGCGGATGCGACCTATCCGGTCCCCGGGCCGACAGACAGGCGTCGCGAAGCCGACATGTCACGTGACACGAACCCTGCATCGCACACGGTCGTTTGCATCTCGCCGACCCGACATCGAGGTGCCATGATGTAAGCCTGATGTCGTCCCTGGCGTTTGGGGAAGCATCGTCGAGGCGGCAAGGGGCGACATCGGCAGCAGGGAAGAGCGCAGCACGATGACCTACGAAAAATTCAATGCCTTCTGCGGCGGCCTTGCCGCCACCACGTATGTGGTTCAGTGGGGCGGTGCGCATGTGTGGAAAGTGGGCGGCAAGGTGTTCACCATCGGCGGCTGGGAAGACAAGGCGGCAGCCATCACGTTTAAGGTGAGCCCCGTCGCCTACGAGATGCTGAAGGACCTGCCGGGCTTGCGCCCCGCGCCCTATCTCGCGTCGCGCGGCATGAAATGGATCCAGCATTACGCGAAGCCGGGGCTCTCCGACGCGGAGCTCCGCCGCTACATTGCCGAGTCCCATCGCATCGTGGCCCAGGGCCTGTCGAAAAAGAAACAGGCCGAGCTTGGTCTTGTCGGGAAATAGGTCGGGTCTTTGCGGATGACTTTTTCGGAGTCGTCTGGAAAGTTTTTCACGCGGAGCAGCGGAGGTGTCCGTGGAACGGCGACATCTCCGAGGTAATGCCAGCGGTTGCAAATTCTATCGGCGCGCAAGGCGCGCCAGAATCCTTTCGCGTCGACCTCGCCGGAAACCAACGTTTGATGTCGATGAAGATGTGATCTCTCCGCGGCTCCGCGTGAAATGCTTTTGGCGCCGGAAGACGAACGGCCCCAATGAGCGCTACGGCTCGATCACGGCCTTGCCGATTACCCGTCTGTCTCTCATCAGAACCATCGCCTCAATGGCGCGGTCGAGCGGATAGCGCGCGCAGACATGCGGCCGGATTTTCTTCCCGGCAAGCAGTCTGTCGATGGCGGCAATGTTTTCGCGGCCCTTGTGGGGAAACTGTCTTCCATATTCGCCCGCGCGCACGCCCACGACCGAGAAGCCCTTGATCAACGGCATGTTGACGTTGATGGACGGAATGCGTCCGCTGGTGAATCCCACCACCAGCAGCCGGCCGTTGAAGGCGATGCACCGCACGGATTCGTCGAATACATCACCGCCCACCGGATCGTAGATCACATCCGCGCCGCGGCCGCCGGTGATCTCCTTGACCCGTTCGCGGAACCCGCTCGAGGGCAAAACGAGATGCGCGCCGTAATGGGTGAGGAAGGCGCGCTTTTCCTCCGTCGATGCGGTCGCGATGACACGCGCGCCAAGCACTTTGCCGAGATCGACGGCCGCGAGCCCTACGCCGCCGGCCGCACCATGCACCAGCAGCCATTCGCCGTTCTGTATCTCCGCCCTGCGCACCAGCGCTACATACGCCGTCAGATATGCGGCAGTGAACGCCGACGCGGTCGCATAATCCGCGCCCTCGGGAATGGGCCGCACCGCGGAGTCCGGTCGCACGGACTCTTCGGCGAACCCGCCCGTCAGTCCGCCGCCTACCACGCGGTCGCCCGCCTTGAAGCGCGTGACGCCGGAACCGACGGCAACGACATCGCCCGCCATCTCTCCGCCCACGATGTAAGGCGGTTCGGGCTTGAATTGATATTTTCCGTTCGTCATCAGCAGATCGGGAAAATTCACCGATGCGGCGCGGACGCGCACATGCACGTCGTTCACGCCCAGCGGCGGCAAGGCACTCTCCTCCAGGGCGAGCGTGGAGAGGTCGCCGCTGAACGCCGTGCAGACGAGTGCCTTCATAAAGCCGCGCCGTTGCCGTTCGCCGGAGCGATGGAGACCTGTGCCGCCGGCGTCAGATGCGGCAGCGCGCGCACGCCGCCCAGGAACAATGCGGTGGCAAACGCGGCGGCCTGGGCGATGTCGGGATCCTCGCGCCTGAGCATGCGCTCGGCCACTTCAAACGCCACGCCCACAATGGCCGCCATCAGGTAATCGGCGTCGATCGGCGGAAGCAGGCCCTTGGCGATGGCGCGCTCGATGTCTTCCCTCAGTTCGTCGAAGCCCGCGATGATCTCTGGCGTATCCATGCGCACGCGCAACGTGTCGGTGTTGCGGCGGATGGCACGAAAGCTGTGCTCGTCGGTAGAGACATATTCGAGAAAGGTGCGAAAGGTGCCGGAGATGAATTCCTCGATGCTGGCGGCCCTGGCGCGTTCTTCTTTCAGGCGCGGCCGCACCCTGAGCGCGCTCTCGTCATGGATGGCTTCGAACACTTCTTCCTTGGATTTGAAGTAGTTGTAGAAGGTTCCCGAAGCGAGCGAAGTGGCGCGAATGATGTCGCGCACGGTCGTGGCGCCGTAGCCAAGCTCGGCAAACACGTGCCGCGCCGCTTCCAGGATCATCTGGCGGTTCTGGACTTTGGTCTGTTCGCGTTTGCCTGCCGGCTTGGCGAACGTCTTCTGCACAGGTCTTGCGGTCTCGGCGTCCAAGGATGGCTCCCTTCTTGGAGGCGTCGCAGTGTACCGATCCGTGACGCAACGTCAATTTTCTGGCTCGCCGCTCCGGACCAGCTATTGACATATAGCCCAAAATGGTTATACAGTAACCGAAATGATCTTTCCAGAACCCCAAAGCGCGGATCGAAACGTGAACGTCTTTCCCTGGGGCGGGGAAAAACGCAGGGAAACTTTTCAAATCGAAGGGTTCACTGATGAAAATGTATTCGAATCAAAGAGATAAGGAATCAAACGCTCATGGACCAGGGTAAAGGCAGGCAATTGACAGCGCCCGACGGTTCGCCTTCCTGACAGTCATGACCGACAAACCCTGGCTGAGGCTGGCCCAGAACCACATGCACCGCACGCCGTTCTTCGCCCATCTGAACGGCGAGGTGGTGGGTTTTGGTCCCGGCCGGGCGACGATGCGTCTGCCCTATGGTCCGCATCTCGTCGGCAATCCCGACACCGGCGTCGTGCATGGCGGCGCCATCACGGCGCTGCTGGATCACACCGCCGGCGCCTCGGTGATGGCTGCGCTCAACGAACCGATGGCAATCGCCACCCTCGATCTCAGGATCGACTACATGAAGCCTGCCACGCCGGGCGAAGCCATCACCGCCGAGGTGCAGTGCCTGAAGGTCACCCATGAAGTCGCCTTCGTGCGCGGCAGCGCTTATCAGTCGTCCCCCGAAGATCCCGTCGCCATCTGCACCGGCGCCTTCATGCTGATCCGCAACGTGCCCAATATGATGCAGGCGGGCGGATGAACGAACCCGATCTTGAGGCGCTGATTTCCGCTATCCCCTATTGCCGCCACATGGGCATTTCGGCGCGGCTCAACGACGGTCGTGTGCTGCTGACGATGCCTTATGCCGATCATCTTGTCGGCAATCCCATCCTGCCGGCGCTGCATGGAGGCGTGATCGGATCGCTGCTCGAGACGGCGGCGATCGCGCAGGTCATCTTCGAGACCGGCGCCAAGCGCGTGCCCAAACCCGTCGACATCACTGTCGATTATCTGCGTTCCGGCCGGGCGCGAGAGAGTTATGCGCGCGCTCGCATCGCCAAGCAGGGCCGCCGTGTCGTCAATGTGCATGCCGAGATGTGGCAGGAAGACGAAACCAGGCCCATCGCCACCTTGCGCGGACACCTGCTGCTGGATTCGGGCGAAGCCTAGAGCGTTGCGCGCCGCGGTCTTGCCGCTGCCGGCGCAGCCGGGCGCATCACCGTCCGCCGTGCCGCCGCTCCTATAACAAGAAACGCAACGCCGCCCAGTCCCACGAGGGTTGCGTGCAGCGACCAGAACTCGAACGCCGTGAGTTTCTCGTAGAGTCCGCCCAGCCGCCCGCTGATCACGCTGCCCACGAAGGTGGAGAGATAATAGATGCCGATCATCGTTGCGCTTACCCTGCGCGGCGCCAGCCGCGTGAAGAGGGCCAGAATCGTCGGCGAAAAATAGAGCCAACCGATGTTCGAGCCGAAGTGAAACGCCACGGCCCAGAGAAGCGGCGCGCGTCCGTCCGCGCCGGTGACGAGATAGGCGAGCCCCAGCCAGAATGTCGACACGCCGAACAGCAGGCAGCCGATTCCCATTTTGGTGAATTCGTCGGGCTCGCGCCCTCGCGACGCCTGCCATCGCCAGAACAGCAGCAGCGGCGGCAGGCAGATGAACGGCGCCAGACCGTCGAGCGATTGCAGCCACGGCACAGGCATCGTCCAGTGACCGAAGGTGAGCGTGATGTGATCGCGAACCCAGAGATTATAGGTGTTCCACACCTGGCTCTGCGCAATCCAGAACAACGACGCCACTGGCACAAGCAACAGAAGAAGCGGCACCGCGTTGGGTTCGGCGGCGGCCGGCGCCTGCGTCGCGCTCGGCATGTCCGGTTCGCGTTGTCCGGGCAGGGTTGTCCGGCCCCGGAGATAAACAATAAGGCCGATCAGCATTCCGAAACCGGCGAACGCGAATCCGACGTGCCAGCCGTAGTCGCGAGCCAGTTCGCCCGTCGCCAAAGGCGCGATGAATGCGCCTAGATTGACGGCGCTGCCGTAAATCTGAAATGCGAGCGTGCGACGGCGATCCGCGCGATCGTATAGTTCGCCCAATTGCGGCGCGAGGTTGCCGCGCAGAAGTCCTGCGCCGCAGATCAGCAGCAGCAGCGCCAGGAAGAACGACTCATCGAACGCCATGCAGAAATGTCCCGCCGTCATCGACAGCGCACCCAGCGACACTGCACGAACGCGTCCGAGCACCCGGTCGCCGAGCAACCCGCCGAAGACGGGCGTCAGGTAGACGAGACCGACATAGAGCCCGAAGATCTGTGTCGCGAGCGCCTGGACCGAGAGCGGACCGGTCACGAATTCGATGACGCCACGCACCGCTGCGAAGCCGGCAATGTGTTCCACATGGCCGGGCAACAGCAATTGCCCCACCATGTAGAGAACGAGCAGAGCCTGCATGCCGTGAAACGAGATGCGGTCCCACAGCTCGGTTCCGGCGATGGTGAAGAGGCCCTTCGGTTGACCGAAGATCAGCCCGTCCCGCGCCGGCGGCGCCCCGGCTCCGAGATCGAGGTTCTGGGTAGCCTCACTCAGTTGAGTTGACCGTCAGCGCCGCCGATGCTTAACCGTCCGGCACCCAGAAGAGCAATCGCCAGTCCGCCGAAGAGAAAGAAAGCCTCCAGCTCAAGCGCGTAGCCGCCCTGGCCATTGAGTACGAGCAGCCGCGTCCCCCCGGCCAGCGCCACGGCCACGATCATGTTGACGACGACCAAACCGCCGCCCAGTCGCGCGAACAGGCCGAATAGGATGAGGAGAGGCGCGGCGATCTCGCCGACATAAGCGCCATAGGCCAGGAGTTCCGGCGCGCCATGCGCCGCCAGGAGATGTCTCACGTCGCCAAGCCCGCTCAGAAGCTTGTGTATGCCATGGAACAGCAGCAGGCCACCCACGGTCAGTCGCAGCACCAGCCTGCCGACGTCTTCACTCATATGAACCCCTTCATCGGCCCGGCTGCGACGCTAACCGAATTCGACGGCATGCGTGAGTCAGGTTCGGGAACAATGTGAATGCTCGCGCGGATTCGTCTCAGTGCACGTCGGCGCCAACTGCGTCGGTCAGTCGAGAGAAGCTGTCCCGCTCAAGGAAGCGCAGCAGATCGCGCTTGATGGTCGCGATGAGCCCCGGGCCGTTGAAAGCCAGCGCCGAGTAGAGTTGCACGAGACTTGCGCCGGCCCGGATCTTCGCATAGGCATCCGCACCCGACGCCACGCCGCCCGCGCCGACCAGAACGAGCTTTGTCCCGACGCGCCGCCGCGTTTCCTTCAGTAGCGCTGTCGAGGGCGCCAGAAGCGGCGCACCGGACAGACCGCCCGATTCGCCTGCATGCGCGCTCTTCAGCGACGCCGGCCGCGCAATGGTGGTGTTGCTGACGATGAGGCCCTCGATGCCCGAGGCAAGCGCAACGGCCGCAATATCGTCGAGTGCCTGCGGGCCGACGTCCGGCGCGATCTTCAACAGCAGCGGGACGCGGAAAGATTGACGCGCGCGTTCATCCAGGAGCAGTGCCAGCAGCTGCTCCAGTTGGCCGCGATCCTGCAGTCCGCGCAGGCCCGGCGTATTGGGCGACGAGACGTTCACCGTGACATAATCGCCGAGCGGTGCCAGACGCGCGAAAGCCTGGCGGTAATCGGCCATGCGGTCGGCGCTGTCCTTGTTGGCACCGATGTTGATGCCGACGATGCCGTTGCGTTTGCGCGCGACGAGACGCGAAGCGGCGGCTTCCATGCCGTCATTGTTGAACCCCATGCGGTTGATGACGGCCCGGTCTTGCCTGAGCCGGAACAGCCGCGGCTGCGGATTGCCGGCCTGCGGTCGTGGCGTTACCGTTCCGCATTCCACGAATCCGAAGCCAAGTGCGAGCATCGCGGCGGGCACGTCTGCATTCTTGTCGAAGCCCGCCGCGAGACCGATGGGATTGGGAAAGGCGAGACCAAGCGCGCTGACGGCAAGACGCGCATCGTCGGCTGCGGAGCGCGGCAACATTGGCGCCGCGAACTTCAACAGACCGAGCGTGGCGCGGTGCGCCGTCTCCGGCGGCAGCAGACGCATGATCGCCGCGCCCGTATCGAAGATCATTCGCCTGCCCAGGTGATTCTGCCCGGCCACTCTAACGCACCGCTTCCAACCCGCGCGATCAGAACGGACACCTTCGGCGCGATCTACGGATAGCCCTGGTCGTGGCGGACAAGCCTGTCGAAGGTAGCCATGTCGCCACTGTTGAAGGCAGAGAGCAGCGCCTTCGTTCGGCCCTGGGCAAACGTCTCATAGGCCGTATGCGGCTTGGCGGCGACGGCGGTTGCCAGCGCGGCTGCGATCTCGCCATGAAACCGCTCCTGGTCATAGGCAGCCAGCGTGATCGCATATTGTGAGCGCAAGACCAGATTGTCGGGGTCGGCGGCAAAGGACTTTTTGAAATCCTCGAGCCCGTCTTGAACGCTGGCGCCATAAAGCCATTTGGCAAGCGTCTTGCCGCCGCCATGTACGACTTCGATGTTCCAGCCGCCCAGCGCCGCCCATGCCCAGGCATTTTTGGGATCGTCGGCGATGGCCGTATCGATTTCGCTTTTCGCCCGCTCCGCAAAGCCTTTGAAGCGCGCCGCGATGGTACCGATGATCCGCGCTTCATAGCCGAGCGTGACGGCCAGATAGATGTGGCCTTCCGCGAGTTTCGGATCGGCATCGATCGAACGCTGTGCATACGCCGCAGCGCGTTCGAGGCATTCCATGCACGGTTCGTCGCGCATCAATTCGCGGGCAAGTTCGGCGCGCGCTGCGACCGCGAGACCCTGCGCATCGTTTTCGCTCGCGCCGGCGGTGACCGCCTGTTCGTATCTGCCCTGGTCGTAGAGCTGAATTGCGCTTGCGGCCCGTGCCGGAGAGACCGCAACACCTGCCGCAAACAGCACGCACGCAATCAATTTCATGCTTGTGCCGTGAACGCGCCGGAGAGAGCCTGGCGGATCAGTGCCGCCGTTTCGCGGCAACCGAACAGGGCGGCGAACGAGCCGAACCGCGGACCCTGGCCCTGGCCGAACAGCACTTCGTAGAGCGCCTTGAACCAGTCGCGCAGCGGCTCGAATCCGTGACGTTTGCCGACTTCATAGACGGCATTCTGCACGACTTCGCCGTTGCGTTCGTCGGGCATGGCTTCGAGCGCGCGCGCCAGGTCGTCGAGTGCCGCGCGCTCTTTTTCGCTCGGAGCGCGATAGCGCTTCTGAGGTTTGACGAAGTCTTCGTAATATCTCAGCGCATGCCCGACGAGCCGGTCGAGTCCGCGATTGCGCGCCGGGCTCGCGCCGGGGGCATAAGCCCGGATGAATCCCCACAGAACCTCGCGGTCAAGTGCGTTGGATGCACTGACGAGATTGAGCAGGAGCGCGAAACTGACGGGATAGGTTTCGTCCGGCGGAAGGCCCGCATGGATGTGCCAGACCGGGTTTTCGATCTGCGCGGCCACATCATTGGTCTCGTGATACTGACGCAGGAACTCGATGTAGTCGTCGACTGCCCTCGGAATCACGTCAAAATAGAGACGCTTCGCGGCGCGCGGCTTCTGGTACATGAACAGCGCTATGCTTTCTTCCGGCCCATAGGTCAGCCATTCCTCGATGGTAAGGCCATTGCCCCGTGATTTCGAAATCCGTTCGCCGTTTTCATCCAGGAATAGTTCGTAATTGAATCCGTCCGGCGGATCGCCGCCCAGCGCCCGCGTGATCTTGGTCGACAGTTCGACCGACGAGATCAGATCCTTGCCCGACATTTCGTAATCGATGCCGAGCGCGAACCAGCGCATGGCCCAGTCGGCCTTCCATTGCAGCTTGCAGTGCCCGCCGGTCACCGGCACCTCGATGCGCTCGCCATCTTCGTCATAGACGATTGTGCCGCGCGACTTGTTCCATTCGATCACGGGAACCTGAAGTACCTGCCCCGTGCGTGGGCTGAGGGGAAGGAAAGGCGAATAGGTGGTGCGGCGTTCGGCGCCAAGCGTCGGCAAAACGACGTCGCGCACCTTCTCGTAGTTGGCGAGAACCGTGAGCAGCGCGGCGTCGAATCGTCCGCTCTTGTAACATTCCGTGGAACTCAGGAACTCGTATTGGAAGCCGAAACGGTCGAGAAACGCCTTCAGTCGCGCATTGTTGTGCGCGCCATAGCTCGAGTGCGTTCCGAAAGGATCGGGCACTGAAGTCAGTGGCTGACCGAGATATTCCTTGAGCATGTCCTGATTGGGAACATTGCCGGGCACTTTCCTCAAGCCGTCCATGTCATCGGAAAACGAGATGAGCCGGGTCTTCACATCGGACATCAGTTCGAACGCGCGCCTGACCCAGGAGGTGCGCGCCACTTCGCCAAACGTGCCGATGTGGGGCAGGCCGGACGGTCCGTAACCCGTTTCGAACAGGATCGTGTCCGTTTTCCTGCCTGCCTTCGCGTGACGCTCCAGCCGCGCGACGAGCTTCCTCGCCTCGTCGAAAGGCCAGGCCTTGGCAGCAAGCGCGCACTGGCGAGGGATGGCGGAAGCCATTGGAAAGACTTGACCTTAAGCGTTTCGAAAGGCGCGAAAGCTAGGCTCGCACCAGGGAGCCCGTCAATGTCCCAAGTGTCGCCGCCTGAGACAAGAGCCGAACCTGACGCCCTCCCCGACGAGGCGGTCATTTTCGCCGGACGGATCGACTTTCTTTATCGTTTGGGCCGCTTTTACCTCTTTCTGCCGTTCTCCGCACTCTGCATTGCCGCCGTGCTCTACACGCGTGTGATACCGCCCTGGCTGGCCATCATTCCCTTTCTGCTGCAGATCGCGTCGGCCGTCGTAACCAGCCGGCTGATCGGTGCTTATCTGCGCAGGGCGCCAGCTGGCGACGTCGTTCTCTGGGCACGGCGCTATGTCGTCGCGTCGGCCTGCTCGGGCGCCGCCTGGGGCGTGGGCGCGATCGTCTGGTTCGTTCCGCATCACTTTCCGGCGGAAGCGTTTCTCGCGCTCACCTTCCTGGGAATGACCGCTGCGGAGTTCATTGCGCGCGCCGTCTATCGGCCGGCCTATCTGGCGCATGCGAGTTGTTCCCTGGCACCGCTGGCGATCATGCTGGCCCTGCAGGGCAACATGTATGCCGCGCTGTCGAGCGTGTTGGTGCTGTTCTTCGGCGGCGTCCTCTTCAGTTACTGCGAGGAAATCGGCGCCATATTCGACGAAGGATTGAGGCTGAGGCGCGCCAATGTCGAACTGGTGGAGCGTCTCCGGCGCGGAAAGCGCGATGCCGAATTGGCGCGCGACCTGGCGGAAGCCAGCACGCGCGCCAAATCCGCTTTTGTGGCCAATATCAGTCATGAGATCCGCACGCCGCTCAACGCATTGCTCGGCATGGCCCAGCTTCTGGAGCGCAGTGAGCTCGATCGGGCCCAGAAAAGTCACGTCAAGGTTCTGGTCGAGGCCGGTCATGGCCTGAAGACATTGCTGGACGACGTGATTGCGCTGTCGCGTGACGAAGGCGAGCCGGAAACTCCGGTCGAAGACGATTGCGATCCCGCTCAGGCCGCGCGCACGGTCGTACGGCTGCTGCAGGCGCGGGCGTGGGAAAAGCAACTTCGTCTCAGCGTCACGACACCGTCGAGCCTGCCCCGGGCCGCGGCCGATCCGCGCAAGCTGCGCCAGGTTCTGCTGAAGCTCGCGGACAACGCGTTGAAATTCACCCAGCGCGGCGGCATCGACATCACCGTCGAGGAGATGACGGCGCGGGATGGCAAGCAGACGCTTCGCTTCTCGATCGCCGATACCGGGCTGGGCGTTCCGCCGGATCTCGCGCCGCACATTTTCGAGCCCTTTCTTGCCGGCGACAACACTTATACGCGGCGGCAGGCCGGTGCGGGTCTGGGCCTTGCCGTCGCCCGGCGCGTTATCACCTCGCTCGGCGGCGACATCGGCTTCGAAAGCGAGCCGGGCGAAGGCTCGACCTTCTGGTTTACCGTGCCGGCAATGGTGTCCCACCGCACCGAGGCGCGTGAGTCCGAGCCCATTGCCGGTGATGCAGCGCCGCCATGGGGCCTGTCCGTGCTTGTCTGGTCGGCCGACGAAAACGTCCGTGCACAGATCGCGCATATGCTCGAGCCCTTCGGCAACAGGCTCGAATTCGCCAAGACCATCGCGGAGACGATCGCCAATGCCGGCCGCTCCGCGTTCGACGCGATCATCGCCGGCGCCGACGACGCGGACATCATTGCGGCGGCGCCCGGCGTCAAAGCTCCCATTCTGGCACTCATCCAGAGCGGCATGCGTCCCGCCGCCGCCGTCGATCAATCCGTTCGCTGGCCGGCAGGCCCGGGTGCGCTTTATGCAGCGCTTCGCGACATGCTCGGCCGCGCGGCCGATGCGGGCGTGCTGATCGAAGACGCGACGAAGAATCCCGCCGCCATCGACGCCACGGCCTTTGCGGCGCTTGAAAAATCGCTGGGTCTCTCCATGCTCGTCGAGATTCTTCAATCCTACATCAAGACGGCGGAAGAATTGACGCGACATCTCGAGGCCGCGTCGCAGGCAGAGCATTGGGACGAAGCCACGCGCATCGCCCACGACATTGCGGGCTCGGCCGGCGGATTGGGTCTTCTGGCGCTCACCGCCGCCGCGCGTGGATTCGCACAGCGGGTCCGCGAAGGCAGCGACCGCGCAGAATTGAAGGAAGCCGCGCGGTATATCGGTGCAGAACATCGCCGGGTGTGCAAGGCGCTCGCCAATCTTTATCCTGAGTTGGCAGCGGCATAGTCGTTTCATTCCCGCTCCGGGTCGCGCATGATGGGCATGCCCCACACTTCCATTGCGCGATTTGCCCGAGATTTCAGACATTCCCGCTCTCGTTCCCTCGCCGCGCGGCGCCACCATCGTGCGGCCGGACGGCACGTGCGAGGAGCTGAGTCTCGTCCGGGCGCAGACGCTGTTTCGCGGCGGCGACGCGATGGTCGCGCATGCGGCGTTCGTGGCAGGCCGCCTGAAGGTTGCGCCGGGACGGCCGCTGTTCGATGTGCTTGAGCTGTTCGCGTTCGCAAGACCGGGATTTCCGTGCGTGCCCAGTCCGCTGGGCCTGGCGCGCGCCTTGGGATTGACGGTGCCGGGCGATGTGCAAGGGCAGGCGGAATCCTTGCACGCCGCTGCAAAGCAATTGCTCGGCGAGCTGGCAGAAAAGCCCGAAGCCGAAAAAAAGCACGTGCGTGCGCTGGCGCAGGCGATGCTGCGTGCGGGATGGCGCTGGGCGCCTGCCATCGTCGCGCGGATCGGAGAAGCGGAGGTTACGACTTCTCCCATCGCCGGCATGGATGTCTGGCGCGCGCTGCCGCAATGGGAAGACGAAGCACCGCCGCCGAAACCGGGCTCGCTGCCCGTTGCACCGGACGAAACGCGCCTCCGGCTCGCTCAGCTAGTCGGTGAATACGGTGAGCCGCGCGACGAGCAGGTCGCTTACGCAGAAGCATCGACCTACGCGTTCGCGCCGCGCGAGCGTTCTGGCGCCCCCAAGGTGGCGCTCATCGAAGCTGGCACCGGCATCGGCAAGACGCTGGGGTATCTCGCGCCGGCGAGCCTGTGGGCGCAGAAGAACGGTCCGGGCCTCTGGCTCTCCACCTACACGCGCAACCTCCAGCGTCAATTGATGCAGGAGCTCTCGCGGCTTTATCCCGATCCTGCCGAGCGCGAAGACAAGGTGGTCGTGCGCAAGGGCCGCGAAAATTACCTGTGCCTGCTCAATTTCGAGGAAGCGGTGAAGCGCACGGCGCTGGCGCCGGGGCAGCGCACCATCGTACTGGCGCTGATCGCCCGCTGGGTCGCCGCCACACCGGACGGCGATATTTCCGGCGCCGGATTCCCGGCGTTCCTCGCCGGCACGTTTCCCATGAGCGAGATCACCGACCGGCGCGGCGAATGCATCTATTCGGCCTGCCTGCATTACCGCTCGTGCTTCATCGAGCGCGCCGTCCGTCGTTCGAAACATGCCGAGATCGTTATCGCCAATCATGCGCTCGTCATCGCGCAGGCCTCGCGCGACTGGTTGCCTGCCGACGATGACGACACCGAGATACCCGAGCGTCGCGTGCGCTTCGTGTTCGACGAAGGTCATCATCTGTTCGATGCGGCGGATTCGGGATTCGCGGCCCATGTTTCGGGGCGCGAGATGGCCGAGCTGCGGCGGTGGATACGCGGCTCTGAAGGACGCACGCGCAGCCGCATGCGCGGGCTTGAGGAGCGGCTGAAGGATCTTGTCGAAGACGATGAAGTCGCCAAATCGTCGATTTCCGAAGCCGCCGCTGCGGCAGGCGCGCTGGCCGGCGACGGCTGGACTCAGCGCCTGACACCGGTGGGCGCTCGCGGACCGGGCGAAACCTTCCTCGCCGAAGCGCATCGTCACGTGCAGGCGCGCAGCACCGAGCAGGATGCGTTCTACTCGCTGGAAGCCGACACGACGTCGCTTTCGCCGGAGGTGCTGGAGGCGGCGCGGCACCTGGCGACCGGCCTGAAGCGGATCGCTGCACCGATGATGGCGCTGTCGTATCGCCTGAGAAAGCGCCTCGATACCGAAGCCGAAAAGCTCGACAGCCATACGCGCGGGCGTATCGACGCGGCGGCGCGCGGTATCGATCGCCGTGCGAAGCTCATGCTTCCCGCCTGGATCGGCATGCTCGATGCACTGGATACGGGCGAGTGGGAAAAGGAATTCGTCGACTGGTTCGAGATCGAGCGCGATGACGGCCGCGATGTCGACGTCGCGCTGAATCGCCACTGGATCGATCCCACGATTCCCTTCACCAGCGAAGTGCTGGCGCCCGCGCATGGCGCTCTGATCACGTCTGCCACCTTGCGCGATGCTCAAAGCGATGACGGCGACTGGACGTCCGCCGAAGTTCGCACCGGCGCGCTGCATCTGCCGGAGCCGGCGCGCCGCGCCAGCTTCGGCTCGCCCTTCGCCTATGCGGATCAGGCGCGCATCTTCATCGTGCGCGACATCCCCCGCCGCGATCCGACCGCACTCGCTGCCGCCTATCGCGAGTTGTTCCTCGCAGCGGGTGGCGGTTCCCTGGGATTGTTCACGTCGGTGCGCATGCTGCGCGCCGTGGAGAGCCGCATCGCCGCACCTCTTGCCGAAGAAGGACTGACGCTCTATGCGCAGCATGTCGACCGCCTCGATACGGGTGCACTGGTCGATCTGTTTCGCGCGGAAGAGAATGCCTGCCTGCTCGGCACCGATGCGTTGCGCGACGGCGTGGACGTTCCCGGCCGCTCGCTCAGGCTCGTCGTGTTCGACAAGGTGCCGTGGCCAAAGCCCACGATTCTTCACAAGGCGCGCCGGGAACGCTTCGGCAAATCCTACGACGATCTTCTGACGCGCCTTAAACTCAAGCAGGCCTTTGGCCGGCTGATCAGGAGCCGCGGCGACAGGGGCTGCTTCGTCATCCTCGAGAGTGCCACACCCACGCGTCTGCTGACGGCCTTTCCGCCCGATGCGCCCGTCAATCGTTGCGGTCTGGCGGAAGCTGTGGCGGAAATCCGCGATTTTCTGATGTGACAGATTTCGGAAAAGATGGACTGGACGGCTTGCGAAAGTTGTGTCCGCGAGTCGATTATTCACCACCCGGACGGGTGGGGGACATGTTTCAGCGGGAGCGCCACGAACCGCTTATCGCGTCGGGTTGGGACGAAGTCGAGGCGCGTGCGGCGATTCTGGAAATCGCGGCGTCGGCGCTGTCGCGATTCGATGCGGACAAATTGTGGCCGGCCCATCCGCTGGATGGGACGCCGGACGGCATGGCCAACATCTACATGGGCGCGTGCGGCGTCATCCTCGCGCTCGATTATCTGAAACGCGCCGGCGCCATCGACTACGCACTCGATTTCGTGCCCGTCATGCCGGGGATCGCCGAGCGCGACAATGTCTGGCTGAAGAACATGCCGTTGGGCGCCTATGGCTCGCTGTTGTTCGGCGATCTCGGAACGCAGCTCGTGGCCCAATGCCTCGCGCCCGATGCCCAGCTCGCCAGCCGAATCTATGCGCGCGCCGAAGACAACAATGCTCTGCCGCTGCTCGAACTGATGTGGGGCACGCCGGGTTCGATGGTCGCGTGTCTGATCATGCATCACATGACGAGCGAGACGTGGTTCGAAGCACTCTACCGAAAGCAGGCTGCACGGCTTCTTGCAGATATCGAAAACGCCGGCGAAGCGCGGTTGTGGACACAGGAGCTCTACGGCCAGCGCAAGCGCTATCTCGGCCTGGTGCACGGATTTGCCGGCAACATGTTCGCGCTCATTCGCGGCTGGAACTGGCTCGACGATGCGCAGCAACGACTGGTGTTCGACGTTGCGACGCAAACGGTTGCCGCCACTGCGAGGCGCTCGGAGCTGGGCGCGAACTGGCCGGCGAATTGGGACCAGCCGAACGAACCCATGCTCGCGCAGATTTGCCACGGCGCGCCGGGCATCGTCGCGGCGTTTGCCGATGCGCCGTTCGGCTCAACGGATTTCGACAGTCTTCTTGTCGAAGGCGGCGAACTGATCTGGAGGGCCGGGCCGCTCGCGAAGGGCTCCAACTTCTGTCACGGCACCGGCGGCAATGCCTATGCTCTGCTCAAGCTTTACAAGCGCACCGGGGACAGCATCTGGCTCGAGCGGGCACGCGGGCTTGCGATGCACGCGATTTCACAATTCGCGACCGCCACGCGCGAGCACGGCCGCGGCCGCTATTCGCTGTGGACGGGCGATGTGGGATTTGCGGTGTGTCTCTGGAACTGCATCACCGGCGCCCCCGAGTTTCCGGGGCTGGACGTGATCTAGCCACGTCTGCAGCACAGCGATGACCGCGTCCGACTGAACGACATTCGCTTGGCGGACAAAGACCTTTTCCATCAATACCCGGTGCACCTCTTCGTCTCGATCGGAGCAGCAGTCCTGTGCAACGACGAGGCGGTAATCCGCATCCGCCGCGTAACGCAGCGTCGAGAGCACGACGCCGCTGGTGGCGATGCCCGCGAGCACGAGGGTTGTGATTCCATTGGCGCGCAAGATCATGTCGAGATCGGTGCCGAGAAACGCGCCGACCCGATGCTTGGTGACGACGGGCTCGTGCGGACGCGGCGCCACGCGCAGGTGAATCTCCGAGCCAAGGCTTGCCTCCGCGAAACGCCCGCTGTCCCTGATCGGTGCGAAGATCGCGTTGTTGGGGTTCACTTCCGGATAGCCGGCGCGGAAGCCCACGACGATGTAGACGACCAGCATCTTCGCATCGCGCGCCGCCGTCAGGAGTCGCTCCGTGCTGTCGAGCAGCGCATCTTTCTCTGCTGCGAAATTATCGACGATCAGCGTCTGGTAATCCATGACCAGCAGGGCGGATGTTTTCGGATCGAGCTCAAGCGTCTCGGCCATGGCAATTCTCCTTCTGCACGGGATAGAACGCGGTCAGCGCGGCGGCCTTCAGGGGCAGGAAATGAAAAGGCAGTGATTGCGGTCTTCAACCGGCTTCACCGCGGCAGGCGTCGCAGGCTGCAACGGAGTCGCGGATGTCGATACCGGTGTGGAGGCCGCAATCGGCGCTGTCGCCGGAGGCGCACAGGAAATCAGAAAGCACGGATTGTCGGTTTCGGCCTGCGGCGCGGGCGTTTCAGGTTTGGAGGGCGTCTGAGGAGCCGATGGCGTCAGCGTCTGCGCCGCGGCCATGTGCTGTTCCTCGCGGCCCGTCGCCGCATCGGACAATGCGAGTTCCTCGCCCGCCGCGCGCAAGCGCGCCTGCATCTCGGTTTCACTGATCCTGCCGGCCTGATAATCGTGCATCGCGGCCGTCATCGCGTCGCTGTAGCGCGACGCATGGGCAGCGTAATCCGCGTCGAGCCCGCCGGCAGACGATACGCGGGCTGCGAGTGCGAAGACGGCGCATATGAGAGCCAGACGCGCAAGCAGCATGACGAGGCCTCTCTTCGGCCGCGAGAACATTCGCGGACTGCGCTTCACTCTAGGGCAATTTGCGCCGCCGTGCGAGTGCGCCGCACATCAGCGCAGATATTGTTCCTGGCCTGCGAAGCCGATGCGGCGGACGCCGAGATTCTGCGCGTCGGCGAGGATGAGCGCGACCGTGCCGTAACTGGCGAGACGGTTGGGCTTCACCAGGACCTGCGCCTGGTCGCGCTCATGAGCGATACGCGCGAAGATCGTCTCCAGAGCCCGGCGGTTCGCCACGGGTGCGCCGTCCCAGCTGAGCGAGCCGTCGAAATCGATGGCCAGCGTGTGGAACTCCATGGTCTGCGTGGCGCGCGGGTTCCCGCTTCCCGTGAACATTTTCACCGCATTGGTCTGCATGGGAATCGTGATGATGAGCATTACGAGCAGCACCAGCATCACGTCGATCAGCGGCGTGGTGTTGATCTCCGGCGCAATGCCATTGCCGTTGCGCCCGCTTCCGATGTTCATGGCCATGGCGAAGCTCCCCTGATGCAGGCGTCTCCCGGCCAAGGATCTGCCTCTCACCAGGAAACTTTACCACCAAAGGCAGACCGCGATGTGCCGCTCGCGCGAATGTGAAGCCGTGCCGGCGGTTATGGCGCCGGCTTCCTGTCAAGCGCCGCCAACTCGTGGCGCAGCTTGCGCATCATCCTTTCGGTCTGGCTCGCAAGATCGGAGACAGCCGCCGTGCGCACGCGATCTCTCAACGCGTCCCCGGCGTCGCCGGTCTCGAATCGTGCAGCCGACGTATCGCCGTCCTTGTCCGCCTGCACTGTTCCGTACGGATAGCCGTTTCGCACGTCGATCAGCGTTGCCTCAGCCGTCGCTTGCGCCTCTACTTTTTCCGTCGGCAGGACGGCTGCGCCAATCAGGGTCCACTTCGCGAAGGAAAACGCTCCGGACTGAGCTTTTGCCGAGCTGCTGGTCTCGTAGACGAGGACTGCGTCGAGATGCTGCCGGGCACTCGCAAGACGGATGTTGTCGACGACTTCCTTTGTCCGATCGACATAATAATAAGGCGTGGAGTCGTCACGCGAGTTGTACATCGCGATGTCCGATCCGAACATGGCGGCCACCACCGGGCTGATCGGCACGAATTCGCCATAGGCATCGCCAAGTCGTGCCGCAGCGTCCGCCCAGGCTTTGGCGTCGGTGGCCGGGATGGGCGAAAGCATTCCTCGATCGACACGCGCAATACCGATGCGGGCGGGAAACCGCAGCGTCGGTTCGACATTGGCCGCATCGCGCACGGCAGCATCGATGTTGCCCGGTGAGAGATCGACCGTCTTCGGTTTCGGCGAAGCGGCGAGCCAGTCGCGGCCGGACGTGGTTTGCGTGGTGGTCTCGCAGGCCGCGAGCAGCAGCAGCGAAGACAAGATTGCGAGTCTGGAAATACGCATGCGTGAGCCCCTTTTCATCAGCGTCGATCGCGAGCCTGCGAGGCAATCGTGGTGCGAGATGGACGCAATTGTGGCGGGAATGGTTTCTGCCTGCCGCATTTCAATTTTGTCATTGCAATGCACACTCATGCCTCCGCCTTAATTTGACCGCGTTCGCAACGAGACTTGCGGTGTCCGCATGAAGAGGGGCTGTCATGGCACTGTACGCAAATCGCCTTGCCGGTTGCGCGTTGTCGGCATTGTTTCTCGGAATCTTCACGTCGCCGATCGGCGCGTCGCCGCCGGATTTCCGCAGATCGGCATCCGACTCCCACGCACTTGTCTCGTTCAAGTCCGATGAGGATCTGCGCCAGTTTCTGATGCATCGGTTTGCCGCGCGACGTCGGGTGGTCGGCGCCCTTGCGGTACCGGCTCCGCCGCCGCCCAATGCGGCGATGGCCGGCTCCGCCGATACCGTAAGTGAAACCGCAGTATCTCAAGGGCAAAGCAATCCCGGCATCACCAACACCCAGGAAGCGGGCGTCGACGAAGGCGACATCGTCAAGATGCGCGGCGATACCATGGTCATCCTGCGGCGCGGACGGCTGTTCACCGTTTCGCTGGCGCGCGGCGGCATGCGGCCGGTCGATTCGATCAATGCGTATGCACCCGGAGTCGATGCGCGCGACGACTGGTACGACGAGATGCTGATCGCGGGCGACCGCATCGTGGTGATCGGATACAGCTACCGGCGCGGCGGGACCGAACTCAATCGCTTCCATCTTTCCGCCGATGGACGGCTTGCATATGAGGACACCTACCAGCTCCGGTCCAACGACTATTATTCGTCGCGCAACTATGCCTCACGGCTGATCGGAAACAGGCTCATCTTTTATTCGCCGCTCTATCTGCGCTGGGGTGCGGGCGATCCGCTCGATGCGCTGCCCGCGCTGAGGCGCTGGACGGGCGATCCGAATGGCGGCTTCAGACGAATCGCGGGCGGCCAGGATGTCTATGTACCGGCCGCGTTACGCGATGCTCCTGACATGGAGACCGATGCCCTGCACACGGTGACGACGTGCGATCTTGCGGCGCCGATTCTCGATTGCTCGGCCGTGAGCGTACTTGGTCCGGAGTCGCGGACATTCTATTTATCGGCACATGCAGTCTATGTCTGGGTGACATCGTCGCGGTCGCAGGACTTCAGTCATGTGCCGTCGTCTCTCGTCTACCGTCTGCCGCTCGATGGTGCCCGTCCCTCCGCCGTAGGCGCGCGCGGCGCCCCTGCAGATCAGTTCTCGTTCCGCGAGGACCCTGCCGACGGTACGCTCGACGTGCTGGTGCGCTCCGAAGGTGCAGGCGATGCGATGTGGCATTCCGAATTTTCGCGCGGCGCGGTCGCGCTGTTGCGGATCCCCGCGCAATCCTTCGGCAACGGCGACGACGAAGTCTCGGACTGGAATTACATCCCGCTGCCCAAGCCGCGAGGCAACGCGTACGATTTTCACAACCGCTTCGTCGGAGACTATGTCCTTTACGGCGCCGGAAACGGTTGGAGCACGCCTCATGATCACGACGCGGAGATTGTCGCGGTGAATGTCCGCGGCGGTGGAGTCACGGAGCTGCCGCTCGATCGCGGCGTCGACCGCATCGAGGCGATGGGACGCGACGCGGTCGTGGTCGGAAGCGATTCCAGTTCGGTCACCTTCACGGCCGTCGAATTGACAGCCGGGCGCGCGCCGGTGATCGGCGATCGTTATGCGCTGGAGGCATCGCAGGCGGAGACGCGCAGTCATGCCTTCTTCTTCCTTCCCGATCAGGACGCTATCCAGGCGGACAACGGCGTTCTGGGGCTGCCCGTCGCGCGGCCTGCGCGCCCGGCCTATCGTCAGCTGGTCGAGAATTCGGCGGCGATGATTTTCCTGCGCCGGTCGAAACGCCAGTTTGCGCCGCTGGGTGAGCTCGATGCGCAAAGCGACGGCATCGTCGACGACGACTGCGTAGCCTCCTGCGTCGACTGGTACGGCAATGCGCGACCGATCTTCACGCATGGCCGCGCGTTTGCCCTGATGGGCTACGAGCTTATCGAAGGCAATCTGGGCGTCGCCCGCATCCGCGAAATCGGGCGGGTCAATTTCGTGCCTGCGCCCCGGCGGCAAGAGGAGCCGCGGCGGCCGTCCTGAGGCTCAGAAATGCGGCAGCACGGGAATCCAGTGCGTGTCGCGCGACAGCGTGAGGACAAGCATCCGTACGAGCCCGAGGATGGTGGAAACCGTGCCGACCACGCCAATGAAGCGCAACGGACTGGCACCGGAACTGATGCGCAGTCCCAGCACATGCATCAGCCGGAATACGATGAACGCCAGCGCATACCAGGGCACGCGCGCCTGCCATTGTCCGCTCAGTTCCACGAGCAGCAGAAGGATGAGGAACAGCGGTGCGTTCTCCGCCAGATTGCCGTGCATGCGCATGCGCGTGAGCAAGGGCCCGCTGCCCCCGTCGCCGAGCCCCACGCGATATTGCCCGCGTCCCAGCGCGACATAGAGCATGAGAAGCATCTGCAACACGGCGAGCACCACCGCCGTCGCGGCCGTAATGGACGGAAACGCCAGCTGCGCCATTTGCCTCTCCCCCGCGCGTTCGGAACGAGCCTAAGCCCGATCAGCTGCCGCGCGCTACGGAACCGGCCGAGTGGCGGGGTGGCGGGTGTAGGAGATTCCCTCATCCCCGGACGACCCGAACTTCTGGAGCGATGAACGCAATTTTTTCACCGAGATTAAAACTCGCGCGCATTGCTCCGCAAATCATGGTACCCTGAGGAATGCGGGGGGACCGCCGGGGAAACCGTCCGCAACTGTTGGTTGGAGCGAAACTGATGAAAACTGAATCGATTTCAGCGTCGATCGTGCTTGTCTGCATGGCGATTCTGCCTGCGCAGGCGCAGACCTTCAGCATCATCCACAATTTCACCGGCGGCAGCGACGGGGGCAATCCCGTCAACGGCTTCGTGATGAACGACCACGGCACGATGTTCGGCACGGCCAGCGCGGGCGGTTCGTCCGGCTATGGCGTCGTACTGAAGGTGACGTCGAACGGTACCGAGACGGTGCTGCACAATTTCATCGGCGGCTCGGACGGGGCCACGCCCTATGGCAGCCTGCTGAAGACGGCCGATGACACGATCTACGGCACGACCCAGGCCGGCGGCACGTCTGGCGCCGGAACCGTGTTCAAGCTCGCGGGAACCAAGGAGAGCGTGATCTACAGTTTCGCGGGCGGCACCGACGGCTCAAATCCGGACGCCGGCGTGGTGATGGACGCGTCCGGCAATCTCTATGGCACGACGAGCACCGGCGGGCCTTCCGGCAACGGCACGGTCTTCGAACTCCTGCGTCCGGCGAAGAAGGACGGCATCTGGAAGGAGACGGTGCTCTACAGCTTCGGCACAGGTACGGATGGCGCAATTCCGATTGGCGGGGTGTATCTGGATTCTTCGGGCAATCTCTACGGAACCACCTCCCTCGGCGGTACAGGCGGATACGGCACGGTATTCGAACTGAAGCCGGCCAAGGGCTCCCCCTGGACGGAAAGCATCGTCTATAATTTCGCGAACGGAAACGATGGCGCGTATCCCTATGCGGGCCTTGTCGCCGACGCCTCGGGCAATTTCTATGGCGCCGCCACACAGGGCGGTGCGAACGGCGGCGGCACGGTGTTCGAACTGGCGAAGGGCAATCTCGCCTTCAACGTGATCTACAGCGTTCCCGGCTGGGGAATCTCGGGGACCTTCCGCGACATCATGATCGATCCCGCGGGAAATATTTACGCCAGCACGCATTGCGACGGAAACGACAGCGCCGGAACGATCTACGAGCTCGAACGCTCGCAGAGCGGCTGGACCTACAATCTCCTCTATACCTTCACCGGCGGCAGCGACGGCCTGTTCTCCATTGCCAACCTGGTGGACAGTCACGGCGCACTTTACGGCACCACGATGTATGGCGGCGCCAACAGCCAGGGCGTGATCTACAAGCTGACGCCCTGATCGCATCGCGGACATCCCGCACCGGCATGCTCTTCGCCGCCGTCGTTGTTCCCGATGCGCGGGCGCAGCCCCGGCTTGCGGGACGTCGACGCTGTTGCGCGACCGCGGACCCAATCGCCGGTTGGAGTTTATTGGGGTTCCAATTCCTCTGACGGCGTGTGCCGGATCACCTTCACCTCCAGCATCATGCCATCCGGTCCCATCGCCTTGCTGATCACGATCTGGTCGCCCGAGTTCACGACGCCGAGGTACTGTTCGCCGTGCGGAAGTACCAGGGTTGCATTGCGGCCGACGCTCACCACGACGCTCGCGCCGATATTGAGACCCTCTGCCGCCTTGCTGCGAAGCCAGGAATGGTAGGGTTCGCGCCGCCACGCATCGGGCGTGCCGGGGTCGACGTGCACAAGTATGTTGCGCGTTTCCTGGTCCGGGAAAAACACGAGCCTGGAGTGATCCGGCCGCCAATCCTCGGGAAAGGTGGGATCGAGGAGCCAGTTGCAGGAAAAGGTTCGGCACTCTTCCGGCCTCGTCTCGTAAATCTTGCACCCGCTGCCGGGTGTGCAATGCGGGCACCATTGCCCCATGGGCTTGGCGAGTGCTTCGATTGCGAGGACTTTGCAGCACAAGGTGCAGCCGCCGCACTGCCTGACTGTCGACGCGATGCCGGATGCGGCCATGGAGAAATCCTGCTGTCGAATTTTTTCGGTGGTGTTCGAAAGGATGACAAGCGCGGGGCAGCTTGGCAAATTATATCCGCCTTGAACTTTGAGGTCGAAGCGCGACATGCCGCCCAAAGCCTTTATGTCGTGGAGTTCCGGCAAGGACAGCGCGTTCGCGTTATGGGAAGCGCGCCGTCTGGGAATGGCCAGCATCGCGGGTGTGCTGACGACCGTCAACAAAGTCTACGACCGCGTCGCGATGCACGGCGTGCGCAACACGCTTCTCGACCGGCAGATCGCGGCTCTCGGCTTGCCGGCCATAAAGATTATGCTGCCGAGTCCGTGTACCAACGAGATCTACGAAGCGCGCATGTCGGACGCGTGCGCTGCGCTGAAAGCGCAAGGGGTCGAGCACATGGTATTCGGCGACCTTTATCTGGAGGACATCCGCGCCTATCGGGAGGAGAAACTCGCAACGGCGGGCATGAACGGTTTGTTTCCGCTCTGGCGGCGGCCGACGCGGGCGCTGGCGCACGAGATGATCGCCAGCGGACTCGTCGCGCATCTGGTCTGCGTGGATCCGAAGAAGATGGATCGCAGCTTCGCGGGTCGGCGGTTCGATCATGCGCTGCTGCGCGATCTGCCCCAAGACGTCGATCCGTGCGGCGAGAACGGCGAATTCCACACCGTCGTTTCCGCCGGTCCGATGTTCTGTTCGCCTATCCCCGTCACCGTCGGCGGCATCGTGGAGCGCGACGGCTTCGTGTTTGCGGATGTGATCCCGGATTAGCGCCGCGCCCGCGCGAACGAATCCGCCACCACCCAGGCTGAGCCCGTCAGCAGGATGTTCAACGCGTTCTCGCTCCAGATGAAATGGCTCGGGTGGCCTGCGAACAGCATCGGGGCATGCACCAGCGGCGTGAACGACGCGTACATGATGGTGAGGAGAATGGCTGCCAGCCGCGCCTGCACGCGCGAAATGATCGCAAGGCCCGCCGCAATATGCGCGCCGCCCGTCGCATACGCCCAGAAATCCTGGCTTGGCGGCAGCCATTTGGGAACGAGCGGCGCGGTGAGGTTCAGATACGCGAAATGCGCCCCGCCGAAGATCACCGCGGCAATCCCGAAGGCGATCTGGCCCGCACGCACAAGCCGCGCTGACAGCGCCGCATCGATATCTGCGAAACTCGCAAAGATGATCAGCGCGGCGGCTGAGATCGCGAGCGGCTCTGCGGCGGATTCATAGGCGCCGTATTCGCCCGGGTCCGCGAGCAGAAGGCGGCCATTCATCAATACGAGCACGGCGAGTGCGTAATAGGCGCAAAGGGCCGCAGCGCCCCAGGCGGCGATGCGCCGCCACTCCACCGCCGCGCCCGACGCGAGCAGGAACGCGCCGGTAACGTAGGCAAGGAGCGTGCGATCGGGGAAATGTTTCGGCATCGGCTGAGAGGCGAAGTCTCCCCAGGCCAGACACAGAACCGCGATCAGGATGATGCCGAGTCCATAGACGCGCGGGCCGAACGCCGTCGTGTTGTTTCGTGCGCTCATGCTCTGTCCCCGTGCACAGGACGCGGAGCCTATCGCTCGCAGCATTCCCCGCGAAGCACACGCACTCCCGCTTCACGCCGACGTGAACAGCCGCACGTCCGCGTGCTGGTTGGATTCTCGGTCTTCGCATCGCAAGCGACGCTCGCCGAGGGTGCCTGCGAGGGTGGACGTCGCATGCGTTCTCGCCGGCGGCGACGGCGATGGTGTAATATGCGCGATCGTGACCGGCTGGTCCGGCGTCGGCTCCGCGCGGCAAAGGACAGCAACGCGGCGCCTACCACCAGTTGCCGGTCTTGTGGATGGTGCCGACCGAGGGCTTGCCGTTCAGGTGCCCGGTCTTGTCGACGTCGTCGGCCATCTCATCGGGATATTCGGCCCAGAGGCTGCCATCGGGACCCAAAGCAAGGGTCCGCTTGATGGTGCCGTCGCCCAGCCGCTCGAATACGAACGTGCATATGAACTTGTCGTTGACGAATTGCGTGGCCTTTGAAGCCCATCGGTTGGAATCGTATTCGAAGCGGATTTCCTTCGTCGAACCGTCGGCATATTTGTAAAGCCGCTTCTGCCTGAGGCCATTTGCGAACACCTCGGCCGCGAACCACGTGCCGTCCGGCTGATAGGCATCCTTGCGAATGACGCTCTGGTTGGAGTCGCGCGTGTAGCTGAAATAGTAAATCAGCTTGCCGTTCTCGAATGTCCGCGTCGTCCTGACCTGCCCCGTGGCGGGATCATATTCGGTCTCGAGCGAGCGCGTGCTGCCGGCATTGACCGAGGTGGAACGAACCTCCAGGCCGTTGGCGGCGTAATAGTTTGTCCAGGTTGACGACAGCGTGCCGTCGGCGTTGTACGACGATCCGTCCGAGTGATCGGAGGAGAAGGTTTCCGTCCAGTAGCCCGTGCGTGCTCCCTTGGCGTCGAAATTGTCGGCTCGCGTCGCTTCTCCGGTGACTGCGCGTTGATAGCGGGTGACGCTGGTGAGGACGCCTTGAAGGTAGGTCTGATCGCTGTCCGGCAGCGCGGAATTTGCCGGATATTGATAGATGGTCTTGCCGGTGGATTTTCCGTCGACGAATTTCTCGACCGTCTGGATGTGTCCCTGACCGTCTGTCGTGACCAGGAGGCTTGTTCCTTGCATCGCAAGCGGCGCTGGAATTTCGTCCACGTACTTGTAGGGTGGTGCCGTTCTGAACGTGAGCGCATTGCGGTAATAATGCGTGTCTGCGGCGGCGCCTGAGGAAATCCCCGCGACGATGCCCGCCGCAATCGCGACGATCACTGCGGCGCGGCGCGCAAATGCGCTTTGAAAACGAGATGTGCTCATGACGTGTCCCCCCGGATACGGCAAATGGCCGATCGACCTGTGCGAGCGTAACACCGGATGTTCCGGCCGAATAGCACCGGCCGGCCGCAAATCCTGGCCTGAACCCCGGCGCGCGACAGATCGGGTCTGGTATCGGTCGTCATCGTATTTCGACTGAGCCGGGAGAGCCCGGTGCAGCAGAGTCCCGCTTGCCGTCAGTCCCGCCGCAGGATACCGGCAAACGTCAGCGCCGCCAGAGACAACAAAAGCCACGCTGCAACCATGTACAGAACGGCCACCACGCCGTACTCGTCTGATATCCAGCAATGAATGGTGTTGGGCACACGGACAATGGGCAGCGCCCATTCGGCAGCAAAGGCATACTTATCGAAATTTGTGCACTGGCTTTGTGAACCCACAGGTACAATTGCGTGAATGCTGTAAAGGTGGTCCGAGAGCTGCACGCCGACGAAGTAATAGAACGCCGCCAACACAAGAAGGGCGCGCAGCGGCGCAAAGCCGAACCCGAATCCAATCCAATACAGCACACCCACCAAGCGGATGTCCCACCGATCCGCTCCGCAAAGTATCAGATGGGAGCGCTTTGCCATTGCGATGCCGTCTGCAGCCGACGCGTATCCCATCTCGCGAAGGGTTGTCGAAAGCTGCTGGAAGGGCTGCGGGAAATAGTGATGCTGCTTCGGCCAGTCGCCCGGGTATTGACGTTTGAGCCATCTCTTCCGCACCTTACGAAGGTCGGCTTGCGATTTGAACTCACGGACTTCGATGCGCTTGTAGGTCAGACCATCGAGCTTCAGCATCACGCCTTTGGATACGGGCCTGCGCCAGCCCAGGTGCCGTCCGATCCATCGGTACGCTCGTTTGCGCAGCCAGCCAGGATCGTGCGGCTCCCCATCCCAGGCTTTTCCATTGTCGTCATCCAATGTACCGAGCGTCAGCCCGGATAAATCCACTGTCCCTGTGCGGTCCTCATCGTTCGCGCTACCGAAATGCTTCCACTTGAACCGCCCGAACGGAGTCAGGTGGTCGCCGATACCCGCCATACGAATTCGCAGCGCTCCCCGGATCTCAGCATTGGCCAAGGTCAGTATGATGGATGCGTCGTAATCCTTGCTGACATCTTCGGCGGGGATCGGCGGCTTTTCTAGCGAATCGACCGGCTCGATCAATTTCAGACCGGCGCGCTCGATCTCGAAATTGCCGCCGACATTGGCCCCTTCAAAATGCAGACGGCCGGTTGAAGAGGCGGCTCTATGGCTCTCTTCCCGATCGTCCAGCATCACCTTGCCGCCGATCGTAATGCCTCTCGCGTAGAGCGCGCTGTCGCGCTCTTCAATCGAAATATCGACGTTATCGGACCTGGTCCCGGTGAATGTCGCGGATCGGCAATCGAAATCGCCGCCGATTTCGGCGAGCTTGAACGAGACGATACCAGTCGTTTCTGTGCTCCAAAGGTAAACACTGCCCCGCAGCTTTGCGCCGCGTGCCACGATTGCGAACCCGCTCGCATTCGGACCCACAATTGCTGCGCTTGATGCGTCGAGGTCACCTTTGACGGTCGCGAGAACAAGACTGAGCGATCCTTCACATTCGAATCGCCAGGAGGTGTTCCCATTCGAAAACGGAGTCAGATAAACGCCTCCTTCGACCATGGCATGATCGATCGCCAATGCAGGGTGACCTGGATTGACTAACGATGCGCCTTCGAGCACCAGGTCGCCTTTGATGTGGGCCCGCGAGAAATCGACGAGACCAAAAGACGCCGCCCTCGCAGGAGGGAGATCGGGATGCACTTTTGCCGAGAAGCGGACAAACGCATTGACATGCAGATCACGCGCGGAGATCGCGTCCTTACCGGGGTTGTGGAACTCGGTGCCCAGGCAATACAGATTGTTGCCGAAAAAAGCGCCCTGAAGAGTTGTCTCCCCCGAAAACGTGGATCCGTCCAGGCGGACATCGCCCCGAACGACGGCGTTGGTGAGATCGAGCGCGCACGCGCCGTTGCCCAAGTGGGAATCGATGACATTCAACTCGCCATGGATGTGCGCATTCTTCAGATCGATGCACGCGCCGTCCGGGCCGGTGGCCTTGTCTTTATCCCCCGACTTGAGTCCGGACAAGCGCACATCCGAACCGACCGTTGCCCGGTGAAAATTGATCGTGCCGGTCTTGAATGTGCAGTTTTCGAACTCGATCTCGCCCTGGACGATGACGCCTTCGGCCGTGAAGGGGTGATTGAATGTGCAGTCTTTCGCCACCAAACGGGAAAACGTCTTCCCGGATAGATTTTTGGATTCGTTGAACACTTCCCCGCTGTACGCCCACTCAGGGGCGTCCGCGGCGGAGCCTTTTGCATCCCTCAATCCCGGATCGGCCATAACGGTGCGGTGTAAGAAGATATCAGCCGGCATTCCCCGGGGTTCGGCATGCGGTCGAGCGGCAACCATTTGTAAGTTTGCCGGTGCCGGGTCGGAATCGGGTGGCGGGTGATCGGGGCCGATCAACGTGTGTGCAAGAGCTTGCCAATCCGTCAGACGGCCCTTGTTCGTGTCCGCCCCCATTGTCGTTCCTCCCCCCAGAGTAGTCGGAAACGAAAACGGGAATTGATCTTCGGGTCAACCTGCATTCCCTCCCGTTTTGACGGTCGGAGATCGACAATACAAAATGTAGTGTTGTCCTATATTTGGCATAAGCCAAAGAGACAGAAATGTGACTATCAGGGCGGCATTGTCCACCGTGCCAATGTACCCGAGTGGTCCGATTTAACGCGGCTGGCGTTCACTCCAGGATGGATTGTTCTGCCGCGCTGCCGCGCATTGCGGTGACGAGCAGTGCACCGCGGATCATCGCGAGCATGAACGCCGCACTCCACAGCGTCATCAGGACCGAGGCCGCGAGCGGCGCAACGAACGGCACGAGGTTGACCCAGGCCACAAAGGCTATGCCCGCGGTGCCGAGCGACCAGCCGAGAAAGCGCGGGGCGGATCGCATGGCGTCGGGTTGCATCACCGTGGGCAGCAGGCAACCGATGGCCACCAGTGCAAGACCGGCCGACGTGCCGATGCGCCGCAGCATGGTTGCCATGGACTCGAATCCCGGTTCGCCTGAGAGATCCGCACCTACGGCGATCACCACCAGCACGACCGCAAGGCATGTTACCAGGACGTGGAACATGCGCCGCTGCGGCGCATCGATGTCGCCGATCAACGTTGCGGCGCGCCACCCGGCGGCGGCGAGCGAGAGGTCGAGAATCCAGAAGAGCTCGCGCTTCGGCGCGATCGCCCAGTTGGCCAGAGCGAGAGCGAGGACGGCGAGCGTGATGAGGACGAGGCGGGCGCGCGATGCGCGGGTGTCGGCCATATCGGGAATCTCCCCTGCGGGACGTTATACGAAATCGCGGCTGTGGGCGGTATCGGGCCGGCGCGGGGGAGAAGCGGGGATAGGTTTGACATAAACCAAAATAGTTGTAATATCTACCGTTCCTTCCGGCGCGAGATCGCCGGGACGCTCTTTGACAGTGTTAGTCGAAAATATCTTTTCACTTCAATGCTTTAGACAGAATCTGGCCGCCGCGTCTCGCCTGTTATCTGCCGCGGCCTCCCCTGTTATCGGCTGAAAATGCCGCTGTTATCGAAAAAATCGAAATCTATAACCCATTGATAGGAAAGGAATATCCTCGCGATGAGCTCCGGCGCTCATTTTCCGCTGTTTTTTGCCCCTGTTATCGCCCCTGTTATCCGCTGATGGCGCTCAAACCGGTGGACAGAGACCTCTTTCGTCCACTGCGCAGCAACGGCTGTGATAGGCATTCCCCGATGCGGGCCGAGTGACGAGATGACAACCGAAGACACATTGTTCGGCGACGCGGCGGACGCGGAAAGTTACGGCCGGCATTCCACCGGCATCCTGCCGAGCCATGTGCTGAAGCGCCTGATCCGCTCGCACCGCGAAATCCTGGCTACAGAAGATGTCGACGACGCGCAGATCCAGCCTGCCAGCCTCGATTTGCGGTTGGGCCCCGTTGCGTGGCGGGTGCGCGCGAGTTTTCTTCCCGGGCCGAAAGCCACGGTGCGCGAGAAACTCTCCGCCGTCGTCATGCACGAAATCGATCTGACGCAGGGTGCGGTGCTCGAAACCCATTGCGTGTATGTCGTGCCGCTGCTCGAAAGCCTCGCGCTCTCCGCGCGCGTTTCGGGAATCGCCAATCCGAAAAGCTCGACCGGCAGGCTTGATGTCTTCACCCGCCTGATTACGGATTTTGCGCAAGGTTTCGACCGTGTCGAACCGGGCTATCATGGTCCTCTGTATGCGGAGATTTCACCGCGCACCTTTCCGATATTGGTGCGCAAGGGATCGCGGCTCAATCAGTTGCGCGTCCGCCGCGGCTCGCCGCAATTCACGGACACGCAGTTGAAACGTCTGCATGCGGAGCAGCCGCTGGTCGACGGCGTTGCCGACATCGACAACGGATTGGCGCTCACCGTCGATCTCAAAAGCGACGGGCGGCAGATCGGGTGGAAGGCCAAACGCCATACCGGAATTATCGACATCGACAAACGTGGCGTGCTTGATCCGCTGGATTACTGGGATCCCATCATGGCCGGAAAGAGCGGCGCTATCGTGCTCGATCCCGACGAGTTCTACATTCTGGCCTCGGGGGAAGCGGTGGCGATTCCTCCTGATTTCGCTGCTGAAATGGTGCCATTCAACCCATTGGTCGGCGAATTCCGCGTCCACTATGCCGGCTTCTTCGATCCCGGTTTCGGGCATGAAGTTGGCGAGGGCCGCGGCGCCCGGGCGGTACTGGAAGTGCGCAGTCGCGAAGTGCCGTTCATCCTCGAACACAGCCAAATTATTGGCAGGCTACTGTTCGAACGGCTGACCGATCCGCCGCCGCTCGTCTACGGACAGGGCATCGGCTCGAATTACCAGCGGCAAGGCTTGAAACTTTCTAAACATTTCATTCAGGGCTGATCACCAACCTGTGACTGCGAATCCACACCGTTACCCGAATGCGCTTGAACCATTCGCAACCCCATTGCGCGTCAGGCGCATCCCGGCACACTTGCGCTGCCGCTGGTCGAGAGCTTGGGGGAGCCCAAAACCGGCGGAGACTAGGGTCCGCATTGAAGGGGGCAGCGTGAGGCGGCTACGGCGCAACAGGCGCCGGCCGCCTCATGTCATTTTACGGCATGCCTGCAGCGTGTCGAATCAACATCGCCCGCCGAACCAATTTCAGTCTTCACAGTAAAAGTCGGTGCCGGCCGCTCAGAAGAGAGTGAGCCGTCGATTGGCGTTTCCCAATTCCCGCATGGTATCGATCCGCATGGAACAATTCCTTCAGCATCTAGTCCACGACACCGTCGAATTCATCAGGCTCCACGCCGTCTGGGCGGGACCGATCATGTTCATCGTCTCCTTTGGCGAATCCTTTGTCGGCATCAGTATTCTGTTTCCGGGCACCAGCATCATGGTACTCGCCGGGACGATGGTGCAGTGGCCGTTGAATCCCCACGGCACGCTGGACATGTGGCCGCTGCTGATCGGCGGAATTTCGGGTGCGGTTCTGGGCGATGCAATTTCGTTCTGGCTTGGAGAGCGCTTCGGGCACTTGATCGACAAGCATTGGTTTTTCGTTCGCAATCCCGACTTGCTTCCCAGGGGCTACGGGTTTTTCGACCGCTACGGTATCGCCAGTGTCTTCGTCGGGCGTTTTTTCGGACCGGTTCGCGCCGTCATTCCTTTGGTCGCAGGTATCATGAAAATGCGCCGGCGATATTTCTGGTTCGCCAACATCGGCTCGGCGCTGATCTGGGCACCGGCCCTGCTTCTGGTCGGCACTGGCTTTAGCCGTGCTTTCGAGGCGATCAGCGCAAGACATGGCTGGCATCTGGTCGTTACCGCGGCCGCGGTGATCGCCTGCATGATCGCGATCTGGGTTGCGGAGCGGTTTCACCTGTTCGACAGACTTAAGAGAAGGCTCACCCGGCGCGCGCAATAGGTTGCAGCCGACTCGCATCCGTCATTCACTGCGGCCATAGTGAGCACATGCGATTCACGATCTCCGGCATATTGCTCCTTCTCGCTGCGTTGGCTGCGTCAACGGCCACTGCTGCTCCCGCTCACGTTCTCGTTCATTGGGTGCAGATGGCGCCGGGCGGCGGCGCCGAAATCCGCGCCGTCGTCGGCGACGGTGCGTGTCCTGCGGTGACGATCGATGGTGCCGCAATCCCCATGCGCGAGCGCGCCGCGCCCGATCAGAATTTCCCCGTGCGCGTCTGCGCGCTCGCACTTCCCAAATCGGCGAAGAGCGCCGCACTGGCTGACGATGCGTTGCCGCTGCCGAAATCCGATCCCGTCCATCTCGCCGTGGTCGGCGACACTGGCTGCCGCATCAAGGGCGGCACGGTGCAGGACTGCAACGATCCCGTGCAGTGGCCATTCCACACGGTGGCGACTTCGATCGCCAAACTGAAACCCGATCTGATCGTCCACGTCGGCGACTATCTTTATCGCGAAGGTCCGTGTCCGCCGGCACAGGCGCTGGCCTGCGGCGGCACGCCCTGGGGCGACAACTGGGCGGCGTGGAACGCGGACTTCTTCGTGCCCGCAGCGCCGATGCTCGCTGCGGCGCCCATCCTCATCGTGCGCGGCAATCATGAGGAGTGCTCCCGCGCCGGGCAGGGCTGGCTGCGATTGCTCGGGCCGTTGGCCTATGACCCCAAAGCGTCTTGCAACGAACATGTCGCGCCTTATGCAGTGCCTATCGGTTCCGTGACGTTTGCGGTGATGGACGATGCGCACGCCTCCGACGTCGATGCACCGTCCGATCTCGTCGCGATGTATCACGCCGATTTCCAGGCTATCGGAAAACTCGGCCCGGCGCCGGCGTTCATGGTCATGCATCGCCCGATCTGGGGCGTGGTCAAAATGGCGTTCGGAATGGTGTTGGGCGGCAACCGTACATTGATGGCGGCGCAGGACGATGGCGGCATACCGCCCAACGTGACAATGCTGCTCGCCGGACACATCCATACCTTTGAAGCGATCAACTACGAGAAGGGACCGCCGCCGCAGATTCTGGCGGGCGAAGGCGGCGACATTCT
>JBEKLN010000016.1:0-94432 GCA_050010175.1 Rhizomicrobium sp.
AAGACGGCCGCGCAATGGTCGAGCGACTTGCGCAACTTCTTCGAGAAGACGGTCGCCGGCAAGGATGGAGAGGCGCAGGACGCCCCTCTCGACCGCGAAACGTGGAAACGGCTGGCCGGCTGCATGTCGTACGTCCGGGCTGACTTCACCGATCCTGCAGCATACAAGAAACTCGGCGAGCATCTGAGCGAGCGCGACCGCAAGGAGGCGATCGGAGGGGGTGTGTTGTTCTATCTCGCCGTGCCCGACCGCTACTTCGGCCAGATTTCCGACAATATCGCGGCTGCAGGACTTGCGGACGACACGGGCGGTTTTCGGCGCATCGTGATCGAAAAACCGTTCGGCCACGATCTTGAATCGGCAAAAGCGCTCAATGCGCGTGTCCGCCGCAACTGGCGCGAAGACCAGATCTACCGCATCGACCACTTCCTCGGAAAGGAGACGGTGCAGAACATTCTGGCGCTGCGCTTCGCCAATGGCTTCTTTGAGCCCATCTGGAACCGTGATCGCATCGATCACGTGCAGATCACCGTGGCAGAGGACATCGGTATCGAAACGCGGGGAAAGTTCTACGAGGCGACCGGCGCTCTGCGCGACATGGTGCCCAATCACCTGTTCCAGCTGGTCGCGATGACGGCGATGGAGCCGCCGGCCTCCTTCGATGCCGACGAAGTCCGCGGGAAGAAGGCTGACGTGTTCAAGGCGGTTCATCCGCTGTCGCCCGCGGACGCCGTTCGCGGTCAATACAGTGCAGGCGATGTCGGCGGACAACATGTTCGCGCCTATCGAGCGGAACCCGATGTCGCCAAAGATTCATTCGTCGAAACATTCGTGGCGCTGAAGCTCAGCATCGACAATTGGCGCTGGGCCGGCGTTCCGTTTTATCTGCGCACCGGCAAGCGACTGGCAAAGCGAACCACGGAGGTCGCCATCCGATTCAAATCGGCGCCCTTCACCCTCTTCCGCGACACGCCGGTCGAGAAGCTGGGCGCCAACTGGCTGATCCTGCAAATCCAGCCCGACGAAGGCATCCGTCTGCGTTTCGATGCGAAGGTGCCGGGCTCGCCGGTAACGCTTGAAGGCGTGGCCATGGATTTCCGCTACGCCGATTGGTTCAAGACGATACCCGCCGTCGGCTACGAGACGCTGATTTACGACTGTTTCATTGGCGATCCCACCTTGTTTCAGCGCGCGGATCAGGTCGAAGCGGCATGGGCGGTCGTCGAACCCTTGCTTCGGGCCTGGACCGGCAAATCCGGCGAACCGCTTCTCAACTATGCCGCCGGCGGAACGGGACCGGTTTCTGCGGATGAGCTTCTTGCGCGCGACGGCCGCTTTTGGCGTGCGATTCGGTGAGGCCATGGAGTTCAGCTCGATCGCAGGCGAAATCAACATTGCGAGCGACATCCATGCCCTTTCGCAAAAGGCCGCCGAATGGTTCGTGCAGGCAGCGAACGCGAAGGCCGGTGACGTTCGCGTCGCACTCGCCGGTGGCTCGACACCGAAGGAATTCTACCGGTTGATTGGCAGCGATGTGTTTCGCTCGCGAATTCCCTGGCAGAGACTGGAATTCTTCTGGGGCGACGAGCGGTGCGTTCCGCATGACAATGCCGACAGCAATTTCCGCATGGCCACCGACACGTTGCTCTCGCGCGTACCCATATCGCAGGACCGCATTCACCCCATGCCGGTCGACGGCGCACCCGACGATTGCGCGCGCCGCTACCAGCGCGAATTGAAAAATTGTTACGGGTCGGACGTATTCGATCCGGCTCGCCCTCTCTTCGACATCATGTTGCTGGGGCTCGGAAGCGACGGCCACACCTGCTCGCTGCTTCCCGGACAGCCCGTGCTCGATGAACGGAAGCGCTGGGTTGCTCCGGTCCCTTCGGGTCGTGACGAACCGCGCATCACACTCACCTATCCGGCCATCGAATCGAGCCGGTTGCTGGTTTTCCTCGTCTGCGGTGCGGACAAATCGGGCGCCCTGACGTCGGTGCGTGCCGGCGACACATCTTTTCCCGCGGCACGCATTGCCACGCGTGGTGAGATCATCTGGTTTGTCGATGCCGCCGCCGCGGCAGAACCGGTTTCGAACTGATCGCAGATTTCGAAAATACGGGAGATTGCTCCACGGGCCAGGCCGGGGCCGGAACTTCCGGACGCCAACGCGGTTTTCATTCCGTCAATTCAATCAAGAGCGGGACAAATGCTCGGCACCATTCTCATCATCCTCCTGATTCTGCTTCTTTTGGGAGCGCTTCCCACCTGGCCCTATTCGGGTTCCTGGGGCTATTACCCCAGCGGCTCGCTGGGGTTGATCCTCGTGATTGTCGTCGTTCTGGCGCTGCTCGGGAGGTTGTAGAAACCACCGGCAGTTCGAGTGCGATCTGTCTGACGGCCAATCGCGCGAAGCCGGCGTGGCCGCAACCCGGCGCGGCCGCTGCACAGTTCCAGTAGCGCGGCCGTCGCTGAGGCGGCCCAACCCGGCGACAGGATCCCCCGCACCGGCAGGCTCGCTTCAGGACGCGAGGCGAGCCATCGGACTATCGTCGGTCGTCAATCGTTGTTATCGCCCGAATCGCCTTTGTCGCGTTTGTGGCCGTGTCCGGCTTCGACTGCGGCTTTGCAATCCGGACTCAGCTTGTCCAAGTTTTCGCGCAGGCAGCGGCGCTTCTTGTCCTCATTCTGGCAGAATTTCGCGATGTCGTCGGCACAGACCTTACGCAGTCCCTTACCGCCATGCTTGTGCCCTTCGTCGGTCTGCGCAGATTGCCCAGCCTGCTCGGACCGCTCCCGCGGATGACAGGCAGCAAGAAGGCCGGCCAGACCAACAATCAAGACAATCGATGATCCGATGCGTTGCACGAGCGGCTCCTACAGATAGACAAGGACTTGAATGTCGCCAACGCTGCCACGGAGTTTGCTGTCGAGCAAGCGGGAACTCGATGCGTTCACGATTGTGACCACGCCAGCCCCCCGGCTTCCATCACGTCAGAAGTACGAGCGCAAATTGCGGCGGCGGACATGACCATGAGCGCTCGACGGTCCAGCCGGCCGAACGCGCGATGCCGGCAAAGTTTTCGAGTGTATACTTATGCGAGTTTTCGGTGTGGATGCCCTCGGACTTCTCAAAGCGGAACTCTTTGCCCGCGATCCAGACCGATTGATCTTCATTCGAGACAAGATGCATCTCGATTCGGCCCAGCGCGGCATTCCAAACGGCGCGATGTGTAAATTTGCCGGGCATAAAGGTGCCACCCAGCTCACGATTGATGCGGGTCAGCAGGTTCTTGTTGAACTGCTCCGTGACGCCCTGAGCATCGTCATAAGCCGCAAGAAGCGTGTGCTCGTCCTTCGCCAGGTCGATTGCCACCAGGAACTTGCCCTCCGGTCCAAGCGTGTCGCGCGCACGACGGAGAAACCCGACAGCTTCGTCGATCTCGAAGTTGCCGATTGTGGACCCTGAGAAAAACCCCAATCGCGGAGTCCCTGCCAGACTATCCGGCAGCCGAATGGTTTCCAAAAAATCGCCGGCAAGCGGTAAGATCGCAACCCTTGGAAACATGACAAGCAATGGTTCGACGCTGCGCTTGAGTGAGTCTTCGCAAATATCGATGGGTATATAGGTTGTGACGTTCTGAAACCGGTCCAGCAGCACGCGAGTTTTGGTGCACGCTCCGCATCCGAATTCGACGAGCGTCGTGCCTGCCTGGACGTCCGCAGCAAGATCGAACGCGACGACACGGAGCAACGCGGCCTCACTGCGCGTCAGATAGTACTCCGGAAGTTCGCAGATGGCCTCGAAGAGCCGCGAACCTTCCGCGTCATAGAAATACTTGCTGGGCAGAGTTTTTTGTGCCCGGGACAATCCGGACCAAACGTCTCCGAGGAATGGCGGCAGTCCGGGCGATTCGCGGCGTACTCGAGCAGGCGCGTCTTCGGCGAGCCGAAGACCCGAAAACTGCCATCGCTGATGCGGATAGAAAAAGTTGCGATAGCTTGCGCGGACGTGGTCGGCACCCGTAACGCAGGACCCGCCGCGCAGCACCATCTGGTTGACCATGAACTTGCCGTTGTATTCGCTCACGGGGCCCTCGGCAGCGCGAAAGCCTGGATATGGCGCATATGCGCTTTGGGTCCACTCCCACACGTCTCCGAACAATTGGGTGCTATTTCCCTGCGCTGCCACAGGCCGGAAATAGCCGCTGTCGCGGAAATTGCCTTCCTGCCCCCTGCACAGGACACCCGTTGCGTGTTCCCACTCAAACTCGGAGGGGAGTCTCTTACCGCGCCAGCGTGCGAACGCATCCGCTTCGTAATAGCTGACATGGGTTACCGGCGCTTGCGGATCGATGGACCGCAGTCCCGACAGCGTCATCGCGTGCCATGCGCCTTCGTGCATCACCCAGTACAGCGGAGAGTTCCAGTTTTCCGCACGCGCGCACGCCCAACCATCGGCCAACCAATGCGAGGGGGTCTCGTATCCCCCAGCATCGATGAACTCCAGCCATTCGGCATTCGTCACCAGGCGGTCGGACAGACCAAACGGCCCAAGCAGAACATCGTGCCGCGGGGTTTCGTTGTCGAACGCGAAGGCGAATCCGGCATGACCGATCTCGACAATGCCGCCCTCGATGACCGCGAATTGCGGGCTCTTCGACGAAGCTTCGGTCACCGCCCGGTATGGCGCGTATCCGGGATGCATGGGATTCTGCGCAAAGGCGTGCAGAATGTCCGTGAGCATGAGCTCCTGGTGCTGCTGCTCATGCTGCAGGCCCAGTTCCGTGAGCGAGGCAATCTCGGTCTCATTGCCACGCTGCTCGAGCAGCACAAGCATCTGTGAGTCCACGTAGTCCCGGTAATCGCGGACATCCTGGACATTCGGCCGGCTCAACATCCCCCGCCTTGCGCGCGCGTGGCGCGGTCCGACGCCGTCGTAATATGAGTTGAAGAGATAGGCGAAGTGCTCGTCGAAGGGTTTGTACCCGCCGGCGCGAGGCAGGACAAAGCTCTCGTAAAACCACGTCGTATGCGCACGATGCCACTTCGTTGGACTGGCATCGGCCATGGATTGGAGATTCTGGTCTTCGGCAGAAAGGGGCGCCGCGAGGCGCTCGGTTTCATTTCGAACCCCGACAAATCTTTCGACGAGATCGTCACAACGCGCCGACTCCGAAATCGTGCTCGACCGATGACGTGCGAGGGGAACAGCCATGTCTTTCTCTCGTCGAAATGCAGGGAGTCTCTAGCGGATGGAGAACTCTGAGATATCGCACCGTCGTCCAGAAAGTTCCTACGGGATTGGGAACGTGCTGCAATTTTCCCCTCTTGAACAGTTTCAGCCGGGAGCGTTCTTCCCCAAATTGATGGGCCATGATGTGGGCACATGCGTACCGGATTCAAGAGCACTACGCCCTCCAACCCGATGATCGAATCGACGAATTGGCCGAGTTTTACGCAGGCGTGTGTGTGGATACCATGACCGGTGCATCGCGATAAAGCGCCGGATAAATCCGCTTGAGGTTGCCGATCTTGGGCAGATCGTTGACGACGATATACATGCTGTCCGGATTGTGGACCAGATAATCCTGATGGTAGCTCTCCGCCGGATAAAAGCCCGACAGCCTGTCGACGCGCGTGACGATAGGACTCGAGAATGCATGCGCGTTGTCCAGTTGAGCAATGTACGCACGGGCGATTTGAGCCTGCTCGGCACTCGCGTAAAAAATGTCGGAACGATAATTCGTGCCGCTATCGGGCCCCTGTCGGTTCAGTTCGGTCGGATCGTGTGCGACAGAAAAGAATACGCGGAGAAGTTCACCGTAGGAGATCACGCGAGGATCGAATGTGATCTTCACGGATTCCGCGTGGCCGGTATTACCCATGCTCACCGCTTCATAGCTTGCCGTTCCGCCGGCGCCGCCGGAATAACCCGCAAGTACCTGCCTGACGCCTTTCACGTGTTCGAATACGCCCTGCATGCCCCAGAAACAGCCGCCGCTGAGAACGGCGACTTCCGTGTCAGGAGCCGGTCGCTGCTCATCGAGCGTTGGCGGAGGAAGCATTCGTGGCGCTTCGTCGGCGCGCGCGCAGGACAGTACGGCACATGACAGAGAAAGGCACAGAACCAATGCGCCATTGCGGACAAACGACATCTGTATCTCCATCGAATTCGAGGGCTAAGCAGCGGCTCGCGGAATGAACTTCAGCGATGCGGAGTTCATGCAGTAGCGCAATCCGGTGGGCTTCGGGCCGTCGTCGAAAACATGCCCAAGGTGCGCATCGCAGAGTACGCACGATACGGCGGTGCGCGTCATCATGAAGCTCCCATCGCTCGATTCCACGACATTGTCGCGCGAGATCGGCTGATAGAAGCTCGGCCAGCCGGTCCCGGATTCGAATTTGGTACGAGAGTCGAACAACGCCGTCCCACAACAGATACAACGGTATAGTCCGTCGCCATGCTGGTTCCAGTAGATCCCCGTGAACGGCGCTTCGGTGTCCGCACGCCGCGTAACCGAAAAAGATTCGGGCGACAACAAGCGCCGCCACGCGTCTTCGCTGCGAACAACCTTGGGGAGCTTTTGCCGTCCCAGGCTTCGGCCCGCTGCGGAAAACGATTCAACGGTAACCGCAGCAGCCGCGGCAGGCGCAGACAGGCCGGTCCCAAGCAGCGCGATTCCCAGTACACTTCCGGACAGCGCGGCCCGCAGCACGTCCCGGCGGGATGAAGAACGCATGTTTTCCGGAATCATGTCTGACCTCGTATGGGTAGCGGCCCCGGGGGCATGAAGTTTACGCAGGAGAGTTCGGCCCGGATGCGCGGGATGTTACGGGGTGACGAGGAAAATTGCAGCCCGGGGGTTGTCTGGATCGGATCCCGGGTTCACGAGTGCGTGAGAGGCCGATCAGACTGTGAGAATGATGCCCGCCGGACCGCGGCGCCATCTGGCCAGAACATCGTTGAGCGCCGCTGTCTCGTTCGCGGACTTGCTGCTGACCGCGATCATTCCCTGGACAAACGAGGCGATGTGACCCAGTTCAGGCGATCCGATTGGGGGCGCGTCTATCACGACAACGTCTGCCGAACGCAACAAACTGCCGATCAGTTGCTGCATGCGTGGCGACTGCCACGCCCGGCCTGCCGAAGCGGAGAGGAGAAGTACGTTGGAACGGAGATCCCGCGTGAGAACCCGGGCAAGCGGCAGACGGCCATCCAACACTTCAGCGGCTCCCACAGCCGGCGGCGAAAGCCCGAGCGTCCAAAACGTCAAGGGTGGGTGCGCGTCGATGAGTACCACCCGCCTCCCCGCTTGCGAGAACGCGCGCGAGAGGCCCACGGCAACATTGCTTTGTCCGTCGCGGGGGTCGAGCGACGTCAGCGCTATGGCGCGCGGACCATGCGAAATCTCTCCTGCCAACGCCCGCATGGCCTTCGCCAAATCAGAGGCAGGATCGTCAGCCGCGCGAGGCGCGGCTCCCCGACGCGCTTCGGCAAGAACTGGAACGCGAAACTGCGGAACGGCACCCGATCGGACCTGCGACGGCTGAATTCGCTCGGCCGCGAGGGCGGACAGCAGTCCGAGAAGGATGCCCACCGGGATTGAGGCAGCGAAGATGATCGACCGCTTGGGGAAGCTCGGCGACGTAGGCACTGATGCATGCGAGATGATGCGTGCATCAGACACCTGCACGGCATCCTGGCCTTGCGTCTCTCTCAATCTGCTCACGAATGATTCGTACATGGTTCGGGTCGACGCAGCGTCCGACTCCAGCGCCTTGAGCTGCACCCGCGCAAGATTTTGGTCGTTGTCCTGCGCTTCGGCTGCGGCGAGGCTGGTCTGCAGCGACCCGACCTGCGCCTTCGCGACCGCGACATCATTAGCGACGGAGCCGGCGATGCGGCTGACCTCCTGGTCGATCTTGATCTGAAGATCGTGCAGCTGTGACTCTGCGGCGACTCTTTTTGGATGTTTCAGGCCGTATCGCGAGGCCAGTTGCGCTTCGTCGCGGATTGCATCGCTTTGCTGGGTCCGAAGCTGAATGATCAGAGGTGAGGACACGACCTGCGAGATGTCGGAGGCGTCACCGGATTTCAGAAGCGTTGTGATGCGGTCATAGTTGGCCTGCTTGGCGGCAAGATCGGCGCGCGCCTGCACGAGTTGTGTGCTGATCGCCGCCATCTGCTGTTCGACGACCGAACCTGTACCGTCGGCGGTATCATTGATCGCATTCTCTGCCTTATAGCGCTCGACATTGGCCTCCGCGATCTGCACCTGACTCGCGAGCTCGCGGATACGCTGTACAAGCCAGGCCGTCGTCCTGTGACCGGCCTCCGCATTCACTTGAACTTGAGACTGGATGTACGCATCGACCACTGCATTGGCGATTCTCGCCGCCTTGGCTGGATCGCGCGATGTGAATTTCACCGATATCGCGGTCGAAAGGCCCAGGGCGTCGACAGAAAGATGTTTGAGGAACCCATCGATGATGGACGTGTATTGGCTCTCTGCGCTCTGGCCGCCCAGCCATTGCGACATCTCGAGAGAAGACGGTGCCAGCGCGATGTTGAACTCGGGATCACTCGTCAGATCAAGACGCTGGATCACCTCGCCGGCAAGATCGCGCGACGTCAAAATCTGAATCTGGTTTTGGACTGATGCGGGATCCGTCGGCTGCTCCGACAAGACCGCAGACAAGCCCACGACGGTGTTCTTTCGGGGATCCAGCATGACGACGGCGGACGCCGTATAAAGTGTGGGAAGCACAAGCAGAATGAGGAGCGTCAGCCCGACTATGCACAAGGCGACCGCTCGAACTAACGCTGCTCGTTTTCTCGCCAGCGCGATCAGCGCGGGCATCTCGAACCTACCGGACGCATCGCTGCGCCCGCCGGTGGCACCGGCGGCGTCAACCGTCCTTGCGGGCGCCATAGACACGCTCTTGCCCTCCGCGGCTTTATGTGCGGCCGCGCCGGCTGTGAATCCAACAATTGGTTTACGCCTTGAGGCGCTGCGGAAGGGTTAATCCGGTGTCCCGAACTGGCACAGCGCGACTTTCCCGATCCGCTCGCGCAGCGATGGAGCCGCCCGGCGGGGACTGCATTTGCTGCGGCAGCGCTACTCCTCGCAGCGAAGCCAGCAGAACGGCAGGATCGTCCCAGGGCACGTCGTGGTGGGCAGCGCGAAGCCAGGGGCTTGCCGGATCGCGTTGCCACTCGCGCGGAAAGATCGCAACGGTGTCGCCGACGATGGCGGTACGCATACCGGCCTGCGGGCCAAGATTTGCCGCCAACGCAGCAGGCAAATCGCGACCCGGGCCAAATGCCAGGGTGCTGCCCTGGGTGACGCGGGGGTTGATCTCGATCAGGTGCACGTCGCCGGACGGATCGCGCAGGAAGTCCATGCCGTGAATCCCACTGAGGCCGTGGTGGCGGGCAATTTTGCGGCTGGCCGCCTCCATCTGCGGGCAGTCAATTCTCCTGATCACGTTGGGCGGTCCAATCTCGCCTTGGGCAACCAGTACGTCGTAGTAGATCGCGGCGACAATTTCGCCCTTCCAGCATGCAAACGCGCTGGCAGCCGGACGCCCGGGGACGAATTGCTGGGCGCTGACGACGGATGGTTTCGGTGAAACCGCAGCGATGAGATGATGGGCGTCCCTGCGCCGAGCGGCGCGCGCCAGCGAGCGCAACCGGGAGGGCGCCCGTCCCAGTTTGTGCCACGCCGCAAGGGCCTCGGCCGGGCTGCGGGCGACGACGACGCCATCGCCACCCCAGCTTCCGTCCGCCTTTAATACAATTGGAAGGCCGAAATCCCGCATGAAGGCGTCGAGGTCATGGGCGCTCGACAGCTCCCGCGTTACCGGAACGCGGATGCCCAACGACTTTGCGCAGGCCATGAACCCGGCGCGCGAAATCATTCGGGGATAGCGCGACGGTTCGCCGAGCGAACGCTCGATCAGCTGCGCGACGTCCGGGGCATCGCCGCTGACTTCGCTGTAGAGTCTGAGAATGTGCCCGACGGCCCGGTCGTCGCAGGCGACAAGCATATCCGGAGTGGACCGCTCAATGGCATGCCGAAGCGAGTCGACCGGGGACAGCGCCCGGTAAGTGTACCGGCCGGACACATATCGGCTGGCAAATACCAGAGCGCCCAATGGTGCATGGGCATCGACCTGACACGACGCGGCAGCAAACCCATGGGCGAGCCTGGCCACCGATGACCATCCGACCGTCGTCGTGAGAAGAACCTTGCTTGACATGATCCAGCTGCTCCGTCGCACGACGGGACAGATGCACGAACCGTTCCTGGCACGGAAATTGGAGAAATTGCGATGCGAAACCCGCCCGAGCCCCAAAAATGAACAGCCCCGTCACCCTGCGCCCCAACTTGAACCTCAAGCCGAGCTGCGACGTCGCGATCATCGGCGCTGGTCCCTACGGACTGTCGCTGGCAGCGCAGCTCAATTCCAAAGGCATCCAATGCCGCATCTTCGGCAAGCCGCTCACCACCTGGAGCGAGCACATGCCGAAGGACATGTACCTGAAGTCCGACGGCTTCGCGTCCAATCTGTCAGCGCCTTCGCCGGATTCCACGCTGAAGGCCTACTGCGCGGCGCGCACCATTCCGTATGCGGCGCAAGGTCTGCCGATCGCGCTCGACACATTTCTCGGGTACGCGAACTGGTTTCGCAAGCGCTATGTCCACCAGCTCGAGGAGGTCAATGTCTCGGAGCTCAAGCAGGGAGCAGACGGATTCGACATCGTTCTAGAAGACGGACGCAGCCTCTCGGCAAGTAATGTCGTGCTCGCTGTGGGCATCAGCTGGTTCAAGAATATCCCGGAGGCACTCGCTCGCCTGCCCAAGGATTTGGTTTCGCACACCTATGATCATCGCGACGGCGACGCGTTCAACGGCCGCGAGGTGATCGTTCTGGGCGCCGGGTCTTCGGCGACCGACACGGCTTCTTTGCTGCACGACGTCGGCGCGTCGGTCCGCATCGTCGCGCGCGCCGATGCGATCGAATACAATTCCGTACCGGATCCGGATGCTGAATCCCTTCTCTACCGCATTCAGCGTCCCGCTTCGGGAATCGGTCGCGGTTGGAGTTCCTATTTCTGCGCGACCGCGCCGGTGCTCTTCCACAAACTGCCGGATATTCTTCGCAAACGGGCAATCCAGAGCCACATGCATCCGGCGGCCGGCTGGTTCATGCGCGAAAAGATCGAAGGCAGGATTCCCACTCTTTTGGGACGCGTGGTTGCCGGCGCACGGACATCGAACGGCCGCGTCGAGCTCAGCTTGCAGGATCGTAATGGGGGGGGCGAAACCGTCGCCTGTGATCACGTGATCGCGGCAACAGGGTACAAACCGGATATGCGCAAACTGCCCTTTCTGTCGCACGAATTGTGCGACCGCATCGCCCCGAAGCAGTCGACGGCGCCGCTGTCGGACAAGTTCGAAACGCGTGTGCCGGGCCTGTTTGTGATCGGCCCCGCCGCCATCGACAGCTTCGGACCCCTGATGCGGTTCATGTATGGCGCCGAATTCGCCGCACCTCATGTCGCCGCGTTTCTTGAACGTCGTGTGCAGGCCACGGGCACGCGCCAGGCAGCCTGACTTGCATCTCGATCAGGCGCCGGCGAAACTTCGGGCGATGGCGTGCCACATCGGCGTGCGGTCAAGGTTCGAGTCGAGCGGCAACATCCGCGGCGAATAGCCGGCAAGACGCTGATGCCAGGACGGCGGATCGAGAAAGCGATCCGACAATCCCCATGTGAGCACGGCGGATGTTACGCTGTTGGCGAGAACGACATCGAGAAAGCGGCGCGTGGCGTCCGCGACCGCGTTGTCGCGAACGGCACCGTCCGTGGGTCCGTTTGAATCATCGACATCCAATTCCGTGACCAGAACACGAAGACCCAGGGATTTCACGTCTCCCAGGAACCGCGCGAGCTTGGGCTGATCGACAGCGATTCCGAACGCTGCGAGATGGCCCTGCAATCCGAGCGCGTCGATCGGCACACCCCGCTCCAAAGCCCGATTGAGAAAATCAAGCGTCGCCGCACGGAACCTGTCATTGTCCGGCGCCCCCGCTTCGCAACCCCAATCGTTGTAGACGAGCACGGCCGACGGATCGGCCTCGCGCGCAGCATGAAAAGCGTCGTCGATGTAGGACGGACCAAAGGCTTTCAGCCACATCGTTTCGCGCAAACCGTCCTTGCGCCCGTCAGGCGGCGCAATCGCCTCATTGACGACGTCCCAGGAGTGTATATGTCCGCGGAAATGCCGGACGACGGCGGATATGTAGCCCGTGAGAACGTCAGAGTCGGGCCGGTCACGGACCACGTCTTCCAGCCAATCGGGATTGCGCTTATGCCAAACCAGGGGGTGGCCGCGCATCAATATCGAATGCCCGCGTGCAAACGCCAACAGACTGTCGCAGCCGGAAAAATCATATCGCCCCGGCTGCGGTTCGAGAACGCCCCGCTTCATTTCGTATTCCGGAACAATCAGGCCCGCCTCGCGGGCAAGGGCGCCGGCGAACCCCAAATCACGAAGCTGAAACGTGCTGGTTGCCGACCCGTAAACAAGTCCACGGTTCGAGGCGTGGTTTCTCAGGCCGATCGGTTCCTCGCTCAGAATACCGGGACGTAAAGAGAGTTGAGCCCTCGCCGACGACGCGAGCAAGGCCGCGGCCGGAAGCACACCCAGAACGCGGCGCCGTGTCTGCATCAGGCTAACGGACTTCTGCTCGCGGCGAAGCAGTGTCCGATCGCGACCAGACAGCTCCTCTAAAATGCGCGACCGCGAAATCTGCGAGGCGCCGATATGCGGCGTCCGAAGAAAAGATTTGAAGCGCGATGAGCGACGCCATACGCGGCCGGTAGCAGCCGCGCAGGGTTGCGGACAACCACAAAGAGAACGCCCGAAAAGGCTGGGATGGCGCGAGCCCTTTGGCAATCATCCAACCCCGCCCGCCGCGGTAAGCCCTCGCCGGTATCAGCGGCTTCATCCCTTCCAGCCATTCCACCATACGCGCGCCCTTGCGCCCTGAGGACACGCGATTGCCGCACGCGATGTCGTTCCAGACGGCTCCGGGATCGTCCGCCATCGTGAACCTGCATCCGGCCAGATATAGCCGGATTGCGAAATCTGTGTCCTGGGCAAACCGCAACCGCTCGTCGTAACGGACCCGCCGCGCTTGCTCCGCGCCGACGACAAGCGTGATCGTCGGGACAAAGCCTCGATCGCACAGCAGATATGTTGCCATGTGTTCGTTCGCCCCGATGGCGCGCGGCGGCTTCAGGAAGGTGCGCCCCTGTCCCCGATCGACCACCATCCTGGCGTATCCCGCGACATCGGTCGTGTTTTCCAGCAGATACCGCATTGCCGTCAGGTGATGCGGCAGGAAACGGTCGTCAGAATCGAGGAACGCAATGAATTGTCCGCGAGCCTTGTCGATGCCGGCATTTCGTGCGGCTGCGCCGCCCCGATTCTGTTGCCGGTATAGGGCAATCCGCGAATCTCTGAGACCGTCCACGACGTGCGCCGGATTGTCGGTGGAACCGTCGTCGACAACAATGATCTCGAAATCCTGTTCGGACTGTCCGAGCACCGAAAGCAGGGCTTCACGCAACGCATCAGCACGGTTGAAGACAGGTATGATCACGGAGAAAAACGGGATCATGAGATCACCCCGTGCCTCTGCACCGACCTTTGGTGCGATGTATTTCGCCCGATCGCCAGAATGAGAAGAAACGCCACCCAGGCCGGGCTGTCGCCTTCCAGAAAATCGGATTCAAGCAGGTTGTGGAACACCATGAACACAAACACGGACAGGGCGACAGACAGGAACCTGATCTGCTCCGGATCGCATTCCCGCAGAAACCCCGCGAGCGGAGCAATCACCAAGGCCGCGAGACTCAGCAAAAGCCCGATACCTCCGATCGTGACGAAGAGCTGCAGATAGGCATTGTGCCCGTGAGAAACATTCTGAACCCAGACATCCCCCACATAATTGTGAAGCGGCGACAATGCGCCCGTGTCCGCGAACGTCCCGAACCCTGCCCCCAGAAAAGGATGATCGGCGATAAACGACAATTCCCCCTGCCAGATCGCCGCACGGCCCGTGAACTGGTTGGGATCTTCCAGTACGCGTTCGATGCCGCTCCAGTCCGTCACAACAAGAGCGGCACAGACGACGATGGCAAGGGCTGCGGACACGGCGACAATCGTGCGGTCGATTCCGCGGACCCAGGCGTATCGATAGATCAGTCCTGCAGCCAGCGCTGCGGGCAGCAACCCGATGGACGATTTCGACTGCGTCATCGCCGTGAACACGACTGCCGCCAGGAACAGCACGACATCGACAAGCCGTCGCGTTTTGAGCATCTCAAAGAAGAACAGGATCGCGCTGATGGCCGTGACCGAGCCTGCTATATTCTTGTGGAAGTACAGACCGCGCCAATCGCCGACAAGTCCGGGATCGGTTTCTCCCGGCAGATGAACTGCCTGCGGCACAATGAAGATCGAGAGCCAGTTCACAACGAGAACGGCCGCCAACACATAACGCAACAGCTGCAAGGCCCTCTCGGATCCGACAGCCTGCACGCTCAACATGGCGGAAAGTACGATCACCGACGCAAGGACTGCCCGGCGAATGCTGACATCTGGTTCCGACGCCCACGACGCGCTCACCAGACACCAGACGATCAATACGGCGAGCAGAAGCGGAACACTGCGCAGCACGTCGCCTCCGCATTTGCGCCAGGCAGCGAGCGCAATCCACAGGAACGCCGCCAGGAACGCAATCTGGCGCACCGTATCGCCAGAAGCCGAGAATCCGCTTTCACCTGCCGCAAGCACGACCGGGTCGCGAACTGCAAATGGTATCAGCCCGACGAATATGAGAAGCAGGAAGCCGAGATAACCCGTCTCTGCAATCCGGTTTCCCGAAAGCGCCCGGGCGGCCGAGCCGGAATATGTCAGCGTCTCACCCGCCATGGACAGTCGCATATTCATTGTAATGTTCGCCGCAGATAGCAGCGATTTTGCCGGCTGCGCGCCAGAGTCTGCACAATGCGGCCGTCCGCGATGCCGGCGCCAGCGCGTGAATCACAATCTGCGCCGGCGACACCATGATGGCGCCCGCAATTTTTGCTCCCTCGACGAGCAATACAGCTGACGTTCGCTCGTGTTTGAGCAGGACGCGCATGTCGGAATTGCCGACGCGATACGCGCGCTGGAGCGCCCATCTCAGATTGCTGCGGGATTCCGGCACGTGGGCAAAAGCGATCGCCTCGTCGGCCCAGGCAAATCGTGCACCCGAGCGGTGGAGGCGCGTGAAGAAATCCTTGTCTTCACCTCCCGTCAGGGCGAATTCGGGATCGAACACGGGAAACGGCAGGCGCTGAAGACAGGCGCGCGTGAAGAGGACATTGGACGTGCCGTGGATCATCTCGACCGGTCCTGACATGTGACGCAACGGCGCCACACCCTGACAACGTGCCGCCCACGCGCCGGGCTCGACATCGAACTCACGCAGTACAGCGCCATGAAGAGCATCCGCCCGCGTCTGCTTCTGAACGTCGACGAATGCGTCTATCCAGTGGCGGTCGGGCCATTCATCGTCATCGAGCATCGCGATAAGCGGCGCATCCGAGTGGTTCAATGCATAACGAACCAAGGCGTTTCGCGCCTGCGCAATGCCTCGTTCTGCAGCGATGACCGAATGAAGAGGCCAGCGATAATTTGCGGCGCGCAGGTCGTTGCATAGGCCAATTCCCTCGCATCCGTCGGCATCGTTGTCGGCTACCAGAATTTCGACCTGAAGTTTCGTGTCCAGCTTCTCCAGCGCACTGAGCAGCCGCGCCAGACCTTGCGGTCGTCGATAGGAAGGAATGGCCACGAGCACGTCAGCCATGGGACGCCCTCCATCTTCCCGACAGCGAAAAGATGCGGCCTGTCATGACAAGTTCGCCAACGAGGACCCCGCCAAGAGACGCAATCGGGCCCACGCTCAGCGCGAGAGCCAAGGTAGCGATCAGCGATACGCCGCTTGACCATGCTCCGGCACCGGCGAGCTTGCGAAATTCACCGGCTGCCTGAAGAAGCACCGATTCCGGCGTTCGGGCGACGCGGACAAGCGTGATCGCGCCCCAGATCAGCAGGACGATACAGACCTGACCGGTGTCGTAACCGTGTCTGAGTATCATGTCCGGAAACCACATCAGGATCGCGCCAGCCAGCAAGAGTGTGGCGAGCCAGACTGCGCCCGCCGCGGTTCGAAATTCCTTAACGCACCGAAAGGCCCCTTTTCGATCTCCGGCAGCGATGCGGCGGGCCATCTCGGGCCGCTCGAGGTCCGGCAGGGCCGACAGCACGAGCACCGCAGGCCGCATCAAGAGCGCCCCCACCGCCAGCAGCGCGAAGGACGACGGCCCAAAAATGAACGTCACAAGATAGGCGTGTGCGTTTGCCGTCAGCTCGGTGAGGAAAACGCCCAAGACCGACCACCTTGCGAGATCGCGCCAGATACAGGCGAATGCCGAAAAGGATCCGAAAGCAGGCGGGAGGACGAGCTTGCGGACGAGATCACGGCCCAGCGCGCCGAGGCCAAATACAGCGGCAACGAAGAAGGCCATGCAGGCGTGGTCGAGATCGAGGCGATGAAGCAGAAGGAGGACGAAAACCCCTGCCGTCAGTGTCACCGAATAGGCAAGGTCCGAAAGCGCCACGCGCACCTGCGAACCAAGCGCATAGCAGACGTTGCGCCCGAACCAGCGCAAAGCCATCAGACCCGCATATAGACCCAGCGATGCGGACACGACGTCGTTACCGTGATTCAGGCGTATGAGACCTGCAACCGTCGTCCCCGCCAGCGCCGAATACAGCAGACTCACCTTGAGGTGCGTCGCCAGGTGCTCCTCGAGCGTTTCACCGGTCATCGTCGCGATGCGCGACACCGATGCGCCGACGAGAGCGCCTGAAATGCTGAGTCCGAACGGAACGATCACGAGGAGAAACGAAAGCAGTCCGAACTCACCGCGCGGAAGAGCACGAAGAAAGGTGACCGATGCCAGAAAATGGGCCGCGGATATCGACAATGGTCCGAACGACGACAGCCCGTAACGCAACGCCACACCGGCGATGCGGCTGCGCGAGCGGCTCGCTTCAACGACTTGATCTGGCAGGATCCGAACCGCTGCGGAGCGCATCAACCGAGACCGTGTTGAATCCGGGGTTCTTTCGGTGCGGCCCAGGATATCCGCGTTTCATTGGCCGCGGTCCGTGTGAGCATGAGATAAACAGCGTGCGGATTCGTCAACGCGTAGCGCAGAAAGAGCCGCCGTGGCTCACGCCAGAGACGGTGCAACCATTCCAGACCAAGGCGCTGCATCCAACCGGGCGCGCGCGCGTAGTCGCCGGTAACGTAGTTGTAGCATCCGCCCGCGGTAATCAGCCACCCGGCGCTCAGGCGATCTCGGTTTCTCACGCAAAACGCCTGCTCCTTTGGAACGCCGAGACCAACCCAGACAATGTCTGGATCAGATGCGTTTATCAGCGCACAAACAGCTGCTTCTTCGTCTCTGCCAAAATATCCATGGTGGCGGCCAACGATGATGAGCCCCGGATAACGCCTGAGCATGATGTCGACACAGCGCGCATTCACATCATCGCGGCCGCCCAGCATGAAGACGCGCAATCCGTGCTCACGGGCGGCCGTCGCTGCGTCGTGAAAATAATCTGTGGTGGCCGATCTCTGCGGAATCGGCGAGCGCGTCCATCGGGATGCGAATACGGCCGGTTGGCCGTCGGCGTGAATAAGATCGGCAATCTCGTGATATCGCCGGAATTCAGCGCTCACGGCCGCCATTGACATCACATGACCATTGGCGGCGAACACCAATCTGGGTCTGCTCGTCAGACCGTGCCGTCTCTCGAAACACTGCGTCACCATCAAGCGCACCAGTTCGTCGCGAGAAAGACAGGCGATCTTCAGGCCGCCTACTGTCACCCGCGGAATGCTTCGCTCGGAAGCCCTCCGATCGCCGGCCGCGGTGTCGGGTAACCCATCCACCACCGAACCTGACGCGCGCATCAGTACGCATTCCTTCTGCGCACAAGCTCCAAAGGAGTCCGCAACAGGATAATCAAGTCGAGAAAAAATGACGCGTGCGCCGCGTACCAAATGTCGTGTTCGACACGGCGGCGCATCGATTCGAGCGTCGGCGTGGCACCACGCAAGCCGTTGATCTGGGCCCAACCCGTCATGCCGGGCTTGACCCGCTGGCGAAGCGCATAGTCTTCGATCAGGGAGCCGTAGAGCCTGTCATGGGCTGCTGCGTGCGGTCTTGGGCCGACGAGCGACATCTCGCCCTTCAACACATTGATGAGCTGCGGCAATTCGTCGAAACTCGATGCTCGCAGAAACCGGCCGGCCTGTGTAACGCGCTGATCGTTGGGAACAACCTGCCGAACGGACTCTCCATCCTCCTGCACATGCATCGTGCGGAATTTGAGAATGCGGAAGGCCTTGCCGCCGAGGCCCAGTCTCTGCTGGTAGAACAGGCAGGGGCCGGCACTATCGAGTCTGATGACGACCGCGATGAAGACGAGCAGCGGCGCGAAAAGGACGAGAAGAATCGCCGCCAGGCAGACATCGGCAAACCGCTTCGCGCGTTGATGAACCCGCGACGGCGATACCGCCACGGCCGGGGCATCGAAGGCGTGATGTCTGGCGGGTGGAAACTCGAGCAGCTGAAATGCCGTCGGCGGACTGGCCGAGATCGCCGGACGGATTGGCGAGCGTGCCGCTTCCTTGGCGAAATGTTCGTGAACGCTCAACTCCGGGCCCAACCTCAGTTTGGAACCCGTGTTGCATTACCCGTTCCATTGAAGCGGGTGGCGGCTGTTCCTTTGTGAAACGCAAATGCAGTTTCAATCCCGGTGTCGGGCGTGGCAGCGTTCCAACGCGTCCCGCTTCGGGACCGACGCAGACAGATTAATCAGTCGGATAAACGCTGCTGCCATTTGGTCAACCTTCGGTTACCCGCCCTGAGCAACGGCAAGAGAGAACGCAAGTGTCGTTCTTCGGGCATCAGCGTGTAGCGGGGCAGAAGCCAGGCGTTTGTCCCGGCGTCTACCGTCGCCGACATGGTCGTGAATGCGCGGATGAAGCCTGCTGCGCGCACAGCGCGCCACGCCTCGGTCGAGATATCGCCGACGTTCCCGAATGGATAGGCGAAATGATCGCATCGGCCGACGTGAGTCTTAACCATGCCACGAGAGATGCGCGCTTGCTCGTCGGCATAGGTCGTCGTCTGATGCGCGTTCATCGGCCAGTGCCAGTGTGCATGGGCGCCGATTTCGCCCCCCCTCGCCGCGAGCGCAGCGACGTCCGGCCAGCTCAGAAATCGCTCGGATGGAAACCGCGCAATCAATTCGCTCCATTGAGATTCATCGAAGACAGCGCCCATTGCGGCAAGTGAACCCTTCGCCTCGGCCACCGGAAGTTTCTTGAGTGCGCGCACGATCGCAGAAGCCGACGATTGCCGGTCGCCGCCCAATTCGAGCCGATCGGGAAAATGTGGAATGTCGTAAGACCCGGCCGGAGCGAAGAACGCGAACAGGCGTGCCAGGAACAGTGGATTGGGTTCTCCCGACTCAATGTGATGGGTGCTGACAAACAGGCTCCAGGGCAGACGAAGATCGTCGAGAATGTCGGCCGCGTTCGTGAGTGTGTTGAGGTAGCCGTCGTCGGACGTAAGGAAAACGGCGCGGCGAAAACGCTCGGGCTGGTTTGCCACTTCATCGAGCGCGGCGAGCGGCAGGACGTCGAAGAATTCCTTCAGCGACCGCGCCAAAGTGGCGAACTCATCGACGGTGTGCTGGCTCACTCCAATGCGGTGGTCCTCGATGTGCCTGCTGACGCCATGAAAGGTTAACACGACGGGCCGGCCGAACGGCCGAACGGCACGGAAAGGCGTCCACCGCGCCGACAGACGCAACAATTGCGAGCCACTAACCATTCAACCGGCGGTTCCAATGCGGCCGCCCACAGTGCCGCATCCCGGTTACCGGCGCGTTTGCGGGCTACTCGGCGGGTTCGCGCGCCCGTTTGTGTCCTTCGGCGTCGACCGGCGCGTGCACCGCGTCCCGCTTCGGGTCGAGGTCGCGGGTCCAGGCCGCGAACTCAAGACAAACGCCATCGGGATCAAAAAAGTAGATCGAGCGGACGAACGTGGTTGGCGTCACCTTTAAACTGACCTGCTGCTCGGACTCGTCGTGGTTCATGATCACGCCGGGCTTCAGACCTTTGGCGACCAGACGCTCGTAATACTCTTCGATCTTCTCGGCCGGCACATTGAACGCCAGATGGTTCATCGACCCGTGCGCCGAGACGATCGTCTTGCCGGACGTCGGCAGGTTCCCTGCCGCGGCAATGCCCGGTGCTGCAGGCGGAGCGTTCGGGAACCAGAAAAAAGCCAAGGCGTCGCCATTTCCGATATCGAAAAAGAAATGCTGTCCCATGCCATGAGGCAAATCGATCGTCTTTATCAGCGGCATTCCGAGGGTATTGGTGTAGAAATCGACCGTTCGCGCCATGTCCCGGCAGACGAGTGCGACGTGATTGATTCCTCTGATTTCGAATTCGTTATTTTTGGGAATGGACACGGGCTCCTCGCGATTTGTATCGGCTGACATTTTGCGCCGGGACGGCATCGGCGTCCAATTCACTCTTGTAACCAGTGGACCTCGGCCGACACAGATCCGCTCAAGCCGCCAACGCGGCGTCCCAGGGCTCCTGTTGCCCAAGAGCAACACAGCCGGCAAGCTGAGTTGTTTCTTCCTATTAGACCCATGCGCTCGAGATAGTTTGTCCCTACAACAACTGACCCAGTCGATTGGATGGCCCGAATCCGTACATGCAAGCCATGAAGACTACGACGTCAGGGGGCAATAAAGCCCCACGAGCCGACGCTGACGGCTGGCGGTTGGCATTGCCGCTCGCTGTCGCGGAGATGCGGATCGCGGCCGACTCACCGGTGCCAATCAACGAACAGATTTGCCGGACGCTCAGAAATGCCATCATCACGGGCGACTTGCCGGTGGGAACTCTCCTGCCGACGAGCCGCGAGCTCGCACAGGCTCTCAGCGTCGGACGAAATACCGTCGTGGCGGCCTATTCGCGCCTGATCGCGGAAGGCTATCTGCACTCCAAGTTTCGACGGGGAACGCGCGTTGCATCCCCGCCTCAATCAGCCGCTTTGGCGGCCGCCAGCCAAGACGCTGTCAGTTCGGGCGCCGAATCGGACGACGAGCAGTCAGACCCTCACCTTGAGCTGGGTTTTCATGGCCGGCAGGCGCTCGAACCTCCAATAACGGACACGGACAGAGGCCTGAGCTTGAGCGCGCCGGATCCGGCGCTCTACCCTCGGGCACCTCTGTCGCGGCTCCTGATGGATGCCTTTGGCCGAGGTCAGCATGGTGAAAACGACTCGCGAAACGCTTGGCGGCGTTTTCAGGAAGCGATCGCAGCCCATTTCAGGCAGGCCCGAGGCGTCAATTGTGAGCCAGGGCAGATTATCCCGATCAATGGGGGAGCGGCTGCAATCGATTTGGCCGCCCGACTGTTGCTGGATCCCGGACACGCCGTCCTGGTCGAGGATCCCGCTCCCGTCGAGATTCGGGCGTCTTTGCGTGCCGCTGGCGCGCGCTTGTTCCCGATGCCGTGTGACAGCGATGGAGGTAATCCCGCGGCCGCAAAAGGTCCGCCTCCCAAACTCGTCTACGTCTCGCCGTCCCTCAACTTCCCGTCCGGAGTGCAAATGTCGGCGGCGAGGCGGCTGGCAATCCTGAACGCCGCCAAGTCTTCGGGAGCAGCAATATTCGAATCCGATGGATTTGCAGAACTCTTATATACGGGGAATAGAATAGGTGCAATTCAAGGAATTGATAGAGATTTCCGAGTATTGTACTACGGAAGTCTCGAGAATACTTTAGGTCCCCATATCCGGGCAGGTTTTCTTGTTGTCCCGACCAATCTCGTCGATCCCTTTCTGCGGATGGCGCACCGCGTCGGATGCGTACCGGAAACCTTTGTTTTGGCCGCGATTGCGGGGCTCATGGAAAGCAACCAATATGCGATGCACGTCAAAAAGATACGCGCCGGCTATGCACAGCGCATGAAATTGATGGCGGAGACATGCCGCGCGCTCTTGCCAGAAGCTCATGTGAGCGAACCTCACGGCGGTTTTCACCTGAATTTGGAACTACCGGCTGGTCTGAACGCCGAAAATTTTTGCTCGGCGGCTGCGAAGCAGGGCTTAGCCGTAGAGCCGACATCCCGCTTTTACTTGAGACGACAGACAGGCAATGGAGTGGCGGTTGGATTTGGCGGGATTCCTGAGCGTCTGATCGAATCCGCCGTGCGCCGAATCGCTGCAATTCTCCACGAACAACATGAGGCCGCGCCGCACAAACCAGAGTGACTGCCGAAAATCCGCAGCCCGGGTCACCGATCGATCATGCAATTCGAAAAACCCTGATGCGCAATACCTGCGCCGCCTACACCAAAACCAAGTCTTTTTTGCAACACCTTCGAGCGATCCATTTGGTTCTATGCAACTTCGATGGATTGGCCCCTATCAGCATACCTAGCGTCTGCCGATGCAGTCGCAGGACGTGCGCAAGCGGGCGTACGGGTCTGTGCCAGAGCTTTGAGGGGATCAAGCATGTCGTATGGTGTCGTCGGAGGCCGTGGCCTCCGTTCAGGACTTCTTCTAGGTGCAGCGTCGGCCGCATTGGCATCCATGTCGATGCCAGCGCTTGCGCAGCAGAGCGGCGGAACCACGGAGACGGTGGTTGTCACCGGTTCGCGTATTCCGCAGACCGGCCTCTACAGCACGAGCCCGGTCACGGCGGTTAATCAGCAGGAACTGAAGTTCGAAGGTACGACGGACGTCACAACCCTCGTCAACAACCTGCCATCGGTCTTCGTCGACCAGAACGCAGGCGTGTCCAACGGCGCGAGCGGCACGGCCAACGTCGACCTCCGCGGCCTGGGCGCCAAGCGCACCCTCGTCCTTGTGGACGGAACCCGCCTGATGCCGGGTGACCCGCAAGACCCGGTCGCAGACTTGAACGACATCCCCGCTGCTTTGGTTGACCACGTTGACGTCCTGACCGGCGGCGCGTCGGCCGTGTACGGTTCGGATGCCTTGGGCGGCGTCGTGAACTTCGTCATGCGCCACGATTTTGAAGGCGTGGAAGTCGACGGCACCTACACGGTCGGCGAAGCCGACAACAATCAATCCGGCTATCGCAACCTGATCTCGGAACAGGCCGGCAATTTTGGCTTCGACCAGTCCAAAGAAGGCGTCTGGAACGGTCAGACAGAAGACACAACCTTCCTCATCGGCAGCAATACCGAGAACGGCAAGGGCAATATCACGGGTTATCTCAGCTACCGCAGCGTGGCTGCCGTGTGGGAAAATTCGCGCGATTATTCCGCTTGTACGATGGGCGTGACTGGCCCGCATGACTCGCAGCTGACATGCGCCGGTTCGGCGAACTACAACGCGTGGGTCTCGCTCGACAACTACGTCAACCACCTCGCGACATACACCTACTTCGAAACCGGCAAGGGAGCCGGCGCCCACTTCGTGCCGTTTACCGGTGGTCCGGGACAATTGTTCAACTACGGCGGTCTGAACTACATCCAGCGTCCGGACACCCGCTATACGGGCGGTTTCTTTGCTCATTATGACGAGAACAAAGAACTGAACCTCTACGCGAACTTCATGTTCGCGGACGACCAGACGCAGGGACAGCTCGCGCCGTCCGCCGTGTTCCTCGGCAGCGGCACGGTCAGCGGCTTTGCCCAGGAAATCAACTGTAGCAACCCGTTGATGACGGCCGCAGAAAACAAGACCCTTTGTGGTTCGATCGCGGGCGACGCGCAGGTCACGATTGCCACGCCGAATGGTCCGAACCCGACCTTCACCTACTGGGGTGGTCAATCCAACCTCACGCCAGGTCAGGCACTGTTGGAAATCGGTCGTCGCGACATCGAGGGCGGCAATCGTCAGTACAACTTTACGCACGAATCGTTCCGCATGCAGATCGGGGCGAAGGGCGATCTCGGTAACGGCTGGTCGTACGATGTGTACGCGCAGGAAGGCTATACCAGCGCCAATCAGGACGTCGCCAACCAGCTTTCGAAGTCCCGCGTTCAGGAAGCGCTGGAAGTCGATCCGACGAGCTACAATTCCGGCACGGGCGAATACCAGTGCTATGGTGCGGAAACCAATCCGCCGACGGGTCCGGGCTGCGTACCGCTGAACCTCTTTGCGGGCTTTGGCGCCATCAACAAGGCGCAGCTCGCGTATTCGGGCGTCAGCGGGTTGCAGCAGGGCTTCACCGAAGAACAGATCGTCAGCGGTTCGATCACGGGCGATCTGGGTCAGTGGGGCGGTCAGTCGCCCTGGGCGAAGAACCCGATTGCGGTTTCGCTGGGTTCGGAATACCGCCAGGAGCGTTTGGGCCTGTCGCCGGACGAAGAGGAAATCACCAACGACCTGTATGGCGCAGGCGGCCCTGTGACACCGGTTCCCAATTCGGGCTTCAACGTCACGGAAGGCTTCACCGAAGTCAAAGTCCCGGTCATCCAGGAAATGCCTTGGGTAGAAGACTTCACGCTCAACGGTGGATACCGCTATTCGTCGTACAACATCGCCGGCGCGACCAACACCTACAAGTATGGCGCGGAATGGCAGCCGATCGACGATTTCCGCATCCGCGGCAGCGTCCAGCGAGCGGTCCGTGCACCGAACGTGCTCGAACTTTTCTCGCCTGACACGATCGGTCTCTTCTCGGGTCAGGACCCCTGCTCGGCGGGCGCGAATGGCGGCGCCGGTCCGAATGCCACCGAATTGCATAACTGCGCGGCGGCTACCGGTGGTGCCCACGTCAACAGCCCGGGCTCTCCCATTCTGACCTGTCCGGCGACCCAGTGTAATGCGGAATCCGGCGGCAACATCAACCTGAAGCCGGAAGTATCCGAGACGCGAACGATCGGCATGGTCATCACGCCGAGCTTCTTCGACGGCTTCAACGCGACGGTCGACTGGTTCAACATCAAGGTGAACAAGTTCATTTCCGACATCTCGCCCAATCTGACGTTGGACGAGTGCTATGACAGCGGCCCGAATCCGAATGGGTTCTTCTGTAACCTGGTTCACCGCAATCCGGTGTCCGAGCAGATTTTCGGCACGGGCTTTGTCGCAGCAACGGGCACCAACACCGGTTACCTGCAGACCAAAGGTATCGACTTCGAAACCAACTACACGACAGACCTGTCGAACTTCGGTCTCAGGGATCTGGGCTCCGTCGACCTGAACGTGAAGGGTACCTGGCTCACAGACCTGTCGACCTCCTCGCTCCCGGGCTTCCCGGCGTTCAACTGCGCCGGCCTGTACGGCGAAATCTGCGGAACGCCCAATCCGAAGTGGAGGCAGTACACGCGTGTTACGTGGTCCTCGCCGTGGGATGTCGATTTCTCGCTGGCGTGGCGCTACATCGGTGCAGTTGGCCTGGATGCTGATACCTCCGACGTTCTCGTCGGTGGCGGCCCGGGTAACACCACCTGCCCGAACTCCAGTCACACGGTTGTCCAGGGTATCGGCGATTGCTGGGACGCGCGGGTCAGTTCCTACAGCTACTTCGACCTGTCGGCCGACTGGACAGTGCGCGAAGGCGTCGACCTGCGTGGCGGCGTGAACAATGTCTTCGGCATCGACCCGCCGGTCATCGGGACGTCGGAACTGCCCTTGCCCATCGGCAACGGCAACACGTTCGCCGGTCTTTACGACACGCTCGGCCGTACGTTCTTCGCGGGCGTGACGATCAAATACTGAGCATAACAGCCTGACTGACGAGCGGCGGTCCTAACGGACCGCCGCTTTTCTTTTGGCATCAGGTGGACGATGTTCGCCCTTGCGGACGCGCAGGGCTTCCGCGCAATAATTGGAACACATGTCTCAGACCAATGATGTGACTTTTCGGACCACCGACGACGCCGTCCGGATGGTGGGCGCAGCCGTCGCAGCGGACGAGTTTCGCCGCGCGTCCGACATCGCCGACAGAGCCCTGTCGCAAGGGCTGATTCACCCTGCCCTCTTCAACGCCCGTGCGCTCTGGCTCGAACGGCAAGGGCGAAACGAAGATGCCCTGGTGGAGTTTCAGCGCGCGCGCGCGCTCGCTCCCAAGGACGTTACCTTGCTCAATGCAATCGGCCTCTGCATGAACCGCCTTTATCGGCTGGAGGAAGCGCTTGAGACGTTCGACGAAGCCATTCGCGCGATGCCGGCATACGCGCCGACGTATCAGCGCAAGGGCGTCGTCCTGGCTCTGCTGGGCCGGCAGAAGGAAGCGGAGCAGGCATATGTGCGGGCGGTGCAGCTCCAACCGACAAATGCGGACGCGCTGGCAAACCTCGCGTCGATCATGGTCGCGAAAGGCGACGAAAGAGCCGCCAGACGGTATGCGGAACGGGCACTCGGCGCGGATCCTCACAATACGACGGCACAAGCCGCCCTGTCGCTGCTCGAAATAGAGCATGGACAATTCGTGGAAGCGGAGCAGCGCCTCTATCGGCTGATCGAGGCTCCGGGACTGGCAGGCCAAGGCCGCGCGGTCGCCCGGGGACTGCTCGGCGACGCGCTGGACGGGCAGAACCGTTCCGCGGACGCTTTCGCAGCCTATGCGGCGGCCAACGCCGAACTCCATGCGCTTCACGCACCGCGATTCCAGGGCAAGCCGACAACCTTCGACGTGGTGAAGAACCTGTCCGGCTGGCTCGAAGGAGCGTCCGCGCATGACCGCTCGCCGGCCGATGATGTGCGCGTCGCGAGCCCAGACGATCCCCGGCAGCACGTATTTCTGCTGGGTTTCCATCGCTCGGGCACAACACTTTTGGAGCAGGTCCTGAAGGGGCATCCCGATGTCGTGACGCTTGAGGAACGCGATCTCCTCGCCGAACTTGCCGAACGCACGCTGACAAACCGCCAAGATCTCGACCGGCTCGAATCGCTGTCCGGGCCGGCGCTCGCCTATGCGCGCGAGGAGTATTGGCGGCGAGTGCGCGGCGAGAATCTGGCCGTCCGGGACAAGGTCTTCGTGGACAAACATCCCTTGAACACGATCAAGCTGCCGCTCATTTTCAAACTCTTTCCCGACGCGCTGATCCTGTTTGCACTGCGCGACCCGCGCGACGTCGTTCTGAGTTGTTTTCGCCGCCATTTCGAAATCAACGCCGTCATGTTCGAATACCTCTCCCTCGACGGCATCGCGAATCTGTATGACGGCGTCATGCGCGTGGGAATGCTAAGCCGGGCGCTGTTTCCGCTTCGGGTCCACGAAGTCCGATACGAGGCGATGGTCGCGGATTTCGATGGCCAGACTCAGTCCCTTTGCAAATTTCTCGGACTGCCCTGGAACTCCGAACTGCGCAAATTCTCGGACGCTGCGGCGATTCGCGACGTCAGATCTCCAAGCGCGCAGCAGGTGCGCCGTGATCTTTATACGGAGGGTGAAGGCCAGTGGCGAAGATATCGTGAGCAACTCGCTCCTGTATTGCCCACTCTTGAACCGTGGATCGCTCGGTTCGGGTACCCACAAAATTAGGCGGGACAACCGTCCCGGATTTCGAGCGGCGCTGCGCTGCCGTCTGGAAGGTAACCCAGCCGTGTCATAACAGCTTCGTGATCGCGAAGTAGCCGGCGTTGCAGCGCCTCGCTGAGGACGCCTTTCCAGGAGCCGGGACGGCCGGCACGAAAAAACTGGGGAGAGGAATCGGGCCGTTCTCTGAACCCCTTTTTTTGTTCCTCCTTCTGAAGCTGCTCGAACTGCGATGTCTGAACGGCGCGTCGGACCTCGTCTTCGCTTACCGTAAGTCCGGCGATCTTTGCCAGGCGCGCGAACACGGGCACGGGACCGGCATGCATATCTTCGTATCGCGCTATTTCCCGGGGAAACGGACTGTCCAGCCACGATAGGACATTGTGGCTCCATGACCCAAAAAACTGCGGTGGGGTGGGCGGCAACTCGTGCAGCGGAACCGGGAAGGTGTCTTTGGCCATAAGCTCCACCGCCGACTCTATCGACGTACCAAGATGATTCGCGGTGGACACGGCAACATCAAACGGATGACGGACGAGATAAACGACGGAGTAGACGCTTTCGACCGGATACAGCCAACTTCCCAGCGCGGTCATTCGCAGAGTGTCATGCACCTTTACAAAGATTCGGTCCTGCGATTCTTCTGCAAGCTGTCGAAAGGCGCCGGGGAGAAAAAAATCCGTCTCCGCCCAGGTAAGATCGGCCGCGTTGACGGGCGAAAAATCGTCGAACAGCCTGCGCAGCATAATACCCGTCCAGGCTCCCTCAAGGTTATTGATGGAAACATGCTTGAGCCCGCTCTTCCTCAACCTTTCAAGAACGATGCGTGTCCAGGTGTTGCCCGATTTGGGATAGCTCGCGATCAAAACGAGAGATTTGCTCATCTGAGCAGCTCCGAGAGCCGATCGGCAATCTCCGTGATTGGGCGCTCCCGCGCACCATCCAGAACGATCGCACGACAAACGCCGCCGATCCTTTCCACAAGCATCGCGTGATCGTGTCGCCTGCCGAACGCCTCGAGCATTCGAGGCTTGAACGTGCACTCCGCGAGCACCTCCTTCACCTGCGGCGGGGGAACGTGCAGCACGCCCGAGCTGGGCGCGATGCGTAGTCTCACAACGAGCGAGAGAGCAGCCGGTGTGGCAGACGGTTTTGCCGGAAGGAAGTACTTCTCAAGACCCTCCCGCACGCGAACAAGCTGGCTGCAGTCATAGCCAAACCTCTCGCACGCATCGCGCCACAGTTTGATCTCGCTGTTGCCGGGCCATGCCACGGCGGCCGAGCCGTTCCACGTAACCCGCGTGATATCGTCGGACAGCAGCAGCCATCCCCGCCGTGTCAATTCCGCGGCCAGTGTCGACTTTCCGATTCCCGAAGGGCTGCAGAGTGCGACGCACGCCCAGTTGGGCGCGATAAGCGTGGCTGCATTGAGAGCGAGTTCGCCCCGCTGATGGATCAGCGCACCCCGGGCGCTCCCGTTGAGAAACAGAGACACGGCCCGCGGATCGGCGCCTGGCGCGGGTTCGACCTCTATCCGCGAGCCGTCCCGCACCAGATAGCGCGCGATATTCGGAAGATCGAACAGCAGAGCGTTGTTGGTTGCCTCGGTCCGAGGCCCTATCAGGCGACCGCCGTCGAGATGTTCGGCCAGTCCGCTTACCTGTTGCACCATCGCCCCTGGAATGCCGGGGATCGGCCCATCGAACGTCTGATTGGTAGCCGAAAGGTCTGTCATGTCACGCATTGCAAAAGACGCCGCCTCCGATCAACGCACTCATAGCCACACGCTGAAGCTCAGGCAAATGCAGGCCCTTCACTGCCACTCGCCGGCAAAGGCGCTACCGATCCGTCGGCAGCATATCCCAGCCTGTTCATGACCTCTCCGTGTTGTTTCACGATCTGATCGCGCAAATCCGGGTTCAGCGATTCCTCCCAGGTGCGCGGGCGGCCTACCCGAAAAAAAGCGGAGGAGGTCCGCGGCCGCTCCTGGAAGCCGGCCAGCCGCTCCTGTTCTCTCAGTCGTTCGAAGTTGGAGGACTCAACTGCAGACGACAGGTTATCGCTTGTCAACGCGAATCCCGCCGCCGCTGCCAGACGGCCAAACTCGCCCCGTGGATTGGCGTGCAAGTCCTCGTACCTTGCCAGAGTGATTTTATAGGCGGTCTGGTCGAGCCAGGATCCGATATGGCCGCTCCAGGAACCCGTACGCTCCGGTAGCGGCAGCAACAGCTTCCCGCCGGGAGCGGCAATGATTTCGTCGCTGGCCATCCGCATCACTGCCGCTTCCACCGAAACGCCCAGATGGTGCGCATACGATACGGCCACATCGAACGGATGGCGCACGATATGGACGGCGGCGACCACGCGCTCCGGAGGAAACAGCCACTCGCCCGAGCGGGTCCGAAATGCCCCGTCATGAACCTTTAGAACAACGGGAGCCGGTGCTTCTGCCGCGACCTGACGAAAAACCTCAGGAAACTGCTCATCGATTTCATCCTGGCCGAGGTCCGCGGCGTTGGCCGGCGCGATCTGATCGAAGGCGAGCCGACGCCAGAAACCATAAAGGCCGGTATCCAACTGGTCGATGGACAGATTCAGGCCGGGGCCGCGCTTGAGCGCGTCGAACACCACGCGAACCCACGTATTGCCGGACTTCGGATAGCTGGAGACGAGTATGAGATTCTTCGCCATTCGCTGCTTTCTGCACCAACCTGACCAAAGGCATAATGCCCGGAGACGTCTCCCCCATATCGCGTCCGATTGCACAGGCAACCCGCGGCCAGCGCCCGGGAAAAAATAGCGCCTGGGGAGAATAGGCGAGCGGCCGGATATTCCGCTACTATGCCTCCCACATACAAATCACGCGCCGGCCCCGGGAGATCACGACCGTAAACCAATGGCAGGCAGTTATTTCCGCTCCCCTGTGTCGGACACAGCGCGCCACGTGTTGGCGCATCTTCAGCAGGCGTTGAAGGATTTGGACTCGGGTCAGATCGACCGGGCAGATGAGGTGCTGTCGCGGCTTCTGCTGCAGGCACCCACCGATCCGGACGTCCTGCAGCTCCTGGGAATCGTTCGACGGATGCAGGGCAAATTCGGCGAGGCGGAGAGTCTGTATCGCCGTTCTCTGTCAGTTGCCCCCGGCCAGGCCCACGTTCACCACAATCTGGGAAATCTTCTGCGCTCGATGGGCCAGCTTGAAGAGGCCGCTGCCGCCCAGCGGGAAGCGATCCGCCTGAAGCAGAACTATATCGATGCACATCTCAGTCTGGCGCTCGCACTTTCGGAACTCGGCGATCATGAAGCGGCTGCCAAGAGTTGTCGCACTGCCCTGCGATTGCAGCCCCAGCTATTGCCGGCAGCCCAGCTGTTGATCGCGGAACTAAACGCCCTCGACAGACCGAAGGAAGCCGAATCGCTGGCACGACGCGCGTTGGCCGCGAAGCCGGGCGATCCGCGCCAGGTGGCCATCCTCGAGCACAATCTTGCGATGGCGCTCAAGCAGCAGGAACGATTCGATGAAGCGCTCCTGCTGTTCGCTGCGGCTCAAATGCGGGATCCGGATTTGGCGGCAGTCGACTATAACCGCGCGAATACGCTGTTTCAGCTTGGACGCGTCGAAGAATCGGCGCAGGCTTTCGGTCAGGCGGTGACGCGAAATCCGACTCACATCGAAGCCATCGCCAACCATGCTTTGGCGTCGGCACTCGTCAACGATTTTTCGACGGCAAGACAACGCGCAAACCAGGCGCTGGCGGCGGATCCGGACAATTCCATCGCACTGATTGCCTCGGCGATCGTCGACGCGGAACAAGGCGCGTTCGCCGGTGCACAGTCCTTGCTCCGCCGCATCATGGACGATCCGCGCAACACTGCCGACCGGCAGGTGAGTTTCTCTCTGGGGTTTGCGGCCGATGCCCTCGAGCGCCAGGGAAAATGCGCGCATGCATTCGAGATTTACAAGGCTTCGAACGTCATGCGCCGCGCGAGCCAATTCGGCGCGGTTCCATCTCGCGTGGCCGATGAAATCGCGCGATTGCAGGCGTTTTTCTCGACATGTGACGCCTGGACGCGTTCGGAGCGCCATGCGCCGGGCAGAAGCGAACCGGCAGAACACATATTCATCCTCGGCTTCATGCGTTCGGGAACGACGCTGCTTCAGACCGTGCTTTCGACCGATCCAAATGTCGTCAGCATCGACGAGGTCGAATTTCTCACAAACCCTGCCCGCGAATTTCTGCTCACGAACGACGGACTTGGCCGGCTTGAACGCCTAAGCCCTTCCGACGCGGAAAACTGGAGAAGCCGATACTGGAAGTCAGTCAGTGAGGCGGGATTTTCGGTCGAGAGTAAGGTTTTCATCGACAAGATGCCTTTCAACTCGCTGAGGCTGCCCCTGATCGCGCGCCTGTTTCCGGATGCGAAAGTCATTTTTGCCGTGCGCGACCCGCGGGACGTCGTCATCAGTTGCTTCCGGCGCCGCTTCAGCCCAACATCGTTCAGCTATGAATTCATGGACCTGACCGATTGCGCGAACTTCTATGCATCTACGATGAAGTTGACGGAGCTTTACCGCAGCAAACTGCCTCTGGACATTCACGAGCACCGTTATGAGAACATGATCGACGACTTCGACACGACGATCGCGTCGGCCTGCCGGTTCGGAAGAATAAACTGGTCGCCCACCATGCGTGATTTTTCCTCCGAGGCACGGAGAATCGACCGGCGCAGCGCAAGTGCAGATCAGGTCAGGCGCGGTCTCTACGGTGATGGAGCCGGCCAGTGGAGGCTATACCGCGAGGAGCTGCGCGAGGTCTCCCACATTCTCGATCCATGGATCACGCACTTCGGATATACGGTCGACTAAATCATGACTGATGCCACGACACAGACTGTTGACGTGCAAGTTCTTACGGCTGAGGCGCTGGTGCACCTCAACCGGGGAGATTTCACGTCCGCCGATCAGTTGCTTTTGCGCGCGACGGAGGCGGCTCCCGAGGATGGGCAGGTCATGCAGCTTCTCGGCGTGGTACGGCGCTATCAGGGAAGGTTGCCCGAAGCGGAGGTGCTTTATCGCCGCTCGCTGACATTGGATTCTGCACAGCCGCATGTCTGGCACAATCTCGGCACCGTCCTGGCGCATCTCGGGCGTCGCAACGAGGCGGCCGCCGCCTACCGCGAGGCCATCCGCCTCAAGGCGAACTATGTAGAAGCTCACCTCAATCTCGCATTGGCACTGGCCGAATCCGGAAACCATGAGGATGCCGCGAAGAGCTGCCGTGCTGCATTGCGCATTCAACCCAACCTCCTCCTTGCGCGGCAGATTCTGGCAACCGAGCTCAACGAGCTCGGCAAGCCCAGGGAAGCCGAGGCGGTTGCGCGACAGGCGCTCGCGCTCAATCCCCGCGATGTGCAACAGGCTGCAGCGCTGGAACACAGTCTGGCAATGTCGCTCAAACAGCAGGAGCGATTTGACGAAGCCCTGAGGTATTTCGATGCCGCGGCCACCACAGATCCGAATCTGCCGGCCGTCGACTACAACCGCGCCAACGTGCTGCAGCACATTGGCCGGTTGCCGGAAGCAGCCGAGGTTTACGGGCGCGCCGTTGCCCGCAATCCGCTCGATCTCTCGGCGCATCGTCAATTGAACCAGCTTCTCTACCGGCTGGGTGACGACGAGGCGTTCCTGAAATCCTATGACGAGGCCAGTGCGCGACACCCCGACGTCGCCCAGCTTCCGCTGGACCGTGCGGGGTTTCTGCTGCTGCGCGAAGACTACGAAGGTGCACGGGGCGCGTTTGAGCGTGCCTGTTTCCTCGATGAGCGTTTGGTGCGGGCCCATGACGGTCTGGGCCTGATTCTCGCGCGACTGGGCGAGTGCGATGCAGCGATCGTCGAACACGAAATCGCCGTCAGGCTGGATCCGTCCGATCCGTTTTCATGGCGCAATTTTGCGGAGACGCTGCTGCGCGCCGGCGAAGCGAGGCGCGCACTTGAAGCGGCGGAGCGCTCGCTCGAACTCGATCCCAACAATCAGGGCGCCATCGCAATGTGGGATGTGGCGCTCCGGGCCGCCGGCGATGCCCGCGCAGAAGCGCTCTGCGATTACGAAAACCTCGTACGTCCCTATGAAGTCAGGTTGCCCGACGGATTCGCGGACGTGGAATCCTTCAACCGCGAACTCAACGCCTATCTCGATGGATTGCATCGGGACAGGCGCGAATTCATCGACCAGACGCTGCGCAAGGGAACTCAGACGCTCGGCAACATTTTCGGCAGGGACCACGCCATCGTCGAACTGTTGCGCGCGAGCATCGATGAAGCCGTTGCCGATTACGTCTCCCGGATGAAGGACGAATCCGATCACCTTCTGTACAAGCGGAAATCGGTCAATTTCGCGTATTCGGCATCGTGGTCGGCGCGGCTTTACGATTGCGGATTTCATACCAACCACGTTCATCCCAAGGGATGGATCAGTTCGGCGTATTATGTCGCATTGCCGGACGCCCTCGAAAAACCCGGAACCAAAGAGGGCTGGATCAAATTCGGCGAGCCCAATTTCGACTGCGGCCTGTCGAACCCCATTCGAAAGGAAGTGCGTCCGCGCGTGGGAACGCTGGTCCTGTTTCCCTCCTATATGTGGCACGGCACGATTCCGTTTCAGTCGACCCAGTCGCGCACGACAATCGCCTTCGACGTCGTGCCGAAGACGGATTGAATTGATCCGTAGACTGATTAAAATCCTAAATGCCGGCGAGCCCGAGCGCGCGCAGTTCGGAGAGCAATCGCTCGGCCGCATCCCGCGGAAGCGACTCGAGCGGCGGACGCGTGATCGCCCAGTCATCGTGAGCGTGAATGGCGGCGAGAGCAGCCTTCACCGCCGGGATCAGGGGACCTGTTTTCTCCAGTGCGTTCCGGATTGCGTTTGCTTTCGCAGAGGAGCCGGCGCCGCCGTCGTTGCGCCAGGTGTGGATCACGTTGCGCACCTGCGCAGGCTGGATATTCACGCCGGCAGAAATGCAGCCCGCGCCGCCGGCGCCGAGATTTTCCATCAGCAGGGATTCCGATCCGACGAACATCTCCAGCGCCGGATGCGCTTTCAGAATTGCAGCGGTGTTGTTCCAGTCGCCGGAACTGTCCTTGTAGCCGCGGATTTTCCGGCCATGCCGCGCCACAAGTTCGTCAACGACATGCGGACTTGCGCCGGCGCCGGCAACCTGCGGGATGTTGTAGAGATAAAGCGACCGCAACCGCTCGCCGCACTCCGCGACGATGCGATCGTAATAGCGGATGATCCCGGCATCGCTCACGCCCTTGTAGAAGAACGGGGGGAGGACGAGCACGCCGGCCACTCCGTTTCCGCTTGCGTGCAGGGTGAGATCGACGGCATCGGCAACCGCGCAGCACCCCGTGCCGACGAGCAAACGCTCTGCAGGAATACCGCCGGCAACGAGATGTTCGAGAGTTTCTTTGCGCTCCGCGATGGAGAGCGAGACCGCCTCCCCCGTCGTTCCGAACAGGAGCAGTCCGTCGCAGCCGTTCTCCAGCAGCCAGTGTGCATGGACCACGAGCTGCCGATGATCGACGGCGAGGCCGGCGGTGAACGGCGTCGCCATGGCGGCAACGGTGTGTGCAAACGGAGACATCCGGCACTTCCTTTCCGGGTGGCGGAACAGAGACGCGTTACGGCGGTTGAAACGCTGCTTCAAACAGAACAGCGACGAACAGCGGCGATAACAGGGGCAAAATACAGCGGAAAAATCGATTGCGCGCTGTTATATAAAAAATTCGTGCATTATCAATGGGATACAAATCGGACGTTCTTGCGGAACAGCGGATTTTCCGGTCATAACAGCGGTAGACCGCACAACATGACGGGAATCGGCGCGACAATCGGGGCGGCCATCCGTTGTCGTCGCGGAGTCCGCGCGCGCTTTTTTTCATTCACACGGTCAACGAGCGGCGCATGCGCGCAAGCCAATCCAGCATGGCGCAGCGCCGCCGTAAAGTTTACGACAGGCGTACGAATTACGGCGGAGGGCGCGCGCTTGAAGCGGCGCGGACGAGCATTTGGATCGTGTAGACTGTCGCTCAATTGATGCCTCAAGCGCATACAGTTCGTTAGGGATTCCTCAATAGTCTTCTTCGGGCATCACTTGGACCGGAGTCTCCGCGTGCATTCAATCCTCGTTGTATGCGCCAGGACCGTCCTCATCGCTACGATCGCTGCAATGTTGCAGATTGGCGGCGCGGAAGCCCGTTCGAAAGTCCTGTACAAATTTAACGGCGGATCCGACGGCGCATATCCTGCCGGCACTCTTGTCATGGACAAATCCGGAAATCTTTACGGAACGACGTCGGGCGGTGGCGGCAGTCTGGCGTGCGGGAGCGAAAACGGCTGTGGCACGGTGTTCAAGATCGCCCCTGACGGCTCGGAGTCGGTGCTGCACGCGTTCCAGGGGGGCGCGGACCAGGGCGTTCCCATGGCCGGACTTGCCATGGATCGGGAAGGCAACCTGTACGGCACCACCTTTGGCGGCACAGGCATAGGTTACGGCACGGTGTTCAAGATCGCACCCGACGGGACCGAAACGATCATGCATAGCTTTGGTCCCGGGGCAGACGGGCAGAACCCATCCGCGCCAATGATCATGGACAAGCGCGGCAATTTCTACGGCACTACGACGGCGGGTGGCGACTACGGCAAAGGCACCATCTTTGAAATCGCGAAAAACGGACGCGAATATGTTCTGTGGTCGTTCGGCGCCGCCGGCGACGGTGCGGTGCCCTCCGGAGGATTGTTCGCCGACAAGGCAGGAAATTTCTATGGCACGACCAGAGATGGAGGCAGCGAGACAATCTATTGCGGCCTCGGCTGCGGCACCGTTTTCGAGTTCACTCCGAATGTGAAGGAGAGCGTTCTCTGGTCATTCGGTTCGACCGAAAGTGACGGAGAAAACCCTGTCGGAGGCGTGGTCGCCGATGCATCGGGCAATCTCTACGGTGTCGCCGCTGGGGGCGGTGCTGCAGGCTCTGGAGCCGTTTTCAGCCTCGCGGCCGACGGCACGGAAATCTTACTGCATTCCTTCGGCCAAAAAAGCGGCATTCAACCGATGGCTGGCGTGATTCTGGGCAGGGATGGAAACCTCTACGGAACCAACTCGTTCGGCGGTACAGGGATCGGCGGCACCGTTTACTCGCTCTCGCCCGACGGCACGAACTTCCGGGTTGTTCACAACTTCATAGAGGCCGACGACGGACATTGGCCATACGCCGGCGTGCTCGCGGCCGGTGACATCCTCTACGGAACGACGTTTGAAGGCGGCAATACCTGTCCTTACACCAATCAATGCGGAGTGGTCTTCGCGCTGAGGAGATAGACGACGTGGCTGGCGGTTTCGAGAACACGCATCGCATCCTGCTTCGTTGCGCGCTTGGTCTGCTGCTTGCAACATTCGGGGGAGCGGCCGATGCGAAAAATTATCGTGTCGTCTACTCGTTCTGCTCGCAGGCCAACTGCACCGACGGAAGTCCACCGTCGGGCCCGGTCATCAAGGACGCTCAGGGAAACCTCTACGGAGAAGCTGAGTATGGCGGCGGCGGATCTTGCCCCGGCGGCTGCGGTACAGTCTTCAAAATCGCGCCGGATGGTACGGAAACCGTGCTCTACCAGTTCTGCTCCCTGACCGACTGCGCAGACGGCGCTTACCCTACAGGCGGTCTGATCGCCGACTCGCAGGGCAATCTCTACGGAACGACATATTTTGGCGGCATCGGCGGCGACTGCGGTCACGTGGGCTGGTGCGGGGGCACGGTCTTCAAGCTGTCGCCTGATGGCACAGAGACCGTGCTTCACACGTTCTGCGGCCAGCCTCCGGTCTCCGCAAATCCTCAGTGCAGGGACGGTTATTATCCCAACGGCGGTGTCATCTTGGATGCCGGCGGAAATATCTACGGAACCACCGAAAGCGGCGGCAACGGAACCTTCGCCTCCGGGACCGTCTTCAAAATCGCTCCGGACGGCAAAGAGACCCTGCTTTACTCTTTCTGCCCGACTGAAACCTGCACGGACGGCGCCGACCCCGCCGGGGGCCTGATACGGGACGCGCAGGGAAATCTCTATGGCACGGCAGGCGGCGGCAACGGATTCTATTGCCGATCCAGCGGTTGCGGCACCGTCTTCAAACTTGCGCCCGACGGAACCGAAACTGTGCTTCATTCCTTCTGCGTTTCAGAGGACTGTCCGGACGGATTTGGGCCGGTCGGCACGCTGGTTGCCGACAGGCGCGGCAATCTCTACGGCGTGACCAGTTATGGCGGGGCGTGCACCACCCAGTACGGCTGCGGCACAATCTTCGAGATTTCACCCGACGGAAATGAATCCGTACTTTACAACTTTTGCTCGATGGCAGGATGCAAGGATGGGGATTTCCCTCTCGGCGGTCTCATAGGAGACTCGCAAGGTAATTTTTACGGCACGACGGTAGCCGGAGGTGGGCCAAGTTGTGCAGGCACGGGATGCGGCGCCGTCTTCGAATTCGGGCGAGACGGAAAATTGACCGTACTCGTCTCGTTCAAAGGTCCGCCGACCGATGGACTAAGTCCGGAGACCGCCCTTTTTGCCGACAGTTCCGGCCACCTTTACGGCACGACGAACAATGGAGGAACCGGCTCGCAATGCAGCTACACAATCGGCTGCGGCACCGTGTTCGTTCTGAAGAAATAACTATCCATACTGGCTCTTGATGGCGTCTGACGCGTCACCTCTTCCACACGGCACCCCTAATACAGCCCCACCTGCCCTTTCAGCGCGTCGAAGATGGCGTCGCTGCGGTAACCGATGCCGGTCTTGAAGACGAGCGGCATGTGTTCGACGGCACTCGCGCCCTTCGCGGGATCACCCTCCACCACGGCAATGTCGGCGCGTTTGCCGGTTTCGAGCGAGCCCACGTCCTTGTCCCGGCCGAGATAGCGGGCGCCGTTGAGCGTGGCGATCTTCAGCGCCTCGGGGAACGTGAACCCCGCCTCGACCAGAAGCTCGATCTCACGCTTGCCGGCGAAGCCCGGCACCACGCCGCCATAGCCCGTAGGGTCGGTGCCGCTGATCAGCGTGCCGCCCGCATCGACGAACATCTTCTCGAGTTTCATCAGTTTGGGAAACACGATCGCATAGGGTTTGTTGTTGTCGCTGGTCTGCGCGTCCTTCCAGTGATCTTCGTAATATTTCTGCAGTTCCGGGATGAGCAAAGCGCGCGCGGCCTCCGGCGCCTCGGGGCGGCCCGGCGTGAAGGTCTCGAAGACGGTGAGCGTCGAGGTCAGCGCAACATGATGGGCCACGAGCAGCGCAATGAGCGACTTCACGCCGTCGCTGTTCACATCGAGATCGGCGAGCCGTGTCTGCGAGCGGGGCGGGCAGAGATCGGGCTGCTTGTCGGAAAGGAAATCCGTCATCACGCCGAAGCCGTGTTCGAGATTGTCCATGCCGAGCTCCGCCGCCTCGCGGTAGGTGACCGAACACAGATGCCCGGTGATCTTGAGCTCCCGCGCATGCGCCGCGTCGACGGCCGCCTTCAGCTCGGCGCGCGTGATGTTGGTATAGGCCTTGAACGAGGTGGCGCCTTCGTCCGCCCAGTAGTTCACGGTCTTGGCCGCATCGTCCGGCCCCGTCAGCATGTGCATCTGCAGGATCGGCAGACCCGGGCCGTTCAGATAGGGCGCGGTGATGTCGAAATCGGGCCCGATGGCATCGCCGCGATCGATGGCGAGCTTGAGGTTGAGATCGCCTGCCGGATCGATGGAACCGGCCGTGCGCGCCGTGGTCGTGCCGCCCGCGAGATAGAGGCGCGGGAAACTGTAGAGCAGCGATGCATAGAGGGCATGCCCCATCGGATAGAACAGATGCTCGTGCACCATCACGAAGCCGGGCAGCAGCGTCTTGCCGTGCATGTCGATGATCGTCGCGCCGGCGGGCACCTTCGTGCGGCTCGACGCGCCGATGGCGCCGATCCGGCCGCTGCTGACGACCAGCGTGCGATCGTATTGCGGGCCTGAGCCCGTGCCGTCGATGATCTCGGCATGGGTGAGCGCGATCACGGGCTGGTTGTAAGCCACGAATTTCGTGTCACCGTTCGGCGGCGCGACGGAAGGCGGCGGCGCATCGTCGTCCTGCGCCAGTGCTGCAACGGACGCCCTGGCAAACGCCAGCACACACAAAGCGATTGTCAACCAACGCATGATGGCCCCCCAGACGATCGGATTCATATTTCCCCAAGTCACGCTAAGCTGGAACAACCCGAACATGCGCCTGTCGCGGTCAGTAGGCATCGTGCTCCCTGAGCTTATCGATGAGCTCGTTCGTCACGACGCCCCCGCGGCTGTCGAAGGGGACAAATCCTCCGACACCGCGGCGCGACTTTCCCTTGCGGGTGGTCCCCGCGGAGCTTGTCAGCGCGCGGCGGGCCAATTCGGACAAGACAGCTCCGGCTGTCCTTTTCGTCCGCCTGCCAAGAACCTTGGCGGCTTCCAAAATGTCACCGTCAATATCGAGGGTCGTTCGCATGTCGCCAAGAATACTGCATCAAATGCAGCTGCATCAAATGTACAGCTCCAATTCGTCGGCTCAGAATTACAGGACGCCCCTATCACTCCAAGTGCGACGACACCACTTCGCTCAACGCCTCGAATGTTCCGATATTTTGGTGGGCCCAGCAGGACTCGAACCTGCGACCCGCTGATTAAGAGTCAGCTGCTCTACCACCTGAGCTATGGGCCCTGATTGGCGCCCCGAAATAAGCGGGCACCGGAAAGGTGGCGGGCTATAGCAGAGGCCCTCCTCCCTGTCCATGCTGGGGAAACCGGGCATCCACAGGCTGGGTGGTCGCGTGTCGGCCGTGCGGAGAATGCGGGTTTTCTTAAACGTGGGCACAGCGCTGAAGAGCATGCCTCGCAACAGATGCAGCCCACGGAGTTTCTCCTCTCCCCTTGCGGGAGAGGTGTGCGTGTACGGATGATTTGTGCTTCCGGATGCGGGTGAGGGGTTCGCGCGCTTTGCACGCGAATGAAGTTTTCCATGCGCTACCGCTTCGCTGCTTGAACGCAGATTCATGCGCGCTATCGCGCGCAACCCCTCATCCGGCCTTCGGCCACCTTCTCCCGCAAGGGGAGAAGGGAGAACTCCTTAAATAAACGCGCCCGTGGAGCGGGGGATTTCCACCTGGCGGTGGACGTGAACGCTCATCAGAAGCCCGAAGCCGAACATCACGGTGAGCATGGCCGTGCCGCCATAGGAGATGAGCGGCATGGGAATGCCCACCACCGGGATCATGCCCATCACCATCGCGGCGTTGATCATGATGTAGAAGAAGAAGTTGAGCGTGATGCCCATGGCGAGCAGCCGTCCGAACTGGCTGCGTGACGACATGGCGATGCGAACGCCATAGCCGATCACCAGCGCGACCAGGAGGAGCAGCGCGATGCAGCCGACGAAACCGAATTCCTCGCCCAGCGACGTGAAGATGAAGTCGGTTTCCTTTTCGGGGAGGAAGTTGAGGCGGCTTTGCGTCCCCTGTACGAAACCCTTGCCCCCGAACCCGCCCGAGCCCAGCGCGATCTCCGCCTGGCTGATGTTCCAGCCCGAGCCGAGCGCATCCGATGCGGGATTGAGAAGCGTCAGAATGCGTTGGCGTTGGTAGCCATGCAGCAGATTGAGCTGCCAGGCGAGCGGTATGGCTGCGACAACCGTGGACACTGCCGGAACGATCCACCACCAGGAGAGACCGGCGAGGAACAGCAGCGAGCACCCGTCGGCCATCAGGATCGTCGCCGTGCCGAGATTGGGCTGCTTCAGCACGAGCACCGCGGGAATCGCAATCATGAGAAGCGGGACGACCAGTCTGAGCGGCTTGGACACGTCTTCCACGCTGAGGCCGTGCAAATAGCGCGACAGCGCCAGCACCAACGCGATCTTCATCAGCTCCGAGGGCTGCAACTGCAGCGGTCCGATCTGGATCCAGCGCTCGGAACCGTTGCCCGTATGGCCCGCAACCTGCACCACGATCAGCAGCAGAAACGCAATGGCATAGGCAGGGTACGCCGCGCGCATCCAGAAGCGGATGTCCACGACCGAGACGCCCACCAGAATGACGAGGCCGACGAGGAAGCGCACGCCCTGCGGCGCCGCCCAGGGCTGCAAATGGCCGCCGGCAACCGAATACTGCATCGCAAGGCCGATGGAGGCGATCACTGCGATCAGAAGCACGAGCCCCCAGTTGATTTCGATCAGCTTGTCGACGAGCGACAGTGTGCTGCGCGCGGCGGCGTAGGGCCTCGAACTCATGTGTGCGACCCGTTCGAGCTGTCGGCGGCATTCACGGGATAGGCCGTCGGCAGGCTTGCAGTGTTGCGCTGCTGCGCAAACAGCAGGATATCGCGGGCGGCTTGTACCTGCGGATGACCGTCCGAATTATGTTCCGTGATCACGGCGCAGGCATATTTCGGTTGTGCCGCGGGCGCATAGGCAATGAACAGCCCGTGGTCGCGCAATTTCCAGGGCAGCTTGTAGTTCTTCGTCACGCCCGCGAGATGCTCGGCTTCCGATATGCGGCGGACCTGGGCGGTGCCGGTTTTGCCCGCCATTTCGAAACCCGGTTGGGTGATCCGAACACCGTACGCCGTACCGCCTGGCTCGTTGGTCACGGCGTTCATGCCCGCCTGGACGGCGGCAAGAGCCTTGTCCGAAATGTTCAGCCGCGTCAGTTCGGGACGTTGCTGCATCGTGTGACCGACCACGCGCACGATGCGCGGACTGACCGCGTTTCCGCTCGCAATGCGGGCCACGGCGGTACAAAGCTGGATGGGCGTCACCAGGACATAGCCCTGACCGATGCCGGTGTTCAGTGTTTCCCCTTCCTGCCAGGGTGCGTGAAACACATGCTCTTTCCAGGCGCGCCCTGGCATCACACCGGAGCGCTCGCCCGGGATCTCGATGCCGGTCGCATGGCCGTAGCCCAGCTTGTGCGCGCCGGCTTCGAGGCCGTCGATGCCGAGCTTTCTGGCGACATTGTAGAAGTAGATGTCGCACGAGGCCGCGATCCCGCGATGCAGATCGACGTGGCCGTGGCCGCCCTTTTTCCAGCAGTGAAACACGTAATTGCCGAACGCCATCGATCCCGAACACTGCACGGTAAAGTCCGGCGTGATGGCGCCGGCATCGAGCGCGGCAAGTGCGACGGCGGGTTTGAACGTCGAGCCCGGCGGATAAAGGCCGGACAATGCCTTGTTGATCAGCGGCGTGTGATCGTCCGTCAGCAGCTGCTGCCATTGAGGCGGCGTGATGCCGACATTGAAAAGATTGGGATCGAATCCGGGCGCGGACACAAGCGCCAGGACGTCGCCATTCGTCACGTCCATCACGACGCATGCGGCGCTTTCGCCGGCCAGTCTCTGCGCGGCGTACTGCTGAACCTGCTGATCGATGGTCAGATAAACGTCGTTGCCCGGCGATCCGGGCTCGCGCCCCAGTTCCCGGATCACTCGTCCATAGGCATTGACCTCCTCGCGGCTGACGCCGGCCGTGCCGCGCACCTGGAGGTCGTAGGCCTTTTCGATGCCGCGTTTGCCGATGCGGAAGCCGGGCAGGCTCAGCAGCGCGTCGTTGTCGTTCTTCTCGTCCTCGGGAGAGACGGATGCGACATAACCCAGGATGTGGGAGAGCTGATCGCCATACGGGTAATCGCGCGTCTCACCCACTTCCGGCTGCACGCCCGAGAGATAGGGCAGATGCAGATTGATCAGCGAATATTGCTCCCAGGTCAGGTTTTCAGCGATCAGCGCCGGCATGAACTTCTTGTTGGCTGCGATCTGCCGCAGTATCCGCTCGCGCTCGAACGGCGTGATCAGAATGATGCGGCCGATGGTGTCGAGCGCCTCTTTGACGCCGTCAGCCGCCTGCTCCGGCACCAGGACGACGCGATAATTCTTCCGGTTGTTGGCGAGCTCCACGCCGAAGCGGTCGATGATGCGGCCCCGTAATGGAGCGAGCAGCCGCTCGTTGACGCTGTTCTCTTCCGCTTTCGTCTTGAACTGGTCGCCTTCGACGATCTGGAGTTCGTAGAGGCGCGCGCCGAGCGCGGTCAGTACGGCAGCGACGCCGCCGCTCATCACCAGGGTGCGGCGGGAGAACGTCGAGTAGCGGCTCTTATCCTTGCGGTCGAACAGCGGCATCAGAAATCACTCCGCAACGCACCGATGATTCGGCGCTGCGCACCGTTCATCAGCCACAGGGCCGGAATGTAGAAAATGACGCTGATCGCGACCTGCAGCATGAGTGACTCGACCGGAAGAACGCGCGAATTCAGGAGCGAAACCGCCCCGTAATCAACGCCCGACGCGATCAGCATCACGGCTGCAAATCCCAGAATGGCGCCGAACCCCGCCAGACCGGCAAAGGCATCCCGCTGGCGATCGACCACTGCGTAGCAAACAAGGAAGGACAGCGCCCAAACGCCCGGCGGTCCGCCCGACAGCAGGTCTTCCACAAGTCCGATTGCAAACGCTGCGCTGGGAGGCATCAGATCGGGACGGACGAGGCACCAGAAATAGACCGGCATCAGCGACAGGAGCGGCGGCGGCATCGTTCCGCCGAAGAGCGACACGGGAATATTGGCGACGAGCGCGCCAAGGATGCCGGTCATGAACGGAATCACTGCGGCGAAGCCGGAACCGAACGAGATGCCGAAGCGGTCCTGCATGATGCTCCCTTCAACGATCGTCAGCGTCTGCCTGACCGGAATTTCCGGCCGGCGGAGCAGGTGGCTTTCCCGGCGCGGGCTTTTGCGTAAGTCCGCCCTGCACCGGGTGAAGCAGCTTGACGGGAGACGGCGCGACGAAGACCGGCGCTGCGGCCGGCTTGGGGGGCGGCGGCGCCAACGGCGCAGCACCGGTTGCCGCGATCGGCAAATCGCTGGGAGACGGTGCCGGCGGTTCTTCCGGCGGTAATTTCAAATCCAGTATCCGCACGTCGTCGGCCGTCGCCGAATCCGCGTACAGCGCGGCGCGGAACGTCTCGCCATCCGCATAGACGACACCGACCGGAAGATTTGCCGGCAGGAGGCCGCCATCACCCGAGGTGACGATCTGTTCGCCTTCCTTCAACTGTGCACCCTGGGCGGACACTTCGAGCGTCGGAGCCGCTGTGTTGTCGCCGGACAGCATGGCCTGGATGTTTCCGGGTTCGATGGTCACGGGAATTCGGCTATTGAGATCGGTCACCAGGACAACCCACGACGTATGGTCGCCGGCAAGGAAGATGCGCCCGATCATCCCGCGGTCATCCACAACCGCTTCACCAGACTTCACTGTCTGATGCTTGCCTGCGTCGAGAATGATCGTGTTGAGGAAGGGCCGGTTTTCATGACCGATGACGTGCGCTGTCACGCTCGTGACAGCGGGATCGGGCACGGCGTTCAGCAGGAGCTGATATCGCTTCAGGCGTTGCTCGAGCACGAGTGCCGCGTTCTGCCATTGGCGCAGGCGGGCGTTCTCCTGCTTGAGGCGGATGTTCTCCTGGTAGACCGTGAAGACATGGGTCACGCCGCCCAGCCAGTTGCCGGCCACATTGACGGGCACGCGAGCAGCCTCAAGCGCCGGGGACGTCCAATCCGAAAAATAGGCGCGGGCCCGGTTGAACAGGGCCGGCTGTGCTCGCCCGACAAGAACCAGGATGATCGCGAGCACGACGAAGACGGCGAGCGAAAACTGCCCGCCGTTCCGACGCGCGATTTTCCAGGTTCCGTTTGCCATCGCCGTACTCTCGCTCTGGCTGCTGCCGCCTCCGCGTCAAAACGCCGTCGACAGAACGTGTCTCATGTTTTTGGCGTTTTCCAGAACGCGGCCCGTTCCCAGCGCCACGCAGGAAAGCGGATCGTCCGCAATACTGACCGGAAGTCCCGTCTCCTCGCGCAGAACCTGATCGAGGTTGGCGAGCAGCGAACCGCCGCCCGTCAGCACGATGCCCTTGTCCACGATGTCTGCGGCAAGTTCCGGCGGCGTTGCTTCCAGCGCCACCTTCACGGACTCCACGATCTGGCTCGTCGGCTCCGCCAACGCCTCGGCGATGTGGCGCTGCGTGATGGTGATTTCCTTTGGCACGCCATTGAGCAAGTCGCGGCCCTTGATCTCGATCGTCGTGCCGTTGCCGTCCTGCGGCGGCGCTGCCGAACCGATCTCCTTCTTGATGCGCTCGGCGCTGGCTTCGCCGATGAGAAGATTCTGGTGGCGGCGGATATAGGCGATGATGGCTTCATCCATCTTGTCGCCGCCCACGCGCACCGACCGCGAATAGACGATGCCACCCAGCGACAGCACGGCCACTTCCGTGGTGCCGCCTCCGATATCGACGACCATGGAGCCGGTCGGCTCGCCGACCGGCAAGCCCGCGCCGATGGCAGCGGCCATCGGTTCCTCGATCAGAGACACGCGGCGCGCGCCGGCCGACAGAGCGGATTCCTGAATGGCGCGGCGTTCCACGGCGGTAGAACCGGATGGCACGCACACGATGATCATCGGATTGGCGAATGAGCGACGATTGTGAACCTTGCGGATGAAGTGCTTGATCATTTCTTCCGCGATCTCGAAATCGGCGATCACACCGTCGCGCATCGGGCGGATCGCTTCGATGTTGCCGGGCGTACGACCCAGCATCATCTTGGCGTCGTTGCCGACGGCGCGGACATGTTTCTTGCCGCTCTTGTTCATGGTGGCAACGACGGAAGGCTCGTTGAGAACGATCCCCCTGCCTTTCACGTAAACAAGTGTATTGGCCGTGCCGAGATCGATGGCCATATCGCTCGACAGTATGCCGAGAAGACTGCCGAACATCCTTCTTTCGCCTGTTCCTTTCCAAGCAGTGCCGTGTTTACCGCGCCGCCATGAAGCGCTCCGGAGTCTGCACTCCGGAGCCGTTGCTTCATCGTGCGACGGTGAGCGCCTCCGGCTCCTGCTTCTCGCGTTTCACCAAAAGTCTGTTGAGTGCATTGACGTACGCATTCGCGGCCGCGAGCAGCGTATCCGTGTCCGCTGCGCGCCCGGTGACCGTTCGGCCGTTTTCTTCCAGCCGTACACTGACATTCGCCTGCGCGTCGGTCCCTTCCGTCACGGCATGCACCTGGAACAGCTGCAGCGATGCGGGATGGGGATAGAGCTCGCGAATGGCACGGAAGATCGCATCGACCGGACCGTCGCCCGTCGTCGTCGCGCGGCGTTCTTCGCCGGCCATGGCGAGCACCAGTTCGGCTTTAGGCTCGACGCCCAAACCCGTTTCGACCTTCAATGCCTTGACGACAATCCGGTCGTGGCCGCGCAACACTTCGTCGTCCACCAGTGCAACAATATCCTCGTCGAACAGCTGCTTCTTCTTGTCTGCGAGATCCTTGAAGCGGCGGAAGGCCTCTTCGAATGCAGCCTGTTCCAGCTCGTAGCCCATAGTGACGAGCTTGTCGCGAAAGGCGTGGCGCCCGGAGAGTTTGCCGAGCACCAGCGAGGTCTCCTTCACGCCCACCTCTTCGGGCCGCATGATCTCGTATGTCTCGACGTTCTTGAGCATGCCGTCCTGATGAATGCCGGATTCGTGGGCGAAGGCGTTCTTGCCGACGATCGCCTTGTTGTACTGGACCGGGAAGCCGGTGACGTTGGACACCAGTTTGGAGGCGCGCGCCAGCATCGTGGTGTCGATGCGCGTCGAATACGGCATGCGATCGCGGCGTACCTTCAGAGCCATGACGATTTCCTCGAGCGCGGCGTTGCCTGCCCGCTCGCCGATACCGTTGATCGTGCATTCCACCTGCCGGGCGCCGGCCAGAACGCCGGCCAGCGAATTGGCGACGGCGAGACCCAGGTCATTGTGGCAATGGGTGGAGAAAATCACCGTGTCGGCGCCGGGAACCCGCTCGCGCAGCATCGTCAGCAGTTCGATGTATTCCTGCGGCGTCGAATAGCCCACCGTGTCGGGGATGTTGATGGTCGTGGCACCTGAGCGGATGGCGAGCTCAACGCAGCGGCAGAGGAAATCGTGCTCCGTGCGGGTCGCATCTTCTGCGCTCCACTGCACGTCGTCGGTGAAGTTGCGCGCGCGGACGACCGACGCGCCCACCGCATCGAGCACGGCATTCGGACCCATCTGGAGCTTGTGCTTCATGTGGACCGGGCTTGTGGAGATGAAGGTATGGATTCGCGGGCGGCATGCCGCTTTCACCGCCTCGCCTGCGCGGTCGATGTCCTTGAAACCGGCGCGCGCCAGTCCGCACACGACGGCGTTCTTCGTGATCTTCGAGATTTCCCGAACTGCCTCGAAATCGCCGGGAGAGGAGATGGGAAATCCCGCCTCGATGATGTCGACACCCATCTGGTCCAGAAGGTGGGCGACCTCCAGCTTTTCCTCGAGCGTCATGGCAGCGCCGGGCGACTGCTCCCCGTCGCGCAGCGTGGTGTCGAAAATCCGTATTTCGCTCGTATTTCCTGCTACCGCACTCATGGCTTTCCTTCCGTTTGCTTGCCTTACACGGCCTCTATCGCTTCCTTGCTCCTTTCCCCTAAGCACCCGCCTCGCCCATTGGGCAGAGGCATGTCGGAGCCTAGGGGCGGCTAAGAAGGAGAAGCCCCTTGAGCAGCAAACCGAGGGAAGGACGGGACACGGGCGCCAAGCGCGCGACGCGGCAGGCGGGCGAGCCGCCAAACATCGTCTGATGCACGCAATGCGTCATTGCCGGATCGCCGTTCTGCCCGCTCAATTCTGGTTCGATAACTTTAACGAATCGCCCTTACACGTGCGTAAATCACGCTCGCGCCTTCGTTCGAAAGCTTGTACGCCGAACCGTCAGCAAGGCGCAATAGTTTGCGAAGGTTCGCGCCGGGACTTTCTGCAAACGGCGATTGCAACGATCGGAATTTTGCGGCAGGAGAAACCCGCCGTCGTTTCCGCGTAAGCCGGGCCAAAACGCGGGCCAGTTCAACTCTCCGTTCCACTCCAGCCGGAAGGCCAGGCCAGCAGATGAAGATCCTGCCGCCCGTCGCCATTGGCGCTCGCAGACTGTTGCCCGGGCAGTGGGATGTGCTGGCGGCAATTCTCGTGTTGGGGGCAATCGTGCTCCTGGCCGACGCGGGGCGGCAGGTGGTGGCGCCGATCTCGACATTGCAGACCCATCCGGTGGCGCTGAGCCCCTGGCTGCTGCCGGAATACGCGCTCAGAACCACCCTGCGCATGCTCATCGCGATGGGGTTTTCTCTTTTATTTACATTTACTTACGCTACATGGGCGGCGAAGAGCGAGCGCGCCGGCGCCCTCCTCGTTCCGGTTCTCGATATCCTGCAGTCGGTCCCGATTCTGAGCTTTATTTCGGTCACCTACGTCTTCTTCATGTCGCTGGCGCCGGGCGAAGTTCTGGGTGCGGAATTCGCGGCCATCTTCGGAATCTTCACCAGCCAGGCCTGGAACATGGCCTTCAGCTTCTACCAGTCGCTGCGCACGGTTCCCGTGGAGCTGAACGAGGCCGGCCGCGTCTTCGGGCTGTCGGCCTGGGCGCGTTTCTGGCGCATCGAAGTACCCTTCGGGATGCCCTCCCTGGTCTGGAACATGATGATGTCCATGTCGGGCTCATGGTTCTTCGTGGTCGCATCCGAGGCCATCAGTGTCGGCAAGACGACCATCACGCTTCCCGGCATCGGCTCCTATATCGCGCTCGCCATCCAGAACCAGGACCTCGCCGCCATCGGCTGGGCCATCGCCGCCATGGCGATCGTCATCCTCATCTATGACCAGCTCCTCTTCCGCCCCCTCGTCGCCTGGGCCGACCGCTTCCGCTTCGACCAGGAGCAGATGGAGGAAGGCCCGACCTCGTGGATGCTGACGATGCTGCGCCGCTCCGAGCTGATGGACGCGATGGCCGTGCCGTTCAGACGGGCGCTGCGCTGGTCCTACCGCATCGCGCCGCCGAAGCCGCTCAATCTCCCGGGAGCCAGGAACAAGCTGGCCGCCCGCGCCGTCGATATTCTCTGGTACGCGGGCCTTGCGGCACTCGTCATCTTCGCGCTGTGGAAATCCATCGCCTACATCTCGACGGGGGTGACGTGGCGCGACGTCGCCATCGCCACCGGCCTCGGCTTCATCACCATGCTGCGCGTGTTTGTTCTCATCGCCATCGCAAGCGCGATCTGGACGCCGATCGGAATCTATGTGGGATTGCGCCCCAATGTTGCGCGCTTCGTGCAGCCGATCGCACAGTTCCTCGCCGCGTTCCCCGCGAACCTGCTTTATCCCATCGCCGTCTCCGCGATCGTCACGTATCACCTGAACGCCGACATCTGGACGTCGCCGCTGATGATCCTCGGCACGCAATGGTACATCCTCTTCAATGTCATCGCCGGCGCCACCGGCGTGCCGCGCGACATGCGCGATGCCGCCGCGAACTTCCAGGTGAAGGGGTGGCTGTGGTGGCGGCGCGTGGCGCTGCCGAGCGTGTTCCCGTTCTATGTGACGGGCGCGATCACGGCGTCCGGCGGCTCGTGGAACGTGGCGTTCGCCACAGAACTCGTCACCTGGGGCAATAAGACGGTGCACGCGCACGGGCTCGGCGCCTATCTCGCCGACGCCGATGCGGCCGGCGATTTCCATCGCCTGGTGCTCGGCACCGTGGTGATGAGCGTGATGGTGGCGATCATCAACCGTGTGTTCTGGCGGCCGCTCTATTGGTACGCGGAACGGAAGTATCGGTTGACGTGAGAGAGTGGCAGTAGGTGAGTGGTGAGTGGTGAGTGGTGAGTGGTGAGTGGTGAGTGGTGAAAAGAAGGACCGCGATTGGCTGGACGTGTCAACTCCTATCAGGACCTGCGGGTGTGGCAGGACGCCGTCGCCCTGGCCGAGGCGTGCTATCTTTTGACGAAAGACTTTCCGCGCGAGGAAATATTCGGGATGACGTCACAAATTCGCAGGGCATCGACGTCGATATCGGCCAACATCGCCGAAGGCTACGGGCGCGAAAATACGCGCTCCTTCATCCAGTTTTTGCGAATCGCCCAAGGTTCGTTGAAGGAACTGGAGACCCACCTCATCATTGTGCAGCGCGTGAAGATTGCGAAGACGATAGCCGTGCAACCGTTGCTGGACAATTGCGGTTCGCTCGGGCGGATGCTCCGCACGCTGATCCGCAGCCTTCAGGAGAAATCGTCATGATCGCCTGCGTCCACCACTCACCACTCGCCATTCGCCACTCACATTTTTCTACTCACCACTCACCACTCACCACTCACTGCCGAGCGAAGCGAGGCTGATCATGGAATCCCCCGTCCTTCTCGACGTACACGAAGTCCGCCGCGCCTTTCCCCGCCCGGGCGGGGGTGAGCTTCTCGTGCTCGACGGCATCGACCTGACCCTGCACGAAGGCGAGATCGTGGGCCTGCTCGGCCGTTCCGGCTCGGGCAAGTCGACCTTGCTGCGCATCATCTCCGGGCTCTCCGCGCCCTCCGGCGGCAACGTCACCTATCTGGGCAACCCCATCGATGGACCGGCCGGCGGCATTGCGATGGTATTCCAGAGCTTCGCGCTGTTTCCCTGGCTGACCGTGCTCGAGAATGTGGAGCTGGGTCTCGAAGCGCTGAAGCTCGATCCCAAGGAGATCGAATCCCGCGCGCTCGAAGCCATCGACCTCATCGGGCTCGACGGTTACGAAAGCGCCTACCCCCGCGAGCTATCGGGGGGCATGCGCCAGCGCGTGGGCTTTGCGCGCGCGCTTGTCGTCCATCCCAACATCCTGCTGATGGACGAGCCGTTCAGCGCCCTCGATGTGCTGACCGCGGAAAACCTCAGAACCGATCTCGTCGATCTGTGGGGCGACAGGAAACTCCCCATCAAGGGCATCCTGCTCGTGACCCACAACATCGAGGAAGCGGTGTTGATGTGCGACCGCGTGTGCATCTTCTCCACCAATCCCGGGCGCATCATCACCGAGATCAAGATTCCGCTGCGCCGGCCGCGCGACCGCAACGACCCGACCTTTTTAGGGTTGGTCGACAAGATCTATGTCGAGATGACGACGCGCGCCGCGAAGGCGATGAAGTTCGACAAGATCGCCGGCACGGGCTTCGGCATGATGCTGCCGCGCGTGTCGATCAACCTGATCTCGGGCCTCATCGAGGCGCTGGCCGCGCCGCCGTTCGACGGCCACGCGGATCTGGCCGAAATCGGCTCGGAGCTGTCGCTGGAGATCGACGAGCTGTTTCCCGTGGCGGAATCGTTGCAGCTCCTGCACATGGCCGAGATCGGAGACGGAGACATCAAGCTCACCGAAACCGGCAAGCGTTTTGTGGAAGCCGAGACCGACGAGAGGAAACGCATCTTCGGCCGGCTGCTGTATCGCTATGTGCCGTTTATCACGCACTTAAGGCGCGTGCTCGACGACCGCGAAAGCCACGCGGCGCCCAAGAGCCGCTTCCTCGACGAGCTGGAAGACTACATGACGCCCGACGCCGCCGAAGAAACGCTCCGCGCCGTCACCGCCTGGGCCCGCTTCGCCGAACTCTTCGCCTACGACGACGACACGGGCATGTTCAGCATGGAGAACCCGGGCGAGGATGAAGAGGGGGAGTGAGGGGTATCGAGCAACAGCCAAGCCACCGTCCCAAAATGGAGTACAGTCTCGCACACTTGGTGCCCCGCACCATCTACTTGCCCCCCAGTCGCCCTAGGAGATAAATTTCGCGGCTGATGGAGGACTTTAGTATGGGCACAGGTTCTGATGAAATTGAAGTATTCGAAGAGCAAGAAGAAGATGAAGTTTATGTCAAGTACGACATAGCGACTTACCCGTCCGATCTTACGCTCAGCGGCATCTTGGAACTCTGGAATCAGGACGAAATCCAAATTCCAGAGTTCCAACGCGATTTTGTTTGGAAAATAAAGCAGTCTTCGCTTTTGATTGAATCGTTTCTTCTCGGCCTTCCGGTCCCCCCAGTTTTCTTTTATATTGACGACGCCAACAAAAATTTAGTGATCGACGGTCAACAAAGAATTCTAAGCGTGATTTTTTACTTCGAAGGATATTTTGGACACGCAGCAGGTAAATCTCGACGCCAAATTTTTCGATTGAAGGGCCTTGCTGAAAATAGCCCGTACAACAATTTGCGCTACGTTGATCTGCCAGAATCAGATCAGCGCAAACTCCGGAACACCGTGCTTCGTGCCGTAAACATCCGGCAGCTTTCACCGGATACGAACAACACTAGCATCTATCACATATTTGAGCGCTTGAACACGGGCGGCACGGCGCTGAGACCCCAGGAAATTCGCAATTGCGTTTATCGAGGCCCGATTCTAGCAACGCTAAGAGATCTGAACAGCGACTCGAACTGGCGCAAGATCGTCGGAAAGATTCCACCGGACAAACATCAGAAAGATGTTGAACTTATTCTCCGGCTATTCGCGCTGTTCCGAGAATGGCTCCGATACGAGAAACCCATGAAGGAATATCTAAACAAGGTGATGAGCGCCAATAAGAAGTTCGAAACCACGCGGGCAAAGGATTTCGCTCGCCTCTTCCCAGAAGCTTGCAAGTTCGTAGTTGACGCGCTCGGCGAGCGACCGTTCAACGTACGGGGGCCCCTCAATACGACCGTTCTTGATGCCACCATGACAGTGGTTTTGGAGCACATCGAGAAAGGACTGCCAGCTGAGTTTGCCGAAAAATTCGCGCTCATGCTGGAGGATAGGGAGTTTGAAGCGACAACAACTCTCGCCACGACTGACACTGCTACCGTTCATCATCGACTGACGATGGCGACAAATTTACTTACAAAATGAGGAACAGCCCTCATGTCATACTCCGACCATTTCAAGTTGGCCGACGAATTGCTGACGCATGTTGCGCCGCTGGTATCGAGTTTGGATGACCCATTTCTTCAGAGCCGGTACACCGGTTTCGTCTCAGTCGCCGGCGTCACAGTTTACGAGTTAGCTATCAAACAGATTTTCTGCGATTTCGGAGTTGCCAAACATAGGGTTCTGGGGATATTCACCCAGAGCTACTTCGATCGACTGAACGGCCGAATTAAGTATAGCATCCTGCATGAAGAGTACGTCAGCAAATTTGGCGACAAATACGTAGCTAAGTTCAAAAAAAACGTTCAAAAGAAAAATGAGTCATACCTTCGACAATATCGGAAGGACATTCTAACTTGCTACAATAATTTGATCACGTGGCGAAACCAATTCGCACATGAGGGAATATTGCCGCCGAACGCAACATTTTCTGACACAGTAGAGGCTTACGAGCTTGGAAAAATTGTGCTCGCGTGTCTTGCGGACGCCATGTGCCGATAAATCGCACATTTGGTAACAATTTGAGGATCGCAGACCGCTCGCCGCATTCGCTAAGCGACGGGCAATACGTTAGCAGTTGCAGCGTTCGTCGGTATTCTCTCAGCCCCAATGAATCAACGTCAGACTGTGCACAGCATTTGCGGGACAACCGCACCGACAGTTTCAGGCGCTGCTGAGGCTACCTCCGCATAAACGCGCGGCCTATGAACGATGACTCCGTCCAACACGATACAATAGATATTCGTGTCGCACCTCGGCGACGTATGACGGCCGTCGTACCCAACAACGTAAGTCCGATACCAGGTAGCTACGTAAAGTGTCCCGCTACGCGGATTCTCTTTGGTACCCTGAAGTCCAAACCTATGCACCTTGCACAGTAGATAGCCGCCGAGAAATTCCGTGACCTTGCATCCGATTTGCTCTCGGCGAAGGAGGCACCTTTGATCGCGCTCAACAATTGATCCATCGCAGTCGAGCTGAATTTTGGACATTCTTGTTCGTGTTGGAAATTGAATGACCTTGCCCGTCGCTGGTTCCCAATCGGACAATACTGGGTCGCCCGGCCGCAGAGAACGAACACTCGATAACTTGCCCAAGTTCATTTTCACTCCCCTGTGTTGTGGTTCACGGAGACCACATTAGTGTTTGGACATTAGCCACCACTTCATCAGGTCGATTGGCGATGGATTCGAAACGAATATCATCGCAAAAAGTAGAACAAGAACGACAAACCCGATGTTCGCGAGGAGGCCCGCAACAAGGCTGATCCAGAAATCCTTCGATGCAGGTGGAATGCGATCCAGTTCGCGCCGAATCGAATCAAGCGCGGTCGTGTGGGCTAAAACTATCCGCTTTGTGTCCAGCAAATCCCGCGCCTCATGGATCGCGCGAGAAGGGTCATAGTGAGTGATCCACTCCGATAGTTCCGCCGCGTCGACTTTGGAACCGGTTGCACGCTCCCTGGCTTCAGTCCACTGATAGCGCGCTCGCTCGAACAACCCGTAACCGACAACGGCCTCTTCCTCGCATTGGTCGGCCATGTCCATCAACCGATAAAACATGTCGCGCGGCGTTAGGTTGGGCGGCAACGAGACTTTCGTATTCATCACTGTCAGCCCCTCACAAGTACGAGCGCACGAATCCCGCTGGTAACCATACATTGGTTCTAGCGAAAAGCAACGATTCGACATAAATCGCAATATATGATGCCAGTATGACAACCAAAGGCTCGACAAATTCCGCAGAGACATCTAGGGCCTACGAACGACGGCCTGCAGTTTATGTGAAAATTCCGCCTAATTGCGGCATTTTATGTCAGTATTTTTGTATTGAACGTATGTTTATTTCATTCATGGAGTTGCAGGGCGGTGCAACAACATGATAAAAATATTGACAAGGTGAGCATGCCGCTTGCGTGGCTCGTTTGGTCACTGGCCAAACCCAAGGGCGCGAATAGCACTTGAATAGGAACCAGAGAATGAGCAGCGCAGACCAAGCGATAGTCGATATTTCTGGCCTGGGTATTCGCCAGATTGCAAGTGCCCTTGGTCGCAGCCGTCAGGCGATCGACCGGGGTATTCGAAACGAAGGGAAGGATTATTTTAGACCAGGAGATGTACAGAAAATATATAGCTCGGTCTGCGTTCACTATCCTGAACGGAAAGATCAACTTGCTGAATACATTAAACAGAAACACAAAGAATTCGCCAATTTTATAATGGTTGCGGCTGGAAAGGGTGATCTCGAGACAACACTGAATTCATTTACGGAAGCCGTAGTTTTTGTTCATGACTTCGAACAATTTCGGATTGATCTTTCTGCGCCATTTGAAACTATAACTTCGCTAATCTCCAAGAGTGGTATTCGTCTGACTTTTGTAACAAGTTCCCGCCGATCTTGCGAAGAAATCGATAAGTTCGGAGAGCGTGTTGTAGGCAGAGAAACTTGGGCTGAACGACGCTTGAATCAAGTCGCAATTCGAAAATATCCAGTCACAAAGCACATGCCCGCGATGATCATTTTTGATCCCAACAGAGATCCTAAAGCGTTTGTTACGACATTCAATGATTTCGCACCACTGGGAGCATTTCAAGCAAGGCGTCTTGCGACCAGTCTCGAAGATATCGGAGAATCGACTGCGGAACACATCCTCGGGAAGGCTGATGCCGGTTGAATTTCCTCCTACGGATTATTCGGCAACGGCGCTGCTCCAAGACCGCTCAAATACACTTCGTCGTCTGAGAAAATCGCCTCCAATATGTCTTTGGAGAACCCCTGCAAAAAAATCTGCGGCTCTTCATTGGCGATAGATATAGCGCGCGCCATCTCTCCGCAGATTGTATAGTCACAGCAAAACACTATACCTCGTACGCCCGCCGCCTTGCAGTCAGATACGGTCTGGGGACCAATAAACGGCATATCCAGCCTGGCATCGAATCCCCGAGCGGGTAGCTTAACTAACACCGGAAGCAAATAACTGCGTGCCCGATTCAATCGAGCGAATCTACGCAGAAGCCTTCGAGTTCCCAACCATTCCCTTATCGGCGGCCTTTGGCCACTAACAATAAACGCCTGAGCAACGGACAATTTTCGGCTGGCCAGCTCGTGACGCAATGCCCTTACGTACTCCTCTACCGTGACATCGCCATGCAAATCGCTATTTGGTCCTTCATTGAGTTTAAATGAACCAACGAATTCGTGAATTGAGGCCGGCACGACGTTTGAATCGCTTAGCATCCTTTGAACGGCTCGCAAAAAAGCTGTTCCGGTAAGAAAATCTGATGAACCCATACGCAGAAATCCCGTCTGCGTTAGGTACTGACGGCTACATTCGTCTGACAGAATCGCAATCGGGGCGAGTGGCGCGGACAAGAGGAATTCCGAAAGGCTAAAGCCACCAGCAAAAAGTATACGGTCAACTCCTAATTCGATGAGCAGCTGCTTGATGTGGGAAAAGCATTGCACTCGATGGACGGTTTGGGGACAAGCTGAGGCCGGAAGGCGTCGGTGCGACAGCACATGCAGCTCGATTTGGTCCGAGCGCTTAAGCAATTCGTACGCCGCCTGAGGGTACGCTCCAGACGCCCAAAAAAGCGCGACCTTCGTAGTCATGGGTTAAGCCAATTTCCCATTTGCGATCCGAACACAGGGGTTCCGCCGGAGAATGTGGCGATCAAATCTCTAGAGTAGGGAGACAACTTGAGGCGCGACGCTGCAGGTACCGTCGCTGCAACAATAGTGTCACCGACGCGAACACCACAAGTACTTGGGGCACTAATTCGATTCTGTGCGGTTATCTGAGAAAGTTGTTTCTAATCCAGCTGTCTGCAACATCACACGTGTATTGACAACTTACGTTGCGCAAATGCCGAACTGCTGAGAAGTCGGCAGCGAACCGCGAATAGACGCTAAAGTTGATAAACGCTGATCTCGCGCAAGCTCCCCATCAGTAACCGGAAGGGGCGACAGGTTATCAATTCCCTGCGTATTGAACACACACACATCTCTCACCGTTGGTTCGGCGGCTAGATCGCCGTGAGCCCGCCGAACGGCGCCTTCCGAAAATAGGGGGACAGTAGCTACAATTCCCCTGGGCCACGCTCACCGATCCATGCGTGGCCACCCCCGCGTGGCCGCACTTTGACGGGGCGGACATGTGCGGCAAACAGCGTATCGACCTTACTGTTTGGGCGGATAAGCCTGGATGGGCGGACCGGCCGGCAGCTTCGGCGCGCCGGCGCGCAGCGACGCGATGTAGTTCAGTTCGTGCAGCGCGTGCTGATTGCCCGGATCGAACTCGAGCGACTGGTTGTAGGCGTCTTCCGCTTCGTCGAGCCGGTTCAATTCCGTCAACACAAACCCGCGGCCGCGCAGCAATAGCGCCCGGGCCGTGGCTTCCATGTCGTCCTGTTTCAATCCTTCGTCGCAATCGGCAAGCGCGTCAACGAACCTTTTCAGCTGGCCAAGTGCGGCAGCGCGTTCGCTGTAGAGATAAGGAATATGGCGACAGGTTATCAATTCCCCGCGCATTGATTGCCTCACCCTTATTCCGATCATTGCTTCGGCGGCTGGATCGGCGTGAGGCCGCCGGACGGCGCTTTCGCTGCGCCGGCACGGAGTGATGCAATGTATTTCAGCTCGGCCAGCGCACGCGGATTGCCGGGCTCTATCTTGAGCGACTGGTTGTAAGAGTCTTCAGCGTCGTCGAGCCGGTTCAATTCGGTCAGCACGAACCCTCGTCCGCGCAGCAGCCGCGCATGCACCTCGTCGTCCATTTTCGCCTGCTTCAAGGCGTCGTCGTAATTGGCCAGCGCATCGTCCCACCGCTTCAGCTGCGACAGCGCCGCGCCGCGTTCGCTCAAGAGATACGGCCGGGTTTTGCCGAGCGGCTTTCCCGGCAGCGCGGTGAGAGAAAGCCCCAGATCGAGCGCGCGCAACGCATCGCCGAAGCGGCCGACCTCGTCGTAATAGTCGCCGAGATAAAGCGCGATTTCGGGATACGGATTGTGTACCGCGTGCACGTCGCGCTTGGGCGCGCCCGCGTCCTGGTCACTGGCGGCTTTCAGCATCATGTAGAGCGATTCTTCAGGGCCATCCGCAAGCGCGAAAACTGGTCCGTTGCCGGGCGGCGGCGGCGCGAACGACGCCTTGCCATTGGCCAGCGCCTGTTCAAGATCGTTCACATGCGATGCGATGCCCTGGTAGCCGTTTTTCCGTGCGTCCGGATCGGTGGCATCGAGCACGGCCTGCGCCTTCACCCACGGCGCATCCGGCGGCGGCTGATCCGTCGTCTGCTGTCGATCGGTCTGTTGCGCCGATGCGGATGTCGCGATTGCGATGGCGATCGCGAGCAGCAAGGTTCTGAGCATGACGGCTCCCCCTAAGAACCGGCGCCAGCAAAACACAATCCGCGCGAAAGGCAACGCATCGGCTTTCCTCGCCGGTGCCGCGCAGCGACATGGGGCGAAGGGGCTCTCGCCCTGTACCGGAAGGGCATGTCTTGAAATTGACTCGTGCAAGGGCTTCAGCCCCCTCCGTCTCGCGCGGACTGATGTCCGCGCGATCCACCTCCCCCATGCTTCGCACGGGGGAGGAAGATTCAGTTTCTTCCTCCCCCGTTCGCGACAGCGAATGGCGGGAGGTGCTGAGCGAACGCAGAGAGCGAAGCGGAGGGGGCTCTCGCCCTGTACCGGGGAGGGCATGCCTTGAAATTGACTCGTGCAAGGCCTTCAGCCCCTTCCGTCTCACGCGGACTGATGTCCGCGCGATCCACCTCCCCCATGCGTGCCGCACGGGGGAGGAAGATACGCGACGACCACCGTCTTCCTCCCCCAATCGCTGTCGCGAACGGGGGAGGAAAGAAAGGGCAAGCGATTGTGTGACCTGCATCTTCGCGCATTCCGTCAACGAAACGTTCCGTGTACGGATTATTTGGCTTGACGCGTTTGATCAAACGCAGTAGCAATGTCGTCATGACGGGGTGATGCGCCTGAAAGCATGCATCCGGGTGCCGGAAATTCTGACGGGTGAGTGGTGAGTAGTCAGTGGTGAGTGGACGTGCGCGATCGGCAGCGCGGCTCACATCAAGACGCGCGTAACGCGCCGGCTCGCGACTCCGTTCCCCACTCACTACTCACCACTTCCTACTCACCACTCCCTACTCACCACTCACTACTCACCACTCCCCTTCCCCCCACGGAGTCTCCCCATGACCACCGATGCCGAGATCGTCGGCAAACGCATCCGCGCGTTGAGAGCCCACAAGGGCTGGACGCAATTGCAATTCGGCCAACGCATCAATTCCTGCCGCGCGCAGATCGTGCGCTGGGAAAAAGGCTACGACTTCCCGAGCCTCGAGAAGCGCCTCGCCATCGCCGCCCAGCTGGGCCAGGCGGTGGAGGTTCTCTTCCATGTCGGCTCCGAGCGCGACGACCAGATGGAAGACACCGCGCTCACCAAGATGCTCGAGATTTCGCGCGACCGCGAAGCCACCGTCAGCCAGCAGCTCGCCGCCGCGAAAGAGCTGCGTCCGCGCCGGACCAGAAACGGCGGGACCCGCGACAACGCAGACATGGCGGAATTCCGCCGCATGATGGAGAAAGCCGATGCGGAGCTTACCGAGCTTCTTCGCGAATTTGGCATCGCAGAACACGCTTAAGGCGTTCCGCGCGCGGCTCTCTCCTGCGCATGCGCTGGCGCTCGGCTACCGCTGGAGCGTGTATGCCCGCGTGGAGCAGCAGGTTCCCTGTGGGGACTGGACGACGTGGCTCTATCTCGGCGGCCGCGGCGCAGGCAAGACGCGCGCCGGCGCGGAATGGATTCATGCGCGGGTTGCGCGCGGCGACGCGAAGCGCATCGCGCTTGTCGGCGCAACGGCCGCGGACGTGCGCGACGTGATGGTGGAAGGCGAAAGCGGACTCCTTGCAACCGCGCGGCCGTGGGCGAAGCCCGAGTTCGAACCCTCGAAGCGGCGGCTCACCTGGCCCAATGGCGCCATCGCCACGCTTTATTCCGCCGAAGAGCCCGATGCGCTGCGCGGGCCGCAGCACGATACCGCGTGGTGCGACGAGCTCTGCAAATGGAGCTATCCGCAATTGGCGTGGGACAATCTGCAGCTGGGATTGCGGCTGGGCGCACGGCCGCAGCAGATGGTGAGCACAACGCCGCGGGCGATGGCGCTCTTAAAAACCATCATGGCGCGCAGCGACACCAAGGTGTCGCGCGGGAGCACCTATGACAATCGCGACAACCTCGCGCCGGCGTTTTTCGCCGAAGTGATCCGCCGCTACGAACACACGCGCTTCGGGCGGCAGGAACTGCTCGCGGAGATTCTCGAAGACCTGCCCGGCGCGTTGTGGACGCGTTCAATGCTGGATGCGGCGCTTGTCGGCCCGCTCGACGTGCCCAAGATGGTGCGCGTCGTCGTCGGCGTCGATCCGTCGGGTACGCGCGGCGACGACGGCCGCGATGCGGTGGGCATCGTGGCCGTGGGCAAGGATGCGAACAACATCGCCTATGTGCTGGACGACTGGACGTGTTCGCTCTCGCCCGCCAAATGGGCCGACCGCGTGGTGCATGCCTGGCGGCGCTTCGGGGCGGACCGCGTCGTCGTGGAACAGAATTTCGGCGGCGCGCTGGTAGAACACACGATCCGCGCGGCGGATCCGTCCGTGCCCATCACCACTGTCAACGCCTCGCGCGGCAAGATCGCGCGGGCCGAGCCCATCGCGGCGCTCTACGAACAGGGCCGCGTCAAGCATGTGGGCGCGCTCAGCGAACTCGAAGACCAGCTTGTGGGCTTCACGCGCGACGGTTACGCGGGCCCGCGTTCGCCCGACCGCGCCGATGCGGCGATCTGGGCGCTCACCGACTTGATGCTGGCAGCACCTGTGAAGAACGAAGACGGCTGGCTGCAATATGCAGCGGAGAAGATGGAGGAGTGGCGGGCCAAGGGATTGCTGCCCGAACAGCAGCCGAAGCGCCGCGAGGATTGCTGGAAGTAGCAGGGGCTTGTCTTCGACGCCGCCCTGGCGGCAGGCTGGCGGCGGGATTTGAGAGCGGATGCGCGCCTGTGATCGAGCCACCGGATGAGATCAGGTCCCCCGCCGCGTGGCGGGCGCGCGACCTTGTTCCCGGCGCGTGGCTTCATATGCTCTCTGCAGCCGAGATCGCAGAGATCGAGGCAGCTGCGAAATCTCTGGTTGGGCGAAACGCGAATCTGGGGGCGTTGACGGCGCGCGACTTTCCAATTCCAGGCCTCGCGCCACGGCTTGAGCGCATTCTGCACGACGATGTTCTCGAAGGCCGGGGCTTCGCCGTGATCCGCGGGCTCGATCCTTCGCGGCTTTCACGCGCGGAGAGCGCCGCCGCTTTCATGGGCCTGGGTGCGCATCTGGGCGCGGCGCGTCCCCAGAACGCGAAGGGCCATTTGCTCGGCCATGTGAAAGACCTTGGCCGGTCGAGCAACGATCCCACGGCGCGGCTTTACCAGACCCACGAGCGGCAGACCTATCACACCGATTCCGCCGACGTCGTCGGCCTGATGTGCCTGAAGCCCGCAAAGCGCGGCGGCCGCTCAAGCCTGGTGAGTTCCGTCAGCATCTACAACGCCATGCGGGCGCAGGCCCCGGAGCTGGCGCGGGCGCTGTTCGAGCCGATCGAGACGGACAGGCGCGGCGAAGTGGCCGAGGGCGAACGGCCCTTCTTCACCATCCCCGTCTTCAACTGGTTTGAAGGTCATTTCGCGGCCAAGTATCAGCGGCAATACGTCGAGTCCGCGCGCCGGTTTGCAGACGTGGCGCCGTTGACCGATCGTCAGCGCGCGGCGCTCGACATGCTCGACGCCTGCGCGAACGATCCCGCGTTCCATATCGAGATCGACTTCCAGCCGGGCGACATTCAGCTCGTGAACAACCACGTCCTGCTCCACGACCGCACGGCGTTCGAAGACTGGCCGGAGCCGGAACGAAGGCGGCATCTGTTGCGCCTGTGGCTGGCGCCGCCAGAGGCTCAGCCTCTGCCGCCCGTGTTCGCCGAACGGTTCGGCTCCGTCGTTCCGGGAGAGCGTGGCGGCGTGCAAGTGCCGCGCGCGCAGTGGAACGTGCCGCTCGACGCGCAATAGGCTGGCATCTGCTGCGCGGAATGTTTGGGGCCGGAGCCGAAATGCTCTTCGCGCCGGCGCCGAGTCCTATTTCGCAGGCGCGTTCGAAGCATCCACCGACGGCGCCTGCACGTTGCGATAATCCGCGACGGTCGTAATCACCGAGCCCGGGTTTCTGATCACCGTCTTCACGATCAGGCCGGAGGCGCGCGAAATCGAGAAGCGCGCGACGGAAGGCGGATCGCCGGCAGAGCGATGCACCACGATGTCGGTTGCGTGGCCGTCGATGGTCTCGGAGCCATCCGCGGTGCAGGTCTCTGCCGACCAGTATGCCGCGAACTTGTCGCGATCGAGCGGCTGCGGTTCGGCCGTCCATCTGCCGTCCCTGCCCTTCGTATAGATTTTTCCGCCTGCGGCGATGTTTTCCAGCGTCACGATGCCGGACCCGCTGGTCGCGATCTTCGTGATGGAATGCGACGGCGTGTCGAGACCCTTTGCCTCAGCCGCGAGAACCGATTGGCAGCCGTCCGCGAGCGCCGGTTGCGCAAGCATCGATGCGAGCGTGATCACCGCAGCGGGCAGCAGGTATCTCAACATGGCGGCGTACCTCCGGTTCCCGCGCGAGCAGAGCATGTTTCAGCCGAAAGGTAACGGACGATCTTTCCTCCGCCACTTCGCGGGGAAGGAACAGATCGCGCGTATCACAACTGCCGACTGCCTGCTGTCTGCGGCTCCTCTTTCGCTCCTTCGAATCGGACGACTGTCTCACTGCTTGGGCACGCCCGACATCGTGCCGGTCAGCACGTTCATCTTCATGCCGTTGCTCATGACGACATCGCCGCCCTGCATGCCGGGTTTGCAGGCGCCCACCCATGTCATCGTCATCGTCATCTCGGGTTTGCCGGCGCCCTCGGTCGACACCACCATGACGAGTTTGGAGTTGAAGTCGCCCGTGATCTTCGCGTGCGTGGTTCGCGCCGCGCCGGGCCCGAACTTGCAGGTCGAGGAGCTGGTCCACGATCCGTCCAGATTGTGGCTGACCGAGCTGGCCGAACAGTTCTTCTGGCGCACCTGCGAGCTGAACACCGACATCTTCGCCTCGGACTCCGCGGTGACGCAGGACTGGGTCGTGATGGGTTTGCCCATCATCGTCATCGACGATTCCCACAGTCCGGATTTCTGGTGCGGCACAGCCGTGTCGCCGAAGGCCAGGCCGCCGGCGAAGATTGCGGCGCCTGCCGATAGTGCTGCGCGCGAAACTCTCATCACGAAATTCCCCTCTCGAAAAACGAATCCCCGGGACGGGGGCTCGACCGAAGGCCATGATAACGGTTTCCGGGGCGATGTCGCGCCGCGCTCGGGAATTGGGCGGCCGCCATGCTTTTTTTGGGAACGGAAGGTCGCGGCGCTCGGATCCGTTCCGGAAAGGGCATTTCGTTCGCGTCGCCCGTATCGCCTTGCGTTATGCAGTGCCTGCGCGCGAGGCGGCGAGCCCGCGTCCGCGGTTGAAGCCCAGCGAATATATCCAAATGATCAGGACATTCGGGATCCAGGACGTGAACGACAGCACCGGAGACATCGCCCGATAGCTTTGCGCGTGGAACAGAATGAAGCCCAACGGAATCTGAAGCCTGAGCGTCACCGCGCCGAAGGTCATGGCGAAACTGTAAAGCATCAGCTGCCGGTGCAGGTCGAAGTCGCGTCGGGTCGCCGCGATCCAGGCGGCGACGGTGGTGGCGAGCCAGGCGATGGCGAGCGTACCGAATCCGATCGTGGCGACGGGTCCGCCCGAGGCATGCAGCGCGGCAGCAAGACCAGCGACCCCTGCGACCGTGCACGACAGGACATAGACGCGGCCGGTCCACCGATGCAGCGCGGGTCTTCGCGCCCGCAAGGCCGTCCAGAACTGGAAGGGTCCCGCGAGCAGCGCCAGCGGCCCGAAGAACGTATGCGCGGTCATGGCGAGGTTCGCCTGGTCGAACACTTGCTCGATGGCGGGATCCACCGACAGCCAAATGCCGAATGGCGCACCGATGAAGCGGAAGGAATACAGCGCCACGCACAGCGACAGAACGAGCACCGCAGGCCAGATCACGCCCGATTTCGTCATTGACAAATCCTCCGCCCGGTCCAATTTGAACAGTGTCAAAATACATAGGCCGTCAATTGAACACTGTCAAGATGCAGAAGCGCGCGCGAAAACCGATGAAGCCTCTTGCGAGAAATGCGGCGGGCAAAGCGCCACGGCCGAAGCGGCACGCCTATCATCACGGCGATTTGCGTGCGGCCCTGCTGGCGGCCAGCGAATCCATTCTGCTCGAGCGCGGCGTGCAGGGCTTCACGTTGCGCGAGGCGGCCAGGCGCGCGGGCGTGTCGCCGGCGGCGCCTGCGCATCATTTCGGCGACGTCGCGGGGCTCCTGAGCGCGGTGGCGCGCGAAGGTTTTCTCGAATTCGGGCGACGCTTGCGCGAAGCCGATGAAGCAGCAGGGGCCGATCCATCCGCGCGGCTGACGGCGCAAGGAACGGCCTATGTGCGGTTTGCGCTCGCGTTTCCCGCGCGCTTCCAACTCATGTTCCGCTGCGATCTCGTCGACATGTCGCGCGGCGATCTGGCGGAGATCGCGAACGCGTCGTTCGCCACGCTGGACTCCGCCGTGCGCTCGCTGGCTGGTACCAAACCCGGTGAAGCATTGAGCATGGCGGGCACAGGGGCGCTGCTCGCCAGCTGGGCAATGGTGCACGGATTCGCCCATCTGGCGCTTGAAGGACAGTTCGGCGGCGGCGCGCTCGATCTAGGCGGCAAGACCGCCATTCTCGATCAGATGCTGCCGGCCATGCTGCGCTACGGACCTGACAAGCTGCGGTAAGCGTTTCGCAGCTCGAGCTACCATGCATTCCGACCCGTCAAGACTTGATCGGCGCTGGCCGGCACTGCAGGCTCGGGGCAACGAACGAGATGGGGATTTCCATGGCGCAGCTTCGCATCCGGCCCGGGCGATGGGCGCTCGCCCTTATATTCACCTCGCTGTCCCCCCCGGCACTGGCGGAGCACCTGCCGACGGTTCATGTCCCCGCCATCGTCTCGCTGCACAAGACAAGGATCACGGGCGCGCCCGACCCGAATGCGCCACTGCTGCTCGATGTGACGTTGCCCATGCGCAACCGCACTGCGCTGACCGCACTCGTCGGCGCGCTCTACGATCCCGCGAGCCCGCAATTCCATCACTATCTCACCGTCGCGCAATTCACCGCGGCGTTCAGCCCGACGAAATCCGACTACGACACCGCCATCCGATTCTTCGCAACACGCGGACTTGCAATCGCAGCGACAAGCGTCAACCGCTACATGATCGGCGTGAGTGGGCGTGTGGCCGACGTGGAGAAAGTGTTTCACCTCAAACTCAATCTCTACAAAGACCTGACCGAAAACCGCAGCTTCATCGCGCCGGACCGCGAACCCAGTGTCGATCTCGCCGTGCCGCTGCTGCATGTCGGAGGTCTCGACGATCTTGAGCTGCCCGCGCCGCGCCTGGTCGAGGCGCCGCCATCGCAAAGACCGAACGGAACGGGTTCAGGTCCCAACGGCGATTTTCTCGGCAGCGACATGCGCGCAGCCTATTACGGCGGCTCGGCACTTACCGGTTCGGGCCAGTCGCTCGCGCTGATGGAGCTTGCGCCGTTCAACCCCGCCGACGTCGCGCTCTACTTCGAGACGGTGAACCAGCCGCTCAACGTGCCCGTGAACGGCATCTCGGTCGACGGTTCGCCCGTGAATTGCACCAAGTGTAAGGCCGTGGAGCAGGCGCTCGATATCGAGTACGCGATCTCCATGGCGCCGGCGCTTTCCCAGGTGCAGGTCTATGTCGGGCGCGACCCACATCTCGTGCTGAACGCGATGGCCAGCGAAACCACAAGCCTGCAACTCTCCACCTCCTGGGGATGGAAGAAGGAATTCGACGTCGACGATCCGCTGTTCCAGGAGATGGCGGTGCAGGGCCAGTCATTTCTCACGGCCAGCGGCGACAATTCCACCCTGAAGGCGAGCGGACCGTGGCCCGAGGAAGACGCCAACCTTACGGCCGTCGGCGGCACGGACATCGCCACGAACGGCGGCGGCGGGCCTTGGCTCGCAGAACGCGGCTGGAAATACAGCGCCGGCGGCCCATCGCTCGACAAGAAGATCCTCATCGAGGATTACCAGCTGCCGTTTATCAACGCGAAGAACGCCGGCTCGACGACGCTGCGCAACGTGCCAGACATCGCGGCCAATGCGAACACGGATTTCTACGTCTGCGCCGGCGGCAAGTGCTTCGGCCGTATCGGAGGAACCAGCTTCGCCTCGCCGATCTGGACGGGCTTCCTGGCTCTGGCCAATCAGCAGGCCTCAACCAACAGCCAGCCGCCGGTCGGATTCTTCAACCCCACGATCTATGGGCTCGCCTCCAACGCGCAGATCTATGGCCAGATCCTGCACGACGCGGTGGGGAACAAGAGCGGCCTCTACAAGACGGTGAAGGGATTCGACCTGGTAACAGGGCTCGGCTCGCCCAACGGGCAGGCCCTGATCGATGCCCTGGCCGGACCGCCCTGAGCGCACCCGGCCAGGCGAAAACGGCTGGCTACGGGCACGTTTCCTGCTGGATATCCCCTGCACATGCGCCATTATGGTGCAGACAAGAGCGGGGAAACCATGAAAATCATCGGACAAATGGCGGGAACTATAGTTACCGCCGCGGTTTTGGCGGCTTTGACGGCAACGCCGTCGTTCGCCGGCCAGCTTCTAACCACGCATGTACCGGATCCGGTCGCCCGTCAGCTGGTACAGGTCGCCGGCAGGCCCGATCCCAACACTGTCCTGCATCTGGACGTTGTGCTGCCCATGCGCAACGACGGCCAGCTCGACGAGCTGCTGCAGCAGATCTATGACCCGAAGAGCCCGCAGTACCGTCACTACCTCACGGTCGCCGAGTTCACCCGGCAGTTCGGGCCCTCGCAATCCGATTACAGCAAGGCCACGCGGTTCTTTGGCGCATCGGCGCTGCAGGTCACGCGGACCAACGCGAACCGCTACATGATCGAAGTGACCGGGCGCGTGGCCGACGTGGAAAAAATGTTCCACGTCAGGCTCAACCTCTACAAACACCCCACCCAAAACCGCAACTTCATCGCGCCGGACCGCGAACCGTCTGTCGACCTCGATGTGCCGCTGCTGCACGTCACCGGTCTCGACAACTACATCCTGCCGGCGCCGCGCGTGACCAATCGCAAGATCATCGGTCAGGACAAAAACAACGGAACGGGTTCCGGCCCCGACGGCGCCTATCTCGGAAGCGACATGCGCGCGGCCTATTACGGCGGCACGGCGCTCACCGGTGCGGGCCAGTCCGTCGGCCTGATGGAACTCGAAGGCTACATCCCGTCGGACATCTCGCTCTATTTCAACACGGTCGGTCAGCCGCTGAATGTGCCCGTCAACGGAATATCCGTAGACGGAACACCGGTGAACTGCGGCCACTGCGACGACGCCGAACAGGCGCTCGATATCGAATACTCGATCTCGATGGCGCCTGGGCTGGCGCAGGTGCAGGTCTACGTCGCCGCAAGCGCGGAAGCGGTTCTGGAGGCAATGGCCAGCGACGACACCAGTATGCAGCTTTCAACGTCCTGGGGCTGGAACGAAGACTTCGACGTCGACGATCCGCTGTGGAAGGAAATGGCGGCACAAGGACAATCCTTCTTCACGGCCAGCGGCGACTTTTCCAATCTGCAGGACAGCGGGCCCTGGCCCGAGGAAGACGCCAACCTCACGGCCGTGGGCGGTACGGATCTGGTAACCACTGGCCCCGGCGGTGCCTATGCGTCGGAAACGGGTTGGTCGCACAGCGCCGGCGGACCGTCTCTCGACAAACACATCAAGATCGAGAGCTATCAGAAACACTTTATCAATGCGCAGAACATGGGCTCGAAGAAACTTCGCAACGTGCCCGACGTCGCCGCGCAGGCGAACACGAACAATTACATCTGCTCCAATGGTGGTTGCGGAGGCAACTGGGGCGGCACGAGCTTCGCGTCGCCGATGTGGGCCGGTTTCATCGCGCTCGCCAATCAGCAGGCTGCGCAGAACTACACCGCCGTGGCCGGGTACGATCTCGTGACCGGCCTGGGTTCACCCAACGGACAGGGATTGATCGACGCGCTGGCGCCGTAACTTCGTTCCATAACGATGGCGGAAGGAACATGCGGTCGCTGTGTGTTCCTTCCCATTCCCTTTCCAGTCGCGCCTTCGCGGGATTCCCGCTATCACTCCTGAAGACATCATCAAGGAAGTGACGCATGCGCATCAATACAGCCACCGGGTCCATTGCCGTTGAAAGTCTCGGCAAGACGCTGATGCACGAGCATCTGGTAATTGGTTTTCCCGGCTGGGACAGCGACACGTCGGCAGCCGGCATGAGTTTTCGCGACATGACGGCGGTGTGCGCGGACAGGATTGCAGAGCTGAAATCGGCCGGATTTTCGACACTTCTCGATCCCTGCCCGAACGATATCGGACGCGATGTCGGGCTGATGGCGGAAGTGGCATCGCGCACCGGCTTCAACATCGTCTTTGCGACCGGGCTCTATCATCACCATCTCGGCGGTTCCGCCTATTGGAGCCACAAGTTTCAGTATGATCCCGACGCGGAGAAGAAGCTGACCGATCTTCTCGTCAAGGAGCTCACCGAGGGCGTGATGGACACCGGCATCAAGGCAGGCGTCATCAAGATTGCCACGGCCATGCCTCCCTTCACCGATTACGAAAAGACGATTTTCCGCGCCGCCGCAAAGGCCGCACTCGCCACCGGCGCGCCGGTCACGACACATACCGACGCCTGCATGGGTGACGAACAACTCACCTTGCTCACGAGCCTTGGCGTGCCCGCGCACAAGATCGTCATCGGACACTCCTGCGGCAGCCCCGATCACGACTATCACATGAAGATCGTCGATGGCGGCGCCTATATCGGTTTCGACCGGTTCGGCCTGGAAATCATTCAACCCGACAGCGTGCGCGTGGAGTCGCTTTTGAAACTGCTGAAGAAGGGAGCCGGCGCGCAAGTCGTCATCAGTCATGACAGCGTCTGGTGCTGGCGCGGACACATGCTGCCCAAAACCGTGCTTGAGATGATCGAGGGCGGAGGTCAGTCCATGCGCTTCACGCGCGTCATCGCGCCGATGCTGAAGTCTTCCGGCGTCAGCCAGGCCGAGATTGACAGTATGCTGACCGACAATCCGCGACGGTATTTCTCCGGAGAACCGCCACCGCGAAGGGCCGCATGATGGCGGAGAACAAGACGGTCCCATCGCGCGCGAGCGTGACCCAGTTCATCGAGGGCGTCGTCGACGTGACGAAGCGCGCCGATTGCAAGACGCTCGGGGAAGGGCTGCCTTTACATCAAGAAACTTGCCGACGTGGACGAAGACGTCCTCGAAGAGATGATCGTGCAGTCCGTGAAGGCGCAACGAGGCAAAAAGGGATAAGCGGGCACGTTGACGGCGCATCTGACCGTGCTTTAATCGCCGCTGCAGCCGTCTGCCGGAGCGGATTCATGAATACCCAGACGCGGCTTCATGTTGAAGCCCTCGGACCGGCCATCGGCGCAGTCGTGCATGGTGTCGACCTCTCCAAGCCCCAAAGCGATGCCGCGATTGCGGATATTCGTGCGGCGCTTCTGAAACACCAGGTCATCTTCTTCGAAGACCAAACTCTGACACCCGCACAGCAGCGCGACTTCGCGGCGCGCTTCGGCGTCCTGCACATTCATCCGCTCTATCCGCCGGTCGACGGTGTTCCGGAACTGCTGGTGCTCGACAATCACGCCGGCAATCCCACCGATAACGACGCGTGGCACACCGACGTCACCTTCATCGAAACCCCTCCGCTGGGCTCACTTCTCTACGCCATCGAGCTTCCGCCCGCGGGCGGCGATACGATGTGGGCGAGCATGACGGCCGCCCATGACGCGTTATCGCCCCACTTCCGCGAATTTCTTGCGCAGCACGAAGCCGTTCACGATTTCACGCGCTCATTCGGTCCGCAGCGGCCGGTGAGCGTCAACGCCGGAGAGGACCGCTACGAAAAGGCGCGGCGCGAAAACCCTCCCGTGACGCACCCCGTTATCCGCACGCATCCCGAAACCGGCAGACAGGGCCTTTTCGTCAATTTCGGTTTCACGACGCGCATCAAGGAACTCTCGTCAGGAGAAAGTCGCGCCATCCTGAAATTCCTGCACGAGCACATCCAACGGCCGGAATTTATCGTCCGCTGGCGGTGGAAGCCGAAGAGTCTCGCCTTCTGGGACAATCGCTGTACGCAGCATTTTGCCGTGAACGACTACCTGCCTCACCGCCGCGTCATGCATCGCGCCACGGTCCTCGGCGACAAGCCTTTCTATCGGGCGGCGTAAGGTTGCGACGGAAGCACGGCCACCGGTTGCAGGCAGCTGATGCTCCATTCGAGGTCGGACGGCTCTTTCAGTCCCTCGTTGAGCACGAATCCGTGCGGACAAAGATCGCGCGACGTGTCGGCAAACTTGTTGTCGATCCACCCTTCGGGGTCCATCACATCCAGAGGCGATGAAAGTGCATAGGAGTCGCCCGATTTGGGCTCGACGTCGACGTCTGCACAGGCGCAAAGCCCAAACGCGAGCATCAGCACACATGACCGAAACATTAAGGTCCCCTCATCAAACCCATCCGCTCCCTGCCGAGAAACGCGCAATTCGAGAATGCGTTCCCGCGCCCGCTCATGCCGGGCGGCTGTGCCGGTTTCGCCTGGCGGGTCGCATTCGAAGAATTCTGCTGCTCTTGAATGTCATGGCGGCGACGATGCTCACGTCCGGCCCTGTGAGCGCGCAATGCACGGTCACGGCGCGAGGCGATGCAGCCGGAATCCAACTTGCCCAATCCTTGGCCGCGAATTCCGATTCTCCGGCTGTACGGCAGGCATACGCAGCCCATCGCTGCAATATTCGCAAGTTGATGCATGGCGGCGGTCGCCCGTGCCGCGGCGGCATTCCACCCGACCATGTGACAATCAGAGTGTTCGCAACGGCGACGTATCACGTCTTCCCGGTGCGACTAAGCGACGGTCACTTTTGCACGACATCGTAAACGCTCATTTCGGCAGACTCTTGTCGTTCCACCAGCCTCCGCCCAGCGCCTGAAACAGGGCCGCCGTGTCCGCGTAGCGGCTGGCCTCGGCCTGGACCAGGGTGATAGCAGCCTGCTGATAGGCATTCTCCGCATTGAACAGCGCGAGGTTGTTGGCGTAGCCGGTCTGCATTTGCCTGCGGGTCATGTCCAGCGTCAACCGCGTCGCGTCCTCCGCCGCGGCGGCGGCTTTCAGGGCATCGGCATCCCGCTCGAGAGCATGGAGCGTGTCCGCGACATTCTGAAAAGCAGAGATCACCGTGCTGCGATATTGGGCGAGAGCCTCCTGATAGGCATCGCGCGCCGCGTGCTCCTTGTGTTTCAGCGTACCCCCGTCGAAGAGAGGCTGCGTCAGCCCCGCGCCGAGATCCCAGGCACTTGCGCTGCCCATAAAGACGTTGCCAGGCGAGAGTGCCGACGTTCCGGCATCGGCAGTCAGGGCAATGTTCGGGAGGCGATTGGCGACGGCGATGCCGATCTGCGCGCTAGCCGCATGCAGCGTTTCCTCGGCCTGTTTGACGTCCGGGCGATGTTCCACGAGCGCGGACGGAAGGCTGACAGGAAGGTCTTCGGGAAGCCGAAGGCTCGACAGCGTGAAGGTCTCCGGCACTTCCTTGTCGGGCAAGCCGCCGGCCAGCGCCGCAAGAAGGTCACGCTGAATGTCCAGCTGCTTCTGGAGCGGCGGTAGCGTGGAGGCAACCTGGGCAAGCTGGGATTCCTGCGAAGCCACGTCCAGCCGGCTCGCGTATCCCCCTTTCAACTGGTTGCGAAAGATTGCCAGCGTCTCCGTTCCGGTGCGGATCAGTTCACTCGTCGCGTCGATCTGTGCCCGGAGCGACGCTTCCTGGATGGCAGCCGCGGCGACGTTCGAACTCAGCGAGATGCGAGCGGCGGCCAATGCATAGCGCGCCTGAGCTTTCTGTGCATCTAGGGACTCCACGGTCCGCCGGTTCAGGCCGAACACGTCGGGCGAGTAGGAGACGCTCACCTGCGGCGTATAGAGACTGAAATAAAAGGCGCCGGAGTTTGGAGTGGGCGAAAGCTCCGATGACGTTTTTTGCCGGTTCGCCGAGAGCCCGGCGGTGACGGTCGGATAGTAGAACCCCTGCTGCGCGCGAACATTCTCCTGCGCGACTGCCAGCGCCGCCTCCGCAGCCTTCAGATCGGGATTGTGCGCAAGCGAACGCTCGATCAGCTCATTCAGTGGCTGTGAGTGGAAGAGCGTCCACCACTGCGCTGGAATGTCCTGTGCTCCTTCGAAGCGCTGCGCCTCGCCGCCGGTTGCATGCGGCGTGCTGACAGTCGTCGCCAGAGGCGTCGACGTATACGAGCCGGCTTCGGGTGCGGGCGGCGCCTTGAAATCCGGTCCTACCTCGCAGCCGGCGAGCGCGACGAGAGATACCCCACCGACGAACATCCGCAGCGGCTTCATTCCGGTTCCGCTCCCTGTGATGGTGCCGCGTCACGCCCCACGAACAGCACTTGAAGCGCAGGGACGACGAGAAGCAGCATGATCGATCCGGCGATCATGCCGCCCACGACCACGGTCGCAAGAGGCCGCTGCACCTCGCTGCCGATGCCCGTGGAGATCGCCGCCGGAAACAAGCCGATCGCCGCGGAGAGGCTCATCATCAGCAATGGGCGCATCAGCGCATACGCAGCATCGTAAATTGCCTCTTCTGCGGCGAGACCGCGCAATCTGGAACGATTGTAACGCGTCACAAAAAGGATTCCGATCATGACGGAAACGCCGAACAGGGAGATGAACCCGATCGCCGCCGACACGCTGAAATTAAGTCCCGAGAGATAGAGAGCAATCACCCCGCCGGCGATCGCGAACGGAATGCCCATCAGCGTCAAAAGGCTCTCTTTGATCGAATTGAACAGGCTGTAGAGAAGGCCGAGGATCAGCACCAGGCTGACGGGCACGATCACCGCCAGGCGCTTGTTCGCTTCCTGAAGCTCGCCAAACTCGCCCGACCAGACAATGCGGTAGCCCGGCGGCAATTGAACGGATTTTGCGATACGCGCCTGTGCATCCCCGACCGTGCTGCCGAGATCTCGCCCCCGCACGCTGAACTTGACGGGAATGAATCGCTCGCCGCCTTCGTGATAAATCCAGGCAGCGCCGGTATCGAGAGAGATGGTCGCCAGCTCGCGCAGCGGGATATAGGCGTTCGTGCCGTTCGCGGTCGCATAGGCAACCTTGATGTTTCCGATCTTGTCGATGCTATTGCGAAACTGATTGGGATAGCGGACCGCAACGTCGAAATGCCGGTCGCCCTCCAGCACGGTGGTCGCAATCGTCCCGCCCATGGCGGCCTGGATGACCGCGCCGACATCGCCTGTGTTCAACCCGTATCGCGCGGCGCGCTCCCGATCGATCGTAATGTCCAGATTGGGCTGTCCGAGCAGAGGGAATATTCCGAGATCGGCAATTCCCGGCACGGCGCTCATCTGGGCCTGCACCTTGCTGGCAAGCTGCGTCAGCGTCCCGAGGTTGGGACCGATGATCTTCACGGAATTCGCACCTTTGACGCCTGAGATGCCTTCCTCGATATTATCCTGAATGTACTGCGAGAAATTGAAATTGATGCCCGGAAGCGCGTTCTGGAAATCCGCGAGCACTTTGCCGATCAGCTTGTCCTTGGTCATTCCGCTCGGCCATTCGTCGTAGGGCTTGAGCGGAACGAACAGCTCCACATTGGAAAACGGCGACGCGTCGCTGCCGTCATCGGGCCGGCCGTGCTGCGACACGACGGTGACGATCTCGGGGTATCTGAGAAGGATCAGGCGCATGGCGCGCGTCGCCGCCTGTCCGTCTTCAAGCGAGGCGGTCATCGGCAACTCCGCGCGAATCCACAGATTGCCTTCGTCCAGAGCCGGAAGGAACTCACTGCCCAGTCCCGACCCGAGAAGTCCTGCGATTGCCAGGAAGCCAAGGCCAATGGCAAGCACCAAGCCGCGGTTTTTCAGGGTGAAGCGCAATGCGGGGTCGTAAAAGCGATGCAACAAGCGGACAACGATCGTCTCTGCCTCGCGCACATGGTCGGGCAGCATGAGGGACGAAAGCACGGGCGTGACGGTGAAGGTAGCGATCAGTGCGCCCGTCAGCGCAGAAGCATAGGTGCGCGCCATCGGCCCGAAGATCGCTCCCTCCACGCCTTGCATCGTGAAGAGCGGAACAAACGCCGCCACGATGATCAGCACGGAGAAGAAGACGGCGTTGCTCACCTGCATGGAACTGATCAGTATAAGTCGCACACGATCTGTCCAGCCGTTTTGTGTCGCGGACGGATCGACATTGTGCGTCGGGTCTGGACCCCAGGCGCGTTGCGCCAACCGGGTGAGCAACGCCCCACGTTCATCGGGGCCAAGCTGCAGGTTTCGAAATATGTTCTCGACGAGAATCACTGCCGAATCCACGATGATCCCGAAGTCGACTGCGCCCAGTGACAGAAGGTTGGCACTCTCTCCGCGTATCACGAGAATGATGATCGCAAAGAGTAAGGCTATGGGTATGTTCAAGCCCACGATAATGGCGCTGCGCAGATCGCCGAGGAATATCCACTGGATGAAGAAGATCAGCACGCAGCCGAAAATGAGGTTGTGCAAGACCGTGTGCGTCGTCACCGCCACCAGGGACGCACGATCGTAATAGGTGACGACCTTGACGCCGGCCGGAAGACTGCCGTCGTGATTCATCCGGTCGATCGCGGCCTTCACCTGGGGAAGAACGGTATCGGTCTGATAATTGCGCCCCATGACCACAATGCCGAAGGCGATATCGTCGTCGTGATCGCGGCCCGCGATGCCGAGGCGCGGAACGACGCCGACATTGACCTTTGCGACGTCCCTGATCCTGACGGGTACGCCGTTTTGCTGGGATAGAACGACGTTCTCGATGTCGCCGACCTTGTAGCCCTGGGTCAGATCGTCGTCGCCGCCGTCGTTGATGAGGCCGACGCCGCGGATGTTGATGGACTGCTGGCCGACGCGGATCTCGCGTCCGCCGACATTGATGTTTGCGTTCCCCAGCGCTGTGAGAATTTGCGGCACGGTGACGTTGTAGGCCTCGAGTTTCCTTGGGTCGACATCGACCTCGAAGTCCTTGGTCGGGCCCCCCCAACTGTTCACGGCGACGACGCCATGCACGGACAGAAGGCGCCGCCGCACGATCCAGTCCTGGGCGGTGCGCAGATTCGAAAGTCCGAAATGCCTGGGTCCGACGACCTGATAGCGCAATATCTCACCGGTGCCGCTGTTCTGTTGCACGCTTGGCGAAAGGCCGCCCGGAAGGTTCACATTCTGCTGCAATGCCGTAACGGTCTGCGCGTACGCAAAGTCGTAATCGTAACCATACTTGAACACGACCCGTACGAAGGACAATCCGTAGAACGACGTCGACCGGACAACGTCAATTCCGGGAACCGTGTAGAGGCCGTTTTCGATGGGCGTCGTGTAGTACCGCTCCATCTCTCCGGCAGAGAGGCCGGGAGCCTGGGCGGAAATCTCGAGAATAACGGGTGTGGGATTGGGATAGGCGTCGATGTTCAAGTTTTCGAACGCAACGATGCCGGCGCCGGCCATCAGAATGAGACCGAACACGACGATGGCGCGACGGCTCAGACAAAACGCGATGATGCTGTTCAGCATGGCCCGTGAGTTTCGGAATAGTGCGGATCGTGATCAGTCGTCGGGAACGGCCTGGAGCATATTGTCCAGAAAGATCGCGCCGTCGGTGACCGCGAGTTCTCCGGGCTTCAGGCCCTGAAGGATTTGAACCTGGCCATCCGCGCGCATGCCGGCCCTGATCGTTCTCTGAACGAAACGGTGACGATCCGGCGTCACCCACGCGGTCAACGTACCGTCACCTTCGCGCACGACACCATTGTCCGGTAGGGAAACCGATGTCTGCGGTTCGGCGGTCTCGATGGCGATGTCGGCGAACATGCCCGTGCGCAGGACGTTTTGGGGATCGCCGACGGCGCAACGCAACATGACACGTCGCGTCGTCGGATCGACGGTCGCGTAAATCTCCGAAACCTTCCCGGAGAAAACCCGGCCCGGATAGGCCTCGACACGCACGTCGACTGCCTGTCCGACGCGGAACAGCGGGCTGTCGTCTTCGGCGGCGTTTGCAACGACCCATTTGGACGTCTCACCCGGAAGGCCGGCCGCGTTGATGTTTCCGGCGGCGATCATCCGGTCGAGCTCTGCGTCGGTCTTGCCCAGCGCTCGAACGGCATCGCGCGCGGCCTTCAACGCTGCCGCCGCGGTCTCTGCATCGGAAACCGCCTGCTCGACCTCCTTTTCCGCAATGCCGTTGGTTTGACCGAGAGCCCTGACGCGTACGAGTTCTTTTTTCGTCAACGCGTAATTCGCCGCGGTTGCAACCAGGGTCGATTCAGCCTGCACAATCGACGGGTCTTCCGCAAATCCGACGCTGCCGACAACATCTCTTTCAACACGAAAGACATGCGTGCCGACCTGCGCGATTTTTATCGATTGAAGCTGCGCCGAAGAGAGTTCGACGACGTTGCCGGGCTGCACCCGCGCAGGCGCCTTTTCGGCTTTGGATTCATCTCCGCAGCCGGGCAGCGCAAGAACAGCGACCAGCGCAGCAGAAATCAATGACGCTGCCGCCAAACTCGGGCGATGTTTGAGTCCTGCAATCACGTTCGTATTTTCGGTCGGCCGGCTTACGCAATAAATCCGGCTCGCCCTGAATACTGTCGGGACGGGCCTTACATGCGGATATATTCGGCATTAAGGATTCTTTGCGTCGTACCAGCGGACGGCTTCGCGCAGGAGTTCGGTGGCGTTATTGAGGTCGAGCTTTTCCTTGATGCGCGCGCAATATGCCTGAACAGTCTTAATGCTGACGGAAAGATCCGTGGCGATCTGGCGCGTGCCTATGCCCTGGCCAAGCTTTTCGAATACTTCGAGCTCACGGCCGCTGAGCGACTCCACGCGCGAACCGCCGACGGTGGTTCGCCTGCGGCCTGTATGGCTGGCGAGGATTTCAGCAGCCCCTTCGCTGACGTACAGCTTGCCTCCGAGAACGCGCCGGATCGCCTCGACGATATTCTTGGCGCTCTCCCGCTTGTTCACATAGCCGCGGGCGCCGGCCCGAAAAGCGCGCTCCGCGAAGTGCGATTCATCGTGCATCGACAACACCAGCACAAGAACGTTCGGGTTGGACTGGACCAGATCCCTGATCAATTCGATCCCCGAAGATTCCTTCAGGTTGAGGTCGACGATGATGAGGTCCGCTTGTCTCGCGGTTGCTGACGCCAACGTTCCCGACTTGTCCTCGGCTTCGCCACAAATCGTCAAATCGGGTTGCTGGCGAATCAAATTGGCCAACCATTCGCGAACAAGCGGATGATCGTCCACCAGGAAGACTTTCTTTCGGGCATACGGATTTGTCATGTGGCTGGACATTCAAGCAGTCTCCGTGTTGTGGCCCGCAACGGGGAACGAACATCTGACAAATGTTCCTCCCGTCGGGTTGGGTTCTACCGTGAGCCCGCCGCCGATCATGGCCGCGCGGTGCGCCATGATCCGCATGCCCATGCCGCCATTTGTAAGGCTGTTCTCGGGAAGGCCCTCGCCGTTGTCCTCGATGGTCAACTCTCCGCGATCCTTGTGCTGAGACAGGCTCACCACGATCTCGCTCGGCTTACCGTGGCGTATCGCATTGTTGATCGCCTCCTGACAGATACGGTGCAAATGCGTCGCCGCCGCCGCATCGTGTACGGCCGGAGCCGCGTCACATTCGAACATGCAGGAAACCTTGAAGACTGTGGATGTGTTGATCGCCAGATCCCGCAACGCCTTGACGAGCCCCTCCGTCTCGATCTGCATCGGCGAAATTCCGCGTGCCAAGGTTCGTGTCAAGGTGATTCCGTTTTCGGCCAGGCCGACAATTGCGGCTGCGTCTTCCGCTTCCGGCAGCGACTTTGCGGCAAGCTTTTCGCCTAATATTTGCGCGGCCATGCTTGTTGCCACCCAGTGTTGGGAGAGGCTGTCGTGCAGATCATGACCGATGCGGCGCTGTTCGCGCTCGCTGATCTCCAGAATCTCCTTTTCCAGTCGCGCGCGCTCGCGAATCTCGTTGGACAAGTCTGCCGTGCGTTCTGCGACCCGGAGCTCGAGTTCCAGTTGAAGCTTGCGTAGGCTGACGAGGGTCCATACGACCGCAAAGTAGACCGCCAGTCCGATCGCGCCGTTCCAGAGCGGCACGGCCAGACTCGCATAGTGGGCGCCGGCGGCGAAGTCACCAGCCAGCCAGATCATGATGCTCAGGATCGAGATCGCAACGGCAAAACGCGGCCCCACAAACCAGGCGGCCATACCCACGGGAAGCAGATAGAAGGCCGAGAAGAAGATTGCATACCCGGTCAGGTAGTCGACGGCCCCGACCAGATCGAGCAGCACGACACTGCAGGCCGCGTTAAAAACCTTGGGACGGCGGTCAAACCATTCAACAAACCGTATCACGATACGGAATCGGGTGGCGCAGCGGACATGGACCGATGATGCTTAGGCATTGCCCGAGGAACAAGCCGGAGACTGCCTGACACGAGCGGACCGACCGGCAATCTAGCGTTCCGGCAAGCCAGCGGGTCGCGCCAGGCAGCGAATTTTCCACTTCACATCGGACGAGGAATTGTCCGCGCTGACCAGCTTCCAGCCGAACTGGCAGAGTTCGCCGGATTTCTCGGCCGCATATTGCCACAGCATGGGGCGGGACGCGAAGACGTCGGACGGAACCGTGAGGGTGTATCCGGCCCCGTCAGGGTCCCGGTCATAGGTTACGGTCGTGCAACCACCCAGACACATCGTGCACAAGAGAACCGCCAGGCGCCGCACACCGCTCTCCGCTGCAAAATCCTGCTCCGGCGCGTTGGTAGCACGCCGGTCGGCGCTTGTTCCAGCACACCGAAGGCGGAATAGGTCCGGATCGTGCACTGCCGAATTGGGACGCGATTATAGCTTCAGGGCGCCGGTCACGCCGATCTCTCGCTCAAGCGGATCGATCAATATACCCGGATTAAGAATGCCGGCGCCATCGAGCGCGTGCTTGGCATGTGCCAGCGCCGCGCGGAACAAGGGCGCAGATTGACGTTCATACCCGTTCCGGTGGTCGCGCCCGACCGCATGGTGATGGGTAACGGTCCCGCCCAAGCCGACGACGATTTCGTTCGTCGCACTCTTGATGTCGCGCCATTTCGACAGCGAGTCACCGAGCCTCCCTTCCGTCGTTCCGGGCGCCGAATATGAAAAATAGGGAGCGGGCCCGTCAGGATAAATATGGGTAAAGCGACATGACGGGACAGCATCGTAGCCGCATATCTCGTGAATCGCGTGGCGTGTCTTCTCGCACACGCCTTCGTAGAGATATTCAAATCGGTCCCAGGTAATCGCCGTTTCAAACGTATCGCTGATCATCCCGAGCGCGACGGACAGATCCCGGTAATACGGCATGCGGATGAAGGCGTTCCGCCACTGCCCGGCGGCGCCCTGTCGATGCTCGAGTGTGCCGGCTTTCGGCGCGAGGGACCGTGCGACAGCTTCCGCATCGACCGCTCCGCCGTGATCGGCAACGAGTTCCAGCGCCCGCTTCATCCAGGCATCGAGCGGGTGATCCGCCGATTCGAAGCCAAGCACCAGGATGGCCGTATTACCGTCGCCGACTCCGTTGTTGCGCGCCTCGGCAGGATCGAGGAGCCGGCAGTTGCTCGGAAACAGCGCCGATTGCGAAAGTGCACGCACGGCGGCGACAGCATTGCGCATGGTCGTGAATGTCACGCTGGCCGAAGCCTGGTAAACCGGTCTGTCCTGCAGGCGCATCCACGCCTCAGCGATCACACCCAGTATACCCTCCGAACCGATGATCATACGATCGGGGGAAGGCCCGGCGCCGGAACCAGGAAGCCGCCGCGTTTCGAGTACCCCCGCCGGCGTGATCGTGCGCGTAGCCTCAACAAAATCATCAATGTGGGTATACAGCGACGCATAGTGACCACCGCTTCGCGTGGCGATCCAGCCGCCCAGTGTCGAGTGCTGGAGGCTCTGCGGAAAGTGCCGGAGGGTCAGTCCGTGCGGCTTCAGTTGCTCTTCCAGCTCCGGTCCCAGTGCTCCGGCCTGGATGCGCGCCGCCCGGCTTACGCGATCGATCTCCAGCACCCGGCCGAGATACTGAAGATCGAGCGAAAGTGTTGCGGCATAGGAATCACCCACGTCCGGTTCCACGCCACCGGCGACGCTGGTTCCTCCGCCGAACGGAACAATGGCGACATTGGCCTGCGAAGCCCAGTCCAGCAGATCGGCGATATCCGTTTCGCTTTTCGGAAACGCAACCAGATCGGGCGGATGGCGAATGTCGCGAAGGAACATGCGCACTATGTCGGCATAGGATTTGCCGAGACTGTGAACCAACCGGTCATAACGGCTCGTCGAAATCATAGCTGCAAGCGACGCCGGCGGAACAATGCGCGGCGGCGGAAGCTCGAATTCGCTTTCCCGGGGTTCGGAAACCTCGGAGCCCGATATTCCGAAACGTTTCGCTGCGCCGCGCACCCGCCCCGCCTCTTCAGGTGTCAGCACCTCATCGGCATAACCCCAACCGAAGAATCTCAGACGCCTGCGGCGCGAAAGCGTTTTAAATTCGGTCATGGCGCACTCCTCCTGCGCGGTCTTCACGCGACCAAAGCATGTCACCAATCGCGCCTGCGAGTTCCACGACGACCTTGGCCCGGAACCGTGTTTGGACTGGCAGCATGTTAAGCATAACGATACGCTGCATGACGTGGCTAGCGTATTCGAGTTTATACGATAGATTTGATCGGGAAAATGCGACCCCAGCAAACGCGTTTGCAAATCGGTTCGCATGTCGTCCGGGATAGGCCAGCAAAATTGGGGGAAATATGAATTTTTCCAATCTCTTTGCGCACATTGATCCGCTCTACGTCATGTCGGGCGTTCTGGTGGGCGCGCTGGTGGGATTTACCGGCGTCGGCGGCGGATCGCTGATGACGCCTCTTCTCATTCTTCTGTTCGGGGTTCACCCCGCCACAGCAGTCGGCACCGACCTGCTCTACGCCTCGGTCACCAAGACCGCCGGCTCCGCGGTCCACGGATTCAACGGCACCATTGACTGGAAGGTCGTCTACCGGCTGGCGCTTGGCAGCGTGCCCATGACCGCGCTGACGATCCTATTGCTTTACTGGCTCGGCATCGACAGCAAGCCTGCGCAACTCATCATTACCAAAGTGCTGGGTGTGGCGCTCTTTCTCGCCGCCATCGCGCTGTTCCTGCGCAAACCCCTGATGCAGCTTTACGATAAACGCATCGGCGAATTGCCGCCACGACGCGTTTTCTGGCTGACGGTGCTCACAGGCGCGATTCTGGGCATTCTGGTCACGATCTCGTCTGTCGGCGCCGGCGCCATCGGCGTCACAGTGCTTGTGTTGCTGTATCCGAAAATGGAGGCACGCCGGATTGTCGGCTCCGACCTTGCGCACGCGGTGCCGCTGACACTCATCGCGGGCCTGGGACATTCCATTCTGGGGACGGTGAACTATGCAATGCTCGTGTCGTTGCTGGTCGGATCGCTTCCAGCCATTGTTCTCGCGAGCATCGCGGCGGCGCGCGCGTCGGATACGACGATCAGAGTTGCTTTGGCGTGCATATTGCTTTTGGTGTGCGCCCGCTTCTGGTTCATTCATTGACAGAAAGAGGAGCGGCCCGGCGCGCTTGGCGCCAGGCCGTTTTCTGCGACAGCGGTCGCGGCAGTTAGTTCAATGCTTCGCGGAATCGCGCAGCGCGTCCTTCGCACCGCCGACGGCGTTCTGAACTTTGCCAGTGGCCTTGTCCATTTTGCCCTCGGTCTTCAGCTTTTCGTCGCCGGTCAATTTTCCGGCCGTCTCCTTGATCGAACCTTTGACCTCTTTCGCCGCACCTTCAACCCGATCCTTGTCCATTCCTGTCTCCGTTCGTCTCGTTGCAGGTACATAACGGGAGACATGTTGCAGGAGTTCCGTCATTTGATCGATAACGGGAGTATTCGATTGCATTTCACGCGCTAACATATGTTGTCGCGATGCCGCTTGTGGAAGCGATCGCCTGGCTGAGATCGAACCGGATTCAACGAACTGCCGGCAGTTACAATGGAAGGCAATCTGCGAGGAGCGGTCCCGACAATGTCCGGAGCCCGCGCGCTGCTGATGGATCAACCGCCCAGGGCCGCATACCTGAAAAACCCTTGTCCTCAGGCGCGATCGCCACAGCGATATTGCAATCTTTGCATTATACGCCGCCGCCTGCTGCAAGACGCCGCAATGTCGCGCATCACATGGCCGTCGCGGCCCCACCGGCGGGCGTTTTGACCCGGTCGTCGATCTTGCCGTGCAGATCGATGTCGGCCGTCACGTCGCCTGCAACGGATCCGGCGCCGAACGGCGATGCGACGGGATGTTGTGCCAGGGGATTATCATTCCGTCCTTGTGCGCAGAGCATCGACTTGCACCGCGTTCACGCGCAATCGAAGACCCGGTCGAAGAAAAATCCAGGGAATGCCTCAGCGGAACTGCCGGTCGTAGACCTTGTAAATGTGTTCGCTGCGTTCCTTGAGCCGCGCGGCAGTTTCGATCATATGCAGCCGCGACGCGATGCGGATTGCTTTGCGCAGATATGCTTGCGCATCGTCATAACAATCCCGCACGCTGTATCGCGGCGCATCGTACATCGCGCTATAGGCGGCTTCGGCCAGGGATTCGAGCTTTGCAATTTCGTGACGCGGGGTGACGATCGTTCTGACGTTATTGGCAGATCTTCGCGCAAAATTGCGAACGCCATCGAGCGCTTGGATCAGCCGCGAGCGGTGGGTCGCAATCATCGCCCGATGACCTCCGCCGGCGCGTCATCGCTGTGATCCGGCAAATTGCCTCCTCCTGCCGATTCAACTATACCTCGTCCCGTTTCCACGCGCGAATAACAGATCGGGCCGGGTCAAGCGGATTGCGCGCGCCGCCTCTGTCGGGAGCGGCCCGGACGGATCGTGATGGTATAAACATGCGACGATTCCTTGCGATCCTGGCGGCATGCACGCTTTTCGGTTGCGGTGTTGGGGATTACTTCGATCAGCATCCGCCCAACGTCCGCGACGCGAATTCTTACGGCAGCGATGACGACGATGCCCTGATTGCTGCGGCGCGTGCGAAGGCTTCGGGGACGACGATGGTTTCGGCAGCTACGCAGCCGGTTATGGCGGTCTCCGCACCTGCTCCATCTGCACCACCGTCCGCGCCTGCACATCCCAACGCCGCGGGCGCCCGCGTCGCCGCTCCCGTAGCGGATGTTCCGTTAGCGCCTGCGGCACAAAGTGCATCTGCCACGCAAGAACGCCACGCGCTTCCGCCCGTAGCGACCGTCGCAGTCGTGGAGCCTGACTCTCCGGTGCCGGTAATTTCGCCCGGCAAGACGACACATGTCGCGCCTGCCGTGCCGCCCCAGGCTCGAGAGCCCGAGACACAAACGGAGAAATCTCTATCCCCGGCGATGCCGGTCGCACCAAAGCCGGCGCTGGTGACCGCTCGGGCCGAGACGACTGAGACAGCGCCAGTCAAAACCGAGGCCGCGATATCCATTCCGCCGACACCTTCCGTCGCTTCGGACGCCGGCAACGGGACTCAACCGCCTGCTCCGGCGCCGGCGGTGACCCCGACTACGCGGATCGGTGCGCCGCCCGTCCTCATCGCACAGTCGCCCGAGCAATCTCAGACCACTTCACCGATCATGTCGCAGCCCTCTCCGGTACTCGTCAGTTCGACGGGAGCGGCTCCAGCCTCTGGCGCGCCGTCGCAAATGCCTGGGGCGAACACGATCAACGCGCATTGCGAGGCCGTGGCGAAATCGCGCGCAGACGATGCCGCCGCAAACGGCAAGGATGACGAACTGCAGAAGGCTGTGCATGACGGCACCTACGCGAACTGCGTGGCATGGGAAAACACGCATGGCGGCGGCGACTAGGTGAAGCGCTTCAGTCGAGAACGTCGAAGGCATCCGGATAGGCGACCGCGCCGGACAATTGCGGAAGGGAGATTCCGCCCAGCGCCATCGCCATGAAATGCGGGCCGGCGAACCGGCAAGAGAATCCCGCTGCGAGATCGACGCGAAAACCGAAGCGTTCATAATAGGGCGCATCGCCGAGAACGAACACGCCATCCCATGCGCCAGATTTTGCACGTTCGATTCCGCACCGGATGAGGGCCGTGCCGATGCCGCGATTCTGCGCCCGGGGCAGCACGCCGACCGGCGCGAGCCCGAGCGCCCCGAACGGCGCGCTCATGCGCGAGAAGGCGACGTGACCCACAACCGTCCCTTCGCACTCCGCGACCAGCGAAATCGTCAGGTCGCCGCCGTCGCGAAGCATGTCCACGAGCCGTGCTTCGCCATCCGAAGGAAAGGCCGCGGCGTGGACTCGAAAAATCGACAGTCGGTCCGCTTCCGTCTCGTCGCGAATGCGCATCGCCCGCCCACTCCCTCGTTGCCGCCTTGAGAAATCCGCTTTATCAAGCGCCGGGGATTCTTGCACGGATTTCAAATGGCAGACGCCGCGGCCGCAGCAGGCCATCATTGCACGAACGCACTCGACACAAGCTTCGTGTCGCTGGGATATGCCAAGATCGCCTTTCTGGGCGTCGTGCAGGGCATCTCGGAGCTGCTGCCGATTTCCTCGTCTGCCCATATGCGCGCCGTGCCGGCATTCCTCGGCTGGCCCGATCCGGGCGCCGCGTTCTCCGCTGCGATGCAGCTCGCCGCGCTCGCCGCCGTCGTGGTCTATTTCTGGTCCGACATCCGCAGCGTGACGGTGGATTTCCTTCGCGCACTCGCGGGAGGCCGGCGCGACAGCACGGGCTTTAGGCTCGGGCTGGCGATCATCATTGCCAGCATCCCCATCGTGCTCGCCGGATTTTTCCTGCGGCACCTCCTCAATGAGTGCGGTTCGCCGTTCCGTACACCCATGGTGATCGGTGCGGCGTGCTTCGGCATGGCGCTATTGATGGGGCTTGCTGAACTTTCCGCGCGCCACGTCCGCGACACCGATCAGATCACGCTGTGGGATGCGATCATCATCGGCCTGGCGCAGGTCGGCGCGCTGATCCCCGGCGTGTCGCGTTCGGGTTCGACTTTTACGGGCGGCTTGTTTCTGGGCTTCAAGCGCGAAGATGCGGCGCGGGTATCGTTTCTGCTGGGCATTCCAGCCATCGCCGGCGCAGGCCTTCTCGAATTGAAGGAGCTGCACAGTGCGCATCTTTCTGCGCATGGCTGGTCCGTACTGGCCGTCGGCCTTCTCGTCGCGAGCCTCTCGGCGTTTGCGGCAATCTGGGGCCTGATGAAATTCCTCGAGAAGTTCTCGACCTGGCCGCTGGTGATCTACCGCGCGCTGTTCGGCCTCGCCGTCATGGCGGGGGCGCATTACGGGTGGATTTCGTAACGGTGAGTGGTGAGTAGGGAGTAGCGATGGCTCGCGCCGGCTGTCACTACTGACTACTGACTACTCCCTACTCACCACTCACTAATTCTTCGCCTTATCCACCAGCTTGTTCTTGCCGATCCACGGCATCATCGCGCGCAGGCGCTCGCCCACCTCTTCGATCGGGTGCGCCGCCGCACGTGCGCGTGTCGCCTTGAAGGACGGCTGGCCTGCCTTGTTCTCCAGCACCCAGTCGCGCGCAAAGCGCCCGGCCTGGATGTCCGCCAGCACGCGCTTCATTTCCTGTTTCGTCTCCTCGGTCACAATGCGCGGGCCGGTGACGTATTCGCCGTACTCCGCCGTGTTGGAGATCGAATAGTTCATGTTGGCGATGCCGCCTTCGTAGATCAGATCGACGATCAGCTTCACTTCGTGCAGGCATTCGAAATAGGCCATCTCCGGCGCATAACCCGCTTCCACCAGCGTCTCGAAGCCGCCGCGGATGAGTTCCACAAGCCCGCCGCACAGCACCACCTGCTCGCCGAACAGATCGGTCTCGCATTCCTCGCGGAAGCTCGTTTCGATAATGCCGGCTCGGCCCGCGCCGATGGCGCTGGCATAGGCGAGACCGAGATCATGGGCGTTGCCGCTCGCGTCCTGGTGCACTGAGATCAGGCACGGCACGCCGCCGCCCTTGACATATTCGCTCCGCACCGTGTGGCCTGGACCCTTCGGCGCCACCATCGCGATATCAAGATCGGGACGCGGCTCGATCAGCTTGAAATGGATGTTGAAGCCATGCGCGAAGAACAGCGCCGCACCCTGCTTCATGTTGGGCGCCAGATCGGTCTTGTAGATGTCGGCCTGCAGCTCGTCGGGCGTCACCATCATCATCACGTCGGCCCATTTGGCCGCATCGGCGCTCGACATCACCTTGAAGCCCGCGGCCTCCGCCTTGTTGGCGCTTGAGCCGGGCCGAGCCGCAACGGCGACATCCGTCACGCCCGAGTCGCGCATGTTGAGCGCATGCGCATGGCCCTGCGAGCCGAAGCCGATGACAGCGACCTTCTTGGACTTGATGAAATTCAGATCGGCATCACGATCATAATAAACGCGCATGGGTTTGGCCCTCAGTAGGTGGGAAAGACGTCCAATTCCGGGAGTCTCTTTTTCGCGATTCGCAACATGGTCAGTCCGACGTCACTCAGGGGACTCGCGAACGCGCCGCCGTCGTCCAACATCACATGGTAACGCGAGGCCGTCATCCCTTCGAGGAACCAAATCGCACCATCGTTCATGACAACGGCATCCTTTTTTGGTGGTGGCGATGTGAAGGCGCCGAGATTCCAGTCGAGGTGATATTGCGTCCGTGCGTTCCAGAAGTCGGCCTTCCGGATTGCCGACCGAAATGCGGTCTCCTCGTCACCGCTCAGAAGGACCGTTCTGTTCAATCCCAAACTTTCCACGATTTCCCCGTCGCGTGGCGAAACAATTGTAATCTCTTTCGCAGTCATCACGATCGTGTCATTCGCCTGCGTGTCAAATCGAATGATGATCTTGGGATCAAAGGACCGCAGGTACATCAGTCGGAACGATTGAACATTGCTACTCATCAGAGGCACAGCAGGTTCATTGAACTTCGACAAATCTCCGCAAAGTATCTTTGCATCTTCCGTCGGTGTCGTGCTGCACACAGTAGGAAGGATTTGACGCGTCATAGTTTGAGCCTGTGCGGCGTAAGCAGGACGGCACAGCACCAGCGTCATGCCGACAAGCTCGCGTATCATGTGTTCCCCATCCTCCCTCGTGGAGCGCAGCGTAACGTGGGAGAATCCACAATAGCATCACATCGCCTCCGGGCCACGCGAGATCGCTGCTACGCCGTCGCACATCAGGCGGCTTTTCGGTGAAATCGCTTCACCCGGATTTGTTTGGCATTTTCCCGTACCCTTGCGAGATCGTATTGATTCTGCACCCGCAACATCAGCTCGGCACTGATCCCGAATACCTTGTGCAGGCGGAAAGCCATTTCGGCGCTCATCGATGCTTTCCCGTTGACGACATCGGAGAGAGTTGCCCTACGCACGCCCAGCATCTCGGCGGCCCGGGTAATCGAAATCCCAAGAGGCTCCAGAATCCCCAACAAAACCAGATCGCCGGGGTGCGACGGATTCTTCATGTGGCCCATCGGCTCAGTGGTAATCTTCGAGGTCGACGTCATGTACGCAATCTCCTTCTACGCGGAATGTCAGCCGCCAGTTTCCCGTAATGCTCATGCTCCACGTGCCCTTGCGGTCTCCCTTCAGTTCGTGAAGGCGCCAACCCGGGACAGTCAGCAACATCTGCATGTCTGCCGTTGCGGCTAATGTTGCCAACGCCAAACGCAGGCGATTGACTTGCTCTGGCGGAACGTGACGCAACTCGCCTCTGGTCCAGAGCCGCTTGAGCGCCTTGTTCCGGATCGAAACGATATCCATGTTGGAATGTACGGTATCACCGTACACATGTCAACCTCACATCGCCTCCGGGCCGCGGGAGATCGCTGCTATTCCTGTACGCGAAACGTCGACCAGACCCAGGGGCCGCATCAGGTCGATGAAATTGTCGAGCTTGTCGGGGCTGCCGGTGATTTCGAACACGAAGCTCGTATGCGTTGTATCTACAATCCGGGCACGGAAGATCTCGGACATGCGCATCGCCTCCACGCGCTTGTCGCCCGTGCCCGCCACCTTCACCAGCGCCATCTCGCGCTCGATGCCGGGCTTGTCGACCGTCCAGTCCACCACGCGATGCACGGCGACGAGCCGGCCGAGTTGTGCGCGGATCTGCTCGATAACCTCCGGCGTGCCCGAGGTGACGATGGTCACGCGCGAGGTATGCGCCAGGTGATCGACCTCCGCCACCGTCAGGCTTTCGATGTTGTAGCCGCGCCCCGAAAACAATCCGATGACGCGCGCCAGCACGCCGGCCTCGTTGTCGACCAGAACCGCGATGGTGTGATGCTCGATGATGGAGGAAGTCATGAGATCCGGCTCCTCCCCTGCGAGCGAAGTGATGCGGGGGAGGTCGATTGCTGAGCGCAGCGAAGCAAGACGGAGGGGGCGCTCGCCAACATCGCGAGCGCGGCTGTCCCCTCCACCACTTCGTGGTCCCCCTCCCCCGCTGCGCGGGGCAGGAACGTGCTCACCGGCCCCGTCACACCAGCATCTTTCCTTCGTCGCTCACGGACGCTTCGGCGTCTTCCGCGTCCGAGAACACCATCTCGTTGTGCGGCGCGCCGGAATGGATCATGGGGTAGCAGTTCTCTGTCGGATCGACGCGCACGTCGAACAGCACGGGACGCTTGACCGCAATCATCTCGGCGATCCTGTCGTCGAGTTCTTCGGGCCTCTCCGCGCGCAGGCCAACGCAGCCGAACGCGTCCGCGAGCTTGACGAAATCGGGTAACGCCTCCGAGTAGGAATGCGAATAACGCCCGCCATGCAGCAATTGCTGCCACTGCCGCACCATGCCCATGTACTGATTGTTGAGGATGAATATCTTGATCGGCAGGCCGTACTGCACGGCGGTGGACATTTCCTGCATGGTCATCTGCACGCTGGCTTCACCCGCGATGTCGATGACGAGCGCATCGGGATGGGCCACCTGCACGCCCACGGCTGCCGGCAATCCGTAGCCCATCGTGCCCAACCCGCCGGACGTCATCCAGTGATTGGGTTCTTCGAACTTGAATCGCTGTGCCGCCCACATCTGGTGCTGGCCCACTTCCGTGGTGATAAAAACCTCGCAGCCGCGCGTGGCTTCATAGAGCCGGTCGATGGCGTATTGCGGCTTGATGGCGGTATCCGACGCCTTGTAGCTCAGAGATTTCCGCCCACGCCAACCGTCGATGGTGCTCCACCAGTCCGCCAGCGCCGCGCCGTCGGGCTTGCGTTTCTGAGCCTTCCAGACATGCAGCATTTCCTTCAGCGTCTTCGCCGCATCAGCCACGATGGGAAGATCGACACGCACATTCTTGTTGATCTGCGAGGCATCGATATCGAGATGGATCTTTTTCGAATTCGGCGCGAATGCATCGATGCGGCCGGTGACGCGATCGTCGAACCGCGCGCCGAGGCACAGCATCAGATCGCAATCATGCATCGCCATGTTGGATTCGTAGGTGCCGTGCATTCCAACGAGGCCCAGCCATTGCGGATCGGACGCAGGATACGCGCCGAGACCCATCAGCGTGGAGGTGATGGGAAAACCGGTGACGCGCACCAGTTCGCGCAGCAGGCGGCTGGCTTCCGGTCCGGAATTGATGATGCCCCCGCCGGTGTAGAACAGCGGGCGCTTCGCCGCCGCCATCATGTCGACGGCTTTCGCAACGGCCGACAATTCGGGCTCCGTCTTCGGGCGGTAGGTGCGGTGGCGCACGAAATTCGGCGCCACATAGGTGCCGCGCTTGAACTGCACGTCCTTCGGAATGTCGACCACGACCGGACCCGGACGCCCGCTCGTCGCGATCTGAAACGCTTCGTGGATGATGCGCGCGAGATCGTTCACGTCCCGCACCAGCCAGTTATGCTTTGTGCAGGGCCGCGTGATCCCGACCGTGTCACATTCCTGGAACGCGTCGTTGCCGATGAGATGGGTCGCGACCTGACCCGTCAGCACGACCAGCGGAATGGAATCCATCAACGCATCGGTGAGGCCGGTGACGGCATTCGTCGCGCCCGGCCCGGACGTGACCAGCACCACGCCCGGCTTGCCGGTGGAGCGCGCATAGCCTTCCGCGGCATGCACCGCGCCCTGCTCGTGCCGCACCAGTACATGCATCAGGTCATCGGCAGAAAAAAGCGCGTCGTAGATCGGCAGCACCGCGCCGCCGGGGTAGCCGAAAATGTGTTTGACACCCTGGTCCTTCAGGGCGCGGATCACGATCTCGGCTCCCGAAAGTTCGAGCGGCTCCGTCATCGCGGAGCTCAGGGCAGACATGATCTCGTCTCTGTCCATCGTCGGACATCCTCGTCGTGGCGCTTCGGGCAAAGAAAAAGGGGCGTTGCCGCCCCTTGTCTGAACGCCGCAGCCGGAGCGAAGCCTAGCTTCGCCCGGTCAGCGGCCCGTTAATAAGTACGAGATTCACTATCATCTCAGGGAGGGTCTCGACGGCTCTACACTTCGTGAACGCACAATAATTAAGCTGATTCGGTTGGTCAAGCAACTTCATGCGACAAATGATACCATTTCACTAACAATATTTGCCGACTTGTCGGCGCCGATCCAGGTCCAATCCGCCATGCGGTGACGGAACCACGTGACCTGGCGCTTGGCGTATTGGCGGGTTGCCGTGACGGCGAGCCGTGTCGCTTCGTCCCGGCCCAGCTCGCCCCGACGCACGGAATTAAGCTCTCGAAGCCCGAGTATCTTCGCGGACGGCAAAGACGGATCGATGTCCTCCAGCGCCCCGGCTTCCTCAAACGCGCCGTCGGCGAGCATGAGTTCGAAGCGCCGCGCGATGCGCGCATGCAGCACGGCCCTCGGCGGCGACAGAATGAACCGCGCAGGCGACAGCCCGGCCAAGAGCGGAACGCTCGCGCCTTGCTGCCATTGCGACAGCGGCGTTCCCGTTGCCTCGAACACTTCGTAGGCGCGCAGCACACGCTGTGTGTCGGAGGCGCGCAGTCGCGAAGCCGTCGCCGGATCGCGCTCGGCAAATTCCGCAAAGAACGCGTCTGCGCCGAGCGCGTCACGCCGCCTACGGGCTGCCTCGCGCACGCTCGCCGGTACCGTCGGCATGTCGGGGAGCCCGACGGTCAGCGCACCGAAATAAAGCCCCGTGCCGCCAACGAAGATGGGCACGTGGCCCGACTTGCGCACGTCGGCAAGCGCTTTCTGCGCATCGGCCGCATAACGCGCCACATCATAGCGCTCATGGACGCTGACATGGCCATACAAGCAATGCGGCGCACGCTGCATCTCGTCGTCGCGCGGTCGCGCCGTCAGGATGCGCGTTTCGCAATAGACCTGCATGGAATCGGTATTGATCAGTGTTCCGCCGATACGCTCGGCCAGCGCCAGCGCCGCAGCCGACTTGCCGCTCGCTGTCGGCCCTGCAATAAGCACCGCATCTGGGTTCATCGAACGGCAGCGCCCTGGTGGAACAAGTCCCGCATGTCCTGAACGTTATCGCAGAAACCGCGTGCGAACTGGCCAGCGAGCTGCGTGAATTCGGCGCGCCAGCCTGGCTGTCGGACGACCGCGCTTTCGATATTCCGTTGGCAGACGATCCGCAAGACGCGCTCAAGCGCGCCCGCGCGCTGGCTTCCGGCCATGCCGCGGACATCAACGTTGTGGCCGCCGCGAACCGGCGCAAGAAATTGCTCGTCGCCGACATGGATTCCACCATCATCGCCTGCGAATGCCTGGACGAGATCGCGAACGTCGCAGGTTTCGGCGCGCGCGTCGCACCCATCACCGAGCGGGCAATGCGAGGCGAGATTGCATTCGAGCCGGCCCTGCGTCAGCGGGCAGCGTTATTGAAGGGACTTCCCGTTTCCATTCTCGACCGGGTCTACGCCGAGCGGGTACGCCTCAATCCGGGCGCGCAACAGCTCGTCGCCACCATGCGCAGGCACGGCGCCATCACTTTTCTGCTGTCGAGCGGCTTCACTTACTTCACACGGCGCGTGGCTGCCGAACTGCGGTTCGATCGCGAACAGGCAAACGTGTTGCTCGATGATGGCGTCACCCTGACGGGTCAAGTCGCCGAACCCGTATTGGGCCGCGAGGCGAAGCTTGTCGCGCTCGAGAAGACTGTCGCCGAATTGGGCATCGCGTTTGCCGACTCCATGGCGGTCGGCGACGGCGCCAATGATCTGGCGATGATCGAGCATGCCGGACTCGGCGTCGCGTATCATGCGAAGCCGATCGTCGCAGCTGCTGCGCGCGTGCGTATCGATCACGGCGATCTTACGTCGCTGCTTTATCTGCAGGGCTACCGCGACTCGGAGATTCTTTGCGCGGCGGATTAAGCAACATCGTCATCCCCGACAGCGAGCGCACCGCGCGAGTGTGATCGGTATCCGCTACGCCGCGCGTCGAATGACTGTTCGTGTACGATTTGCGCCTGGCCAATTGCGCTCGCAGACGCACGGCGGCCGGGTTGCCGCTTGCGCGGGGTTGACAGTTTTGGGGATTACCCCGCTTCGCCCAGGCGCACGGCGACGTAGGTGAGATTGCCGCCGCGGTTGACGAGCAAAAGTTCGACCTTCTTGCCGGCCTTTGCATCCGCCTCGACGCGCCTCGTGACTTCTTCCGGCGAATGCACCGCCTGGCTCTGGATCTGCACGATCACGTCGCCAGGCCGGAAATTCTGCTCGCCGGCCGGGCTGTCGGGATCGACAGAACTGACGACGACGCCCTGCACGTCGCCGCCCAGATGATATTTGCTCCGCGCGTCGCCATCGATGGTGGAGAGCGACAGGCCGAGTTCGGCGAGCTTGCCGTTCGTATGCGCGGCCGGCGCGTGTGCGAGTTTCGGCAGTGCCGCGTCATCGTCGTCGAGCCTCGCGATGGTGACATGCAGATGGGTCTTCCTGCCCTGATGCAGTACTTCGACATCGACCGTCTTGCCGATCGGCGTATCGGCGACGATGCGCGGCAGCGCGCGCGAATCCGGCACGGGCTTGCCGTCGAACGACGTGACGATGTCGCCGCCCTGCATACCGGCTTTTGCAGCCGGACCGCCTGACGTCACGTCCGCCACCAGTGCGCCTTCGGCGGTGGGAAGGCCGAGGCCCTCCGCGATGTCAGGCGTCACCTGCTGGATTTGCACGCCGAGCCAGCCGCGCCGCGCCTGCCCGAATTGGCGCAGCTGATCGATCACTTCCCTCGCCATGTTGGCGGGAATCGCAAAGCCGATGCCGACCGAACCGCCCGACGGCGAAATGATCGTCGAATTGATACCGACCACATTGCCCGCCATGTCGAACAAGGGTCCGCCGGAATTGCCGCGATTGATGGGCGCGTCGGTCTGGATGAAATTGTCGTAGGGCCCCGCGGCAATGTCGCGGTCGCGCGCGGACACGATTCCCGCCGTCACGGTCGAACCCAGGCCATA
>JBEKLN010000017.1:0-120642 GCA_050010175.1 Rhizomicrobium sp.
CGAAAGAGGAACATGCCGCTGTTCCAAAAGTGGCGGCCCGAAGCAACGTACGATTCCGCAGTGGCGAGATCCGGCTTTTCGCAGAATTCCGCGACCCGAAAACACGCCCCGGACGGATCGAGCGCTTCGCCACGGTCGATGTATCCGAATCCGATTTCCGGCGTCCGCGCTTCGACGCCGAACAGGACAAGTTCGCCTCTCCGCGCCGCGGCCGCGGCGATCCCAACGGCGGTTTCGAATGAGTCGCGCCGCAGAACCACATGATCGGCCGGCAGCAGCATCATGAGCGCGTCCGGATCGCGCTCCGCCAGCATGAGCGCGGTTACGCCCGCCGCGGGCGCGGTATTACGGCCCATGGGTTCCAGCACGATCGCATCGGGCGTCGTGGCGGCCTCGCGCATCTGTTCGGCGATCAGGAAGCGGTGTTCCTGGTTGCAGATGATGATCGGTTGAGCGAACAACTCTCCCGATACCCGCGCCGCGGTGTCTTGAATCATCGTGCGCTCGCCGGTGAGCGCGAGAAGCTGCTTGGGATAGAGGCTGCGCGACAGAGGCCAGAGGCGGGAGCCGACGCCGCCAGACAGAATGACGGGGTGGATCAGTTGGTCGGCCACCGGTGTCGTCTCCGCAGGAGCATCAAACGGGCGGAGAATAAACATCGCATCTCCGCGGAGTCGACTCGCAGCCGCACGGGGCTGCGATTTTTTAAGGATTCGTCCGAGCTGCGGGTTTGGGGTGAGCGGACAAATCGTTCAGATGGGCTGCCAGCTTAGAAATATCGCCGCCGTTCTGACTGAGGAACCCGCTGAAATCGTCGCGCTGAGCCAGCGTAAACCATATCCCGGCAACGGACGCATCCACGAGGGCGAGTTGCCCTCCGCCCTCATCCAGCACACGAAAACTCACCGCTGTGGGACCGTCGGCCTTGTCGTTCGGGTCGATGACTTCGGCATTGACGATGAAGTCTCCCTTGGCACGCTGGGCGGAGCCGGTGACCTGCAGGGATTGCCCCATATAGGTGGTCAGCTCCGCCGCGTAATTGGCCAGAGCGAAATCGCTGTAGGCGCGAACATACAAGTCGAGATCAGTCGGCGATGCTGTGTGCGCTGCCGGCCCCAGCGTAAACATCGCCATACGCTTGAGATCGAGCAACGAGGACATCAGGTCGTGCATGCGGGCGTGCTTGTCGGAACTGCTGAGCGCCTTGTCCTTCAGAATTGCCAGCGTCTTTCCTGCGCTCTGCTGCACAAAGGCTTCCTCGACGTTGTCCGCGCGCGCCGCCTGCGACAGCCAGCAAAAAGGTCCCAGGACCATGACAGTCAGGGTGAGCGCCATCGCCGGCAGCGTCATCGATCGGGCGCGCATCGCCATTCAGTCTCCGGGTTCGCTGGCCGCTCCGCCATGATAGATGGTTAACGCGAAGGATCGGAGACGCTTTATACCAGTGGAACTAGCGAGTCCGCCACACAAACTGGCTGGACATCGAGTAATTCCATAACGCGCCCATGACTGCGCCGGCCGCACCGGCAAGCCACCATGTTGGCTCCTCCGAATAAAGCCAGGACGCCAGGCCGACATTGGTCACGGCGCCGGCTGCGCCGATCAGGCAGAATCCAAGGAAGCCCCAGACAAGGCCAAAACCCGACAGGCGACGATCGCTGTAGGTCAGCGCGTTGTTGAGCAGGAAGTTGGTCGCCATCGCCACCATCGTCGCGATGGTTTGCGCGAACGAGAAGCTTTGCGAGACCGCTCCGAAAACCAGACGCAATACGATCAGATGGACGGCAAGGCCCGTCGTTCCGACCAGCGCAAAGCTGAGGAAACGCGGATCGATCACGCCGCGCGTCAGCTTGCCCAGAATGAGGCCCAAAAATTCCAGCCCCACCTGGGTGTCGAACTTGCTCTCGCCATGCGTGCGTTCGCGGAACTCGAACGGAATCTCCGACACTCTGAGGCCGTCTTTCGCCGTCATGAGGATATCGAGCAGGATCTTGAAGCCGATGGTGGAGAGCTGATCGACGATGTCGTCCAGTCTGTCCCGCTTCAACATGAAGAAACCGCTCATGGGATCGGCGATTTCGACACCCAGAATGCGCCGGGCGAGGCCTGTTGCGGTGCGGCTGAGGGTGGTGCGTTTGCCGTCGGCGAGACCGTCTGCCTTGCCGCCGGGCACATATCGGCTGCCAACGACCAGATCGGCTGCATCCGAAGTGAGTTCCTCCAGCATGCGTGGCAGGATGGATTCGTCGTGCTGCAGATCCGCGTCCATCACGGCGACGTATGGCGCGCTCGAGGCCATCATGCCTTCGATACAGGCGCCGGCCAACCCGCGGCGGCCGATGCGCTTCAGGCAGCGTACGCGCCGGTCCATTGAAGCGACGTCCTTGACCACGGCGGCAGTACCGTCGGGCGAGTTGTCGTCGACGAAAATCGCTTCCCAGGGGATGTTGCCAAGCGTGTGGTCGAGGCGCCTCACGATCTCGCGGACGTTCTGTGCCTCATTGAATGTGGGGATGATGACCGACAGCCGGACCGGCTGTACCAGCTGGACCGGCGGCAATTCGGAAACGATCGATCCGACGGACGCGAGCTTCATGTTCGCTCACCCGTGTCCAAACCTGAGCGGACAATCCTGCGAGCACCCCGATTTCCCCGGCCAGATACGGCGCCGATCATCATGTTCCTCAGTATGCTGACTTCCCCGGACACCGAAGATACTCCTCCGGATCGGATGTTCGATAACCCACTCACGCGTCTTTTGTCATGCGGTTTGGTGCCGCCGAGGTCAGTAGCCAGCCCATTCAGGCCATTTTGGGGCGGACTGCCGCCAGGTAAAACCCGCCGGTCAGCGCGGACAGGTCCAGAAACAGCAGGTAACGATAGTCGCAGGCGATCGAAATCACGAAGAAGGTCAGCGAAAAGGCGATTGCACTTGCGAGCAGAAGCGCCATCGCGACGTCTTCGGCCGTGCGCCGTCTCAGGAGCAGAACAAGCTCACCGAGTGCCAGCAATAGAAACGCCAGATGTGAGAAGGCGGGCGTCCCGGTCAGCGCCGCGCCATACGCCTTGAGCCAGAGATCCTGGGGCCGCGCGCGCGGCGAAAGATGGAGATCGCGCATGTAAGCCGGCAGGCCTTCCACGCCCACGAAGGCTGGTGCGCAGCGGGAAATGTCGGGCGTAAAGAATGTCCAGTCGAACACGTGCAGTCGGACGCTGAGATAAAGCACGGGATGCGCCTTGATGAGCTCGACCCATTGCGCGGAGATCACACCATCCGGCGTATCGCTTAGTTCATCCTGGAGATCGGCCGAGGACGCGAGCGTGTCGTTGCGCTGGGGCGTATAGAGCCTGACGCCGTCCGTCCGGATCAACGCATCGAGATCCGGATTCGCGCGTGCAATCCGATCGAGCTTCAGTCCCGGCCGGGCCTTCACCGCCCCGATGATGTCGTAAGTTTCCAGGAGCTTGAACTGTGCCGCCGTCCCCGACTCGCCGGGTGTCCGCAGCGCGAGCGCGAGACTGGCTGTTGTTGCGAGCACGACGGCGCTGACGGTTGCCGTCGATCCGAAGATCAACGCTGCGCGGCCACGTCCGCGCGCGGACTGCATCGCGGCGATCGCAGCGACGGCGATAAGACCGATGACGAGGGCAACTGCGCCGTTTTGGCGGGCCAGCGCCGCCAGAACCAGCAATCCGACACTCGCGCCGAGGAGAAGGTTTCGGGTTCGCACCGTTTGCCAGTGCGCGCTTGCCTGCGCGATGCAAACAAATCCCGCGACGGCGCAATCAGCGAACAACACGTCCTTCCAGACAATTCCCTGGAACAGAAGAATTTGCGGCAGCAATACGCAGATGAAAGCGGCGAAGGGCGCGAAACGTGATGACTTCGGACCCAGCCAGAGCAGCGACAACAGCGCGCCAAACAGCAGCACGGCGTCGAACAGCACGAAGAGGCCGGCACCGGGAATGATGCTGTCCGCCACGCCCAGCATCCACGCCATGACAGGCGGGTGCCAGGAGTTGTAGACGCCCGTGCGTCCATCATGAAGTTGGGCGATGGAGTCGTAGGAGAGCTGCCCGGGCAGGTTGAGCGCCAGACACAGCAGCAGGCCCGCGATCAGCAGGATCGCAGCGACCACGCGCGGCGTTGCGCGTAGGCCTTTCAACACTGATGGCCCCATGACCAGATCCGGTGTGTCCCCCGCTCGACCATGGCACACGCGACAACGCGATCAACAGGCGCGGGCGCGTCGCAACTTGCGTCGTTCGGCACCGGAACGTATAAAGAACAGCGGTAACGTGTTGAGAGGGCAGGCGTGGCAGATTTCCAAGATGTAATGGAGCGCGCCATAAATTGGCCGACTCTTCACTACACCTTTTAGCTGGCGCAGGATTCGCGCCGCTTTGAGCTCCGACGTACACTGAATGACAGAAAAGCCGGTATTTTTTGACGCGAGCGGCCGCCGCTCGGCGCGGGTGTCCCTTGCGGGGCGCATCGCCGCGGTCGCACTTATCCTTGTCGGCGCGATCTTCATCGCGAGTCTCGTCTTCGAGCCGCATATTGCGAGCCCGACCTTGCCCGGGCGGCTCAGCGCCGTGCGCGCGGCTGAACTTGAGCGACGGGCCGCCGATCCGGGACTCTTGAGAGCGGCTGCCCGGCTGGCGGCCGAGGTGCGCGCGGAACGCGCCGCTCTGGCGCGCAATTGGAAACAGAAGGAATCGAGCTGGCAGCAATCGCCTCACCGCCCCGTAGCGGTTCGGCCGCGGTCGGATCGTCCGCTCTCCATTGGATTTTATCTGAGCACCGACGATCTCAGCTATCCCGATCTCAAGCGCATCGGGTCCAAACTCGACTGGTTCGTTCCCGCCTGGCTCAATCTGCAGGGACCCAATCTCGACCTTGCCCAGCATCTCGACCGGCACACCCTGGGAGGCATCGCAGACGTCAATCCGGGAATGGTCATTCTGCCGATGGTGCAGAATGCGTCCAACGCCGTATGGGACGGACCGGGGCTCGCCAAACTGCTCGCCGATCCGCGGCGCCGCCATTCGCTGCTGAACGGGATCGTTTCCTTCGTTGGCGCCAACAAGTTCCAGGGCGCGGTCGTCGACTTCGAAGAACTGCCGGCGAGCGCCTATCCGGACCTGCACAGTTTTCTGGCGGAGATGTCTGCGGCCTTCCAGCCGCGCGGCTGGGTCATTGTGATCGCCACCCCGTTCGACGATGAGAATTGGCCCTACGCCGACTACGCGAAGCTCGTCGATTACACGCTGCTCATGGCGTATGACGAACACGACAACACGGGCGATGCAGGCAGTATCGCGGGCCAGTCGTGGTTCGAAGAGAACCTCGATGATCGGATGCGGGAGCTTTCTCCCAGCCGCACAATCATCGGCATTGGCAATTACGGCTACGACTGGACGCAGGGTCATCCCGGTGATGCCTTGACGTTCGAGGATGCGGCGGTTGCGGCGCGCGATTCCCAGGCGCGGATCGCGTTCGACGATCAGACGAACAATCCGCACTTCTCCTACATGGAAGACGACAACACCAAGCACGATGTGTGGTTCCTGGATGCCGTCACCGCCTACAACGAAATTCACGCGGCGGATGTCTACCAGCCCGCCGGCTACGCCTTATGGAAAATCGGCAGCGAAGATCCGTCGATCTGGTCGGTCATGGGCCGCCCCTACAATGCGACGTCGCCCGCGCAATTGCGCGATATTCCTACGACCCAGGACGTCGATTTCGAAGGCCAGGGCGAAATTCTCCGCGTGGAGGCGCAGCCCACGCCCGGCGCGCGCACCATCGAAGTCGACAAGGACACGGGCGACATCGACGACGAAACCTATACGAAGCTTCCCACGACCTTTGTCATCCGCCAGGCGGGCTATGCGCCCGCCAAGCTGGCGCTGACATTCGACGATGGTCCCGATCCCGCTTACACGCCGGAAATTCTCGACATCCTGAAAGCGAAACACGTCACCGCGACGTTTTTCATCATCGGGGAGAATGCGGAAGCCTATCCGGGTCTGGTGCAACGCATCCTCGCGGAAGGCCACGAAGTCGGCAATCACACCTTTACACATCCCAATCTGGCGGACACGCCGGATGCTGCAGTGGGTCTCGAGCTGAACGCGACGCAGCGCCTTTTCCAGGCGCTGACGGGACGGTCGCTGCGCATGTTCCGACCGCCCTATTTGGGAGACGCGGCGCCGGCATCGGAGGCGGAAATCGAGCCGGTCGTGATCGCCCAGGATCTGGGCTACATCACCATCGGCGTCGGCGTGGATCCGGTCGACTGGCAGCTGCCAGGCGCCGACACGATGATCCGCCGCGTCATCGCCGCAATTCATTCCAAGAATCCCGATGCGCGCGGATCGATGATCCTGCTGCACGATTCCGGCGGCGACCGCTCACAGACTGTGGCGATGCTGCCCGGCCTCATCGATAAACTGAGAGCACAGGGTTACAAGCTCGTGCCCGTCTCCGAGCTTGCAGGCATCACGCCGGCGCAGGCCAATCCGCCATTGCCCGTCACGGCAACCCTCTTCACCGACCGCATCGTGTTTCTGGCGCTGAGCTGGATCGGCGCTGTGCTTTACTATTGTTTCCTCGTCGCCATCGCGCTCGGAATCATGCGTTTGTTCGTTCTGTGCGGGCTGGCGCTGTGGAACCGTCGGCGGGAAGCGCTGGAGTTCACGGCACCGCTGTCGACGAAAAGCCCCTTCAGCGTCAGCGTGATCATCCCCGCCTTCAACGAAGAGAAGGTCATCGCGACCACGATCGAACGAATCCTGGGAAGCGTCTATGCGACGCTGCAGGTGATCGTCGTCGACGACGGGTCGCGCGACGGCACGGCGGAGCTGGTGCGCGCGCGCTTTCAGTCGGACCCTCGCGTCGAGCTCATCTCGATTCCCAATGGCGGCAAGGCCAACGCGCTCAATGTCGGCCTGTCGCATGCGAGCGGCGAAGTCGTCGTCGCGCTGGACGCCGACACGCAGTTCGAACGCGATACGATCGCAAGGCTTGCCCGCTGGTTTGTCGACCAGAGAGTTGGCGCCGTGGCCGGCAATGCCAAAGTCGGCAACCGCATCAACATCATCACCCGCTGGCAGGCGCTTGAATACATCGTGGCGCAGAATCTCGAGCGCCGCGCACTTGCAGCGCTCGATACACTGACGGTCGTTCCCGGCGCCGTGGGTGCGTGGAGGCGCTCGCTCATCACGGAGCTCGGTGGATTTCCGTCAAACACGCTGGCGGAAGACCAGGATCTCACCATCGCCATTCAGCAATCGGGCTATGAAGTTTTGTTCGATGCATCGGCAGTCGCGTGGACAGAGGCGCCATCCACCGTGCGCGGCTTCGCAAAACAGCGTTTTCGCTGGGCGTTCGGTACACTGCAATGTTTGTGGAAATACAGAAGCCTGACCTTCAATCCGCACTATGGCTGGCTGGGATTTGTCGCCCTGCCGCAGGCCTGGATGTTCCAGATCCTCCTGACCGCGCTCGCGCCTGTTGCCGATCTCATGCTGATCTGGCAGCTGCTTGGCCAGCTGATCGCCTATCTCGAACACGGGGCGGAATTCTCCAATGCCAATTTGGCAACTGTCGGCATCTACTACGTCGTGTTCATGGTCGTCGACCTTCTGGCCGCCATGTGCGGCTTCCTGCTGGAACGCCGCGAGAACTGGAATCTGATCTGGTGGCTTCTGCTGCAGCGCTTCGGTTACCGTCAGCTGATGTATTATGTGGTGGTTCGATCAATCTCCACCGCGTTGCGCGGCTCGTTCGTAGGCTGGTCGAAACTCGAGCGCACCGGTACCGTCAAGGTCGAACTCGCGCGCGACGCGCTCGTGCGTTAGCCGAACCAGGATCGGCTCGGCCCGACTGATCAGGATCCTGTCATCGGCACCAGGAAAACACCGTCGTCGTTCGACCGGTCGACCCGATAGTTCGCCCGGATCGCGTGTTCGACCTCCGGCGGAAACGGAACTTGCGACAGAGAATCGAACTGCAGGACGGCATACATGCGGGCCTCGATCTGCGCGACGAACGGTCGCTCGTCGCGGTGGTGCGTCCTTAGCTGTTGATCGAGATTGAAGACGTCCGCCGACGCCGGCTTGCCGGCCCAGAAACACAAAGACGGCATTTCGCAGACGGCCGGACCCGCATGCGCGTAGAGATAGTCGATGTCGTCACGTGCGAGCGCTTCTTCATCGTGCATCGGATGCAGCCAGAAATCCCGCGAGAGCCAGTCCGGATCGAAGGCGTGAACGAGACCGGCAAGAAAGGGGACGGCGAAAATGACGGCGAGGAGTGCCTCAGCTGCCGCGTGTTTCATCGGCCAATATTCCTTCGCCCATCTGAGTGACAGGCCGGAACCCATGGCTATCGCGATGTCGGCATCGAACATCGCGTTGGCATCGACGCCGGCGCCACCAAGAAATATGCTTCCGACGATGACAGAAACGAGCGCGTAGACGGCGCAGAATCTCGCATAGACATTCCACGATGTCGCCGAAGCGAGAGTGGCCACAAGGGTCAAGGCGGCGGGTGCGAGCCAGTCGCGAATGTTCGATGCGAGAAGCGTCAGAGAGAATGTGCGCGCGGAGTTGAGCTTCGAGAGAATGTCGAAGCCGAAGGCTATGCGGCAGAGGATCAGGCCGGCAACTCCGAACGCAAGCATGCATGTTGCAACGCGGATCGCGCCACGCCTGTCCTCAAGCGATATCCAGATCACAGCCGCGACCGGCAACGCGACAAGACTGTGCTTCACAAACAGCGCCAGAACGAACAGTGCAGCGCCGACCACATCTCTCGCCATGGAATACCTGCGCGGAATGATGGCAATCAGTCCGGCAAGCTGCAGCGCATGACCCAGCATCTGCGGGTCGTCCATTCCGACATAATCGGAGTTGAGCAGAAGGAATCCGGAAAACGCCAGCGATGCGAATGCGGCTTCAAGCCTGTTGCACCCGAATCGCCGTATCAGCACTGCGATCAATGCCGCAATCGTCAGAAACGCGACGATGGAAAGGATACGCCCGGCGACGATGGGGTCACCGATGAAGCTGCCGAGCCAACCCACGAGGTAGAATGAAAGAGGCGGGTAATTGTTGGTCATGAGCGAAGCTGCGCCCGGATACGGGCCGTGCCCTGCCATGGCGGCGGCGGCGTGATAGGCGTTCCAGCCTTCGTTGGGATCGAGCAGAACCTTCTTCGGCGCAATGGCGATCGCGCGCCACAGACCGGCCAAGCACCCCGCGGCCAACAACGAGACGACAACGTCGAATGCCAGGTGCGCCCCGCGCTCGGGAAGGCCGGGCTGCAAACGACTCACGCCGCCGCTCATCGCCGCCGGCTGCAATCGTCCGACGGCACAACGCGGTACAACGAGAAAAAGCTTCCGGAATGCTCGCGCTGCAACATGTCGGGGGGAGCCGTCTGTCTTCCGCCTGAATGTATCACGACGGCATAGTCGAAGCTGCATTGAAAGCGCACAAGATAAGGGAAGGATGTCCGAATGTCCGGATCGTCGCGTGTGTTGCCGGCCGCGAGATCGTCGAGTTCGCCAATGTCGGGCGGAGAGCCTTGTTGTGCATTGCTTGCGGCGATGTTGCGCACGCCGGGCAGCAGCTGCACGACATGCTGGCCCTTGGTTGTGAACAGGAGCGGCGTGAAATCGCCGTCATCGACGATGGCGTATTCCGCCATGTGCCAATAGGGCTGATCGGATGCCAGTCCCATGGCATCGCCATCCAGCACGGTCACGAGCCTGGAGCCGTGCGGAACATTGGCGATGGCTGTGCGAAATTCGGAGAATTGCTTGCTGTAGTATCGCCAATTGCCGGCGAGCGTGGCGGATTGATACGCCATCACGAGGATCATCGCTGCGGCGAGCGTCTGCATCACGCGCTCGCTCAGCCGGAATTCGCAGGATGCGAAGGCAAGAACCCCCAGCACCGCAGGAAGTCGCAGGTCGACGCCCCAGCCTCCCATCGCCCATTCGGGAATGAAAACCGCTGCTGCCGCCAGCAGCGCCATCAGCAGCCGCATTCGCGGATGCAGGCCGACGACCCCGCGATAGAGGCCGATCACGTAGAACAGAAACAGCGCGATGAAGAGAAGATATGCCGGTTGGTCGAAATTGAACTGGATCGCGGCGCTGGCACGGTCGTCGAGCGTACTGAGGAGGTTGAATTCGAGGTGTCCGGTGTCAGCGCCATGGGGCTTCAGAAAAGCAAATGCAAGAAACGACGGAAGTACGATCGCGATGAGGGGAAGACCGCTTTCAGCCAGCTTTGAGAAAGTGAGCGGACGTTCCTCCCAGAGCTTCTCGAGTTCGTAGCAGCCGATCATCACCATCAGAGTCGCCACCGCGAAAAGATGGCAGAAGTAGATTGCGGTGATGGCCAGCGTGAATCCCACAAGCCGCGCCGGATCGCGTTTGCCGTCGGTTGCAATCCACGCCGCCAGCACAAGGAAACTGAGGCCGGTTCCGAAACAGTAGTTGAAGAAGCCCCACATGAAATTGGCGTTGTAGGCAAAGAAGGCCGCAGCCAGGGGGGCGGCGCCGATGCGTCCGTAAAGCGCCTTGTGGATAGCGGCCGCACCCAGGACCCACATGGCAATGACGGCGCTCAGGAACAGCTTCGTCGCCGTGATCAGCGAGACGATGCGCGCGAGGACAGGTACGATCAGCTCGGCGGCCAGGTTTGGAACGAAGGCCCATTCCACGTGATAGAACTGCGCAGCATGGGGATCCCGCGCACCCCCCGCCAGCAGCCAGAACGTCGCCAGATGGGCTGGGAAGTCGGGCATGGCCGGCAGGCGGGTGAGCCAGAGCGGCAGGATCAAAATCACAGCCGCAACGGGAGTCGCCCAGGGCAGACATATGGCCGCAACCGCACCCAGCGAACCCAGGGGGATGCCGGTTGTGTCGTCCGAAGCAGCCTTGCTCGTCGGAGGCATCATCTTAAATCCTCGGGTGCCGGGCGCGGACTGATATGAAGGCCGCGTGTCTTCGTGTCTTAGCTGATTCGGGATTGGTATCCGGGCGCGGCTCGATTGCCCTCGTCCCGCGTTCCCGTCGTACAGTTTCGATGGTCGATTGGAGGACAGGTGTTCCCAAAATGCTATTGCCGGATGGGGTGCCTTCCGGGGATTATGTGCACTGCGGCGAGGACGCAATCGTCAATTAGAAACTACGCGGGTATTGGTGTCCAATGATGCGGGTGATCCTTGCACAACCAAGGGGTTTTTGCGCGGGCGTGGTCCGGGCCATCGACACAGTCGAGAAGGCGCTCGAGAAGTACGGCGAGCCCGTCTATGTCCGACACGAGATCGTCCATAATCGCCATGTTGTCGAGACTCTGAAGGGCAAGGGCGCGGTTTTCGTCGAGGAGCTTCACGAAGTTCCTGACGGAGCCGTCACTGTGTTCAGCGCCCACGGAGTGCCGCAGGCCATCGTCAAGGAAGCCCAACGCCGGGAACTCCCCGTTCTGGACGCGACCTGCCCGCTGGTGTCCAAGGTGCATGCTCAGGGCAAGCGTTACGCTGGCCAGGGCCGGACGCTCGTTCTGATCGGACACGCCGGCCATCCCGAAGTCGAAGGCACGATGGGACAAGTGGGTGCACCGGTTCATCTGGTCTCCTCGGAGAAAGACGTCGATGCGCTGGATCTGCCGCTCGATGAGCGCATCGCGTACATCACGCAGACAACGCTCAGTATTGACGACACGCGCAACGTGATTGCCGCCCTCAAGCGGCGGTTTTCCGACATAGTGGGACCGGAAACGTCGGACATCTGCTATGCGACGCAAAACCGGCAGAACGCCGTGCGCGATTTGTGCCGCGTTGCCGAAGTCATTCTCGTGGTGGGTGCCAAGAACAGCTCCAATTCCAATCGCCTGAGGGAGATCGGCATTGAGGAAGGCGTGCCAAGCTATCTGATCGCGGACGGCAGCGAATTGGATCCCGCCTGGGTTCATGGCAAGACGCACATCGGCCTGACGGCCGGCGCGTCGGCGCCTGAAGAACTCGTGGAGCATGTCATCGATGCGCTGCGATCACTGGGCGAAGTGGACGTCACCACGATGGACGGCACGAAAGAAAGAATAGAGTTCCGGCTTCCGGCAGAACTCAGGAATTGATTGACGGACCTATCGCGTCGAACATCCGGGCAAGGAGTGAGACTTGGGTATTCCCCTTAAACAGGCCGCACGCATCGGTAGTTACGTTCTCGGCCAGCATCTGCGCGGCCGCAAACGCTACCCGCTCGTGCTCATGCTCGAGCCGCTCTTCAGGTGCAATCTCGCCTGCGCCGGTTGCGGCAAGATCGACTATCCGGACGAGATCCTGAATCAGCGCCTCAGCGTCGATGAATGCATGCAGGCGATCGACGAATGCGGCGCGCCGATGGTGTCCATCGCTGGCGGCGAGCCGCTGCTGCATCGCGAGATGCCCGAGATCGTCCGCGGCTTCATCGAGCGCGACAAGTTCGTCATTCTCTGCACCAATGCGCTGCTGCTGACGAAGAAGATCGATCAGTACACGCCACATGAGAACTTTACCTGGTCGATCCACCTCGACGGCGACAAGGCGATGCACGACAAGTCTGTCTGTCTCGACGGCACCTATGAAAAAGCCATCGACGCGATCAAACTTGCAAAAGCGAAGGGCTTCCGCACGCAGATCAATTGCACCTTGTTCCATGGAGCAGACGGAGCAAAGGTTGCCGAGTTCTTCGACGAAATGATGGCGATGGGATTGGACGGGATCACGGTATCGCCGGGTTATGCCTATGAACGCGCGCCCGATCAGGAGCACTTTCTCAATCGCGAGCGCACGAAAAATCTGTTTCGCGACATTCTTTCCCGCGGCAAGGGCGGGAAGAAGTGGGCGTTTACGCAGTCCGAGTTGTTTCTCGATTTTCTAGCCGGCAACCAGACCTATGAATGCACCCCGTGGAGCATGCCGTTGCGCTGCGTCTTCGGCTGGCAGAAGCCGTGCTATCTCCTCGGCGAAGGTTACGTGAAGACCTTCAAGGAGCTGATGGAAGACACGGAGTGGAAAAAATACGGCGTCGGCAATTATGAGAAATGCGCCAACTGCATGGTCCATTGCGGCTTCGAAGGCACCGCGGTTGCGGATTCCGTGACGCATCCCTGGAAGATGATTCCGCTGGCCATCCGCGGCGTGAAGACCGACGGACCGATGGCCAAGGACATCTCTCTCGACAACCAGCGGCCCGCCGAATTCGTCTTCTCGCGTCATGTCGACGAGAAGCTAGCCGAGATCAGGTCCCATAAGCCGCGGACCCAGACGGTCGAGGCAGCGGAATAACAGTTTGAACGCGAGTTCACTGTCGCGCCCCGTGCGGATCAGCGCGGGTAGCTGAAGGGGATTGCGCAAGAGTGAGCCCATGACGGCCGGCACGTCGATGCCGCCGTCCGGCTTCATCGCCTTCAGCGCGGCCGGCGGAAGCGCATGTGCCGCTTCGTCGGACACGACCCGCAGCGCCGCGAACGGGATATCGTGGTCTGAGGCATACTGGGCCGCGACGTGGGATTCCATGTCCACTGCGAGCGCGTTTGTTGTCCGGTAGAGCGCGCGTTTCTGATCGGGTTCGGTCAGCATCGTGTCGGCGCCCGCGGTGGGGCCGATATGTGCTTCTGCAATCGCCCCAGACAGCCGCTGCGTCCACAGCGCATCGGCGGGATACCGGCGGCCTTCCGAAACGATTTCGGACGCGATGATGCAATCGCCGATCCTCAGCGACGGAGACAACGCTCCGGCGATTCCGATGCTGATGATGCCTGCAATCGCTTCGTTCGCACGGGAGCGCAGACGCTCTTCCAGCAATGCGCGAACGCCGCCGCCGGCAATGCCGAGAACGTCCCGTCCCCGCAGGAGGTCGGTCTCGCGCGTCATTCCGCAAACGGCAAGGATCTGCGCCGACGCACCGGTTGAGCCGAAGCGGCTAGAGCCCATGCGCGATCCGGCGCGAATTCCCCGCTTTCAGATTGCGATAACGCGCCACGGCCCAGAGCGGGAAGAATTTCGGATAGCCGTGATAGCGCAGATAGAACACACGGGGGAAACCGCCGCCGGTGTAGAATTCCTGAGGCCACAGTCCGTCCGTGCCTTGTGTCGCTTCCAGATAGCGGATGCCGCGTGCAACAGACGGATGGTCGATAAGGCCCGCGGCCATCAATCCCAATAATGCCCACGCCGTCTGCGACGCCGTCGACGGAGCGGGTTCGTAGGCTTTGTAGTCGAGCTTGTAGCTGTCGCAGTCCTCGCCCCATCCGCCGTCCGCATTCTGGATCGCGATGAGCCAGTCGGCGGCGCGGGCAATCATCGGCGATCGCGCGTCGAGACCGGCGGCGTTCAACCCTGCCAGAGCGGACCATGTTCCATAGATGTAGTTCACGCCCCAGCGGCCGAACCAGCTGCCGTCTTTTTCCTGCACGCGCTCCATGTAATCGAGCGCGGCCTTCATGCGCGGACTGTCGAGCGGCTCTCCCAGCTGCGCGAGCATGCCGATGCAGCGCGCGCTGACATCGGCAGTCGGCGGGTCGAGTAGCGCGCCATGATCGGCGAAGGGAATGTTGTTGAGATAATAGTAGACGTTGTCCGCGTCGAACGCGCCCCAGCCGCCGTTTTTGCTCTGCAGGCCTTCGACCCATTCGCGGCCCCGCGAGATGGCATCGTCGTAGTCGGCACGTGGTGCCGCCCGGTCCTTCGCGCGATCGAGCGCCATCACCACGACAGCGGTGTCGTCGAGATCGGGATAATGTGCGTTGTTGTACTGAAACGCCCATCCGCCGGGGCGCACATCAGGGCGCTCTTCGGCCCAGTCACCCTTCACGTCGAGCACCTGCAGCGGCTTCAACCATTCGAGCGCGCGTCCCACGGCGCCATCGGCGCCGCCGGCCTCCATCATCGCGTGGGCGACAAGGGCAGTATCCCAAACAGGCGACACACAGGGCTGGCAATAGGCCTCGTCCTCATGCACGACGAGAAGCTTCTCGACCGACAGCCGTGCGATGGCGCGTTCCGGATGATCGGTCGGGTAGCCCAGCACCTCATACATCATCACGCTGTTGGCCATGGCCGGATAGATGGCACCCAGGCCGTCTTCACCGTTCAGCCGTTCGCTCACCCAGGCGCGGCACGTCTCGATCGCGCGCCGGCGCAGGCCTTTGGGCCAGAACGGCTCGAACGCTTTCAACGCGACATCGAGGACATGGAAGAACGCCGCCCAGTATCTGTTCTGGTGCGGCGCGCGATGCGGCGCAGTTTGATGCGCCGTGGAAAAGAGTTCGGGCACCCGCACGCCGCGCGGATTTTTCGCGAGCGGCTTCAGCGCGGCCAGCACCAGCAGCGGCACAATAACCGTGCGGGCCCAATAGGACATCTTCGACAGGTGGATGGGGAACCAGCGCGGCAACAGGATCAGTTCGACGGGAACGGTCGGCACGTTGTTCCAGGATGTTTCGCCATAAAGCGCAAGCAGGATGCGTGTAAACACATTGGTCCTGTCCGCGCCGCCACGCGCCAGGACAGCGTCGCGCGCACGCTTCATGTGCGGCGCATCCGGCGAGTCGCCTGTCATCTTCAGCGCGAAATAGGCCTTCACGGTCGCGCTGATGTCGAATGTGCCGCCATGATAAAGCGGCCAGCCGCCGTGATCGCCCTGGATGCGGCGCAGATAAACGCCGATCTTGCGCTCGAGTTCGGGATTCGGCGCCTCGGCCAGATAGTGGACGAGCAGCACATATTCCGACGGGATGGTCGCGTCGGCCTCAAGCTCGAACACCCAATGGCCGTCGGCGCGCTGTTGTGCGAGAAGCGCGTCCTTCGCGCGGCCGATCATGCCGTCGAGTGTAGCGCTCTCGATGCTGACCCTGTCGTCCATTCACTTGCTCTCGATACTATCGCGACACCAGCTCTGCCGCCCTGTGGCCCGAGCGTATCGCGCCTTCGATGGTCGCGGGAAGACCCGTATCCGTCCAGTCTCCGGCGAGGACGAGGTTTGACCAGCGGGTCTTCGCCAGCGGTCGTCTCGCAGCCTGTTCCGGCGTGGCCGCGAACGTCGCGCGTTTCTCCTTGACGATCTGCCAGGGCGGCAGTTCCGCCGATAGTTCGAGCGCTTTCGTTACATCGGCCCATATGCATTGTGCCAGCGCTTCGCGGTCGTCGTTCACGATGGCATCGGCGTTGCTGATCGTGACGGAGATGCGGTCGGTAAACGAGAATATCCATTGCGCCGTGCCGCCGATGACTCCAAGCATCAGCGGCGCGCCGGCTGGCGCCGGAATCTTGAAATGCGCATTGACTATCGAGCGGAAATCGTCCGGGGCCGTCAGGCGCGGCAAAAGCTCCGTCGCGACCCAGGGCGGGACTGCCAGGACGACGGAATCCTCGATCGCTACCGGGATCGTTCTGTCAGGCAGCACAAGAGCGATGACACAGTGGCGTTCATCGTCGAAGACGATTTCCCGCAGGCGCTGGCCCGTGCTCACCGATCCGCCGCGCGCCTCCAGAAAGCGCAGCGCAGGATCGATGAACACGCTCGCCAGAGTGGGATGGGCTATGCGGATGCGATAAGCCCGTCCACCTTTGGCGAAGGTCTCTTGCACGAGGGCTGCGGCGAGCATCGCGGATGCGTCTTCCGGCCGGGTGTTGAGTGCACCCACGAAAAAAGGCTCGAACAGCCGGTCCCACAGAACGCCTTTGCACGACAGCACGTCGCGAAGCGGCCGGTCGTGGCGGAGTGCGAGAAGCCTGCCGATTTCCGCGTAATCCTTTGGGCGGGTTCCGGGAACGCGGCGCCGTTCGCTGAACAGCCAGAACGGTATGGGGCCGTCATTCGGCGCGATGCTCCAATGTTCGCCGCTTCTGATGTCAACGCAGGACACACCGGCCTTCGCAGGTCCCTCGAGTCCGTCTTTTGCGCCGGTCCTGTCCAGAAATGTCATCGTCGCGTGATTGCCCGACAATACGAAGTGATTGCCGTTGTCGATCACCTGGCCAAGTTGCGGATCGAAATAGGAACGGCAGCGTCCGCCTGCTTGGGGTGCCGCTTCCAGCACCTCGACCTGCCGGCCGCGTTCAGCGAGCGCCGTGGCAGCGCCGAGTCCGGCGAGCCCTGCGCCGGCCACATAAACCTTGCCCTGGCGCATCACATCAATCCGTGACGCAGAAGGATAAGGAGCAGTTCGCCCTTGCCGATGCTTGCGCGCGAGCGCGGCGGCACCCAACCCTGCGCTTCCATCTTGGCAAGAATCTGTGCATAGACGGCGCCCATCAGCTTTGGCGCGCGCAATTGTCCTTTGGGTTTGCGCCGAAGAATTGCGCGCGCCTCGGCGTAGTGCTCATGCGCAAGCTTGGCGACTTTGCGCGCAACGGCGTCAATGGCCGGGTTTGCGATCGCACAGACCGGGTCGCGATCGGCGATGCCGGCCTCCAGCAGAATTTCGTGCGGCAGATAGAGGCGGCCGATGGACGCGTCCTCGTCGAGATCGCGCACGATATTCGTCAGCTGAAGAGCGCGGCCGAGATGGTGGGCGAGTCTGTCGCCCGGCTCTTCGTCCATGCCGAACACCTTGATCGACAGACGGCCGACCGCGCTCGCCACGCGTTCGCAGTAAAGATCGAGCAGCGCCAGATCGGGCGCGCGAATATCTTCGGCCACGTCCATCGCCATGCCGTCGATGACCGTGAGGAAATCCGCCTTGCGCATGCCGTAACGCTGCACATGCGGACCGAGAAACGCTGCATTGCCCCCGGCGCCCCCGGCGTAAAGCGTTTCGATGTCGTCGCGCCAGACGTCGAGCTGCTCCGCCCGTTCCGCGCGGCTTCCCCTGCCGTCGTCGGCAATGTCGTCCACGGCGCGGCAAAAGCCGTAGATCGCATACATGGCTTCGCGCTCCGTCTTCGGCATGATGCGCATGGCCGCGTAGAACGAACTGCCCGATGCCTTCTTCTCGACGGCGATTGTCTGCGGTGCGGCGTCGATCTGAAGGCTCATGGGCGCGACGACACCAGTTTCATGCGCGTGGCGCGCGAGCGCGGCCGGTGAGCAAGAAAGCTGGCGGTGGCCTTTAATGCTACGATGATCGACTCGCTTTTGCGGTGGTGCACGCGTTCGCTCAATGGGTCGCCGGTCAAAAGTCGCTTAACCAGATCTTCCGCCAGCTTCTGAATCACGCCGACCTCCAGCGCCAGCCTGAAATCCCCGATCTGGTCTGCCAGCGATTTGGCTTTGACGAGCAGCGCCGACGTGCGGTTTGCCAGCGAATCGATCACCGATTTCAACGCGGGCGAAGCCTTGTCTGCCTTGAGCGCCTCGACTGTCGTCCCGGCGCTGAGCAGCGATCCGCGTGGAATATAGACGCGGCCGAGCGTGCGATAATCCCTGCCGCAATCCTGCAGATGGTTGATCACCTGCAAGGCCGCGCACAGCGCATCCGAGGCCGGCCAGGTCCCTTCAGGCTCTCCATGCACGTCGAGGACAAAGCGCCCGACCGGCATCGCCGAATAGCGGCAATAATCCATCAGATCGTCCCAATCCGCATAGCGCAGTTTGGTCACATCTCGGGTAAAAGCCTCCAGAAGGTCGAGCGCGTGCTGACCGGACAGGTTGCGCTCGACCGATACTCGCCGCAACGCCGCCGCCTCGGCCGAAACATCCGCTTCGCCGCGAAGCGTCCGGCGCATGTCGTCGAGCAGCGCGAGTTTTCGTTGTGCTCCCAACGTGGGATGGTCAGCCACGTCGTCTGCCGTTCGCGCGAACCGGTAGAAGGCGAGAATCGCAGGGCGATAACGCCGGCGGATCAGCAACGACGCGACGGGAAAATTCTCGTCACGATGTCCCTTGCCCGAAGATAGCGATTGAGCTTCCTCGCTCATGCACCTGCCTGCGCCCGGCCTTTCCACATGCCGCCCTTGCCGCGCCAGACCTGCAGCGCCGAATCCATTGTAAAGACCGTATACAGCGCGCCTATGACGGGCAGGAACAGTCCCCAGATGGGAGAGAGCCGATAAAAGCGCAGCATGGGCTGGAATGCCAGCGCCATCAGCGCCCAAGTCGCAATTCCCTCGATGCGAACGAGCCCGCTCCCGAAGGCCGCGAGCAGCGGCGCCGCCGCGTATACGAGAACCATGCCGAGAACCGTACCGGCGAGCACGAGCGGCGAGTAACCAAGTTGGGCATAGGCTGAACGGGCGACCATGCGGCGAATGTCGTCCATGCCGCCATAGGGCCGGATGCTCTTGGCGCGTTCGGTCAACCCGAGCCAGATCGGTCCCTGACGCTTCATGATGCGGGCGAGCGCGCAGTCGTCGATGATCTCGCGCCTGATCGCTTCAATTCCGCCAGCCGCGAGAAGTGCATCGCGGCGCGCCAGCATGCAGCCGCCCGCCGCTGCGGCTGTGCTGCGCAAGGGATCGTTGGACCATGCGAACGGAAACAGCATGTCGAAAAAGAAGACGAAGGCGGGAATGAGAATCGTCTCGGCAAGACTGCGGCAGTATAGCTTCGCCATGAGCGAGACGAGCACGAGCCGATCCGCTTCCGCGCGGGCGACAAGGGCGCGCAGGTTGTCGCGTGCGTGTGCGATATCTGCGTCGGTGAAGAGGAGATAATCCGGCGAACCGTCCTGCAGCGCACGCTCAAGACCCTGCTGCATGGCCCACAGTTTTCCTGTCCAGCCGGGCGGGCGCGCGCTGCCGGAGAGGATCGTCGCACGTCCCGCAGCGCTTCGTGCGACAGCCTCGGCGGTGCCGTCGGTGCTTTGATCATCGATGAGCATGATTTTGAACTGCCCGGGATAATCCTGGGCCAGCAGGCTGCCGAGCGTCGTTGCAATCACATCGGCTTCGTTGCGCGCGGGCACGAGGGCGGTCACCGATGGCCACATGACGGGATCCTGTTGAGGAACATCGCGATCGTCGCGCTCGCGCATCAACCAGAACATGCCGCGCGCCGTCAGGAGATAGATCCAGGCAGCGACCGGCAACAGTGCGAGCCACATCATTTCACGTAGCCCGCGCTACGAAACCAGCCGAGCGCGTCTGCCAATGCCTTCGCATAGGGCCGCGCGCGGTAGCCGAGCTCCGACTGCGCCTTGGTCGAAGAAAAGAACATGTGATGGGAGCTCATCTTCAATGCGTCGACAGTGAGGAACGGTTCCTTGCCGGTCCATTGCGCGATGGCTTCTGCGGCGTAAGCGAGCGGGTAGAGCGGCGCGCGCGGCAGTTTCACGCGCGGGGGGGTGCGTCCGGCGAGGCCCGCAATGATGTGCAACATCTCTCTGAGGCTCACATTCTCGCCGCCCAGCACATACGATTGTCCGATCTTTCCGTGCTCGAAGGCGAGCAAATGGCCTTCGGCCACGTCGTCGACATGCACGAGATTGAGCCCGGTATCGACGAAAGCGGGCATACGGCCGGACGCGGCTTCGACAATGATGCGGCCGGTGGGCGTCGGCTTGATGTCGCGTGGACCGATTGGCGTCGAAGGATTGACGATCACCGCCGGCAGACCGTCGGCCACCATGCGTTCCACCAGCCGTTCGGCAATCACCTTGCTGCGCTTGTAGGCGCCGACGGCGCTTTGTTCGGTGTGCCGTTCGGTTTCGCCCGACGGCGCCGCAAGCGTGCCAGGTCTCAGCGTGGCGACGCTGCTCGTGTAAACGATGCGTTCGATGTGCGCGCCCCGAGCGGCTTCCATCACGGCCCGCGTGCCGTTGAGATTGTTGCGGACGATTTCCTCGGGGTCTTTCGCCCACAGGCGGTAATCGGCGGCGACGTGGAACAGGTAACGCGCGCCCTGCATCGCGCGCTGCATGTCCTGCGCATTACGCATGTCGCCTTCGACGAGCGTGCAACGCAAGCCCTCAAGATTGGCCCGCGGGCTCGACGCGCGGACGAGCACGCGCACGTCGAATTCACGCTCCGACAGCAACCGTCCAACAGCGGAGCCGACAAAGCCCGACGCGCCGGTCACCAGCACTGTATTGCGTGGACTCATGGCGTCGTACCGTTTCCGATATGCGCGTCTGCCGGCTGCTCCTTGCGCATCATCCGACCGCCTTCCGCCGCCTGCCAGACGAGCAGGATCGGAATCCCCATTGCGATATCGCGCGCACGTCTGAGCAGCGATAGTGCAATTCCGACGGGCGCCGACAGGCCGAACAGTGGCATCAGCATAGCATAGGCTGCTTCCTGGACGCCCAGTGCATTGGGCACGATGATGGCGGCGCTGCGAATGGCGCAGAGCAGCGCTTCAATCGCGACCATCGACACGTACGCCACATGCACGCCCATCAACCGCACGATGACGTAGGCTGCGAAGGCGCTCGCGAACCAGCCCAGGAGATGGATGCAGACCGACAGAAATATCCGCAAGGGTGCCGCGTGAATCGATTCCATCGCGCCCTGGAGCGCTCCAGCCTGTGCGGCGGCTTTGGGAAGAAACCGCGATGCCAGTCTTTCGACATGGGCAAAGCCGCGTTTCTGCACCACAACAAAACCGATCGCGCCCAACACGCCGACGACGGTTGCGATCATCGCAATGTTGGCAAGCCGATCGCTTGATTGGGATTTTGGCACGCGGGCGATGAGAATGGCGACGCCGACCAGCACATAGGCGATCTGCGCCATCATTTCCGTCGTCACGTCGACGATGGTGGACGCCGACGCCATGGCCGCACTCACACCTCTCAAGGTTACAGCGCGCGCGCCGATGACGAACCCGCCAACCTGCGAAAACGGAAGAACCTCGGCGGCGGAGTCGCGTACGGCGCGGCCCCAGATGAAGGTCGTGAATCGCGGTCGGGACGAGGCCGGAACAACGGTGAACCATGCGCCGCCCAGGATGGCGAACAGCGCGAGGCCGATTACACAGATGAGCGCAAAGCCGCCCCAGCCGACTTTGCTGACCGCCGCGAAGACCGCGCCGACGCCGACATAGAACACAAGATAGGCGAGGACGCCGAGTCCTGCGACAGCGGCGGCAATCAGTCCCAGCCTTGCACGCGGGGTGCTCAAACCGTCGCGGTCCGCTTCGATGTCCGCATGAAGCGGCGCGCGAAGCGAACGAGCCTCGGCATGGTCTGCGGCCGCAGCAGGCGGGAATCGTAGATGCCGAGCCGGCGATCATTCTCTGCCAGACAGATGTCCATCAGCGCGGGAATGCTGATATCCACGCCGACGTCCTTCGCACCGGTCACGGTGAAATTATTGTCGTGCTCGTTGCCGCTGACGTCGCGCGCCGTGCCGATGCGCTCCCAGACGAGGAACGCCCAGACACCAAGCCGCCTAAGATCGAACCATGGGCGCTTCCACCACGCCATGTTCTTGCGGTGCCAGGCGGCCCAGTTCACGAAGAACAGGATGTGGCGGCCTTCTTCCTGCATCACGGGTTCGAATGTCTCGACCAGTTCCGGCGGGAAGAATCCCGAACGTTTGGCGACCTCGAAAAGGCCGAACGCGAAGAAGCTGTCGATGCACTCGCTGTAGCCCGTCACCATGAAGGCCCATTCGGGATGGCGCGGGCGCGGATAGGCGGGCTCCGGCCCGAGCGCAATGCCATAGGCCTGCACCAGGTTGGCGAGGACGTGCCTGTGCCGGCGCTCCTCGAAACCGTTGAGATTGACCGCCTTGTTGAGCAGCGGATCGCCAACGCCTTCGGCATAGGTGCAGACGTTGAGCCCGGCGCGATTTTCCGTCTGGACCGCAATATCCCAGATGGGCAGGCGGACGAGACGGTCGCGTGTTTCTTCGTCGAGCTTCGGCCAGTCGATGACGGCGGGTTTGTAGGGATTGAAGGTGTCGAGCAGCGTGCGGCAGAACAGTGTCTTGTGCGCCTCGCTGCCGATCCGGATCGGCTCATGCGGCGGCACGCGCTCTGCTTCGTAGGTGAGGTCGGGGAAGGGTAACGCCGTGGTTGTCACTGGCGGTGCTCCGAATGTGGCTGGATGCCGGTCGCGTTACGCCGCGTCTTCGCGCATGCGCAGGAAATTGAAGAATTCGACGCCTTCGCGGAGCCGGCGCTTCATCATCTCGGGGCTGACGATCATTTCGCCCACGATCGAAGCGATCTTCGACGGCCGGAAATAGAACTTCTTGTAGAAATCCTCGACCGAATTGAAGATCTCGGTGTGGCTTAAGTGCGGATAATTGAGCGGCGCGATCTGCGTGCCTTCATTGGTGAGCAGATCGATCTCCTCGTTATAGAGCCAGTTGTTCTCCTTCGCCTGGCGATAGAGGAACGTGCCGGGATAGGGCGCGGCCAGCGACACCTGGATCGTGTGGGGATTGATCTCCTTGGCGAAGTTCAGCGTCTCCTGGATGGTTTCCTTCGTCTCGCCCGGCAGGCCGAGAATGAACGTGCCGTGGATGACGATGCCGAGTTCGTGGCAATCCTTTGTGAAACGCCGCGCGACCTCGACCAGCAATCCCTTCTTGATGTTGTGCAGGATTTTCTGGTTGCCGGACTCATAACCCACAAGCAGCAACCTGAGGCCGTTGTCCTTCAGCACTTCCAGAGTCTTGCGCGGAACATTCGCCTTCGCGTTGCATGACCAGGTGACGCCGACCTTGCCGAGTTCCTTCGCGAGCGCTTCCACCCGCGGCAGGTTGTCTGTCAGCGTGTCGTCGTCGAAGAAGAATTCCTTGACCTGCGGCATGGCCGCTTTCGCCCACTTCACCTCTTCCACCACATGCTCGATGGAGCGCACGCGGTAGCGATGACCACCGACGGTCTGCGGCCAGAGGCAGAACGTGCAGCGCGATTTGCAGCCGCGTCCGGTGTAGAACGAAATGTAGGGATGCTTCAGATAGCCGCCGAAATATTTCTCGATGACGAGATCGCGCTTGTAGACGGGCGTCACCCACGGAAGCGAATCCATGCTCTCCAGCATTTCCCGGTCCTCGTTGTGAACGATCGCGCCCTCGCTGTTGCGATAGGAAATGCCCTTCACGTCGGACCAGGGCCGGTCCTCCGCGATTTCCTTGATCGTGAAGTCGAATTCGTTGCGGGCGACGAAATCGACGGCCTTGCCGGAGATCAGGCTTTTCTCCGGTTCGACGGCAACCTTGGCGCCGATCAAACCGATTTTCAGGTTCGGATTTTCCTCTTTCAGCCGCGCCGCAGTCAGGATGTCGGATTTGAACGAGGGGGTGGAGGTATGCATCACGACGAGGTCGCGGTTACGCACTTCGGGCAGCACGTCCTCGAGCTTGAGGTCGTGCGGCGGCGCATCGATGAGCTTGGAGCCCTCCACCATGGCGGCGGGTTGGGCAAGCCAGGTCGGGTACCAGAACGAGCGCACTTCGCGCTTCATCTGATAGCGCGCGCCGGCGCCGCCATCGAATCCGTCGAAGGAGGGTGCCTGAAGAAAGAGCGTCTTGAGCATGGCCAGAACCTTACCGTTGCGCCAGGACCCCGTCGGCCCCTGTCAGATAGCGGGTTCCCCGCCAATAAACCGAATTACCGAAGAATGAGGCGATGAATATAGCAAAGGACAGCAGATCCCTGAAAGGGAGGAGCCACAACGATCCTGCGGGGCTGTCCAGCCGCGACTGCACGCGCCACGCCAGCCACAGGCGCGATGTCAGCGCCGCGGCAATGAGCGTCAGCCCAAGCGACCAGGAATGAACGAACGGCGCTGCCATCAGTGCAAGCGGCAGCGGATGCGTGATGATGCTTCCCAGATGTCCCGGCGCATTGAGAACGCGGACAGTCCTGGCCCAGCGTGTCTCGTGCCGCAACAGCCCGCCGATGCCCGAAACCTCGCAGATATGATCGACGAGGAGTGACGATATTTTCACCTGATAGCCGCGACTGCGTACGGCCCTGCCGATTTCGTAATCATCCGCCAAATGCAGCGACAGCGCCTTAAAGCCGCCAATTTCGCGCAGGACCGACTGCCGCAAGGCTATCGTCGAACCAAAACACGGAGCAGTGAGTCTGAATGTCGTCCCCAGAATAACGTTGGGCAGAAACGCAAAGTTGACGAACATGGCTTCCAGCGCGGACCACAGATTGTGGGCGGGCTTTCCGCGGTACAAGCAGGTGACGGCGCCCACATTCGGTCCGGCGAGTTCGGCCACCAGTGTCCGCACATAATTCCCAGGCACCCTGATATCGCTGTCGCTCGCGATCAGAATTTCGTGGCGCGCGTGCCCCACCATGTTGATGAGATTGGCCACCTTCGGATTGACGCCCTCGAAATTGGTGTCGACCACGAACGCAACTTCGCGTTCCGGGTATTCCGCCCGCAGCCGTTCGGCGACCCGCATTGCGGGATCCGAAGGGCTGTGAAACCCGAACACAATCTGCAGCGGACCGTCGTAATCCTGCTCGAAGAAACTCCTGAGGTTTTCCGCGAGGCCGACTTCGCTCAGGTACAGAGGTTTGAGCAATGTCACGCCCGGCCGATTGCCGACGGTTGGCCGGGCTGCATGCGATTGGCCGCGAATCAACGATGCCGCGATCAGCGTGTACGCCACGCTCACCACGGCCAACGCGGTCAGCGACCAGACCAGCAGCGCTCCTAAGAACTCCATGCTCTCTCCGCCCGGCCCCCGCCCGGGAAAGCAAGCGCCTGCGTACCAGATTGGGGCGGTCAGGCAAGGACTCAAGGTCGCCGGCATGCAACTAAACGCAAGGTGTGGCCGCGCGGCGCGATTACTGCAGAAGAGCACAAAAAGCCCGGATCGGTTCGCCGTAGGCAGTCAGGCGGGTCTGCCGCGTGGCGCTTCCACGATGTTGTGAAGGTTGTCCCTGTTCGCGGCAACATATGGACGCAGGAGGATTGGCCGTTGCTGTATCGCCGTTCCGTGACATGGTTAGCGCAGGAGTGGTGACCAATTAAGGTGAGGACGCCGCCGCCCCTGTCCTGTGCCATGACGTTCAATCTCCGCCGGCCGCCACCCCGCCCGCGGGCCGCGTGGCGCGCGCCAGCCACACCACCACGATCATGGCGAGCGACAGCCACGCCGACAGCCAGAACAGATCGAGCGACGACAAGAGATAGGACTGGCTGACGATATTGCGCAGGATCAACCCATACCCTTGCGTCTGGTTGAGACCAAGGTGATGTGCATTGTCCAGGGCCTGGCGCATGGCGGGACTGAAGCGGGTCGAGGTTTCCACCAGCCGGGATTGATGCAGGGCCTCGCGGCGGTCCCACAGCGTCGTGGTGATGGCCGCTGCAAACCCGCCGCCGGTGATGCGGGCAAAATTCGAGATGCCCGATGCGGATGGAATGCGCTGCGGCGCCACGCCGTCGAGAGAGATCGAGATCATCGCCACAAAGAACGTGCTCATGGCGATTCCCTGCACAAGCAATGGAAGCGCAAAGGCTGAAAAGCTGGAATCCGCCGTCAGCCCGGCGCGCATGAAATACGATGCGGCGAAGGCGAGAAACGCGATGGTTGCGGGGATGCGCGCATCAAGGCGCCCCGTCAGTCGTGCGAAGATCGGCGTGAGGATGACGGCGACGGCGCCGCTTGGCGCGGCCACCAGTCCCGCCCATGTCGCGGTGTAACCGAGTTGCGTCTGCAGCCACAGCGGATAGAGCAGCGTATTGGCGAAGAACACCGCATAGCTCAGGCAGAACGCGATCGTACCCAGCGCGAAGTTGCGGTTGGCGAACAGCGTCAGATCGACGATCGGAAATTTCGACGTCAGTTCCCAGATCACCCACACGATGCAGCCGATCAATGCGATCAGCGCCAGCACGACGATCGATGTCGAATTGAACCAGTCGGCATCCTTGCCCGTGTCGAGCATCACCTGCATGGATCCGACCCAGATGACGAGCAGCCCCAGACCGACGCGATCGATCGGCAAATCGCGCCCCGGCGCGTCGCGGTTTCCGAGATAGCGCCAGCACAGCAATGCGCTCACGATGCCCACGGGCACATTGATGAAGAATATCCACGACCAGTGATAATTGTCCGAGATGTAGCCGCCCAGGATAGGGCCGCAGATCGGTGCCACCAGCGTGGTGATCGACCAGATTGCGAGTGCCGTGGAACGCCGGTTGTCGGGAAAGATCGAAATCAGGATCGCCTGCGAACCCGGAATCATCGGGCCTGAAACCGCGCCCTGCAGCACGCGAAAGACGATGAGCGAACTTAAGCTCCAGGCCCAGCCGCACAGAAACGACGCGACCGTAAACAGGGCGACCGACACAAGAAACGTCCGCACCACCCCGTAGCGTCCCATCAGCCAGCCGGTGAGCGGAACGCCGACGCCGTTGGCCACCGCGAACGACGTGATCATCCAGGTACCCTGATCGGTGCTGACGGCAAGATCGCCGGAGATCGTGGGCAGCGAGACATTGGCGATGGTGGTGTCGAGCACCTGCATGAACGTCCCCAGCGCCACCGCAACGGACGCAATGGCGAGAGGCGTGCCGCTGAGCGGCGCCTGTGCGGTGCCGGCCGCGCTCATGGATGGTCTGGCAGGCTCTGGTTGGCGGCGACAATTTCGGCGATCAGCGCGTTGGCCTCACCCACTTTGTCCCCGGTCTCGGGTGCGGGAATCATCTTTCTGACTTCAGCCGCCACCTGCGGGCCGGATTGATCGCGCACATCGACCGAGGCGTTCACCGACAACCCGACGCGCAACGGATGATCCTTCAACTCGTTCGGGTCGAGCGCGATGCGCACCGGCACGCGCTGCACGATCTTGATCCAGTTGCCGGATGCATTCTGCGGCGGCAGCAGCGCGAACGCAGCTCCGCTTCCTGCCGACAGGCCGACCACGCGGCCATGGAAGGTCACGCCGCCGCCATACATGTCGGCCGTCACCTTTACGGGCTGGCCTATGCGCATGCGCGACAGCTGCACCTCCTTGAAATTGGCGTCGATCCACACGTCGTTGAGCGGAACCACGGCCATCAGCGGTGTGCCGGCGGCGATCTGTTCGCCGAGTTGCACCGAGCGCTGCGCCACGGAGCCGTCGACGGGTGAGGTGATACGCATGTGATCCAGCGTCAGCATGGCGTTGCGCAGGCGCGCCTCGGCCGCCAGAACATCGGGGTTGGTGGCCACAGTCGTGCCGCGGATCTGCGACAGGGTCTGATCGAGCTGGCTTTGCGCGGCGCTGACCGCGTTCTTCGCATTCGCCAGCGCATCCTGCGAATGCGTGAGGTCTTCCTGCGAGACGGCGCCGTCCTTCACGGCCTGGGCGCGGCGCGCATAATCGGCCTGCGCCTGGGAGAGCTGCACATGCGCCTGCGCGATCACGGCGCGCAGTTCGTCGGCTTTTGCGAACAGTCCGCTCACCTGGCGCACGGTATGGCCGAGGTCGGCTTCTGCGGATTGCAGCGCGATCTTGGCGCTGGCCGGATCGAGTTCGACCAGCAATTGTCCGCGCGTGACCCATTGCGTGTTGTCTGCGTGAAGCGCCAGCACCGTGCCGGGATCGCGCGCGGTGACCGCCACGATATCGCCGCTGACATAGGCGTCGTCCGTGCTCTGGAAATAGCGCGCATAAAGCAGCCAGTACGCGCCCCACACGACGAGGCCCAGCAATACAAGCGCTCCCACGCCGAAGAGGGCACGCCTGCGCGTGCTGCTGCGGGCGTTGTCGTTCTGGGCCTCGCTCATGGGATGATCCCCTCCTCTTCCGGGGCCGTCGAAGCGGCGCGGCTGTCGAAGCCGCCGCCGATGGCCAATATGAGATGGATGCGTTCGCTGGCTTGTTCCGCGTCGAGCATCGCCTGTTGCTGGCGCGCCTGAAGCAGCAGCGATTCCGCGTTCAGCAGCGTCAGCTGATTGGCGAGACCGGAACGCCAGCTGGTTTCGGCGAGCCTGTATCCCTGATCCGCGTCGGCGCTGAACTTCGCCTGCTGCTCGGCCTGCAGGTCGAGCGAACGGATCTGCGTCAGCCTGTCGGCCGTGTCGTGAATGGCCCCGGTCACAGCGCCGTTGTAGTCGGCGACAGCCATATCGAGATCGGCGGTAGCGGAGGCGTATTGCGCGCGCAGCTGACCGGCATCGAAGATCGGCAGATGCACGGCAGGGCCGCCGCCATATTGCTCCGAGCCGGCAGCGATCAGTCTGCTCAGGCCGATCGACGCGAAGCCGGCCGTCGCCAGGAGATTGATGTCGGGATAGAATGCCGCTTTCGCCGCCGCACGTCCGTGCACAGCCGCCTCGATGCGCGCGCGGGCGGACAAGATATCGGGCCGTCGCGACAGAAGATCGGCCGGTAGCTCCTGGGGCAATTCGAGCGCTGCGTCGAGTTTGCGCCGGGGCCGCGTGATGCCGGGATAGGCATCGGCGCCCCGTCCCATCAAGGCGGCGATCGTGTGGATGGCGAGATCGCAATTGCTGGCCGCGCGCTCATCGTCCTTGCGCGCTTCGTCGAGGATGGTCTGTGCCTGTGACAGATCGACCTTGCTGTCGAGCCCGTCCTTCACGCGCAGCGCGGTGAGTTTCACGATGTGCTCGCGTTCGGCAACCGTTTCGTGCGCTACATCGCTCAGGGCATAGGCCTCATCGAGCGCCACATAGGCACTGACGACAGCGCCTTCGATGGCAAGTTTCGCGCCGTCGGTGTCAAACTGGGCCGCATGGCCCAGCGCGCGCGCCTTGTCGACAAGCGCAGCCTGACGTCCCCAGAGATCGATATCCCAGGACAGATTGCCGGCGACGGTTCCATACCATCTGGCCGTTCCGCCATAGGGCGGGGGAAAAATGTAGTTCTGACTGAACTGGAGGCGCTGTTCGTTGCCGTCCAGCGAAACTTGCGGAAATTCCTGGGAGCGGGCGGCGGCGACTCCGGAGGCGGCGGAACGCAGCCGGGCCAGGGCCTGGTCGAGCGTAGGGTTTCCCAAAAGAGCCGCATCGACGATGTGGTCAAGCTGCGGGTCGCCGTAGACCTTCCACCATGTTTCGTCGACGGCAGGGGCAGGCGCGTCCGACAATCCGAGCGTATGCACATCAATCTGTTTGACGGCGGGGTCGATGCCGCCGGTACATGCCACAAGTGCAAGCGACACAAGGCCCGCGCCTGCTATCCGCCAGTTGCTCATGCGCCGGCCCTCTTGCGGGGGATTTCAGCTTCAGTGTCCGCGCCGGCGTTTTCGATGCCGTCCGCCAGCTTTCGAACCATGCGCAGGAACGTATCAACTTCAGTGCGCGAAAAATCCGCGAGAACCCGGTTGTGGATGTCCACCACGCGCGGCGTCAACGCATTGGCCATCGCGCGGCCGGCAGGTGTGAGGACGAGATCGTGGACCCGCCTGTCGCTGATGCTCTTGCGGCGAACGAGCAGCTTGCGCTCCTCGAGCTGATCGATCAGGCGGGTGAGTGAACCGGTGTCATAACTGAGCGCGCGGGCGAGATCGGCACTGTTCTGCGCGTCGCCTTCCTTGAGGCGAACCAGAACCGTCCATTGAGAGAAATTGAGCTCCTCGTTCGCAAAGGCCGTTTCGAGAAGCGCACGCAGCAGGTTTTGCGCCCGCTTCATCTGATAGCCCAGACAGATGTCGCTTGTGAACGTTGCGGCGCGATAGTACCCGGCCACGGCGTCTGCTCCCCGATTAGCTGCTACAACAATGACTGCTTCGGCAGGTAATTTCGGAATCCCCATGCGGCAAGAGGCGGTTTATCGATTGGGGAATGCTGTTGCGCGCGAGACACATTCGCGCGCCGGACCGGCACATGAAGCGCCGGAACGCGCATTTCACGCACTAAGGCCACAGGGCTTCGGACGTTTCACGCGCAGCTGAGGGGCTTGTTCGGCGCGGCTCGGGAGAGGTGGCCGGATCCCGATCGCGGAGGGGCAGGCGATGCAGGATCCGGCCGGTTTCGCGCCTCAAACGGCGGGGGTTCCGGAGGCGCGAGGGAGAAAGGTGACGCCGGGTTCCCAGTATGGTACTGGTCGGTAACATGTGAGATGGGTACTGACCGGTCGGTATCAAGTGACGACGGCGCGTGTGCGGGGCAGGACAGAAATGCAGTCGCCGCGGGAGCGAATCCTGGCAGCCGCCCGTGCGCTGTTTTACGCCCGGGGGATTCGGGCGGTCGGCGTGGACGAAATCGCCGAATCCGGGCTCACCAACAAGATGACGCTCTACCGCCATTTCGGCTCCAAGGATGGGCTGGTGACGGAATACCTGTCCGTACTGGCCCGGGAATCCGAGGCGATCTGGGACGAACTCGCGCAAATTCATGCCGGAAAGCCTGACGCACAAATCGAAGGCTGGATTGTACGAATCAACGAGAAATTGATGGAGAAAGGCGGCCGTGGTTGCCCAATCGCCAACGCGGCGGTCGAAATCCCGGAAGCGGAGCATCCTGCGCGCGCCGTCATCGTCGGCCACATGGAAGCCCAGCGCGACCGTATCGCCGGACTGTCGCGCAGCGCCGGCTTTGCCGATCCGGAGCGGCTGGCAGACGAAATCCACCTGCTGCTCGAAGGGGCGCGGGTCAATCTGCAGTGCGTCGGCCGGCGCGGCCCGGGCAGCCGATTCCGGCACAGGGCGCTCGCCATCGTCAGGGGTGCGCCCCGCAACAAATCGTAAACCGAAAGTTTCGTAAACTGGGCCATGGCCCCGACGACCTACTTGCGCATCGCGATCTGGATTGCCGGACTTGCGCTCGGCATTTTCGTGACGCTCCACGGCGTTCACGCGGCCGAGGCCGGCCAGCCCGCTTCTCTTCGTGCCGACGTCAGCGAACCGCAGACGACCTATCATCTGGCGACCGGCGACAAGGTGCACGTGATCGTCTATGGCGAGGACGATCTCTCCGGCGATTTCGATGTGGACAGCAACGGTTATTTGCGCCTGCCGCTGATCGGCCAGGTGAAGGCGCAGGGATTGGCCTCACACGAACTCGAGGACCGCATCGCGGCCGCACTCGCCGACGGTTATCTGCAGCAGCCGCGGGTCAACGTGGAGATCATCGGCTACCGGCCGTTCTACATCATCGGGGAAGTGCAGAAACCCGGGCAGTATCCGTACGTCAACGCGATGAACGCGTTGAATGCCGTGGCGCTCGCGGGCGGGTATACGGAAAAGGCGGAAGCCTCGTTCGTCTATGTCCGGCGCAACGGCGAAACCGAAGAACACAAGGTGCCCTGTGATCAGGCGACGCTCATCCAGCCGGGCGATGTGGTGCGCGTACCGACGTCGCTGTTCTGGGCACTGGTCAATGTCGCAGGTCCCGTCTCGGCCATCGTCAGCACGCGCTGGTATCTGCCGTTGTGAAAACTTAACTCCGCCCGCGGCACAGAAACCCGATCAGGATTCCGATGCCGAACGCCCAGGCGGTGGAGCTGACAGGCTTTTCCTCGATGCGGCGCGCAAGCCCGTCCGCCCGGTTCTTCACTTCGCTCCAGGCACGTTCGCTCGCGTCGCGTGCGACCTGCGTGGCTTCGTCGCCGGCATGGCGTGCGGCCGACTCCAGAAGCTGCGCAATCTTGGAGAATTCTGCGCGCAGCTGCTTAAGCTCGTCCGACAGCGTCTGAATATCCATCTCGGTGTCCGTATTGGACATGACCCCATCTCCATGATCGCAGCCTGAACCTAACGGGTCAGGCGGGTTTATGATCCCGAACCCTAACGGGCTCGTTTTGAACAGGTGTAAACGCGCCGGGTCAAGCCGGTTCCACCTCGAAGGCTCCCCGGTTCCGCAAGGGCAGGGGCGCCGCCGCGTGTGAAAAGTTCCACCGGCAGCACGCTTTTCCCACACACCGTCATCCACCCGGCAAGAGAACACGACCTGCTACGATCCGGACCTGTCTGATTGGACGTCCAAACGGGAACGCCGGCTTCCAGCCGGCATGCCGCCAGGATGGCGCCGTTCCCTGTCGGCCCAGTCTTCATCTTTCCGACAAATCCTGATGCAGAGCGACCAACGCCATTCGGATGCAAGACGAGCCGAATTTTTTTGACTCTGACGCCGTGCTAGAAGGTTCCAATGAGCGAACTTCTCAGCTTGAATGAAATCCAGGCCGCTGCCGCGCGCATCGCGCCGTATGTGAACCGCGCGCCCGTCGTGGCCATGACGCCGACCGGCCTGAGACTGAAGGCGGAGAGCCTTCATCCCATCGGCGCCTTCAAGCTGCGCGGTGCGTTCAACGCCATTCTCTCGCTATCTCCCGCCGAGCGGGCACGCGGCGTGGTCGCGCATTCGAGCGGCAACCACGCGCAGGCCGTTGCCTATGCGGCCAATAAGCTCGGCGTTGCGGCCGTCGTCGTCATGCCGGGCGCGGCGCCGCGGGTGAAGCTCGAATCCACACGGCATTGGGGTGCGGACATCGTGCTGGTCGATCCGGCCGGCAAGGAGCGCGTGGCGACCTGCGCCGAACTGGCGCGCTCGAGAGGCCTCTCCATCATCGAGCCGTTCGATTCGCTCGCCGTCATGGCGGGCACGGGAACCATCGGCCTGGAGATCCTGGCACAGTGCGAGGGCGTGCGGAACATCTTCGTCCCCGTCTCGGGCGGCGGATTGATCGGCGGTTTGTCCGCGGCGATCGCGCTGTCCGATCCGGACGTGCATGTCATCGGTGTCGAGCCGGAGCTGGCCGCCGACGCGCGGGACAGTTTCCGCGCCGGGCGCATCATGCGCGTCGAACCGGAACTGACCCAGCGCACGATCGCAGACGGTTTGCGCGTGCCGCAGCTGGGCGAAAAACCCTTCACGCATATCCGTGCCTTCGTGCACGACATCGTCACCGTCTCCGAAGCGGAGATTCGCGAGGCGATGCGGCGCATTGCGCGCGAGGCGCGGCTGATTGCCGAGCCCAGCGGCGCCGTTTCGATCGCCGGCGCGCTGAAATCGGGCCTCGATCCGCGGACGACCGTCACCGTACTCTCCGGCGGCAACGTCGACGCGGAGACCTATGCCGCAATCATTGCCGGCGGCGATTAATCGTCAGCGAGCATTGTATTGCAGAGATTTTTTCCTCGCGCGGAGAAGCGGGGCAAACGGGTTTCGTGTGGGCTGTCTGGAATTCCCCAAATACGCGATTATTTCTTCGTGAGCACGAACACTGTGCCGCAGCCTCCGCCGTTGCAGCCTGTACCACCACCTTCAAACGTCGTGCCGTACAGCGAGCCTTTGACATTGATGAGGCCGGCCTGGGGGTTTGCGCCGTCGCCGCCGCCCGCGAAGGAATAGAGTACTGTCTCCACGCCGGTCTTCGGGTCGATGGAGAATACCGTGCCGCAGCCGAAGCCGTTGCAGCTTCCGCTCCCGCCGTCAGTGGTCGTGCCATACAGTGTGCCCCTCACAGCGATCAGCCCGGCGACGGGGTTTGCACCGTCCTTGCAGTTCTTCAGACTGCAGAAAGAATAAATCGCTTTCTCTTTGCCGGTCTTCGGATTCAGGGCGAACACCGCGCCGCAGGAGTCGATTCCAAGCCATCCGTTACACAGGTGGTTGGTATTCGCGCCGCCGTTATCCGTCGTGCCGTAGAGCGTGCCGTTCACATCGATCAGACCGGCGAGAGGAATCTGGCCGTCCGCGCCGTCGCCGAAGGAATGGATTACCGTCTCGGCGCCGGTATCAGGATCGACCGAGAACACCTCGCCGCAACCTTCCTCATTGCATCCGTTGGTGTTGGCGCCACCCTGCGAGGTCGTCCCGTAGAGCATGTCCTTCACATCAATCACGCCGGCCGCCGGCTCGAAGCCGTCCGTGCAGAACATCTGACTGCAAAAGGAATAGAGGACCGTCTCTGCACCGGTGCCCGGATCGAGCGAGAACACAGTGCCGCCGATATTATTGCCCACGAATGTCGTACCGTACAATGTGCCGTTCACATCGATCACGCCGGCCTGGGGTGCCGCGCCGTCCGCGCAATTCTGCTGACTGCAAAACGAATACAGCGCAGACTCATTGCCCGTGCCTGGGTCGAGCGAGAACACGGTGCCCCTGCCATTGGCGCCGCCGACTTCGGTTGTGCCGTAAAGCACGCCCTTCGTGTCGATGAGACCGGCCCCGGGGTCCGCGCCGTCCGTGCAATTCTGCTGACTGCAAAAGGAATACAGTACGTTCTCCGCGCCGGTGCTCGGGTCAAGCGTAAACACCGCGCCCCTGCCGGAACCACCACCCGCCCCTGTTGTGCCGTAGAGCATGCCCTTTACATCGATCAGGCCGGCCACAGGCTGCGAGCCGTCCGTGCCGCTGCCGAAGGACCACACGACCTTTTCCGTGTACTTGGCGGCATGAACGGCTGAGGCAGGCTGAGAGAAAGCGCAAGCGATCATACCGGCCAATAGGGCGATGCAAACGGGTTTCATCTTCAGTTCCCCTAGATATGAACACTCCATGAAAGGATCAAAGACCCTCGGCGCCCTTGGTCGATCCCAAGCGCACGACACTAGTACGATCTACACCGACGCGAAATGCGCTCCCGAAATTGTCGCCGATGCCGCGCGGCGCGTTTAGTTCCCCTGTCATTCCCGGCGAGCGCAAGCACCGCCAGTGCTTGCGCGAGGTGAAGGGGCCATCCACATATGGGTCCCGGCTCTTGCTCACGCTCGTGCAGTCGCGTTCGCGGCCGGGATGACATCTACTGTTTCTGCGCGAACTCCGCGTGCCGAACTTTGTTCGGATGGACGGATTTCGGCGGTGAGCGTTGCACATGCGGTTGGCGCGTTGCAGGATCACGCAAGCAAAACCGCAAGAGATCCCGCCATGGAAGACATCATCGAGCCGGACCTGCCGATCATCGATCCGCATCATCATCTGTGGGATCGCCGGCCCCTCATGCATCTGCGCCCGCCGACGGGAACGCTGTTCGACGAACTGATGCGAACGGTGCCGCTCTACCTCTTCGACCAACTCCACGCCGACATAACGAGCGGCCACAATATCCGCGCCACCGTGTTCCTCGAATGCCATGCGATGTATCGCGCCGACGGACCGGAGTGGGCGACATGCGTCGGCGAAACGGAATTCGTCAATGGCGTGGCCGCGATGAGCGCGAGCGGCATCTATGGGCCCGCGCGCGCCTGCGCCGGCATCGTGGGCAGCTGCGATTTAAGGGATCACGCCCATGTGCCCGCCATTTTCGAAGCGCATCTCGCGGCCGGCGGCGGACGCTTCCGCGGTATTCGTCAGGGTGCCGCGTGGGACAAGGATCCGATGATCCTGGGGAACATCGGGCGCGTCGGCGAGGGATTGTTCCGCGATGCCGATTTCCGCAAAGGCTTCGCGCATCTGAAGCGCTATGATTTATCCTTCGATGCCTGGATGCTGGCGCCGCAATTGCCCGATCTCGTCGATCTCGCGCAGGCGTTTCCGGAAACGCCGATTGTGCTCGATCATGTCGGCGCGCCGCTCGGCATCGGCGTCTACAAGGGCCGGCGCGAGGACATGTTCGCCGACTGGCGGAAAAACATCCGCGCGCTTGCGGCTTGCGACAACGTCGTCGTCAAGCTCGGCGGACTCGCCATGCCGTTTCCCGGGTTTGAGTCATACCGCTCCGATCCGCCCGCCTCGTCCGAACAACTGGCGCGCGAATGGAAGCCCTACATCGAGACCTGCATCGAGGCGTTCGGGCCGACGCGCGCCATGTTCGAAAGCAACTTCCCGGTCGACAGCGGCAGCTGCACCTACGCGATTCTGTGGAACGCGCTCAAGCGGCTGGCGACGGGTTATTCGACTGACGAGAAGACGGCGATGTTCTCAGGGACCGCCGCACGCGTCTACCGCATCGAGATGCCTTAGCGCGTTCATCCGGGGACCTATCTCGGCGAACCGTCATTCCCTGCTGCGGGCGATCGTGGATTGTCGCGGGGTGCGGTGCGCCGTGTTGCGGAAGACAGGTCTTGGTTATGCTTTCGATAGGAAAGCGCCGGCCGGGATGCAAACACAATGCAGAACGATAACGAGAGAGTCACAAGGCGACTGCATGGAATTGCGCTTTGCGCAGGGATCGCACAGGCATCGCTCAGCGAGCGCCGTCGGAACGCGATGAGAGTCCGCAGATAGTACCAGATTGGTCGAAATAGGGTCTGTATGGGTTTAATGTGAGGCCGGATGTGACCGAAAGCTTCCGGTGCGGCGGAAAAAAAACTGAGAGTTCCTTCAGAAACCCCCTGCATCAGGGAATTTGACCGGGACGAGGTGAACCGCGCTACTCGTCGCGCAGCGGCTTGACGAGATAGCGCACGGTCTTGCCGCGCTCCGCGATGCGGGCCCGCCCGATCTCCGTGAAGCCCAACGCCGCATGGAACGCATCGGAGACGGGATTGGGCGGATCGCTGTTCACCTCGCAGGTCAGGATCTCATGACCGCGCGCGAGCGCGGCATCGATGAGGTCGAGGTAGAAGGCGCGCGCCCGGCCCTGCCTGCGGGCGGATGCCGCGACGGCCACGCGATCGATATAGGCGAAGCGGTCGAAGCGATCGCTGAACCACAGATAGTTGGGGCTCGCGTAATCCGCATCCTGTTCCAGCGCGACGATGAACGCGTCGGCGGAATCGTTTGTTCGCGTGCGGAATGATACGCCGACGAGATGCGCGAACTGCTCCGCCGTCAGCGCGCCGAGCTCTGCCGCATGCGCATTGTTGAGCGCCAGCAGCAGGGCCAGATCGGACGACGTGGGTTCACGCAACATGGAACATCTCCATTTCACCGGCCTTGACGCAGGTCAAGGCGCCGTTTCTCCCGCCGGAACCTTTGATGGTTTCACCGGTTGTCTACGGACACCAACCCGGGGGTGCGGTTCATGCCGCTCATCAATCTGGTCATTGTCCTCATCGTCGTCGGCGTCATCCTTTGGCTGATCAACACCTACATCCCGATGGATTCCAAGATCAAAGGCCTGCTCAACGCCGTGGTCGTGATCGGCGTCGTGATCTGGCTGCTGCAGGCGCTGGGGCTTCTGGGAACGATCGAAAATATCCGCATTGGCAAGTAGCGACGCGTAACCTCTTTCCGTGGCGGCAAGCCGGTCGACAACCGGCAAAAGTTAACACGAATAACCGTTTCCCAATCTTCCGTTTACGATGTCTAGATCACGCGCGCGTATGCTTGCGCCATGGGCCATCTCGATCCGAAAGACAGGATTGCGGATTTCAATGCGCGGGCCGAGGCCGAAGCCTGGCCGGTGCGCTGCGACGATGTCTGCGCCTTCGAGACACGGGAGCTTATGAGCGTCCTCGAGCTCTGGCGCGCGAAAGCGGAAAGCGGGCGTCTCCCATCGCGCGACGCGTTCGGCCTGCGCTCGCTGAAATCGTCGGCACAAAACGTCACGATCGTGCAACGAGTCCTGGAAGGCGGGCAGCAGCGCTTTCGCATGCGGCTTGTCGGCTCGGGGGTCACGCGCATCTTCGGCGAGAGCACGGGCCGGTATCTCGACGAACTCGTTCCGCCGCTGCTGTTGCCGAGCTGGCTCGCCGGCTACGATCTTGTCCTGTCGCAATCCGGGCCGCTGCGCTTCGAGAGCTGGTTCCGCATTCCCGGCGCCGACATGTTCAGGGGCGAGAGTTTTTGCGCACCGGTCTGCGGACCGGACGGAGAGCCGGATATGGTTCTGGGCGCCAGCAACTTTACCTTGAAGGACGGCACCGCGCCGCGCTTGCGCTGAACCATCCGGCGCGTTGACAGTTGCGCCGGCCGGCGGAATGCCTGGCCCCACCCAGCGCTGCCGCATTTCAAGGGGGACCTTTTGCCGTGACCATCCGTAACTTGAGCGATCATGCCGCCAACGAGCGCACCTTCCTCGCCTGGGTGCGTACGTCGATCGCCGTGACGGCGTTCGGCTTTCTGGTGGAGCGCTTCGATCTTTTCCTCGCCGTCATGATGCCGGCTGCGCTTCAGCAGAAGGTCGCGATTCATCGCTCCCAATTCGGAGAGGTTGCGGGCCTCGTTCTTATCGTGGCCGGGGTTGTGATGATCGTCGTTGCCGCCATCCGCTTCCTCAGAACCGCCAGGCAGATCGACGACGAGACAGTCTGGCCGGGGACGGGCTCGCGCATCGACATCGCGCTCGCCATCCTGCTGGCTCTGCTGGGGGCCGCATTGTTCCTCTATCTGGCGCGTGTGATCGGTTCCGGCTCGTAATATCCCACCGGTCCAACTAGCTTGAGGCGAAGAAGCGCCGGCGCTAGAGAGGGCGCGCTTTGAGCAGGACGGAACGACGAACGTGGCCGCCAATCCCATCATGGACAACCTCGTCGCCGGCTATCGCGCCTTTCGGGGCAGCCGCTGGATCAGCGAGCGCGAGCGCTACATGGAGCTTGCCCGTCACGGCCAGAAGCCGGACACACTTGTCATCGCCTGCAGCGATTCGCGCAGCGACCCTGCGACAGTTTTCAACGCGCGGCCCGGCAGCCTCTTTATCATCCGCAATGTGGCCGCCATCGTACCGCCGTTCGAATCGGACGCTTCACATCACGGAACCAGCGCGGCCATTGCGTTCGCCGTGCTGACGCTTGAGGTGAGAAATATCCTTGTCATGGGTCACGCGCAGTGCAGCGGGGTCGAGGCGGCGTTCGACGACAGCATCGGCGCGTCCGTTCCCTTTCTTCGGTCCTGGGTGGATCTTTTGGCGCCGGCGGAAGCCCGCGTCGATGCCAATGCGCACGATGTCCCTCGGCAGACGGCGCTGGAGCGCGAGAGCGTACTGTTGTCCCTGGAGCGGCTGATGACCTTCCCGTTCGTGGCGGAACGCGTCGATCGGGAGCTGCTCCAGCTGAACGGCGCCCGCTTCGGCATTGCCGACGGCAAGCTCGAAATCCTGGATCACGCCAGCAGCCGGTTCGTTGTCGTGGATTAGTCGGGCCCAAGGCGGCGGGTGGGCGGGGTTCAGGTCGTTACCCGTTGACCGAACTCAACCGAACGCCGGTTGATCTCCGCGCGGTCGTAATCGATCGTGGCAACGTGAAAACTTCTTTCGAGCGGGACATACTCGACGGCTCCGCCCAGTCTCTCGCGCAGGAGCTTTGCCGATCCCGGCGGCACCACATGATCATTGAGGCTGTGGAGGATCAGCGCCGGACATTTTATGCCGGCGAGGGCTTGCTTCACGCCGGCAACGCCTTCGACGAGCGGGCCGACGGCAGAGGCCGGAAAGCGGTCGTAGCCCAATTCCTTTGAGAGGGGGTCCGCGATGTCGCCCGCGACGCCAGGGACAAAACGTTGGCCGCTTGCCTGCATGGCTGTTGCCGCTTCGGCCAACGGCGCAAAGTCATCACTTTCTACCACCGCATTGATCGCGATGATCCCCGCAATCTCGCGATGTCGTTCGGCGAGCCAGAGCGTCAGGGCGCCGCCCATGGAGAGCCCCGCGACCACAACCTTGTCCGTTCGCGCTGAAAGGTCGCGGTAAACCGCGTCGACGGCTGCGGTCCAATCTCCCCAGCCGAAATTTGCCATGTCTTCGGGCGTCGTCCCGTGTCCCGGCAGGCGCGGCATTTCCACGGAGAATCCGGCAGCGACAAAGCTCTCGGCCAGCGGGCGCATGGATTGCGGACAGCCCGTGAAACCATGGATCACCAGCGCGCCGCGGCGGTCTCCCCGGACGGACAACGGTTCCGCGCCGGGCATGATGTCGACAGAAGTGCTCACCACCGATCCTCCCGCTGTTTCTCGCGACTGCGCACAGCGCTTGCCATCCGCGAGACGAGTTTCGCATCCCCACCAAGGCGAGTGCAATTGCCTCATCTGCATGCGCGCCCGCGCGAATTGAATGCGTCATGGGGAAAGTGACTGAGGCTTGCGCGAACGCGCCGGTGTCGTTTCGATTGCCGCGCATCAAAATATTTTCGCATCGAGATCCAGATTTGTCCGCATACGCCGCAGTTCCGCCAAGTTTTCAAACTCTCATCGCATTTCAGACGCGGCATGATGATCCGGCAGATGCCGTCACATTCGCGTTGAACCCTGGCGGCGAACGGGGCATAGACGGTGCGGGAGGATGGACAGTCGCTGCTCTGTCCTCCGGGGGCAATCATGGACTTGCTGCGAACTCTCGTGCAGCTGCCGATTCAGGTGGCCGGCGCATTCCTTTATCTGGTTTGGATGACGGTGCAGGCGCTGGTCGGCAGCGTGTCGTGGTCGCCACCGCCCTGGGCGTTGATCGTGATCGAGCGCGTCAGGCGGTGGCCGCTCGAGATGGTCGGGGCGGTCGTTACCACGGTCGTGGTTCTCATTGCCGGCTGGTTCGGCCTGCAGTGGTACCTGCATCTGCCCCGCCCCCCGGAGCCGGATCGGATCACCATCGAAGCCGTCGCTCCCGCGATCACCGACTACGAGCGGCCCGATGGCGCGCCTGCGCTGATCGTGCATCCCCTGGATGTGAAGTTTTCAGGCTCGGCGGCCCCGATTGAAAAGGTCGGAAAACTCGTTTCCCGCGGCATCACCATGGATCCCGATCTGAAAGGGACGTGGAAATGGACCGATGATCGCACGCTGCACTTCACGCCGGCGGCAGACTGGCCGATCGGCACCCACGTATCCGTTCACCTCGATCTGGCGAAGGTCGTGGCGCCACATGTGCTGATGGCCGGTGACGAGTGCGAATTCGACATCGTGCCGTTCGCCGTGACGTCGGGCGACGCCGAATTCTATCAGGATCCGCAGAACCCGGCGGCGAAAAAGACGATCATGCCGCTGACGTTCAATTACCCGGTCAATCCGTCTCTGCTCGAACGAAGCCTGTCGCTCGCCATGGAAGGCCGCGACCACAGATTCGCCACTCCGCTCCAGTTTACGGTGACCTATGACGCGGCCAAGCTGAAGGCTTGGGTCCACTCCCAGCCGCTGGCCCTGCCGCGCGATTCCGACACCGTCCAACTCAAGCTCGACGCGGGTCTGCGCAGTTCGCGCGGCGGCAACGCAGAGCCGAACACATTATATATGTCCGTCGGCGTACCGGGTCTGTACAGCCTGACGCTCGGCGACGTCAGCCCGACGCTCGTCAACAATGATCGCTACGAGCCTGAGCAGGTGCTGGTGGTCAGCCCCAGCGATGCCGTTCGCGGAAGCGATCTTCTGACGCTCGCAAGGGCCTGGGTGCTGCCCAAGCGCAAAGCAGGCGTGAAACAGGCGGACGATGACGATCCTTACGCATGGGATGTGGGCGAGGTGGGTGACGATATCCTCCGCCATGCGCAGCCGCTGAAGCTGGAACTGATTCCAACTGAAAAGGATTACGCCGAACTCCAGAGTTTCAAGTATCACGCCGAGCCCGGCCAGCGTGTCTATGTCCGCTTCGCGTCGGGCCTAAAATCGTTCGGTGGCTATATTCTCGGCAAGCCGAACGCCCAGGTCTTTACCGTACCCGATTACCCGAAACTCCTGCATTTCATGGCGGACGGTTCGCTGATGTCGTTGAGCGGTGACAAGCGCGTGTCCGTCGTGTCGCGCAATGTGACCGGCATGAAGCTGGAGATCGGCCGGGTCCTGCCCGATCAGTTGCAGCACCTCATCAGCTTCAACGACGGTACCTTTGCGCAGCCCGACCTGTCCGGCCGGTTCAGCGAGGATCACATCGTCGAACGGTTCGTGGAGACGCGCGAGTTTCCCAATGCCGATCCGGGTGAGGCCCACTATGAGGGGGTCGACCTCGGCCAGTATCTGAAAGCGGGCCGGCACGGCGTCTTCCTCCTGCATTTGTCGTCGTACAAGAAGCCGGTTGCAAAATCTTCGCCAGGCGCGGACACCAACGCGTCCGACGACTCCGGCCAGGACTCGCAGGAGAATGACTCATCCGGCGACAGCGGCGGCGACCAGTCCAATACGACGGACACGCGGATGATCGTGGTGACCGATCTCGGCATGCTGGCAAAGAAGGCGCTGGACGGTAGCCGCGACGTCTTCGTGCAGTCGATCCACACCGGCGAGCCGGTCGGCGGCGCGGTCGTCTCCGTGCTCGCGCTGAACGGCGAGTCTCTTTACAGCCAGACTACATCCACCGACGGCGCCGTTCATTTCCCCAGCCTGAAGGGCCTGGACCATGAAAAGCGTCCGGTCATGTATCTGGTGACGAAGGGTGACGATCTTTCGTTCCTGCCCATCAAGGCCAGCGACCGGCGGCTCGATTATTCCCGCTTCGATATCGGCGGCGATGCGAATCCGACCAGCGAAAGCCAGTTGTCGGCCTATCTCTTCTCCGACCGCGGCATCTACCGTCCCGGCGATTTGTTCCACATAGGCCTGATCGTTCGCACGGCGAGTTGGGCGAAAAGTCCGTCCGGTATCCCGCTGCAGGCGGAGATCGTCGATCCACGCGGGTTCACCGTGCGCCGTCTGCCGCTCACCGTGGACGCAACCGGTTTCGGCGAGTTGAGCTACACGCCGTCCGAGACCGCGCCCACCGGCACGTGGACGGTCAATCTCTACATCGTGGGCAAGGACAATGACGAAACGGCAATCGGTTCCACCACAGTCTCGGTGAAGGAGTTCCTGCCTGACACGATGAAGGTGAATGTGGCGCTGTCCGCCCATGTTGCCGACGGCTGGGTGAAGCCGGATCGGTTGAAAGGCATCGTCGATGTCTTGAATCTGTTCGGAACGCCGGCCGCGAACCGGCGCATAGAAGCGTCGTTGACGCTCAATCCGGCATTCGTTGCGTTTCATGCCTGGCCTGATTTCCAGTTCTTCGACGTTCGCCACGCCAAGGACGGCTATACGACGCAGCTCCAGGACAGGAATACCGACGACAAAGGCCACGCCGAATTCGATCTCGACCTGAAGAAATATGCTGACGCGACGTATCGTCTGTATTTCCTCGTCAAGGCCTATGAGCCGGAAGGCGGGCGCAGCGTTGCTGCGACCACCCAGACGCTCGTTTCGAGCAATTCCTGGCTGGTGGGATACAAGGCGATCGACGATCTGTCTTACGTCAAGCGCGGTGCGAAACGCACCGTGCGGCTCGTCGCAGTGGATCCGCAGACGGCATCCATCGAACTGAAGGGGCTTCAGGCCGAGCTGATCGAACGGCGCTATGTCTCGGTTCTGACCAAGCAGGATTCCGGCGTCTACAAATACGAATCCAAGCTCAAGGAGGTACCAATCACAACTGTCGCGCTGACCATTCCTGCCGGCGGAACGGATTATGCGCTGCCGACCGACAAACCGGGCGATTTTGCGCTGGTCATCCGCTCCGGCGACACGAGCGTCAACCGCATCGAATATTCCGTGACGGGCGAGGCCAATTTGTCCCGATCGCTGGAACGCAATGCTGAACTTCAGATCAAGCTCAGCAAGCAGGATTATGCACCTGGCGAGCCGGTCGAAATCTCCCTGCGCGCGCCCTACGCAGGCAGCGGGCTGATCACCATCGAACGCGACAAGGTCTATGCCCACGCCTGGTTCGCGGCAAAGACCACGAACTCCGTCCAGCGCATTGCCGTGCCGAAAGATTTCGAAGGCAATGCCTACATCAATGTGCAGTACATTCGCGATCCCTCGTCCAACGAAATCTTCATGAGCCCGCTGAGCTACGGCGTGGCGCCGTTCTCGGTAAATGTCGATGCGCGGCGCAACCCGCTGACGGTCGACACGCCAGACATGGTGAAACCAGGCGAGACGGTGACGTTCAAGCTGCATTCGGCGCAGCCGGCAAAGGCGGTTCTGTTCGCGGTCGACGAGGGCATCCTGCAGGTGGCGCGCTACAAGCTCGGCGATCCGCTCAGCTTTTTCTTCCGCAAGCGCATGCTGGACGTTCAGACGTCGCAGATTCTCGACCTCATCCTGCCCGACTTCAAGAAACTGATGCTGGCCGCGGCGCCGGGCGGTGACGGCAGCGATGCCATCGGCCGGCAACTCAATCCGTTCAAACGCCGGCGCGACAAACCGGTCGCCTATTGGTCGGGCATCGTCGATGTCAACGGCGAGAAGGATTTGCAATACACCGTCCCCGACTATTTCCACGGCAAGCTGCACGTCATGGCGGTGTCGGTGTCGCCCGGCCTGATCGGGACCTACGAGAATGCCACGACAGTGCGCGGAGACTTCGTTTTGTCACCTGACGCACCGACGACGCTGGCGCCTGGCGATGAAGCGGAGGTTGGCGTGGGTGTGTCCAACAACCTCGCCGGCATCGGCAACAAGGTGGTACCCATTTCGGTTTCGCTGAAAACGGGCGCGCAGCTCAAGGTGCTCGGACGCGCCTCACAAATAGTGTCGCTGGCGGCGGCGCATGAAAGCGTGGCGGTATTCCGCGTCAAAGCGGCGGACGTTCTGGGTTCGGGCAGCCTTGTCTTCTCGGCGAATTACGCAGGCAAGACCGCGTCACAGCGCATCGACATTTCCGTCCGCCCCGCAGAGCCTTATCGCACCGAACTCACGATCGCGCGCACCGAACCGGGAAGCAAAACCGTCTTTTCCGACCTCCGCAACATGTACGATGCGTACAGTCGCAGGGACGCAAGCATGTCGACGGTGCCCATCGTCGTTTCCGGCGGACTCGCCAGCTGGCTCGTCAACACCGACAACTACTGCAGCGAGCAGATCATCAGCGCGACCATGCCGAGGCTGCTGGCATCGAGATGGAAGGAAATCCCGCTCTATTCCCGTGCGCTCGAACCCGTCGTGGCGGCGGGCCCGCAACCGCCGGGCGACCGTCTGATGGCGCAGATCGATGCGTTGCGCTCGCGCCAGAACGAACAGGGCGGCTTCGGACTCTGGTCCGCGACGCCGGAGTCCGAACCCTTCGTGTCGGCTTACGCGATGCATTTTCTGCTCGAAGCGCGCGACAGAGGTGTCGCTGTGCCCAGGGAGACGATCGACGCCGGCAACAAGTATCTTCAGCAGCTTGCCGCCGACGACAGCGTCGATGGTCTCGACCAGATTCGTCAGCGCGCTTACGCGGTCTATCTGCTGACGCGGCAGGGCAACGTCACGACCAACGATCTCGCTTCCGTCCAGAAAAGGCTGGAGGACGCCTATCCGAATACCTGGAAGCACGACCTCGCTGCAGCCTGGCTTGCGGCATCGTACAAACTGATGAAACAGGACAAGGAAGCAATTAATCTCATCGCGCCGCTTGAGCGCGAGCTTGAACGCACGGCAGACGACGAACCGTATGACTTCGATTACTACGACGATCCGCTGATCCGCGATGACACCGTGCTCTATCTGCTCGCCAAGCACTTCCCGGATCGGGCGCAGAGGTTGTCGGCGCGCGTGCTGGAAAACATCATCCGGCCGCTCGAACGCAACGAGATGAACACGTTGTCCGCCGCGATGACGATGCTGGCGCTCGACGTCTATGCGAGCTCCAATCAGGCGGCTGCCGACAGGCTCGGTATCGATGTCGTTCTGTTTAACGGTGCCATCAAGCCGATCGCAACGCCGCAGAACAAGCTGTTGCAGGCGGGCAGCTGGGTCGGCAGTGCAAAGGGCCTGCGCTTCAGCGATGCCAGCGCATTGCCCGCCTGGTTTGTCGTCGATCAGGAGGGCTACGACAGGGGCGCTCCCTCCAAAGCGATCAAGAACGGATTGGAGATCGTGCGGGACTATACCGACGCCAAAGGCAATCCGTTGGGCCAGATTGCGCTCGGCCAGGAGATCAATGTGCACCTGAAGATCAGGGCCACCGGCGAGAAGGGCTTGGGCAACATCGCCATCGTCGATCTGCTGCCGGGCGGCTTCGATCCGGTCACCGGATTTCAGGGCGATTCATCGACGCCGTCGGTCTCGTCGGCCGGCTCGTCGTGGACACCGGCCTACACGGACGTGCGCGAGGACCGGGTCGTCATCTACGGAACCGCGACTCCTGACGTCGAAGAGTTCGTCTACCGCATCAAGGCGGCGGCCGCGGGGACGTTCATCGTGCCTCCGGCCTTCGGCGAGTCGATGTACGACCGGCGCATTCAGGCGCGCTCACCAGGCGGGGATGTGCTGATTGTGGTTCGGGCTCACTGACGCTTGGTGTTTGCGATGAGCCGCGCGGCAACCGCAACACGTCGGTTCCTCCAGACGGGGTCAGACATTCTGCGTCGCCGTCGCATCGTGTTGATCTGCTTTGGCCTGCTCGCCGGGATGCTCCTGGGCGCTAGGCTGTGGCCGCACCCCGGGCTTGAGAGCTGGAAACCGTCGTCGATCGCCGTCACGGACGATCACGGGCGGCTCCTGCGACTGGTGCTGGCGAGCGACGACCGGTATCGGCTGTGGGTGCCGTTGCACGACATGTCACCCCAGCTCGTCAGCGCGGTTTTGATGCACGAAGACCGCTGGTACTGGTGGCACCCGGGTTTCAGTCTCTATGGTCTGCTCCGCGGCGGTTGGGTGACCTATGTGCGCCGCGGCAGCCCGCAGGGCGGCTCCACGATCACGATGCAACTGGCGCGTCTGCTCTGGCCGCTCAACACGCGAACGCCCTTGGGAAAACTCGAACAGGTGGCCCGCGCCGTCGAGTTGGAGCTGCTCTATTCGAAGCGCGAGATACTGGAAGCCTATCTCAATGACGCACCCTATGGCCGCAACATCGAGGGCGCCGGGGCCGCCAGCCTCGTCTATTTCAACAAACCGGTCGGCGCGCTCACCCTGACCGAGGCACTCACCCTTGCGGTCATTCCGCAAGACCCCGCGAAGTATCTGAAGGTCGCCGCCAGCCACGGCGATGCCCGGCTGATCGGTGCGCAGCTCACGCAGGCCCGCGATCGCCTCTATCAGCGCTGGCTCGAGACTCACCCGGACGATTCGTCTCTGAGATCGCTGTTCGCACTGCCGATGACCATGCGGCCGCTGTCCGGACTTCCATTCGCGGCGCCGCACGCCGTCGAACAGGTTCTGGAGGCACAACGCATTTCAGGCACGGATGCGACTTCGCAGATCGAGACGACAATCGATCTCGAACTGCAGCACATAGTTGAACGGCAAATCGAATTCTATGTGACACGCAACCGTCCGGGCGGCATACGCAACGCATCAGCTCTCCTCGTCGACACGCGCGACATGAGCGTCAAGGCGCTGGTCGGTTCGGATGATTACTTCGACCGCTCGCTTCCCGGACAGGTGAACGGCACGCTGGCGCGCCGCTCGCCGGGCTCGACCCTGAAACCGTTCATCTATGCGCTGGGGTTCGATCAGGGCATTTTGCATCCACAGACCGTGTTGCGGGATGTCCCAAGTTCGTTCGGGCCGTACACGCCGGAAAACTTCGACGGGCGGTTTCTGGGTCCGATCACCGCGACGGACGCACTCAACCGCAGTCGGAACATTCCGGCAGTCTGGGTGGCGTCGCAGCTGCATTCGCCCGATCTCTATGGCTTTCTGCAGGGAGCCGGCATCGGTCATCTCGCGAGCGAGCGGCATTACGGTCTGGCGCTGGTGCTCGGCGGCGGTGAAGTCAGCATGCAGGAACTTGCGGGCCTCTATGCAATGCTCGCCAATCGCGGCGTGTTGAAGCCGCTGAGGTTGCGACTGGACGATCCGCAACCAACCGGCACGCGCCTCCTGAGTGCGGAGGCGAGTTACATGGTCTTGGATATTCTGCGCCAGCATGTCCGCCCGGATGAGATCTCGGGCGCGCAGCCGATGCATGCGCCGGTGTACTGGAAGACGGGGACGTCATGGGCGTTTCGCGACGCGTGGACGGCAGGCATCTTCGGACCTTATGTGCTTGTCGTCTGGGTCGGGAATTTCGACGGCTCGGGAAATCCGGCGTTCGTCGGCGTCGATGCCGCCGCGCCGCTGTTCTTCCAGATTGTGGACGATGTCGGAAGCGAGCGTCCGGGTCTGACCGAGCCCCAACGACCGATTCCCTCCAATCTCAAGCGCGTCGAGATATGTCTTGCGAGCGGCGAACTTCCCAATCAATGGTGCCCGCAGCGAGGGATGACGTGGTTCATTCCCGGCAAGTCTCCGATCCGCGTCAGCACCGTTCACCGCGCCCTCATGATCGACAATGCGACCGGTCAGCCTGCCTGTCCGCCCTATGACGGGCGCCACGTTCATCGGGAGATATTCGAGTATTGGCCGTCCGATCTCGAACAGGTGTTCGCCGAAGCCGGCGTGCCGCGCCGCAAGCCGCCGGCAACACCTCACTGCGCGGGTGGCGATGCTTCAGCAGGCGACGCGCCGCACATCACCTCGCCGCTCAAGGGAAGCGATTATACCCTGCGGTTGTCACAACAGGATCGAGCGCGCATTGAGTTCGCTGCAACCGCCGATGCGGATGCGCGTGCGGTCTACTGGTTTGTCGATGATTCGTATGTCGGGCTCAGTGCGCCTGGAGCGGCGCTGTTCTGGCAACCCTCGTCGGCGGGAGATTACCGCGTTCGGGCGGTGGACGATCTGGGGCGGGGCGATGAACGGCAACTGAATGTGCGCCTCGTCGAATAGGTCGTTTCGGCGCCGGATTTCATGTAGAAGGATTCGAGTGTTCGAAGCGGGGCCGCCATGCATAGCCGGATAATGTCGCGTGTCATTCTTGCCGCCAGCATTGTTTCGCTGCTGGCGGGTGCGGCGCCGATCTCGCCGCCGTCGATGAAGGACATTCTGTCCGGATCGCCGAAGAGCGACTGGCGCGCCATCGATCCGGCGAACACGCTGGTGATGGAACTTCCGGCGGGCCGGGTCGTCATCGAACTGGCGCCGGCTTTCGCGCCGAATTCCATCGCCAATATCGAAACGCTGGTGCGCAAACACTACTTCGACGGCAGTGACATCGTGCGCGTGCAGGACAATTATGTCGTGCAATGGTCGAGCACCGATGATCCACCGTTGCCCCCACACCAACTCGGCGCGAAGGACACGATCGCACCCGAATTCGATCGCCCGCTCGACAGGAATCTGCCGTTCACGAAGCTTCCCGATCGCGACACATATGCCCCGGAAGTGGGATTTACTGACGGATTTGCCGTCGCGCGCGATCCGGCTCACAAACGCGAGTGGCTCACGCATTGCTACGGCATGGTGGGCGTCGGCCGCGACAATGACGCCGATTCGGGCAGCGGCGCTGAGCTTTATGCAGTGATCGGCCAGAGCCCGCGCAATCTGGATCGCAACGTGACGCTGGTCGGGCGTGTGGTCCAGGGCATGGAGTTGTTGTCCGTGATGCCGCGCGGCACTGGCGATCTCGGCTTCTACGAGAAGCCCGAGCAGCGCATACCGATCAAAACCATTCACATGGGCAACGACATGCCGGCGGCCGAACGTCCATCGCTCGAAGCGCTTCGCACGGACAGCGCGAGCTTCACCAGACTGATCCGTGAACGCCGCAATCGGAAGGATGTGTGGTACAAGAATTCGCCCGGACACATCGGCGTCTGCAACATGCCGCTGCCTGTGCGGGCAATTGCGCCATAGCGGGATCTGCTGCCTTTCCAACTGGAATAGTGGGTCCTATCACGTGAGCCGCTTGCCGAAGATCGCCAGTCCGTCTCCGTCTGCATGCCAGTCGGCGATCTCGGCCCAGAGCCCATAGCCTTGCGCCTGGTAGAATTTGTACGCGGCCTGATAGTCGGCGCGTGTCGATGTCTCGGCGACCATGATCACGCCGCCCATGCCGCGCACCTGCTCCTCGCTCATGTGCAGCAAACGCGCCGCCAGTTTCGTGCGCCGGGCCGATTTGCGCACGGCGATCCAGAAAAGCTCGTAGCGCCGGTCCGTCGCCGGAATGGGGCCGAAACATGTATAGCCGTCGAGGCCCTCCGGCCCGTCTGCGAAAATGAAGTGGTAGCCCGACGCTGCGTGGCCCCTTGCCAGCGCGTCCTCGACCAGTTCGCGCGCGATGACGATCTCGGCATCGCTGAAGACGCCGGATTGGCGCACGATGTCTTCCACGGCGGCCGCGTCTCCCGGCCTGAGCGTGAAGCGAAAGCGGTCTTGCGCTGGCGCGCTGATTGACGGCATGGGCGACTCCGGCGAACCTTGATCGATACTATCATTCCTCCCTCACTCTTCGCGCGCAACCGGTGGACACGATGGACGAACGGGGCTGGACATCGCTTTTCGGCGACTGGTTGTGGGTGCGCGGCGAAGGCCGCTTTCCGATCGCGGCCTATTCCGAGTTCATGCCCGCGCCGCGCATCGGCCAGAAGCCTTACGGTAACTGGGATATTCATGCGCCGTTTTCCGCGAGCGATCCGTTCGGCTGGCGCATCACGGGCGGCGAACAGTCACAGGAACTGACGCCGGGACTCTCGACCATCGCGCGACAGGTCATTGAAAGCGTCGCCGCGCTCTCAACCGGCAAGGGCGCCCACCGGATCGGCCGTCTTCACCTCGAACACAATATCTACTGGCCGCAATCCCTCGCCCGGCAAGCTTCTACCCTTGGGCACGAGCGCTACGTCTTTCTCTCGCCGTTGGCGCTCTCGAAGACGCAGGACGACAAGGGCCGCGTCCGCTGGACGTTGTTCGGCGCCAGTCACGAAGGTCCGGCGAAGGGATTCTGGCAGAGCTTTTTCGTCGCGCCGCTCAAGGAGCGCGATGCCGAAGACTCACGCGATTCGATCAGGCATCTGCTGCGCACCGTGTACGACGATTCGGGAATATCGGACTTAAGAGCTGCCGGACTTCGCATTCTGCCGACGGGACCGTTGGCGGATGCGCCGGACCTTGAAGACGGCATGCTTCCGGGATGGACGGGAAATCTCCTGTTCGACTCGGATGAACGGCTCGGGGCGGTCCGCTATCTGCTCACATTTCGTCCGTTCGACAGACTTCCGGACGCGGTTCAGCGCGCGTATCTCGCGGGCCAACTGCACTTGCTTCCATGTCCGGCCTCGCTCGTGTTCTGGGGCTCTCCGCTCTATCGCAAACTTGCGACCGAGCTTCCGCTGGCGCGACAGATACTTCTGCTTCAGGCGGTCGCGCGTCATGCGAGTCCGAAGGGAATTCGCGTACCGCAATCCGGCTGGCTGCATCGCCCGGGACGCGGCACGCATGATGAAGGGCTCGGCGAATCGCGTTCTCATTACCGGCGGACGCATCGCTGGCAGCGCAGCCACCGCGAGGAGGACTCAACCTCCGTCGCGCGGGAGGACCATCTGCACAAGGTTTTGTTCAGCGCGCATCCCGACGATGTGGGGCTCTACGGAAAGCCCATGGCGCGTAATGCGCAGATCTGGTCGCAGGATTTTCATGCCGTACTCGATGGACCGGGTGCAGATGCCGGCGCAATCAGGCACGCGGTCGCGGCAATGGGCGAGGCGCGCTCGTTCGGCTACAGATTTTACTTTCCGCCCATGCAGGCCGGTCGCTCGACGGTATTCTGGCACCGGCCACTGATCGCATTTCGTGACGCCGCAGGCCTGGCAAAGATCGTCGACACGCCGCTAACCGGTTACTTCACGGCCACCGACGGTTGTGGCGCCCCGCCGGTCGAGCTCTGGCCGCGATTTGAGTCCGCCGCGCTCCACGGCTCCCATTTGACCTGGATCGATGCGTCGCCGTCCGAAGCGGAAGCGGCGCTGGGTCATCCGGACAGCCCTGACACGGCAAAGCACGGCCCGATGAGCGATGCAGAGCGATCACGTCGCGCCGAGGCGGCGTTCGCCGCTCAACTGCAGGCCCCGCCCGGTCATGCGTTTCACGCGCGCGATGCATTGACCTTTCGTCGCACGGCAAACCGGCCATTTGAAGTGCGCTACTGGAAAACGATCGCGAAGCTCGCCGAAGGCACATACCTCAACAAGAACAATGCGGATTCGTCGAAAGATCCGGCCACCGAAGCCCGTATTCCGTGGCCAAACCGCGATCTCGACCAATTGGGCGATTTTCTGCTCGACTATTACCGCCGTCTGGCGCGCGCCGCGACGACGGATGTCGCGGTCGGCGAACTTCCATTCCGCTGGCGCACCGATTTCGACTTTCCGTGGATGGAAGGCTGGCAGCGTAACCAGACCGGCGAAGCCCGCGAGCGCGACATTGCCGTGGTGATCCCGGGCCGCAACCGCGGCGAAGCGATCGTGATGGCCGATCACTACGACACCGCGTACATGGAAGACACGTATGGCTACAGGTCCGGCAAGAACGACGGCGCCCGCATGTCGGCGTCGGGCGCCGACGATAACCATTCCGCAACTGCGGCCCTGATGCTGGGCGCCGAATTCTTCATGGAACTGAGCCGCGAAGGAAAACTCGCGCGCGACGTCTGGCTGGTGCATCTGACGGGCGAGGAGTTTCCATCCGATTGCCTGGGCGCGCGCCATCTCGCGGAGACGATGGTCGAACGCACCTTGCGGCTTGAGATCGCAGCCGGCCACTCGCTCGACCTCTCGGAAGTGCTGATCCGCGGCGTTTATGTGCTCGACATGATCGCGCACAACAATGAAAGACGGCGTGATGTCTTTCAGATCGCGCCCGGCGGCGACCGGCAATCGCTCTGGCTGGCGTATCAGGCGCATGCCGCATCGCGCATGTGGGAGGACGGTGTGGGCCGCTGGAACGCCAGGGGCAAGCGATACGGCCTTGGCCGTGGCCGGCGCAGTCCGCATGGCAACGCGATACCGCTGATGGCGCGGCATCTGGCGCCAAGAGGCGAAGTCCGTTTCCAGGACGATCCGCGCAGTACACTGTTCAACACGGACGGTCAGATTTTCGCCGACGCGGGAATTCCCGTGGTGCTGTTCATGGAGAATTACGACATCAACCGCGAAGGCTATCACGATACGCTGGACACGATGGCCAACATCGATCTCGATTACGGTGCTGCCGTCGCAGCCATTGCCATCGAGTCCGTGGCGCGCGCAGCAACCGAGCCGCTGCCGCAATCAGGATGAATACAGAAACAGGCCGATCGTCAGCAGAAGTCCGATCGCGACGACGGCGATGCGCAGAGCGCGCTCGTTCACGCGATTCAGAAGCAGGGCCCCTGCGATTCCGCCCGCAACCGCGCCCGTGCCCGACACGGCCACCTGCAGCCATCTTACATCGGGCGAAAACACAAAGATCGCCACTGCGGAGGCGTTCATCACGGCAGCAAGAGCGTTCTTGGTCGGCCCGGCGTTGCGCATGACGAGGCCCGCAGCCGTCAGCGCGGCCAGCATGAGAAAGCCGATCCCGCCGCCGAAATAGCCGCCGTAAATTGCGATGACGAATTGCGCGATGATGACGGTGGGGCGGTTGAGCGTTTGCCCGCTGGCGCTCTTCGGCCCGAAGCTGCCCCAGGCGAACATCGCAGTTGCAAACAACACCAGCCATGGCACGAGCCGCGCAAAAAACGACGACGGCGTTACGAGCAGGAGCGCGGCGCCGACCACGCCGCCCGCCAGGCTGACAGCCACGAGTATACGAAACGACAGCCCCTCTGCGCCGCTGACGTTACGCCGGCCGGTCCATCCCATCGCGACCTGGGCCGGAAAGAGCGCAATGGTGGACGTGATGTTGGCCGCGCGCGCGTCCATGCCCGTGAACATGAGGGCCGGCAACGTGATGAACGAGCCTCCACCCGCCAGCGCGTTCTGCACGCCCGCCCATAGCGACGCGACAAAAAGGATGGCGAGAGGCATTGATGGGGACATGAGGTCGGGGGGCGTTCGGTTGCGCGGCTGCCGGCCACGGCGAAAACAATCCGGCGCCCAATCCCCGCAAGGTACGCATATTCCTGGCGGAGAAGGGTATCGAGGTCGAGCAGGTGCGCGTGCCGCTCCGCGAACGTGCTCACAAAGCGCCCGAATTCCTGAAGAAGAATTCGCTGGGACAACTGCCTGTCCTCGAACTTGACGACGGCACCTGCATTTCCGAATCCGTCGCCATTTGCCGTTATTTCGAGCAGCTGCATCCCGATCCCGCTCTGTTCGGCAGCGGTGCGCTCGGCCGGGCGATGGTGGAGATGTGGGTGCGACGCGTGGAATTCCGGCTGTGGAATCCTATGAGTCAGGTGTGGATCCATTCCGATCCGCGCACCGCGGCCGTCGTGCCACATCAATACAAAGAGTTCGGCGAGATGAACCGGAAGGTGGTCGCGGGCGCGATGAAATGGCTCGACGACGAAATGGCAGGCGGAAGGGCGTTTCTTGCCGGCGATACGTATTCGATGGCCGATATCGTGCTCCTGTGCGGCATCGATTTTGCCAATTTCGTCAATATGGACATCCCCGATGTCTGCGAAAATCTGCGCGCCTGGCGCGCCCGGGTCTCCGCGCGGCCGAGCGCAAGGGCGTAGCCCTCGCGCGGACTATTGCAGCAGACCCAGCCGTGTCTCCAGCGCGACGAAGCGGGGCTCGGACCGCAACCAGTCGAAGCTGGGTTCCACCTTGATGGAAAGAACCTGGGGTTCGCGCTCCTCGGCCGACTTCTCGAGGTAGGAGAGGGTTGCCTCCCGGTCGTGGAGGAATCCATACCCGAGCGCAATCTGGTAGGGCGATGCGAACGCCGGACCTTTCGTCGAAACGGCGTGTTGCAGGCTTCGCCGCGCGTCCGCGGTGTCTCCACGGCATACGTCTGCGAAGGAAGCGATCACGTCCGCCATTGCCGAGGGATAGCGGCTGCCGACCCAGTGCGACTGCGCGGCCGCTTGCGCACAGTCGTGCAGACCGAGTGCAACCGGCACCGACAGCACGTGGGCGGCAAGAAAATTTGGGTTGGCGGCCAGCATCTGGTTCGCTTCGCGTTTTGCCTCCGCGAATTTCCTCTGCGTCAGCAGCGCAATGAGGAGATTCACTTTGGGCGAATTGTCCAGCGGGTCGAGCTCGAGCGAGTCCTGAACATGCGCCATGCCTTCTGCGAACCGGCCGCGCGAAATGAGCGCCGCGCCAAATCGCTGCTCTATCGGCGCCTGTGCGCCCTCGGCGAGCGCAAGACGAAACTCACGCTCCGCCCGTGGCCAATTCCAGTCGTGCCAATAGGCGAGCGCCGCCAGAAGACCGTGCGCGTCGCCCAGATGAGGATCGAGCGCGAGCGCCTTGTCCACCGCATCGCGTTCGTGCCGTGTCGTTTCCTCAGGGTTCTGCGCGGTGATCTGCAGCAGTGCGAGTTCCGCCAGCGCGATACCCACATATGCGCGCGCGAACGAGGGATCTCTGGCGGCGGACGCTTGATACAGGGCCAGACTCCGCCTGATCGAGTCCGGTGTCTGCTGCGCGAAAGCGTAGCTCGCCTGCAGGTAGAGGTCATGTGCTTGCGGATTGACAACGCGGGGAGAAGCGAGGCGCACCTTCTCCTGCGGCGAAAGGTCGACGCGGACGTCTTCGGCAATGGCGCGTGAAATCCGGCTCTGGATGTCGAGCACGTCTTTGACGTCTGAGCCATAGGTGTGGGCCGAAACATGCGTGTCGCTGCGCGCGTCGATGAGCTGCTCGATCACGCGCACGTGCGAGCCTTCGCGCTCCACCGAGCCCTCGAGCACATAGGCAACGTGAAGTTCGCGCGCGATCTGCGGCAGCGGTTTCCTGCTTGCTTTGTAAAGCATTGTCGATGTGCGCGAGATCACGCGCAATGAGCGCACCTGGGCCAGCTCGGTGATGAGTTCGTCGGTAAATCCGTCGGCGAAGTAGTCCTGTGACGCATCGCCGGAAAAATTCTGCATCGGCAGTACGGCAATCGAGGGAGCAGCGGCGATTGCTGCGGCCTGCTGCTTCGCCGTCTGGTGGAACCCGAGATAGGCGGATATCGCCAAGACGGCCAATGCCGCGACGATTGCTGCGGACGCATACGGTCGAATCAAACCTGCAGAGTGCCGAGCGGGTTCGTCCGCGGCGGGAAGGGCCAGAGCGCTCATGGCCGCCGGAGCGGGCATGGCCGGCGCGTCGCTTCCCCGCGAGCGCATCCACTGCTCGAGTTCCTTCTCGAATGCGAACACCGCGCCGCCTTTCTGGCCGGGCAGGCGGTAGACGGGAAGGCCACGCTCGTGTTCCCAGCGCTGCACGGACCGTACGTCGCGGTCGAGGAACAGCGCGATCGCTTTCCAGGAGTCGAGGCGACGGCCCTTGTCTTCCGTGATGTCGTTCGCCGATCCCATTTCTGACGGGCCCTTTGTCGTCTTTTGCCGTGTCCTGCCGCGCCTTGCCGTTTGAGCGGTTCGGGCGCCGCGCTCCAAACTCTCTCTCGAACGATCTCGCTGCCGGTTCAATGGCTTGCAGCGCAGCCATGATTGCGATTGCGCGAATGGCTGCGCAGGCCAGGGACGTCGACAGGAGAGTGCCCCTGAAACCTTAACCGGGATGGCCCCCTTCGGGTAGGTCCGTGCGGCTCCGCCACCCCGAACCCCAGCGAAGGAGAACGGTCATGAACTGCACGCGTCATGTCTCAAGATTCGCGCGCTATGCCTGCACAGCCGCAATGCTCTCTGTGGCGGCTGCGCGCGCGGACGCCCAAGTCTTTTCGCCGCTTTACGACTTTCCAAGCGGCGGCGGAAACGGCAACCAGCCCTACATGATGGTCCTGACGCAGGCGACCGACGGCAACTTCTATGGCATCACGCGGTTCGGCGGCGTGGCCGGCGGTCCATATGGGGGATATGGAACCGCTTACAAAATCACCCCGTCGGGCAGTTTCACGTTGCTGTACGACTTCTGTCAGCAGGCCGATTGCGCCGACGGCTCTTATCCATACGGCGGCGTTGTGCAGGCAAGCGACGGGAATTTCTACGGCACGACCTATTCCGGCGGGACCTACAATGCCGGCACGATTTTTCGTCTGACCGCAAACGGCGTCCTGACGACGCTCTACAATTTCTGCTGGTACCCGAACACGTGCTCGACGTACTCCGGCGGTGCCGCAGAAGGTCCGCTAATGCAGGCCAGCAACGGCGATCTCTACGGCACAACTTCGGCCGGCTCGGTCTTCAAGATCAGCCTCAAAGGGAAATTCTCGCTGCTTGATACCTTGTCTTCGACCGGCGGTTCGAATGGCGGGCTCGTCCAGCTCGACAACGGCGATCTCTACGGAACCACGGTCGCAGGCGGGGCGAACAGCGAAGGCAGCATCTTCAAGATGTCGCTTTCGGGCAAGCTGACGACGCTATACTCCTTCTGCACGCAGGCCCAATGCGCCGACGGATCGCATCCGGTCGCCGGTCTTGTTCAGGGCGCCGACGGCGATCTCTACGGGACAACGTTCAGCGGCGGAGCGAGCTACGGAACGGTGTTCAAGATCACGACGAAGGGCGCGTTCACATCGCTCGTAAGTTTCCAGGCGGGCAGCGAGCCGGCCAATCCTTCCGCGCCATTGACGCTTGCGAGCGATGGCACACTTTACGGCACGTCGCAGAACGGCGGCGCCAATGAGAACAGCGGCAATCCCGGAACCGTGTTCCAGATCGCCAATGGCACACTAACAAATGTCTTCCCGCTGACGGGAGGCTGTGTTGGCGAGGGACCCACCGGCGGCATCCTGCAATCCACCAGCGGCATGCTCTACAGCACCTCGCCGGGGACGTTCGGCTGCGGCGATGGCACGCTCTTTCAGCTGGACAACGGCCTCCCGCCGTTCGTGCAGCCGATACCGGCGTATGGGAAACCGTCCGCAAAGATCATCATCCAGGGGACAAACCTGACCGGCGCGTCCAGCGTCACGTTCAAGGGCAAAGCGGCCTCGTTCACCGTCGTGTCGGCGAGCGAGATACAGGCAATCGTTCCTGAGGGCGCCAAGAGCGGCCCGATCGATGTGACGACGCCGTCGGGCACGCTTGCCAGCAACGTCGCGTTCACGGTCCTGAAGTAGACCCTCGGTCACCGGGTGCGCCCGCGGGGATTTCTCGCGGGCGCTTTTTCTTCACCGCGCTCTCCATCTGAGTGACATGCAGGAAAGTCCCGCGTCGAGTTTGGCGGTTTCGCTGACGTCGAGCGCAATGACGCGGTAACCCTCGCCCGACAACAGATCGAGCGTCCGGGGGAATCCCGCTGCCGCGAACACGGCGTCGTTCACGCGCAGTGCGTTCGCCGCCGCCGCCTCGCCTTCTGGCGTCAGCACGACATGAAAGCCGTCAAACACGCCGCTGGCCGCCATCGCAGGTGTGGCAAAGATGGTCTCCTCGTCGAGCAGCGACGACGCCGTCTTGAAGTGGAGGATGGCAGGCGGCGTCTCCACGATACGCGCCCGCCGCCCAAGCGATGCAAGCTTGAGTTCCAGTGCGTCCGCGCCCGCAACATTTGTGCGCGCGGACAGTCCGATGAAGACGAGGTGCGGAGTCACCAGGATATCGCCGCCGTCGACATGCTCGCCGTCTCCAAGTTCAAACACCCGCTCGAAATGGCGGCGCAGCACGCGGCGCAAGTCGTCCCGCTCGCCGAAGCGCGACGCCGCTCCGGGCGCAAGCAGGATCGCAGCGTCCGGGAACACCAGTGCGGGATCCTCGACAAAGACGGAATCGGGAAACGCTTCGAGCGGCGGCAGGATGTCGACTGCGAGCCCGGCCTGCTTCAACGCCGCGACATAGGCGGCGTGTTCCGCGCAGATGTCTTCGTAGCTCGGGACTGCGGATGCATCATTGCGCAAGCCGTTGACGACGCTGCGCGAAGGCGTGCGCACGATGGCAGAATCGAAGTCGGTTACGCGAACCATGAAGCCCCCAGCCCGGTGCGTCATTATCCGGCGAATCGCCCGGCGCGCATAGACGCCTCGTCATCGGAACCGCTTTCGCGGATCACTGCTCTGTGCAACATTCCGCGGCGAGGCCGGATTCGGACCGAAAAAATGGGGAGGAATGAATGAATTCGCTGAGATTGAGACTCGTCGTTTGCGGCGCAGCGTTGCTCGCGCTGTCTTCGACGGCGCTGGCAGATCACGGCAAGGCGGGCCTTTGGAACATCACGTCGAAGATGACCATGGCCAACATGCCCCAGATACCGCCGGACAAACTGGCAAAGATGCAGGCCATGGGCATTCAGATGCCGACCGGCAATTCGGTCACGACGCAGCACTGCATGACGGCAGCGGAAGTGAAGATGGACAGACCGCCGCTCACCGGCCACGCCAAGGATTGCACGCTGCAGAACCTGAGCATCTCCGGGGCGGCGGTCAAGGCCGACATGGTCTGCAGCACCGGCGACATGCAGGGCAACGGCCATCTCTCCGTGAGCTACGACAGCGACACGCACTATGCCGGACAAATGACGTTCGTCGGCACCGCGCACGGCCATCCCGCCGACATGACCAACAGCTTTGAAGGCACGTGGCTGTCCGCGGATTGCGGTTCCGTCGCGCACTGATGCTTTCCGGGTGCCTGGCAGCACGACAGGGCCACCACGGAGGCGCGGCGATCAGGGGGAAGACTTGGATTGGCCCGCGAGCGCGCGCCAGACGTCTTCCTCCGTGTTTCCGTGGTGAATACGCACGGGCGTGACGCCAATTCATTTGCGCTTTGGTGTGCGATGCGGAGAATGCGGGCCGCAAGAGATACCTCCCCAGGAAGGACGCCCCATGACCAACAAGATCGCCACCGATCCGCGCATCGATCCCCGCATCAAGGCCCTGCTCGGCGCAGCCCCGCTCGATACGTCGTGGCGCGACGTGTCGAGCCGTGAAGAAGCACTGGCCCGCGAGAACAGCGAAGAGGGCAAGGCCCGCACGGCCGCCATGACCGCCATGTTCGACATGGTGGACAATGAATCCGTCGCACCCTCGGCGGGATTGAAGGTAACCGTGGAAACTTTCCGCTCGGAGCCCGACGGCAACACGGTCAAGATCCGCTATATCCGGCCCGATACTGACGAGCGGCTGCCGTGCATCTATTACATCCATGGCGGGGGCATGATGTTCATGTCGTGCTTCGACGGCATGTATCGCGCCTGGGGCAAGATCATCGCGCATCAGGGCGTCGCCGTGGCGATGGTGGATTTCAGGAACTGCCTGCGCGCGTCGAGTGCGCCGGAAGTCGAGCCGTTCCCGGCCGGCCTCAACGATTGCGTGTCGGGGCTCAAATGGGTCCAAGCCCATGCCGATCATCTCAACATCGATGCGAAGAAAATCATCGTCGCGGGAGAATCCGGCGGCGGCAATCTCACGCTCGCCACTGGTCTGAAGTTGAAGCGCGACGGCGATCTCGGCCTCGTCAAGGGGCTCTACGCGCTCTGCCCCTACATCGCCGGCGAATGGCCGCAGGCCAAATACCCCTCGTCCACCGAGAACAACGGCCTCCTGCTCGAGCTGCACAACAATTATGGCGCCATGGCCTATGGCATCGAGGAGCTGCGCAAGAAGAACCCGCTGGCCTGGCCGGCATTCGCGAGCGAAGACGACGTGAGGGGTTTTCCGCCCACGGTGATCAGCGTCAACGAATGCGATCCGTTGCGCGACGAGGGCATCGCGTTCTATCGCATGCTGATGCGTGCGGGTGTTGCCGCGCGCTGCCGCCAGGTCATGGGCACGACGCACGGCACGGAGATATTCTCCATCTGCTGCCCCGACATCAGCTACGACACCGCCAGCGACATCGCGAATTTGGCGCGGCGGTAAGTAGACCCGCAAAGGCGCTGATGCTCATGACCCGGCGCCGTCGCAGGATGCGCCGAAGCGTTTCACCACGGAGGCACGGAGAACACTGAGAAAATCGTGGCGCGCAAAGCGCGCCGACATTCGTCTCCGTGCCCTCCGTGTCTCCGTGGTAATTCTTGCCTTTGCGGCTGATGGTCTGCAGCGGCTCCCTCGCCGTGCCGCTGAAATCCTGTATCTTCTCTGCGACAAATCATAGTCGAAGGAGTGAACGATGCCCGGTCTTTTCTCCGACCTTCTCGTCATCGATTGCGCGAGCTTTATCGCCGGGCCTGCCGCGGGCACCATCCTGTCGGATTTCGGCGCCCGCGTGATCAAGATCGAACCGCCGGGTGCGGGCGATTCCTATCGCCAGATGATGAACCTGCCGGGCATTCCGCCGGCCGACCGCGACTATTTCTGGCTGCTCGACAATCGCAACAAGGAAAGCCTCGCGCTCGATCTGAAACACGGCTCCGCCCGCGCCGTGCTGGAAACGCTGTGCCGCAAGGCCGATGTCTTCATCACCAATTTCCCCGGTCCCATCCGAGAGCGGCTGAAGCTGCGCTACGACGACTTGGCCGCGCTCAACGAGCGGCTGATCTATGCCTCGCTCACGCCTTACGGCGAAGAGGGCGATGAGAAGGACCGCACGGGCTATGACGCAACCGCGTGGTGGGCGCGTTCAGGCCTGATGGATTCCGTACGCGCCACGCCGGATACCGAGCCCGGCCTGTCGGTGCCGGGCATGGGCGATCATCCGACGGCGGTTGCGCTTTACGCGGGGATCGTGTCGGCGCTTTACCGCCGCGAGAAGACGGGCAGGGGTGGGGCGGTGTCGACATCGCTGCTGGCCAACGGCTTGTGGTCCAACGGCTGCTGGATGCAGGCGGTGATGTGCGATGCGGATTTCACCGTGCGCCTGCGGCGCGGGCAGAGAAGCCCGCTGACCGAGCTTTACCGCTGCAAAGACGGCCGCTGGTTCATGCTGGCGATGGTCAACTCGGCGCGCGAATGGCCGCTGTTGTGCAAGGCGCTTGGCAGGGAAGACTGGCTCGCCGATCCCAGCCTCGCCACGCCCGCCGCGCGCAAGGAGAATGCGCCCCTGCTCGTGAAATCGCTCGAAGAGATATTCGCCGCGCGCGACTGGGCCGAGTGGCGCATGCTCCTCACCGAAGCGACGATCACCTTCGGGCCGATTGCGCGTTCCGACGAACATCTGGAGTGCGCCCAGGTCGCCGCCAATGGGTTCCTGCCGGAGATCGAAGGCTTGCGCATCCGCACGGTGGATTCGCCCATCCGCATCGCAGGCGAAGAAAAACGCCGCCCGCAAATCGCGCCGGGCGTCGGCGAACATTCGCGCTCCGTTTTGGAAAGCTTCGGCTTCGACGCGACCGCGATCGACGCGCTGGTAAACGCCGGCGCGGTGGCTTGAGCGGCCGCGCAACAGGCTCCTCCCCCGTAAACGGGGGAGGAGCCGATCCACCAAACTCCGTGCACGGCACGGCGAAATTAAACTGTCATGGCCCGCCACTGCGGGCCACCCAGGTGGGTCACCACGTCGCCAATATTTTCTCGTACAAATCTTCCCATTCGAGATTGTTGTCTTGAATGAGCTTGATCTTCCATTCGCGCTTCCATTTTTTCAGGCGCGTCTCACGGGCGATCGCATCGCGCACCATCTCGAACAGTGCACAAGCATTTTCACGCCATATTTTTTGGTGAAACCTGCGACCCGGCCCTCGCGATGTTCGCTAACACGCCTGATGAGATCGTTCGTTACGCCGATATAGACCGTACCATTGCGTCTGCTGGCGAGTATGTACACGTAATAACGCTTTTCCATCGCGAGAACCCACCTGGGTGGCCCGCAGTCGCGGGCCATGACAGGATGGGGTGTGAGTGTCGCTGCGGTTTGGCTAGTTTGTAACGCCGTGTTTCGGCCACCGCTCCACAAGGGGGATTCATGTCGATTGCCGCGGCGCCGCCGCAGAATCATTTGCTGCGCATTCTGGGCGTGGCGTTCGGTATCGCCATTGCGCTTGGCTCCATCATCGGTTCGGGGATTCTGCGCTCGCCCGCCGCCATCGCCATCGGCGTCGGCAGCACGGGCGTCATCCTGCTTCTGTGGGTGATCGGCGCGATCCGCACGGCGCTCTTGGCCAATGTCGTCGTCGAGCTCGGCACGGCGCTGCCGCTGGACGGCGGAGCCTACGTCTTCACCCACCGCGCGCTGGGCGACGTGGCCGGTCTCATCGTCGGCTGGTCGAGCTGGGGCGCCACGATCGCGGCCGTCGCCGCCGCCTCGGTGTCGTACGCGAATTTCCTCGCCATCATCGTGCCGTCTCTCGCGCAGCGCCAGGCCGGCATCGCGGTCGCGCTGCAGATCGTCCTCTACGGCATCAATATCGCGGGGCTCCGCGAAGGCCGTCTCGTGCAGCAGGCGACGAGCTTCACCAAGGCGGCGCTGCTCTTTGCGTTTGCCGCCGCCGCCGTTTTCGTCGTGCCCGAGTCCGCCACCGCCGCGATGCCGTCGCCTGCAACCGCGTTCGGCTGGGCCGCCATCGTCGGCGCGTTCCAGCTGATCAGCGGCGCCTATGCCGGCTGGGAAGCGCCGGTGTTTTTCTCCGAAGAGAACGAGCAGCCGGCCAGCAGCCTGCCGCGCGCCGTGGCGTTCGGGATCGTCACCACGGCGCTTCTCTATATCGCGGTCAACTGGGCATTGCTCCATGCGCTCGGGCCCTACGGCGTGGCGGCGAGTCCGTTGCCGTTCATGACCGTTCTCGCGCGCGTCGCCGGCCCGTCGGCGTCGTTTCTGTTTGCGCTGGGCGCGATGACGATCGTGCTCTCCTGCGCCAACGCCAACATCATGATCGCGCCGCGCATCATCTTCGCGCTGGCGCGCGACCGGCTGCTGCCGCATCAGCTCTCGGCCGTCAACACGGGCGGCAGCCCCCATTGGGGTTTCCTGATGAGCGCCGTCATCTCGCTCGGCCTCGCGATCACGGGCCAGTTCGCGCTCGTGTTCGGCCTCATCGCCACGCTCAACACGCTCGCTGGATTGCTCACGGGCATTTCGTTCTTCGTGCTGCGTTTCAGGGAGCCCGCTCTGCCGCGCCCCTGGCGCGCGCTGGGCTATCCCGTGCTGCCGGCACTGGCGCTCCTCTCCGACGCCGTGCTGCTCGTCCTCTTCAACGCCGCCGACTGGAAGGGCTTCGCAGCAGCGGCCGCGCTCTCTGCCGCCTGCGTGCCGTTCGCCTGGATCGCGCATCGCGCGAGACGGAGGGCGAACAACGCGCCCGGTGCGCGATCCACGCCGACGCTGTCGCCCCCCATGCTTCGCACGGGGCAGGAAGATTGAGCTTCTTCCTCCCCCGTTCGCGACAGCGCTTCCTCTTTCCTCCCCCGTTGAGCGACAGCGAAATGGGGGAGGTGGCGAGTGAACGCAGTGAGCGAGCCGGAGGGGGCTCTCACCCTCTGCCGTACGCGTTCTTCTTCGACCCCGAAGCGGGGGCCTTCAGCCCCCTCCGTCTCGCGCGAACTGATGTTCGCGCGATCCACCTCCCCCATGCTGCGCACGGGGGAGGAAAGAGTTCGCGGCGGAAGACAGCCTCCTCAATGCGTCATCACCACGCCGCCGTCGACGATGAGCGTCGCGCCCACCACGCAATCCTCCGCGCGTGAGGTGTCGCGGCGCCGGCCATGTCTTCGTCGCGGCCGATGCGCCTCGCCGGCTCCGCTACGCCGGCAGCTTGTAGCGCGTAACGGTCACCTCCGTGTCGTCGCGGTTTGTCAGCGTCACCTCGAGCACCTGGTTTTCCAGATTTCCGTCGGCGGCGAGTTCGTCGAGCGCGATCCCGAACAGTTCGACCTGCATGTCGAGGTCCATGCCGACGGGGCCGTTGAGGCAGACGAGCCCCGCATGAAGGGCCGCCTTGCGATACTCGCCCTTCGTGCCCGGCGCGTGTTTCGGTCCGCGGAAATCGTAGGAATTCTTCGTCACGAACGTCCAGCGTCCGGCGAGGATGATCGGCATCAGCTCCCAGTCCTTGGCGCCGCCCTTGCCGATTCGCGTCACATGCGCACTGCCGCCATGTCCGCGGGCCCGAGCCATCACCGCCAGTTCGGGGCTGAGGCATTCGTCGACGAGGAATTTCATGCGCGCCCGCGCCGGACCACCTTGCGCGTCGAGATTGCCGCCGGAAGCGGCGCGGTCTGCTTCGGGCGGCCGCGCAGCGGCACAGCCTCGGCATAGAGTTGCGCCAGTTCAAGCTTACGGTCATTCAGGCCGGGATAGGCTGTTTTGATCCGGCTTGCTGGCAGGCCCGCTGCGATCGAGGCCGCAACGTCATGGACGGGAATTCGCGTTCCCTTGATGACGGGGGCGCCGCCCAGAATATCGGGATCCTCCACCACCATCGCGCGCGCCTGGGCAAGCTTCGCCTGGCGCTCGTCGGCACGCGTCACGAAATCCCAGAGGCTGACGGTGAGGTTGCCGTCCTGCACGGTCCATTCCCGGCGCTTCGATGCGCGGCGGCAACCGCGGATCGACAACCGGGTCCGGGTGGCCCCGATCCTGCTGCACACCCGGCCGATGACAACATCGCGCTCTTCCTTCGTGAGCTTCTTTGCTTCGTGAACATAAAAACCCATGAACGGGCAGGCGGTGGAGCGCAGCTGCCGTCCGCCCGAAACCGTGTAGAGTTCTTCCGGCAGGATTTCTTCGTCGATCATCCGGTGGACGTCGCGCACGTCCACATCCGCCACCATGGCGGCCTCGGCGGGCGTGAGGAATTCGGGATCGGCAGCCATGGGCGCTTTCGGTATAATACTTCCGACGTATCGGAAGATATATCATGACGGCCCCGCATTCAAGAGCCGTCCCCTAATGCGTCATCACCACGCCGCCGTCGACGATGAGCGTTGCACCGACCACGTAATCGCCCGCGCGGGAGGCGAGGTAGATCGCGGCGCCCGCCATGTCTTCGTCGCGGCCGATGCGCCTTGCCGGGATTCGTTTCGCGACTTCGTCGGGCTGGTCGCGCGCGGTGATGTTCATGTCGGACTGGAAGGCGCCGGGGGCGATCGCGGTCATGGCGATGTTGTCTTCGATCAGCTTCAGCGACAGCCGCTTCGTCAGATGGATCAATCCCGCCTTGCTCGCGGCATAGGAATAGGTCTCCTGCGGATTGACGCCCACGCCGTCGACCGAGGCGACGTTGATCACTTTCGCGGGGCGCTCTTTCGATGCGGCGGCCTTCAGTTGCGGGAGAAGCGCCTGGGTGAGGAAAAACGGCGTCTTGACGTTGAGGTCCATCACCTTGTCCCAGCCCTTTTCGGGAAATTCGTCGAAGGCTGCGAGCCAGGCCGCGCCCGCATTGTTGATGAGGATGTCGAGTTTGGCTTCGCGCGCGGCGTAGGCGTGTGCGAGCGCATGGATGCCGTCCAGGGTGGAGGAATCCGCCGGCAGGGCAATGCAGGTGCCGTATTGCGAAAGTTCACTCGCGGTGGCGTCGCAGGCGGCGGCCTTGCGCGACGAGATATAAACCTTCGCGCCGAATTCGAGCAGGCCGCGCGCCATCATCCTGCCGATGCCGCGCGATCCGCCGGTGACAAGCGCTGTGCGCCCGGCAAGCGAAAACAGATCCTTCATGAGGGGACTCCCGTGGATGTTTGTTCGGGGCAGATAACCACAAAGCCGCGCCGAGCACGAAAACTCCTCCCCCGCGAAGCGCTAGCGGAGCGGGGGAGGAGCCTGACCTTCCATGTTCCGCGCGATTTTTTTGCCGCGCGCGATCTCAGCCGGCGGGCGCGCGTTGGGAGAGCTCGTGTTTCAGCCGGCGAAATCCCGACCAGCCGGCAAGAAGTAAAGCGAGCAGGCCACACAGGCCGGAAATCGCCCGCCCGGGAAGGTGAACTCTGTCGAAAAGTTCAGTCAGCGACAGAATTCAACCGCCAATTACTTTCCCGCTTCCGGTCGAACAGAATCTGTGCTATCTCTTAACCATGATCGGTCGGGTACCGATTGAACGTATTTTTGTTGCGTATTGTTGAACTGTCTCTTGGCTCAAGCTCTTGGAGGCACGCATGAACTTCATTGAAAGCTGGCTCGGCGTTTCGCCGGATGCCGGTGCGGGATCGACAGAAGTAATGCTCGTCATTGCCGTCGCGACCGTGATTTCGGTCGTCGCGTTGCGCGGCTCGATCAAACGAATCGTGCGGCGGAGATAACCGCCGGCAGCGTTCGCCGGCGCCGCGTTGAGTGGTGTCGGGCTTCGTCGTTGCGTTCAGATTTTCAGGTGTCGATTTTTCCGGCGTTGAAAGCGCGGCATGCGTGCCGTGTGCGGGATGGTGCGTGCCGCTGCCCGCCGCAGCGCTGCAGGGGAGAAAGTCCCGATGGGATGCTGCAAGGACAATACGGCCGGCGCGACGGCCTTTGTTCCCTACCAAGGCTGTTACCTCTGCCGCATCTGGAAGATCCTCACGCAGGAAAAGCGGCCGGGCGGCGATCCGTGCGTCGTGCTTCCGGCCCGCATCGTGCGCAAGCCGGATCCCTGCATCTACGATCAGTTCCTGCTGATGCAGCTCGGCAAACCGGTGACGTGGGACAATCCCGACGTCCATATTTTTCTGGGCGGCGTCGAACAATACACTTACGACCTCACGGTCAGCACCGAATACGATGTCGAAATCACGGTGCATAATTCGTCGCGCGACGTGCCGGCCACCGGCACGACCGTCGACATTCACTGGATCGAGTTCGGCGCGGGCGGGACGCAGATCTGGCATCCGATTACCGTCACGACGACCGATGTCCCTGTCTGGCCGGGCGTGTCCGTGGTCAAGATCAAATGGACGACGCCTGCCACGCCCGGTCACTATTGCATCGAGATCCAGCTCAGCAATCCCAACGACAGCGATCCGTCCAACAACCGCGGCCAGAACAATACGCAGGTGTATGCCGCGCATTCGCCGGTCAATCAGTCGATCCGGGTTTTCAATCTTTATCCCGACGGTTGCCCGCAGGCGCCCAAGCCGCGCGGCCCGACCTTCAGACTCTCGTGGGCCCTTCTCGGCTGGGGGCCGTTTGGAGCGGTGACGGCGCTGTTTTTCGAACCTCTGGCCGCGCATATGTGGCTGGCCGCGACGCCGTTCGCGTTGCGCCTGGCCGAGCTGGCAGCCGCCGGATATGCCGCTGCGGCGGTCGTGGGATTGATCGCCTCGATTCTTTTCGTCGCGTACCGGGCGGTGCTCTATCGCAACGCGCAGTCTGCGGCGGACGGGGATACGACGCGGAACGACCGCAATGACTGTCTCGACGTCCGCATCGACGTCGACTCCTACGTGTTCGCCGACAATGTGGGAAAGAGCTTCGATCCCGCGGTTGCGTTCCAGCCTGCGCCCGCGATCTGGGGTGCAACGGTCGTTCCGTCGAGCTTCAGGTTCCAGCCCGGCGAGATCTATCGCGACGTGGAACTGCGGGCCAACGCGCCGGACGGTCCCGGACCGTCCGGCCAGTTCAACGTCAATGTGTGGCAGGGCGGCGTGCCGAGCGGCGGCGTGACGGTCACGGTCACGCGGGGAGGTGTCTGAATGGCCGGTTGCGAGGTCAACCCAGATCCAGCCAACTGGGAAGGGCTCATCTTCGGTTCTGCAGGTGCGGGCGCTGCGGCGGCAGGCGGGGTCGTGGCCATCGATGCGGCCATCGAAGGGGCGTTGACGGGCGCGGGAGGTATTGCGGCTCTGGCGATTATCCTGGCGGCCGTAACAGGCGCGATCCTCGGCGGCTTCATCAGCTACGCGATCTATTACTTCAACCGGCTGTTCGTGCAGGATCCCAGCACCATTACGCTCGGTGGTTGCGTCTATTGCGCGGGAATCAATTCGGGACTGCCGCCCGTGTTTGCGGATTTCGACTGGACGTTCAATCTCGGCGGTCCTTCGTTCGTGCTGATGTCTCCCATCGTGTCGGGACTGGCGCTCTCGGACATCGAAACGCGCGGCGCGCCGGGAAGCGGCGTCGCGACGGCCTTCGTGACCCAGGATCCCTCCACCGAGCAGACCGTCCTTCACTGCGAGATCACGTCTGAAATCGGCGCCTGTTCCGCGGTGGGCACGGCGGTGGGCGCCGGCGCCGGTACCGTCGCGGGCATCGTCGCGGGTGCCATCGCCTGCGCCGCGCTCGGTCTCGTCACATTCGGAATCGGCGCCGCGCTTTGCCTGTTCATTCTCGCGCTCGCAGCCTTGATCGGCTGCGTCGTCGGCGCCATCGTCGGCGACGCCGTGGGCTCGCTTGTCGGCTGGATCGCCGATCAGTTCGACGATTACAACCAGGTCGGCGATTCGGTCACGATGGGATGCGTCATGAGTTTCACCGGCCGGTGGGTGACCGACGCCGGCCACTCGCACAACGAGATTCACGACGTCGCGTCGGCCAAGATCATCGAATGCATCGAGTGTCAGACCGACGCCACCGGCGCAACGGCGCAGGGCCTGATCGCGGCGGTGGGAATCGGGCGGCATCCTTCGGGACGCGATCCCTGAAGGCGACCGTTCCGCGCGGACGCGGCAACTCAGCGCTCGCGCGCCGCGCCGCCGTCGTGTGTCGACAGCGCTCGTTTCACCGAGCGAAATCCCAGCCAGCCGGCAACGAGCAATGTAAGAAGACCGAACATCCCGAACATCGCGCGACCGACGGATGGTCCGAGGAACGCGCCCGAGCCCGAGAAGTGTCGCTCGCCGGGACCGAAGCCGACCCAGATAAATGCGATCGCCAGTCCCACGGCGACTGCAACGCCGAGCGCGCCGCTCAGGATGCGCGCGAACGCCGGCGCGCTCGACGGAAGCTGTCCGTCCGGCCGGTCCGCCGCGCCATAGATCACATTGACAAGCGCCGCCAACGCGCCGGCGAAGAACAAGAATCCGATCAGCGCGCCCATCCAGTCGGGCGCATCGTTCGCGTGATGTACGAAATGTCCGAACAGGCCCAGCGATGCAAGCAGCATCCATCCGCCGATCGCCATGGCGGGAAGGATGACGATCAGTCTGATTACCGTCGCGCGTGTCATGGAAAGCCGCCCGCCTGTCATCGACCATAACGATGGCCGCGAAGCGTTAAGCAATGTTGGACGGCGCCACATCCCAATTCTCACCATGGCCGGATCAAATCCGGTCATGGTCGGTTGGGGGCGGCGCTTCGGAGTCAAAACGCGACGTCAACCGGGCCCGATCAGACACGTTCCCGACATCGATGACACATGTTTGCGACATCGCACGCGTCTTCCACCGCACCTCGAACTGCGTCCTGAAAGCGTCATGAATGCGACTTTCGGGCTGCCTGCGGGAGTCCGCAGCGCGGCGGCAAGTCCTTGAAATCGCTGGCTTGATTGTTTCACGTGAAACAATCGTCACCGCTTCGTTCCGCGTGCCGTCCGGGGTCATTGCCGGTCCCCTGGACCCTTCCTATATGATGGCCCGAGTCGTTCGGGCTTCACGGGAAGGGTTTGCATGTCGAATTGGTTCGTCCGCGGCGCCGCGCGCGCCGGCGCTTTGATGATCGTCGCCTTCGGCCTTGCCTCCTGCGGCATCAATGCGGTGCCCACCCAGGACGAACAGGTAAAGGCTGCCTGGAGCCAGGTGCTCAACGAATATCAGCGCCGCTCCGATCTCATTCCCAATCTCGTGCAGACCGTCAAAGGCTACGCAAAACAGGAGCAGACGGTGTTGACGGCGGTGACGCAAGCGCGCGCCAGCGCAACGCGCACCACGGTGAATTTGCCGCCCGACGTGCTCACCAATCCGCAGGCGTTTTCGCAGTTCGAGCAGGCGCAGTCGCAACTGGGCGGCGCACTGTCGCGCCTGATGGTGGCGAGCGAACGTTATCCGGAGCTCAAATCCAACGAGAATTTCATGGCACTGCAATCGCAGCTCGAAGGCACGGAGAACCGCATCACGGTCGCGCGCAAGGATTATATCGACGCGGTGCAGACCTATAATACGACGCTGCGCACGATCCCCTCGCGCTGGGTCGCGGCCATGTTCTATCCCGATGCGAAGGTGAAGCAGACCTTCACCATCAGCGAAGAAGCCCAACAGGCGCCGAAGGTGCAGTTCTGAGACGGCGCACGCACCCCCTCTCCACTGTCACGGCCCGCGACTGCGGGCCACCCAGTTTGCGCTCCCCGTGGTCGAAGATGTGACGGATGCGCGCCCATCTCCGAGTTTCGAGTCTTCAAGACCTGGGTGGCCCGCAGTCGCGGACCATGACAGGTTTTTTTGCGCGTCTGCACGTGCCGAGCTTTCTTTTTCTGTTGTTGCTGCTCGTGCCGGTGGCGGCGAGTGCGGCGCCCACCTTCCCGCCGCTGACGGCGCGCGTGGTCGATGATGCCGGCGTCCTCAACGACCAGACGAAGGAGCAACTGACCGCCCTTCTCGCACAGGAAGAAAAGCAGACGACCAACCAGATCGTCGTCGTCACGCTGAAGTCGCTTGAGGGCTATCCGATCGAGACCTACGGCTATCAGCTCGGCCGCGCCTGGGGCATCGGGCAGAAGAAGAAGGACAATGGCGCGCTGATCATCATCGCGCCCAACGAGCACAGGGCGCGCATCGAAGTGGGCTACGGCCTGGAAGGCACCCTCACCGACGCGTCGGAAAAGGTCATCATCGACCGCTACATGACGCCGGCGTTCAAACGCGGCGATTACAATGGCGGCGTGCTCGCCGGCACCAATGCCGTGCTGCAGATGCTGGGTGGCGTTGCGCTCACCGCGCCGCAATATTCGGAGGAAGAGCGGCAGGACAATCGCCACGGCGGCGGCTTTCCGGTCTTCGTCATCATCATCATCGTGTGGATCGTGTTCGGCCGCTTCCTCTGGCCGCTTCTGTTTCTTGGCGGACTTGGAGGCGGACGCCGCGGCGGCTGGGGCGGCGGATTCGGCGGCGGCGGTTTCGGTGGTGGCGGATTTGGTGGCGGCGGTTTCTCCGGCGGCGGCGGCGGGTTCGGCGGCGGCGGAGCCTCGGGGAGCTGGTGATGCAACTCTCACATGACGAGCGCCAACGCATCGCAGCCGCGGTTCAGTCAGCCGAGGCGCGCGCGGGCGTGCACATTTCCACCTCAGTCGTTGGCGCGTCGGACCGCTATGCGATGTATCCGCTGGTGTGGGGCGCGCTGATCGCGTTACTGGCCGGCGGGGGGCTGGCTCTGTTGAAGCCGGAGATGGGATTGCGCGAGGCGTTCGCCATCCAAGCGTCGGTGTTCGTGATCCTCAGTCTCGTGTTCGAATGGCGGCCCATCAGGCTGATGCTGGTGCCGCGCCACGTCGCGCGTGCGCGTGCCTCCGCGCTTGCGCACCGCGAATTCGCCGCGCGCATTCTTGCCCATCATGGCGATAAAGGGGGCGTGCTGTTGTTCGTGTCGCTCGGCGAACGCTATGCCGAAGTGATCGGCGACCGCCTCACCCATGCGCGCGTCGGCGACGACGGCTGGAACAGGATACTGGCCACGCTTGTGTCCGCAGCGCGCTCGGGCCGCCACGCCGACGGCATCATCGCGGCCGTCGAGGAATGCGCCAGCCGGCTCGCCGCGCATCATCAAGCCTGAACCAGCGTATGCGGATTACTTGCAGCCGGGGCACTCGCAAGGACGGGCGACAGCCTTGCGAATCGCGGCGATGAGATCAGAGTCGCCGACGGGCTTGGACAGCACGAATGCGACGCCGGCCCGTTCCATCCGCGCCGCGAGAAACGGATCGGCGCGCCCCGTGAAAATGATCACCGGAGTTCCAACGCCATTCGACCGCAATTTTTCGGCGAGTTCGAGACCTGTCATGTGCGGCATGTGAAGATCGAAGACGAGGCAGTCCGCACTGAAGCTGGTTGCATGATCGAGATAGGAGGACGGCGAGGAGAACGCATGGACCTGCATGCCAAATGACTGAAGCAGCACCGCGAGAGAATCGCGCACTGCCTCGTCGTCGTCGACGATTCCGATCCTCAGCGGAGGGCCGTTCACGTCTGCCTCGGGAATCGAAGGTTCATGCCTCAGGGTAGTAAGGCCGTCGCGTGCGAAATATACGGAAATGTGCCTACAGACCGCCGCCGGCTGTCCGGATTCTGTCTTGTCTCTCAGATGGTTAGCGGACGCACGAGGTCGGCGTACCGGAAAGTCCCTACTCTTCCGGTTTGGCAGCGAGGGAGACGCGCACGAGGTCGGCGAGGCTCCGCGCGCACATTTTTTCCATCACGCGCGCGCGGTGAATTTCGACGGTTCGCGGTGAGATACCAAGCTCGTACGCAATAACCTTGTTCGGCTTTCCCAACACCAGCAGATCCAGCACCTGGCGTTCCCGATCGGTCAGATTGGCAAGTTGCTCGCGCGCCGCGTGCATCGCCGATATCTTGCCAAGCGATTGAGATTGCTGCTCTAACGCGCGCCGGACGCTGGCGACCAGTGCATCTTCCTCGAACGGCTTCTCCAGAAAATCGATGGCGCCGGCCCGCATCGCCCTGACCGCCAACGGCACATCGCCGTGACCGGTCATCACGACGACCGGAATACTATCGCTGCGTCGCGTCAATTCTTCCTGCAGCGCCAGCCCATCCATTCCCGGCATGCGCACATCCGTGACGAGACACGCATGCGACGCGTGCGGCTGCGCCAGAAATGCGGAGGCCGAATCGAATGTTTCGACCCTGAAATCCGAGGTTTCCAGCAACAGGCGCAAGGAGTCCCGCACATCCTGATCGTCGTCTACGATATATATCGTGGGTTGTATCGTCACCTCGGCCTCAAGAGCCTGATACTACGCAGCTGGTTTGAGATTAGCACTCGGATTTGCTCGGCACCATTGCTCGGAATTACTTGGCGTCGTCTTCTGCGAATATCATGCGGCATGACCGCCTGAGCGGGGGGTGCCGTGCCGGTTGACGGCGCTCCCGCCTTCTTATATCAATGAACTTTGAAATGCAAAGTACTTTCGTGTAGAATCACAGTGGACGATCAGGCCGCGCGCGACGATATCGCGTTCATTCGCCGCACGCTGGAGGAGGGCCGCAACTATGCGCGGGGCCGCAGCGCCGATTTCCTGGTCTGGGGCATCTCGGTTGCCTGCGGCTACGTCGCCACATTCGCCTACATCCGTCACTGGTCGGCGGTCGAACCCGACTGGATCTGGCCGGTGGTTCTGGGGCTTCCCTGGCTTTATTCGCTGCGCCGCGCATTGCCTGGCTTCAGCGGCGGGACAACTGAACCGCGCTCGCCGATGGCGCAGGCAATGGCGATGCTGTGGCTGGCCTGCGGCCTGTTCATGACGACGTTGGCGTTTGGCGCAGGCTGGTTCGGTGTCATCCACCAGGCGTGGTTCGATCCGACGATTGCCGGCGTCATGGGCATCGGATTCTTCGCCAGCGCGTCGCTGTGCAATCTGTCGTGGATGCGGATCGTCGCCGTGGGCTGGTGGGCCGGAGAGATCGTCCTCTTCGCCCTGCACGGGCGAAGCGAGCAGCTTCTGGTCTCTGCCGTGCTGATGCTGGTCCTGCTCGCGGGTCCGGGATTCGTCATCATTCGCGGCCGCGCCGGCGCATGACGGATTACGATCATACCGCGATTGACGAGATGCTGCAGAGTCGCGCGCGGCTTGCCATCGTGGCGTTCCTCGCAGGTGCCGACGAAGCGGAATTCGTCACCGTGCGCGACGCCACGAAGATGACGGACGGCAACGCCAGCGTGCATCTGCGCAAGCTGGAAGATGCCGGCTACGTCACGGTGCGCAAGCGCTTCGTGAAGCGCAAGCCTCAAAGCACCTATGCACTCACCGATCGCGGACGCAGGGCGCTGTTGCGTTACGTCGCTCACCTCGAATCGCTCATTCCGCCCGCAGCCAGGGGAAAAAAGCCGTGAGAGAAGCGTTGGTCCACCTGTTTTCAGATCTGTTTTCGACCATCCTCTTCGTCTCGCTCTATGCGATCACGGGTGATGTGGTCCTCACCACCGCTATTGCGGTCGGCGCCGGCCTCGCGCAGATCGCGTATCAAAAGTTGCGCGGGCGCCCCATCGAGGCGATGGAGATTCTCAGTCTGGCTCTCGTCGTCGTTTTCGGCGGCCTCGCGCTTGTCACGCATGATGGGCGCTTCATCATGGCGAAGCCCAGCATCATTCACTTCGCGATCGGTGCCGTGATGCTCCGCCGCGGTTGGATGGACCGCTATCTTCCCGCCGTCGCACACGAGACTCTTCCGCCATCGCTGATCGTCGCGGCCGGCTACGCCTGGGCCGCGCTGATGTTCGGGCTGGGTATCACCAATCTGGCCGTTGCGGCCTGGTGCGATCGCCGGACATGGACCCTTTACATCACGATAGCGCCGCTCGCAGCCAAGTTCCTGGCTTTCGGGCTGCAGTACCTGCTGTTCCGATTCGTCATCGTCAGGCGGCTGCGCGGGCAGGCGATGGCATAGAACCCGACGGCACGGGATCCCGCGATGGCGGGGCAGGCCGGCCGTTATCGGTACAAGTACATAGGCCGGGGCGATACGGACTTATGTTTCGCCTCAGTGAGATGTGGTAGTCCTCCGCTTCGAAAAAGGGGAAGCCCCGGGTTTGAGTCAACGTCCTGTATCCGCCGCGGCCACAGAAGCCGATCCCGTGCGTAGCGCGATCGAGGCCAACGGGCGCTTGTTCGGGGTTGCGTTCCTGTTCAGCGCGGCCATGAGCATTCTCGCGCTCACCACCTCCTTCTATATGCTCGAGGTCTACGATCGCGTGCTGACCAGCCGCAGTTCGGCGACCCTGGTGCTCCTGACCATTTTGGCGACGGGGGCCATTGCGGTCTTCAGTGCGCTCGACTCGCTCAGGCTGCGATTACTCGTGCGTGCCGGCATGAAGGTGGCGGCCACGCTCGCGCCACGGGTTCTGCGGGCGATGGTGACGGTCTCCTCGCGCAATACGGCCAGCGCCGCTGCGCGTCAGGGGCTGCGCGACGTGGACACGATTCGCAGTTTCATCGGAAGTCAGGGGCTTGCGGCACTGTTCGACGCGCCGTTCCTGGTCGTATTTCTCACTGTGCTGCTCTATTTGCACTGGGCCTACTTTGTACTTGTGCTGGTCGGCGGCGCGATATTGGCCAGCATCACCACCATCGACCAGTTTCTGACCAGCCGGACGCTGGGAAAATCGATCAATCTGTCCATCCGCGCGCATAATTTTGCCGACGACGGAATCCGCAATGCCGACGTGCTTGAAGGTATCGGCATGTCCTCGACGTTTGTCGGCCGATGGCGGGACGTGTGGATGGAGTCCCTCAAGGCGGGCCTCGCCTCGTCCGACAAGGATTCGCTGCTCACCGGAATATCCAAAGCGATCCGGCTGCTCATTCAGATCGCGCTGCTGGGAATTGGCGCGATACTGGTACTCAATTTCCATGCCTCGGGCGGAATTATGATCGCGGCGTCCATTCTTGGTGGCCGCGCGCTCGCGCCGATCGAGTCTACGGTGTCGGTCTGGAAGAACATCGTTGCGGTGCGAATGGCGAAAAATCGCATCGTCGAACTGCTCACGCGCGCACCGAGGCGCGACGAAGGCATGCCGCTACCGGCTCCCCTCGGCCGCATCCAGGTCGAACGGGCTGCGTTTGCGGTGCCGGGGATGCCCAAGCCGATCGTGTCGAATATCAGTTTCGATCTGACGCCAGGCGAATCGTTGGGAATCATCGGTCCGTCTGCCTCGGGCAAATCGACCCTTGTCCGGTTGCTGGTCGGAGCGTGGCCCTGCGTTTCGGGCAATGTTCGCCTCGACGGAGCCGATATATTTGCGTGGCCGCGGGCGGAACTGTCGCGCTACATCGGCTACCTGCCGCAGGATGTCGAACTCTTTGGCGGTACCGTGCGCGAAAACATCGCGCGCCTCACCGAAGGCGAGCCGGAGAGCGTCGTCGCGGCAGCAAAGCTCGCCGGTGCACACGAAATGATCCTCGCATTGCCGAAGGGCTACGATACGGACATCGGCGAATCCGGTCACAGGCTGTCCGGCGGCCAGAGGCAGCGCATCGGTATCGCACGCGCGCTGTATGGAGAGCCGCGCTTCGTCGTGCTCGACGAGCCCAACTCCAACCTCGATACGATGGGAGAAGAAGCGCTCGTCGGCACGCTCATCGAGCTGAAAAAGCGGGGCGTGACCGTCGTCATTGTCGCACACCGCCCGAACATATTGGGCGCAATCGACAAAATGCTCGCTCTGCGCGACGGCACCGCTGAAAGCTACGGCCCCCGCGCCGAAGTGATGCAACGCTATCTGGCGCGATCGGTCCGGTCGCCCCAGCCCAATGTGGTTCCGCTGGCGGCGGGTGGCGGTGCTCCTCCGCCGCCGCATGCACCCGGACCGGATCAGAATGTCCGCAGGGGTGAATCATGAGCGATGCTGCCGAACCGGGATTGGACGCGCCCCGCTTCAGCTGGCGTGGAATGATTCATGGCCTGCGCGTGATGTTCGTCGGCGGCAATGCAGCGCCGGCCGGCGACGAATCCCTGTCCTTCCTGCACACCAGCCGTGTGGTTTCGCGCGGCGTGGGGATCGTCATTCTGTTCGTCGCCGGATTCCTGGGTTGGGCCGCCTTTGCACCCCTCGACAGCGCGCTCATGGCGTCGGGTGTCGTGATCGTGGAATCGCATCGCAAGGATATCCAGCATCTCGAAGACGGCATCGTGAAGGAAATCCTCGTTCACGACGGTCAGCTCGTGAAGGCCGGCCAGGTGCTCGTGACGCTCGACGATACCCAGGCCCGCACGGAACTGGAACTCCTGGTCGATCAGGAAGACTCGCTGACCGCGCAGGAAGCGCGTCTTGTCGCCGAACGGGACGGCAGCGCGGTCATTCATTTTCCGCCGGATCTGCTCACGCGCGGCAATGATCCCAAGGTCGCCGAAGCGATACTGGGCGAACAGACGACATTCGAATCCCGCAAGGATTCGCTCAATCAGCAGATCGGAATCCTGACGGCGCGCAAAGCGGAGAATGCGCGCGTCGTGGCGGGCCTGAAGGACGAGCAAGCGGCGCTCGAGACACAAATCGCGCTGATCCAGAAGGAAACCGACTCCGTTCAGCAGATGGTGGCAAAGGGCCTGGAGCCGGTTCCCAAGCTGCTTGCTCTCCAGCGCAATACGGCCGATCTGTCCGGACAACGCGGGCAGTTGATCGAGAAAATCTCCCAGGTCGATCTCAATTCGGGCGAGGACGCGCTTCAGATCGTCAATCTCAGGAGCCAGCAGCTCGACGACGTGCTCAAGGATCTGCGCGACGTGCAGAGCAAACGCTTCGACCTTCTGGATCGCATCCAGGCCGCCCGCGACGTGCTCAATCGCACGACTATGGTCGCGCCTGTGGCCGGCAAGGTGGTCAATCTCGCCCTGCACACCAAGGGAGCGGTGATCAGACCCGGCGATACCGTGATGGAAATCGTTCCGGTGCACGATCAGCTGGAGGTCGAAGCGCACCTGCGGCCGGAAGACGCCGACGACGTCTATGTAGGCATGGGCGCGAAGGTCAATCTCAGTGCCTACAAACAGCGCCGCCTGCCGATGATCACGGGAACGGTGACAAACGTCTCGGCCGACCGCATCACGGATCCGCGAACGGGACAGTCCTACTTCGTGGCGACCGTCAGCGTGGACCGCACCGCGCTGAAGGATTTTCCCGATGCCAGGCTGATCCCGGGAATGCCTGTCGAGGTCGCACTCGACACCGGCTCGCGCACGGCGCTCGAATATCTTTTTGAACCCATTCGCGACGTGATGCGCAAGGGAATGCGCGAACGCTAGCCGGCGGCCTCAAATGGCGGCCTCAATTATAAGCCGCTCCCTTGGCCGCCTCGTGCACGAGGGTGTCGTCGCGCCAGACGGCGATGCGCTTCATCTTCACGAAGGTACTTTCCATCAGCGCGCGGGCAAGAACGATTGCGTGTTCGTCGCCCCGGCATTGCGCGATGAAGAGGCAATCGCGGTCACCGGTTTCGTTGAGCAAATCAAACTGGTAGGGCAGGCCGAGCATGACTCCTCGATTCCGGAGGTTCGAAGCCCCGCAGCTTGGAGACCCTCCTTATATCCGGATTTATCCGCTTCTTTTGGCGTCAGGTCGAGAATAATTTTCGTTCACGCCCGTGATGCATCATTTCCGGGATTCGCACGGGCCGCCGGCGGATCGAGACTGCGAATGGCGTCGTCGACACTTCGGTAAACAAAGCCGGAGCCCAGAATGTCCAGCACACCAAATCGTTCCAGTGCATCGCGCGCGCGAACCGATTCCAGTCTCGCAACCGCGAACGTGACTTTCTTTTCATGACATTGCCTGATCACGTCCTTGAACGCCTGCGCCGCCGTATAGTCGATCTCGGCGATGCCGCTCGCTTCCAGCACGATGAGTTTCGCCGCGCCGTTCGTCAGAAGTTCTGAGAAGCCCGACCGAAGCTCGTCGGCGTTGAGAAACGACAGGGGAGCTTGGAACGCGACAACGTTGACTCCGGGGAGCGACCGTCCGCTGTTTTCCTCTTCCGGCGGCCACCACACGGTCGTACCCGGCACATTCATGAGTTCGATCAGCCGCGTGCGCGTCGCTATCCACATCCCGTGAAGCAGCGAGAGAACAATGCCGATGCCCACGCCGACTTCGATCGGCAGAACGATGATGGCGAGAACGGTCGCCGCGATCAAGGCGAATTCGCCTCTGCTCTGGCGCAGAACGGCATGCATCGTGCGGACGCGCATGATCCGGCACGACACGAACAGGAGAACGCCCGCCAGGGCTGCGCTCGGGATGTTGCTCAGCAACGGCGAACCGAATGTGGCGAGCAGTGCGACGATGCCCGCCGCAGTCAGGCCGCAAAACTGCGTTTTCGCACCGGTGTCGGCTGCAACAGCGGAGCGCGGCGGGCTTGCGTTGACCGGAAACGCGTTGAACGCCGCGGCCAGAATGTTCGCTGCGCCTACGCCCATCAGATCGCGGTTGAAGTCGGAGCCCGTCTCCTCGGCCGAAGGGAGCGATCGCGACGTCACCGCGCTCTGAACCATGATCACGAGCGTGAGGATCAGGGCCAGGGGAGTGAGATGCAGGATGTCGGCGAAAGTGGGCGGCGTGACATTCAGGGAAATCTGCGGCGGAGCCAGCGCTCCCAGCGTCTCGATTGCAATATGCCTTCGCTCGAGAACGATTGCGGCGATCGCAGCCAGCAAAAGGCCTGCGAAGGCTCCGGGAATTCGCGGGTTGAGCTTCTCGGAGACAAGCGTGATGGACAGCACAGCGGCTGCGACCGCAAGCGGCGCAAGTTTCGTCTCGTCGATCCCGGCCAGCAGATGCCCGATCTGATCGAACAAGCTGCCTTGTGCGGGTGTCAGCCCCAGTGCCGTCGGCAGCTGGGAGACGGCGATATGAATTGCGATGCCGGCAAGAAATCCCGTCGTGACCGGAACGGACAGGAGATTGGCAATCCATCCCAGACGCAGGGCGCCTGCCGCCAGCAGGAACGCTCCGACCAGCAGTGCGAGAGCCGCCGCCAGGACGGCGTAGCCCTGCGTTCCCGGCGGCGCCAGCAGAATGACCCCGGCCGCGAAGATCGGTGTAATCGTCGAATCCGCTCCCACCGACATGGTGCGGCTGGCGCCGACGGCAACGAACGCAACTGTGGCCGCGACGAACACGACGAATCCGGTTTCGGGGGCGAAATGGCCAAGCCTCGCCGTCGCCATCTGTTCGGGAATGGCGATTGCAGCGAGCATGGCGCCCGCAACGAGGTCGGGCGCCAAGGTCCGGAGACGGAAACCCGACAGGGACCGGAAAAGCGGAAATCTGAAGGCCGGTTCGGACAGTCGCGTGAATGCTCTCATCGTGCTGATCGCTAATGGCAATGAATGGTGCCGGCCGTCAACCACTTCCCGCCCGCAACGATTGCAGAGACGGCGTCCGGCACGCTTGACCGGACCGCGCCAATTCTCTTTCAATGACCGCGTCATGGCTTTGTCCCGCGATCCCATCCTCAAGCCCGTAGCGATTTCGGAACTGCGCCCGACGCAGATGACGATCGGAATGCGCGAGGTCGAGGAGCGCCGCAAGCGGTTGCGCGCGCGAAGGAAGACGGACGAGGAGGGGTTCTTCGAGCGCCATATGATCCCCGTGGTGCTCGGCCCGAAGCGACGCCACTACGTGATCGATCATCATCATCTGGCACGCGCGCTCCATGAAGAAGGCCTGGAGAGGGTATTTGTGACCGTGGTGTCCGATTTAAGCGCGTTGAACCAGGACACGTTCTGGATCGTTCTGGACAATCGCGGCCTGATGCATCCGTTCAACGCCAAGGGGCAGCGCTGCAGTTACGACGAAATACCCAAGTCGATCGGAGATCTGGCCGACGATCCGTTCCGGTCGCTTGCAGGGGCGCTCAGGCGCGCGGGCGGTTTCGCCAAAGACACGACTCCGTTCAGTGAATTTCTGTGGGCTGATTTCCTGCGTCGCAGGCTGAAGAAAGCGGATGTCGGCGAAGATTTCGATCGTTCCCTGGCGCAAGCGCTTGAACTCGCGAAGTCCAAAGATGCCGGCTATCTGCCCGGCTGGAGCGGGTCCGTCGACGACGAAGACGACTGAATGCCGTCTCCTCGGCAGGCAGAGCCGCTGCCCGCGATGCGCGGCGACGTCGGACCCCGCCGAACTTGACCGGACCAGCGGTTTGTCCGGTAATCGATCGCAGTATGCCGCCAACCATCGTCAAATGGCTCGCTGAGGGGGACGAAGCGTTACGCCGATCCCGGGCGACGGCAATCGTCGCCTCGGTCGTTCTTACGCTTCTGGTCGGGCTTTCCGATTACGTGACCGGCGCCGAAGTGTCGGTATCTGCATTCTACCTGATCCCGATTACGCTGGCGGCGTGGTTTGTCGGATTTCGTTTCGGACTGCTCATCGCAGCGGCCAGCGTGGGCTGCTGGGTCACGGTCAATGTCATCAATAACGACGATGAGTTCGCGACCTTCATCCTCGGCTTCTGGAACGCGGCCGTGCAGTTCGCGTCGGATGTGGTGGTGGTGGTGATCGTGACGCGCATTCGCATCCTGCAACGCAGTCTCGAGGACCGTGTGCGGGAACGGGCAGCCGCGCTGACGCAGGAGATCGCCGAGCGCGAACGCCTGCAGCGTGAACTCTTGAAGGTCAGCGAGAGGGAACAGCGCAGGATCGGCCGGGATCTGCACGATGGTCTCTGCCAGCATCTGGCCGGAACGGCAATCGCAGGTCAGGTATTGCGGGAGAAACTTGCCAAGAGCCAGCTGCCGGAAGCAGGCGATGCCCAGCGCGTCGTCGAACTCATCCAGGAAGGCGTGCTGCTCTCGAGACATTCGGCCAAGGGATTGCATCCTCTGGAATTCGATGCCGCGGGGCTTATGCTCGCCCTCGAGGAGTTTGCCACCACGACCGGAAAACTGTTCAGGATAAATTGCCGGTTTGAATGCGATTCGCCGGTTCTCGTCCACGATGCAACAACCGCCGAGCACATGTATCGCATCGTGCAGGAAGCGGTGCGCAACGCGATATCCCATGGTCAGGCGCGCAGCATCGTTGTCCGCCTGGAGACGCTCGAGGAAGGTCAGGAACTGCGGATCGAAGATGACGGGGTTGGAATACCGAAGGAAGCGTCCGCAGAGGGAATGGGATTGCGTATCATGGCCCACCGCGCCAGGGAGATCGGCGGAACATTCCGGATTGAATCACGGGCCGGTCGCGGAACCGTGGTCTCCTGCACGCTGCCCGTCACAACCGATGCAGAGGAGGTCGTTCAATGAATGTCCGGAGATCGAAGGTGTTTCTTGTCGATGACCATCCGCTCGTGCGCGAATGGCTCACGAACCTCGTCAATCAGCTTCCGGACCTCATTGTCTGCGGCGAGGCGGCCACGGCCGAGGCCGCATTGGGCGGAATCGGCTCGCAGAGGCCGGACATTGCGATCGTCGACCTCTCGCTGAAGGAGGGTTCGGGCCTGGATCTCATCAAGAACATCAAGGCGGAATTTCCCGAAACCGCCATCATTGTTCTTTCCATGCACGACGAGAGGTATTACGCCGAACGCACCATGCGCGCGGGCGCGAGGGGCTACGTGATGAAGGGCGAGATCACCAGCGATATTCTTTCCGCGATTCGCGAGGTGCTCTCGGGAAAAATCTACCTCAGTTCGCAGATGCGCGAGCTGTTTGCAGAACGCTTCGTCGACGGTCATGTGCCAAACGTCCGTTCGCCCGTCGACGCGTTGAGCGATCGCGAACTGCAGGTCTTTCAGCTCCTGGGACAGGGGATCGAAACGCGTCGGGTGGCGCAGAAGCTGAATGTCAGCATCAAGACGGTTCAGGCGTACTGCGCGCGCATCAAGGACAAGCTTCAGCTGTCCAACGCTTCGGAGCTGCTGCGGGAGGCCGTCCGGTGGAGCGACAGTCAGGCTGCGGGCTGACGGCCGCCATGATCGATATTTAATCAGTTTTGGCGGCCGATCCTCATCGAATTTATACTGCCTGATGAGCATCTTGTGCGCACCAGTCGGCGCGGTCGCCGCGCTGCAACTGGTGCTCGGGAGCACACGATGCATTCCAATGTGTATGACAGCATGCCCGAATGGATGGGACTGGAAGGCCGGCCCGCGATTGACGGGGCTTTTGGCGACCGTGCCCAGAAGCCGGCGCCCACACCGGGGGGCGAACGAAATGAAGCGCGGGCGACAGTTCTGGCCGGCCTCATCTTGGCCGGGATCGTCGGCCTGTCGGGTCTTGGGCTGGTCACTCTCATAGGTGCGGCCGGCATCGGTCTGTGGCAGGCATTGGGCTGACTGTCGCTTCCGTCGGCCTGATATGCCATTTATATATCGCGTGCAGTGCAGCAAGTCTCGAATATATATGGAAGAAGCTGCATCTGGGGCCGAGGCGTTACTCTGGCCGAAACGAGATAGACCCATGCGTAGTAAACATCGCTCAAACGGCTTTCGGACTGCGAAGTTGGATGCAGTTGCTCCGAGAACCGAACGTGGCCTCAATCCGCGTGCGGCGGGCGCAAGCGCCGCCGAGCAAAATTCCCCGGAAGAGATTTTCGGTGAAATCGGACTGGTGCTGGTCGTCGTCTTGGGCGTGGTGCTCGCCGTCAACATGATCGTGGTCGCCCTGCATCTCGGCTGAGAACGTCCTCCTGGACGGTCATCCGGCTGCTCCGCGAGGAACTCGTCACGATGCCCCGATCGCCTGACCGCGAAGTCTGCATTTGACGCCGATCAATGTCGCTGCAAGCGATCATCGGGAATCCGGCAGGTACCGATCCGGCCTGGCGGCTGCGGGGGGTTATATGATTCCTATATTGTACATTGCGGGGGATACCCTCGCATTTATATGCGCGGGCGGCCAAGTTCCGCGCCCCACGAACGGAGGTCGTCCATGATGGACGCGATCATGGTTGGATTTGGCGTCGCGATGTTCGTCTGCTTTCTCGGTTACACCGCTCTCTGCGAGAGCTTGTGAGGTTCGAATGCTGTTCGACTATCTCCTGGGCGGCATCGTTTCGCTCGGCATACTTTTTTATCTGGTCTACGCGCTCGCGCGGCCGGAAAAATTTTGAGAATGAAATTCTGAGGATCTGCAATGAGTGCCAACGGCGTCGCCCAAATCCTGATCTTCTTCGCCATCATCGCGGCCGTCTCCGTGCCGCTCGGCGTCTACATGGCCCGGGTCTTCAACGGCGAGCGAACCTTGTTGACTCCCATTCTGTGGCCCATCGAAAAGATCATCTACTGGCTCTGCGGGGTTGACGACAAGCGCGAGCAGGGCTGGGTGACCTATACGGTTGCGATGCTGCTGTTCAACCTCTTCTGCTTCGTGACGCTGTATGGATTGCTGCGCCTGCAGGCCTCGCTGCCCTACAATCCGCAAGCCATGACGGCCGTGCCGGTCGATCTTTCGCTGAACACCGCCATCAGCTTTGCAACGAACACCAACTGGCAGAATTACGGCGGCGAGACGACGCTGTCCTATCTGGTGCAGATGGCCGGTCTGACCGTGCATAATTTCGTCTCGGCGGCGACGGGCATCGCCATTGTCATTGCGCTCATCCGCGGCTTCGTGCGGCGCTCGGGGACAACCGTCGGCAATTTCTGGGTCGATCTCACCCGTTGCAACCTCTACATCCTGCTGCCGATCTCCATCGTCTGCGGACTGATCTTCGTCTGGCAGGGCATGCCGCAGAACCTGCACCCTTACGTGACCGCGCACACGCTCGAAGGCGCCAGGCAGGTGATCGCGCAAGGTCCCGTCGGATCGCAGATATCGATCAAGACGGTGGGTACGAACGGCGGCGGCTTCTTCAACGTCAACGCAGCGCATCCCTACGAGAATCCCAATGCCTTCACCAACATGCTGACGACGATCCTAGAGTTTCTGATCGGTGCCGGCCTGACGATGACCTTCGGCAAGATGGTCGGCAACATGAAGCAGGGCTGGGCTCTGTTCGGCGCGATGTCGATCCTGTTCCTCGTCGGCGCATTCGTCTGCTACGGCGCCGAAAGCGCGGGCAATCCGGCGTTTGCACATCTCGGCGTCGACCAGCAGGCCGGCGCCCTGCAAGCCGGCGGCAACATGGAAGGCAAGGAGGTCCGGTTCGGCATCGCAGACTCGGCTTTATTTGCGACGACGACCACTGATACGTCGGACGGCGCCGTCAATTCCATGCACGACAGCTACACGCCGATCGGCGGTCTCGTCCCCATCGTCAACATGCAGCTCGGGGAAATCATATTCGGCGGCGTCGGCTGCGGTCTTTACGGCATGCTGCTGTTCGCCATCCTGTCGGTATTCATTGCCGGTCTGATGGTGGGGCGCACGCCGGAATATCTCGGCAAGAAGATCGAATCGCGTGAAGTGAAAATGGCGATGCTGGCAATCCTGTCGGTTCCGCTGTCGGCGCTGGGATTCACCGCAATTGCAATCGTCCTTCCCGCGGGACTGGCCGGCATCTCCAACAACGGCCCGCACGGCTTCAGCGAGATTCTTTACGCGTTTACATCGCAGACCGCGAACAACGGCAGCGCCTTCGCCGGCATTTCCGGCAACACGATGTTCTACAATCTGACCGGCGCCGCCGCGATGATGATCGGCCGGTTTGCGATCGCCGTTCCGGTTCTTGCCATTGCCGGCTCGCTCGTGGGCAAGAAGCTCGTGCCGGCATCCGCCGGAACATTCCCCACCGACAATGGCCTGTTCGTAGGACTGCTCCTTGGCGTGATCGTCATCACCGGCGGGCTCATCTATTTCCCTGCCGATGTGCTCGGCCCCTTCATCGAGCATCTGCAGATGTATGCCGGCAAGCTTTATTAAAGGACGCGTCTTATGAACGATCAAAGCCAGAGCCCGGCGTTCTCTGACCAGCTGGTACACCGCAAACGCGGTGTCGCGGGCATCAGCACCGGCATACTCGTCGGCGCAATCGGTGACTCGATCAAGAAGCTCAATCCGCGAACCCTGATCCGCAACCCCGTCATGTTCGTCGTCGAAATCGTCTCGATTCTGACGACGATCCTCGTGATCAAGGGTCTGGTCACCGGCGACAAGACCGTGGGCTTCGCCGCACACATCACGTTCTGGCTGTGGTTCACCGTCATCTTCGCGAATTTCGCCGAAGCCGTCGCCGAAGGCCGCGGCAAGGCGCAAGCCGAGAACCTGCGCCGCACCCGCACCCAAACCATGGCGAAACGCCTGGTAACGGCCTTGGGGCGCGACTTTCAGCCCGTCCCGGCGCCCGAGCTGAAACTGAACGACATCGTCCTGGTGGAGGCCGGCGATCTGATACCGAGCGACGGCGATGTCATCGAGGGACTGGCGTCGGTCGACGAGTCGGCGATCACGGGCGAAAGCGCGCCCGTCATCCGCGAATCCGGCGGCGACCGCTCCGCGGTCACCGGCGGCACGCGGGTTCTTTCCGACTGGATCAAGGTGCGCATCACCGCGGCCCAGGGCTCGACCTTCCTCGATCGCATGATCGCGCTCGTCGAAGGGGCCGAGCGGCAGAAGACGCCGAACGAGATCGCGCTCAACATCCTTCTCGCCGGCATGACCATTATCTTCGTCTTCGCCACCGTGACGATTCCGAGCTTCGTCAGCTACGCGCACGGCGTTGTTCCGGTCGTCATCCTCGTTGCCCTGTTCGTGACCCTCATCCCCACGACGATCGGAGCCTTGCTGTCGGCCATCGGCATCGCGGGCATGGACCGTCTCGTCAAATTCAACGTGCTGGCCATGTCCGGCCGCGCGGTCGAAGCCGCCGGCGACGTGGACACGCTTCTGCTCGACAAGACCGGCACCATCACTCTGGGCAACCGGCAGGCGACCGATTTCATTGCCCTTCCCGGTGTCAGCGCCCAGGATCTTGCCGACGCAGCGCAACTGTCGTCGCTGGCCGATGAAACGCCGGAAGGCCGTTCGATCGTCGTGCTCGCCAAGGAAAAATACGGCCTGCGCGCACGCGAGATGGCGCAACTCAATGCGCGTTTCGTGCCGTTCACGGCGCAGACCCGCATGAGCGGCGTGGACATGGACGGCGCCACCATCCGCAAAGGCGCGGTCGATGCGATCGTCGCCTATGTGCGCCAGGCGAACAACGCGCCGAACATGCAGATACCGGTCGAGCTGGAAGACATCACGGCCCGCATCTCCCGTTCCGGCGGCACGCCGCTGGCCGTGGCGAAGAACGGCCATCTGTTGGGCGTGATTCACCTGAAGGACATCGTCAAGGGCGGCATCAAGGAGCGTTTCGCCGAATTGCGGCGGATGGGAATCCGCACCGTCATGATCACCGGCGACAATCCGCTGACGGCCGCGGCAATCGCAGCCGAATCGGGCGTCGACGATTTCCTCGCGCAGGCGACTCCGGAGGACAAGCTCAGGCTCATCCGCGAAGAACAGGCCAAGGGCAAACTCGTGGCCATGTGCGGCGACGGCACGAACGACGCGCCCGCACTGGCGCAGGCCGATGTCGGCGTCGCCATGCAGACGGGCACCCAGGCGGCGCGCGAAGCGGGCAACATGGTGGATCTGGATTCCGATCCCACCAAGCTCATCGAAGTCGTCATGATCGGCAAGCAGCTGCTCATCACCCGGGGCGCGCTGACGACCTTTTCCATCGCCAACGACGTGGCAAAATACTTCGCAATCATTCCCGCCATGTTCGCGGCGTTCTATCCGGAACTGAACGTCGTCAACGTCATGCAGCTGCATTCGCCGCAAAGCGCCATCCTGTCGGCCGTCATCTTCAACGCATTGATCATCATCGCCCTCATTCCGCTGGCGTTGCGCGGCGTGAAGTATCGTCCGCAAAGTGCGGGCAGGCTGCTCGCGCGCAACCTGTTCATCTACGGACTGGGCGGCGTCATCGTCCCGTTCATCGGCATCAAGGCGATCGATGTGCTGATGACCGCGGCCGGCATCGTCTGAGGAGACCGACATGTTGAAAGAGCTTCGCCCCGCAATCATGATGGTCGTTCTGACGACGGCCCTGTTCGGCCTTGCCTATCCGCTCGGCATGACGGGCGCGGCACAGTTGCTTTTCCCCTGGCAGGCGAACGGCAGCCTTCTGACCGGCAAAAACGGCCAGGTGATCGGATCGGCGCTGATCGGCCAGAACTTCACGTCGGCGAAATATTTTCATGGCCGCCCGTCCGTGACGACCGAACCGGATCCGAAGGATTCGACCAAGACCATCCCTGTGCCCTATGCCGCCGACAATTCGTCGGCCTCCAATCTGGGGCCGACATCCAAGGCGCTGGTCGATCGCGTCAGGGGCGACGTGGCGACTCTGAAGGCGCAGAACAGCGCGGCGGTCCCCGTCGATCTCGTCACCTCTTCGGCCAGCGGCCTCGATCCCGACATCACGCCCGCCGGCGCCTATTTTCAGGTGCCGCGCGTGGCGAAAGCGCGAAACCTCTCCGAGGTGCGCGTGCGCGATCTCGTCACGCAGCACATCGAAGACCGCTTCTTGGGCATATTCGGCGAGCCGCACGTCAATGTGCTCAAGCTCAACCTCGCGCTGGACAAGCTCGGCTAGCAGTTGGGGTTCGACGCTTGAATCACATTCCGAATTGTCATGGCCCGCGGTCGCGGGCCGCGACAGTTGGCGTGCGCCGGTCGCCTGATATCTGCCGCGCGGGTTTTGCGCTAGGCTTGTCCCGATGAGCGACGACTCCGCCCAGAAGCGCCCCTCTCCCGATGCCCTGCTGGAGCAGGCCAAGAAGGAAGGCTGCGGCCGGCTGAAGATTTTTCTGGGTGCCGCTCCCGGCGTCGGCAAGACCTACGAAATGCTCGTGCAGGCGCGCCAGCGAAAACTGGAAGGCGTCGACATCGTCATCGGTGTGGCGGAGACGCACGGCCGGGTGGAGACCGAGCTTCTCACCAAGGGTTTCGAGACCATCCCCAAGAAACGGGTTCTCTACAAGGGGCTCGTGCTGGCCGAAATGGACATCGACGCCATTCTCCAGCGCCGGCCCACACTCGTTCTCGTCGACGAGCTGGCCCACACCAACGTGGAAGGCAGCCGTCATCCCAAGCGCTACATGGATGTCGAGGAATTGCTCGATGCCGGCATCGACGTCTACACCACGCTCAACATCCAGCACGTCGAGAGCCTCAACGACATCGTTGCGCGGATCACCCGCATCCAGGTGCGCGAGACGGTCCCCGACTCCATCATCGATCGGGCAGACGACATCGAAGTCGTCGACCTGACGCCGGACGATCTGATCCGGCGCCTGAAGGACGGAAAGGTTTACCTGCCCGAGACGGCGGAACGCGCGATCCGCAATTATTTCACGCACGGCAATCTCACGGCGCTGCGCGAGCTGGCGCTGCGGCTGACCGCCCAGCGCGTCGATGCGCAGATGCGCAATTACATGCAGACCCATGCGATCGAAGGACCGTGGGAGGCCGGCGACCGCGTGCTGGTCTGCATCAATGCCGATCCGGGCTGTTTCGGCCTGGTGCGCTACGGCCGCAGGATTGCCGACCGGTTGAAGGCGCCGTGGACGGTGATTCACGTGGAGACCGCGCGCGAGCAGCTGACGGAAAGCGAGCGCGACCGCGTCGCCGACTGCCTGCGGCTCGCTCAACGTCTCGGCGGCGAAGCCGTCACCATTCCCGCCGGCGATATCGCGGAGGGCATTGTCGGCTACGCGCAGGCGAACAACTTTACCCATCTCGTTCTCGCCCGCACGCGGCGCACGCGCCTGTCGGAAATCATCCGCGGCTCCACGGCGCAGCGCATCATGCGCCGCTCGGGCGACATCAACGTTCACGTCATCTCCGATCGCGAATCGGAGGATCCCAAGAGCCGGCGGGTCGAAAAAATCCAGACCATCGATACCGGCCCAAGCTGGCTCGATCCGCGCTCCTATGCCGGCAGTTTCGTCATCTCGCTCGGAGCGCTTCTCGTCAGCCTCGTCCTCAGGCATTTCGGCATTACCAACGTGGCGCTGGTGTTTCTGGCGGGCGTGCTCGCCTGCGCGGTGACGTATGGCTTGTGGCCCGCGCTGTTCGCGTGCCTTCTCAGCGTGCTCGCCTATAATTTCTTCTTCCTGCCGCCGCTTTACACCTTCACGATCGCCGATCCGGAAAACGTCGTCGCGCTTTTCTTCTTCCTCGTCGTCGCGCTGATCGGCAGCAACCTCGCGGCGCGGCTGCGCGCCCAGGTGGTCGCCGCGCGCGAACGGGCGAAGACCACCGAAGATCTCTATCTCTTCAGCCGCAAGCTGGGCGGCATCGTCCTGCTCGACGATCTGCTGTGGGCCACCGCCTATCAGATCGCCTCGATGCTGAAGCTCCGCGTGGTCGTGCTGCTGCCCGAAAACGGCCGCCTGACCGTGCGCACCGGTTATCCGCCGGAAGACGTGTTGAGCGACGCCGATCTCGCCGCCGCCAAATGGTGTTTCGAGAACAATGCGCCCACGGGCCGCGGCGCCGATACGTTGCCGGGTGCGCGGCGCCTCTTTCTGCCCATGCGCACGGGGCGCGGCGTCATCGGCGTGGTGGGGCTGGACCGCGACCGGCCGGGCCCGATGCTGTCGCCCGACCAGCGCCGGCTCCTGGACGCGCTGGCCGACCAGGCGGCGCTGGCGATCGAACGCATCAAACTCGCCGAAGACGTGGACCGCGCGAAGATCGCGGCCGAATCCGAGCGCCTGCGCAATGCCCTGCTGACGTCGATCTCCCACGACCTGCGCACGCCGCTGGCCTCCATCATCGGCGCGGCCACGGGCCTCAAAACCTATCGCGAATCGCTCGATGAGGAATCCCAGCGCGAACTCATCCGCACGATCCAGGAAGAAGCCGACCGCCTCAATCACTTCATCGGCAATCTGCTCGACATGACGCGGCTGGAATCCGGCGCGATCGAACCGCATCTGGATCCCGTCGATCTCAGCGACATTGTCGGCAGCGCGCTCAGGCGAACCGCCAAGATTCTCGCAGACCACAAGACGAAGCTCGCCCTCGCGCCTGATCTGCCGATGCTGAAGCTCGATCCGGTGCTGTTCGAACAGGTATTGTTCAACCTGCTCGACAACGCGGCGAAATATGCGCCGCCGCAGACGACGATCGAGATTCGCGCGCGGCGGGACGGCGACGTCGTGCGTCTCGAAATTCTCGATGAAGGCGACGGCATCCCGCAGGCCGATCTCGAGCGCATCTTCGACAAGTTCTATCGCGTGCATGTGGGAGACAGGAGGCGCGTGGGCACCGGCCTCGGGCTTGCGATCTGCCGCGGTTTCGTGGAAGCCATGGGTGGAACGATCCGCGCCGGCAACCGGCCGGACCGCAAGGGCGCCATGTTCACGATCACATTGCCCGTTCCGGCGGAACAGAAATCGCTCGAGGAGAAAGCCGCGTGACGTCAGGTCCTCCGGCCGTGCGCGTGCTCGTCGTCGACGACGAGCCCGCGATCCGGCGTTTCCTGAAAGCCAGCCTGGGCACGCAGGGCTTCGACGTGCTCGAAGCCGCCGATGCGCACAGCGCGCTGTCGCAACTGTCGCACACCGCCATCGACATCCTGGTGCTCGATCTGGGTCTTCCCGACATGGACGGGATCGATGTGATCCGCAAGCTGAAGGAACAGGGTTCGGACGTTCCCATCGTGGTCCTCTCCAGCCGCAGCGACGAAGTCGCGAAAGTCAGTGCGCTCGATCTCGGCGCCGACGACTACGTCACGAAACCGTTCGGCATGGAAGAGTTGATCGCGCGCCTGCGCGCTGCCCTGCGCCATCGCCTGCAGCAGCAGGGCGAGCGGCCCATCTTCCGCGTCGGCGACCTGGCCGTCGATCTCGTCCGCCGCGTCGTGATGGTGCGCGACCAGGAAGTAAAGCTGACGCCGCGCGAATACGATCTGCTGCGCACGCTGGTGGCGCATGCCGGCAAGGTGCTCACCCACAGATTCCTGCTGCGCGAAGTCTGGGGCACGGAAACCGACATCGCCTATTTGCGCATCTACGTCCGCACGCTGCGCCAGAAGATCGAAGCCGATCCCGACCGCCCGCAGCTGATCCTCACCGAACAGGGCGTGGGCTACAGGCTGCGCGCGCCGGATTAGCGGCGGCGATAGCGCCTCTTCTTTCCTCCCCCGTTCGCGCAAGCGAATGGCGGGAGGTGCCGAGCGAGCGCAGTGAGCGAAGCGGAGGGGGCTCTCGCCCCCTCGTCCGCTTGAGGAACGTAGCTCCCATCACCGCAGTTCCGAACTGTCAGCAGCCGTTTCTTTTGCCGACTGCCATCTCGCCGGTGTCGAACGGTTCGCCACCCTCGATCTGCACGGCCGAGCCGCTGGCGCCGATCTTGCCTTTCGTGCCGTCGGCGGTGAACACGAGGACGCCGTTCTGCCCGTCCAGCGGAACCACGATATCCGCCGTGAAGAAGTCGTTGATCACTTCGAACACGCCGAGCTGATATTGGGGGATCGTGGCAGTGCCCGTGCCGTTGCCGTTGTCCTTCACCGTCAGGCAGTACGTGCCGTTCATGAACAGCGAACCGGTGATCGTCAGCGGCCATTTTCCGGTATAGCTGCCGCCCGCCTGGGCAGCGGCGCTCAACACAACCGCCGACAGGGCGGCGGCGGCGAAAACCATCTTCATGGCTGGAAGTCCTCCCGAGGTTGTTCTCCGAGGGACGGTCCGCGCGCGCGGTTTATTCCATCCCCGCCGATCCATGTTTCCCGGCAGCCATCGTCAGCGGTGCTGAAAGGCCGTCCGGCACACTGACACCACGGTCTCGCGGAGCCAGCGATGCGCCGGGTCGGCGTCCATCCGGGGATGCCACATCGCCGAAACCACGATCTCCGGCGTGCGAACGGGAAGCTCGAAGCTCTGAAGTCCTGCTGTCGCCGACTGATCGTTCGCGACGCTGTTGCCGAGGCACGAGCGCGGCACGAGCGCGACCAGATCCGAGTAACGCGCGATCCGCAGCGCATCGGGAAATCCCGGCACGACAACGGATACCTTCCGGTGAAGCCCGAGAGCTGCCAAAGCGTCGTCGACCGGTCCGGCGAATTCCCCTTTGCGTGACGCAACGACATGAGCGCAGTCTGCATAGCGTTCGGGCGTAATCCCGTTGCCCGAAAGAAGCGGATGGCCGATCCGGGCCATCCCGACGAATCTGTCCCGAAACAAAGACTGCGTGCGAACCTCCGGCGCGAAGGCGCCCAGCACGCCGATCTCCAGATCGATCTGCCCCTCGCGAAGCGGGCGCGCATCCTTCTCGGGCTTGGGCGCGAAACGCAGGCGGACTCGCGGCGCAGCCGCGGTGATCGCTGCAGCCAGGGAAGCGGAAAGCGCGGCGACAAACCCTTCATTGGCGCGAATGGTGAAGGTGCGTTCGAGCGAAGCGATGTCCAGCGGACCGACGCGTGGCTGGAGGACCGCCAGCACATCCCGGCTCAGCGCAGGAACGCGCTCGCTGAGCTCGGCAGCGTAGGGTGTGGGCACGAGCCCGCGCCCGGCGCGCACGAGCAGCGGATCGCCGGTCGCTGACCGGAGCCGCGCCAGGGTCCGGCTCATGGCGGAAGAACTGAGGCCCAGACGCCGCGCCGCGCCGGTCACGCTGCCCTCGGCGAGCAGCGCGTCCAGCGCAACGAGCAGGTTCAGGTCCACATCGTCCATGGCGGAAGTCTTCGCCCTTTATGACAGTGCGTTCGATGCAACCATAGTGTGCATCCTGTGCGCCTGTTGCAATCGATTCCGCGCTGCTATCAGCGACGCATGAGCACTGTGTTGTCCCGTCTGTTTCGTTCAGGCCGAAGGAAGCGCGCCATGGCTGACAAGCATCTGCTTCTCGTCGGCGCCTCGCGCGGTCTTGGCCTCGCCATGGCCGCCGAGTTCGCGAAGAAGGGATGGAACGTCGTGGCCACGGTCCGCGGCAGCGCCAGAACCGGGCTGCACGACCTGGCAGGCGACTATGAAGGCCGCATCGAAATCGAATCCCTCGACATCGCCGAACCCGATCAGATCGCAGCGCTGCACGCGCGCCTCTCCGCGCGCCGCTTCGATATCCTGTTCGTGAACGCGGGCACCGCCAACGCCGATGACGGCCCCATCGCAGAGATATCGACGCAGGAGTACGCACGCGTGATGGTCACCAATGCGCTCGGCCCGATGCGCGTGATCGAACGCCTGCAGAGCCTCGTATCGCCAAAAGGCATGATCGGCATCATGTCGTCGGGACAGGGCAGCATCGCCAACAACACGAACGGACGCCACGACGTCTATCGCGGCACCAAAGCCGCCCTGAACATGCATATGCGAAGCTACGCCGCCCGCCATGCACGAGAGGCCCGCGCGCTGGTGCTGATGGCGCCGGGCTGGATCCGCACCGATCTGGGCGGACCGAACGCGCCGGTCGGCGTGGAGGACGCCATGCCGAAAGTCGTCAACATGCTCCTCGCGCAGCAGGGCAAGCCCGGTCTGTACTATCTCGACCGCGACGGGAACACCGTCCCGTGGTGAACGCTGGCCGGAGTGTGGCGACAGAAAGGAATCCGGCGGCAGGACCAATGGTCCCCTGCTGCCGGTTCGTTGCACGCTGACGGGTTCCCGCGAGCGTTGGGGAACGTTGGCGCTGTCACGGAAATTCTTATGGCGGCCGGCGTCACTTCGAAACTTTGGGAAATATCTGATATGGTGAAGGTGCTAGAGAGGTGGGAGACTACGGTCTCCACACAATAGCTCGGCAGGAAGTTAAAAAGGTTTCGGAGAAGCTTTAACACATTGATAAGGGATTCCCGCGCCTGCTAAAGTCAATGTCGCCGTGTCACGTGCGTAATTGTAATTTTTTGGTCCGTTGCTATTTGGAATCTCATTCGTCCAAGTGACATTCCCCGCTGTTATTTGAGCTGGCCAAACTCCTTCATCGTCTTTGACTGTATGCGCATCTGGATCAATTATAACGTGTCTTATATATGTTACGGACATCCAATTACAGGTACATACGAGCGAAACAGTGTCAGCGAAGGCTGGGACAGTTTGTGTGATCAACAAAATCAGGCCAGCGACAAGTCCTCGGGTCATTGCGTCGTCCCCCTGTGTGCCAACGAAAAAGAGCCTATGCGGAAACGGGGGCGCCTGTAAACTTCGTGGTCGGAGTCCTCGTCTTGTGCCTCGCCATCCTCATATTCGAACTGTACCACTACCCAGCGATCGTTTCAGATTGCTCCTTGCCGCCGCTTCAAGCCGCTCCGCGAAGAACGGCGCACTGTAGATCGAAGGCCGCGACAGGAACTGCTCCAATATCTTTCTTCGCCCTGTTCGAAACGCATCCGGTGCAACCCAGGCGTACTCCCTGCGTACCTGTTGTTCGTATTCGTCGAAGCGTTCCGGCGCCGCCCCGAGGATCGAAAGGTCCACATCCACAAGCAGGCAGGCGTCAGGCCCGACCGGCACGCCGTCATGCTTCGTGGCCATGATCAGCGCGCGCACGCGCTCAGGGTCAGCATCGCCGCGGACGTATTCGTCCAGCACGCCGGCTGCGAGTTCTGCGCTCAGCTGTTCATTGTCCGATGCGTGGGTGTCGTAAATGGCGTCATGGAAGAACAGGGCGAAGGCGACTTCCCCGGGATGTTCGGCCAGCGCGCGCGTCTGCTCTAGCCATCCAAAACACTCCTCGAGATGTTGCAGCGTGTGATAGCTGCGGTGCGGTTCGCTGTAGCGGGCAAACAGTTCGTTCCTCGCGCACGGCGGCGGCTCCGATCCGCCGAGGTCGCGGAAGCATTGGCGCCAGGCGAGTTTAAGGAGATGCGATGTCATGTTGTCCATCGTGTGCGAGATCGCCAGCCGCATGCTCGCCGTCCAGGTTAAGCGTACGATTGATTCTCGCACACACGGCATCTGCCGGTTCGGTGAGAACTCCTGCGCCGACAATTTGCTTCTTTTCGCCCGTTTTGAGGGTAAGCGTTATTACCGGAATTCGGCGACAGGTTAAATGTTGAAGCCCCCTTGAAGGCATCATTTAATACATTCCCCGCGTCATACGAGCAATCCCGGGACGTCATACGTATTACAACAGCTGCGGCTGCACTCATACTTTCCTCTGCGCGCGCCATTTCGCGAGCACTTCCAGCCCGGCCTCGACGAGTTCGACATAGTCGCGGAACGAGAGGTTTTCCCAGTTTCCGAGCCGCTGCGCTTCAGCAAGGCCCGGCCCGATATCGGACCTCAGGCGGACATAGTCTTCCATCAGCGCCTTTGCGCCGGGCAAGGCGGGCGTGCCGCGCACGCGATGGTTGTTGAAGAAATCCCGCACCGCTTGAATGGCCTTGGCCGGGTCGTTGTCGTGCTGCGCGATATCCTGTCCGCTGATGTCGGAAAGCGTTTTGTCGTAACGGTGCGCCGCGCTTTCGAGGATCAGGGCTTTCTTGCGCCTGTGCCGGCCCGCGCCCAGGAACCGCGCACCCAGATGGACGCCGAGTTCCAACGGCATGTTGAAGCGTGGCACCGGATCGGCCGGATCGACTTCGACGCGCGATATGTCATGGATACCCCAATCGCAATCGCCGATCATGCGCGCTATCTTGTCAAGACGATATTCGCCGCCGTCGAGCCGCTCGAGCGCGCAACGTGGGGTGAAGCCGCAAGCGACAATCGTGAAAACGATGGCCCGAAGAAGCGGCCGGAATTCGTCGTCGAAAGGGCAATTCAGAAAGACCGAGCGCGCTGCGCCCGGACTATTCGGCTGCGATTTGCGCCGGGCCACGCTGGATGACCTTGCGCATTGCTTCGCCGATAGCGTCCCTGCGATTGGAACTGGTCCAGGTGCGCATGATGCGCACGCCTCGATAGACGAAGAACTTCGCCCCGGACGCCTTCCTGCGCGTCTTCGATGTTGTGTTCGTTGCCATGGCGGGAGTGTACGCCAGAGGTTCAGTTTCCGCAACGATGATGCCCGGAGAATGCCGGAGAATATCGGGTCAGGTACTCCTTTCCTGTTTGTGCCGGGACTCTGGTGACAGGTTAAGTGTTGCGGCGTTCATGGCGGGAACACTTAACCTGTCGCCGTATCCCCAGAGTGACGTGATAGCAGCAACGTTACCCAATCAATGTGTTGTGTCATCCCGCGAAGGGACATTGCCGGGAAATGGTGACATGACCAATGTTCCCTCTCGTTTGGGTCCCTTGGCGAACATTGCTCCTGGCACCAAATTTCGGACTGGTACTCCGCCAAATCTTCCAGACTTTAGATTGCTTCGCCATGGGCCCCTACGGCCCATTTGGCGTTTTAGGGGTGAAGCGGCAGAACCTTCCAAAGGAGCCAAACAATCGCGCTGCCGACTGTAATAGCGGCGACACCCCATGAGATCGCCGTGACATAGTGGTGATCCGGTGAAGCGTGCACGGCACGCTCATATAAACTTCTGCCGATGAAATAGAGGCCGCCTGCAATCAGAAAGGGGCCTAACATCAACAGCCAGACCATTGGCGATGCCTCGGGGCAGTAGCGATTGGCTGTAACACAAGGGTGGGATGGGCTAGGCCGCGACCGCCCACATAGTCTCTTTCCCGCTTCCAACCTTAGCGACAACGCCCCCGTTTCGCCATGGCCCGGAAGACGCTCCCGACCATAAGGCGTGTTGATTTGCCCAAGGCCGCTGCATCGGGCGGGAAGCCATTGGCCTTCATGACCCCGGACGCTGGAAATGGTGACAGGACCAATGTTCCCTCTCGTTTTGGTCCCTGGGAGAACATTGCTCCTGGTACCTGATACACACGCACTTGCGCTCGCTGGGAATGCCAGGAAAGTTGGAATGGGCAAGGTGACTTTCACATGCGCGCCATGATCCTCGAACATCCGCACCAACCGCTGAAGCCGGCGGATATCCCTGCGCGCGCGCTCGCGTCAAACGAAGTGCGCATCAAAGTCTCCGCCTGCGCCGTGTGCCGCACCGATCTGCATGTGGTCGATGGCGAACTCGCCGATCCGAAACGTCCCATCGTTCCGGGTCATGAGATCATCGGCCGCGTTGAGGAACTGGGCAGCGATGTAACGCGCTTCAAAATCGGCGAACGCGTCGGCGTGCCGTGGCTCGGGTGGACATGCGGGGTGTGCGAATTCTGCCGCCGCGGCGAGGAAAACCTCTGCCCGAACGCGCGCTTCACGGGCTACCAGATCGACGGTGGTTTCGCGCAACGCACCATCGCGGACTCCCGTTACGTGTTTTCGATTCCAGAGCACTACAGCGACGAGGCCGCCGCACCTCTGATGTGCGCCGGACTCATCGGCTGGCGCGCGCTGAAGGCGGCGGGCGACGCGCGACGCATCGGCTTCTACGGGTTCGGTGCTGCGGCGCATATCGCCGTGCAGGTGGCGCATCATCGCGGCCAGGAGGTTTATGGTTTCGTCCGTCCGGGCGACGGGAAGGCGAAAGCCTTCGCGCTCGCGATGGGTGCGGTGTGGGCCGGCGATTCGGATGAGCCCGCGCCGGTTGCGCTCGATGCAGCGATCATCTTCGCGCCGGCGGGCGAACTCGTTCCCGCCGCGTTGCGTGCCGTGCGCCCCGGCGGCCGCGTCGTCTGCGGCGGCATCCACATGAGCGACATTCCGTCGTTTCCATACTCCATTCTCTGGGGCGAGCGCTCGGTGTCGTCCATCGCCAATCTCACGCGCAAGGACGGCGACGAATTCCTCGCGCTCGCCGCAGAGTGTCCCATCCGCATCGAGACGACGCGTTACGCGCTCGCCGACGCAAACACCGCTCTCACCGATCTGCGCTCCGGCACCCTCAGCGGCGCCGCGGTGCTGATTCCGTAAGGCAGGTGGGGACGCTCGAAGTGCATTCGAACGAATCCCAAATTGTCATTCCCGGCGAGCGTGAGCGCGGCCCGCGCTCACGCGAGGGAAGGGAACCCAGTGACATCAGGCAGCGCGATTTCACCGAGGAGTCTGTCGTAAAGATCGTTCCAGCCCGAATTATTCTTTTCGATCAGCTTGATCTTCCAGGCGCGATTGTCGCGAAGTGTCTCGAATTCCGGCGTTGTGATCGATCTGACAGGTATCGTGAATGCCATTGCGGGATATTTGCTCCCGAAGACGGTTCTTTTGAGTCTTCCTTCTCCCCTTGCGGGGCGGCTAGCGACAGCGTCACGTCGCGGTGGCCGAAGGCCGGATGAGGGGATGCGCGCGACAGCGCGCGAAGACGCGCTTCAATGTCGCATACCTTTGCCAGGCATCTACGCCTCACTCAAACAAACGCCGAGCGGCGGCTTTGGTGGGCGCTGCGCAACCGCCGGTTGGGCAGGTGTAAATTCCGACGGCAGCAACCCATCGGCCCTTACATCGTCGATTTTATCTGCTTCGAAGCGAAGCTCGTCGTGGAACTCGACGGCGAGCAGCATGATCAACCGGACAACGCGGCAGCAGATGCCGTTCGAACGGCGTATCTGGAAGGTCGGGGGTTTCGCGTGATGCGTTTCTGGAATCGGCAATTGGACGAGTCTCTCGACAGCGTCGTCGAAACCATTTTCCGCGCGATACGCGGAGCGTGAGCCGGATTTCTTTGCGCGGAAGAGTCATGCGCGCTATCGCGCGCAACCCCTCATCCGCGCTTCGCGCACCTTCTCCCGCAAGGGGAGAAGGAAGTTTTCTCTTTCCGCGCTCGTCCGCGCTTCGGCCATCACGGCGTGACCAATCTTGCCTCTCCCCTTGCGGGAGAGGCAAAGCGCAACGCGATGGCGTTGCGCGCGGTGAGGGGTTCGCTCGCGTCTGCGCGCGAACAAAGCACTGGAGCAGCGAAGTAGTGGTGCATGCGAATGAGTCATGCGCGCTATCGCGCGCTCGTACGCTGCTGCTACTCACCCCTCATCCGGCCTTCGGTCACCGCGACGTGACGCTGTCGCTAGCCGCCCCGCAAAGGGAGAAGGAAGCTTTTCTTCTCCGCGTTCTCCGTGTCGATCGCTCTGTCGGCGATCGACCCGCGTGCCAAAGCGTCGTCTGCCGTGCTACGGATGGCGCAGCGGGATACGGGAGAATGCGATGCGCTTCGGGATATTCTACGAGATGCAGCTGCCGCGGCCGTGGGGCGAGGGCGACGAGCGGCGGCTGTTTCACGACGCGCTGGCGCAGGTCGAACTCGCCGACCGGCTGGGTTACGACTACGCGTGGGAAGTCGAGCATCATTTTCTCGACGAATATTCCCATTCCTCCGCTCCCGAAGTGTTCCTGTCGGCGGCGGCCGCGCGCACCAAAAACATTCGACTCGGTCACGGCATCCGGCAGGTGATCCCGAATTACAATCATCCCGCGCGCACCGCGGAGTGCCTGGCCACGCTCGACATCATCTCCGACGGCCGCGTCGATTTCGGCTTCGGCGAAGGCGCGACACGGCTGGAGCTCGGCGGGTTCAAGATTCCGGCCAAGGAAAAACGCGCCATGGCGATCGAAGCGGCCGGGCAGATCGCCAACATGATGGCGCTCACGCCCTATCCCGGATTCGAAGGGCAGTATTTCTCCATGCCGTGCCGCAATGTGCTGCCCAAGCCGGTGCAGACGCCGCATCCGCCCATGTGGATGGCGTGCACCAATCGCGACACGATCAGGATCGCGGCGTCGCTGGGCGTCGGCGCGCTGGCATTCTCCTTCGTCGATCCGGACGAGGCGAAGCGCTGGGCCGACATCTATTACGGCATCGTCAAATCGGACGCGTGCGTTCCCGTGGGCCGCGCGGTGAACGCCACCATCGCGATGGTGTCGAGCTTTTCGATCCATCACGACCGCAGCGAGGCGATACGGCGCGGGCATGAAGGCTTCGAGTTCTTCGGCTACGCGCTGAACGCGCTGGTGGCGCACGATACCGTGCCCGGCCGCACCGATCTCTGGGGCGAATATCTGGCGCTGCGCGGGCAGCGCACGGACGAGGTGATCCGGGAGGTCGAAGGCGTCAGCGGGCGCGCGTCCGGCATCGGCACGCCCGACGACATGCGCCGGCATCTGCGCGCACTCGAGAACTCCGGCGTCGACCAGATCATCTTCATGCAGCAGGCCGGCCGCAATCGCCACGATCATATCTGCCAGTCGCTGGAGCTGTTTGCAGCCGAGGTGATGGGCGAGTTCGTCGAAGACCGCGCCGCGCGCGATGCGAAGAAGGCGGAAGAGCTCGCGCCCTTCATCGAGGCGGCGTTGGCGCGCAAAGTCTGGATGGAGCCGCTCGGCGAGGGCGCCGTGCCGGTCGTCAAGGCCTCGGTGGCACAGGCGCAGGTCAATCGCTGACGCATGGGATGAAACGAATCGTTGACGAATGTTTCACGTGAAACATTCGTCACCCGTTCGTTCCGCGCGTTCCCTGTTGTTGCAGGCGATAACAGGGATCGCGCGCCTGTTTCGCCCATAACAGGCATACGCGCTGGTCGTTGATTCGATTGAACAAACGTGCGGCGCGCGCGCCAAACAGGCGCGCTCGAAAAATTTCCCCTGTATTTCGCCTGATAAACAGGAGCTATCGCGCGGCCTTGAACTGATCGGCGATGATGGACGCCACCACCATGCTCACGCGCTTGCCCGTCGGGATGTGGAGGAATTCGTTGGGGCCATGCGCGTTGGAGTGCGGGCCCAAGACGCCGGTCACGACAAACTGCGTCCGGGGAAATTTCTCGCCCAGCATCGCCATGAACGGAATCGTGCCGCCTTCGCCCATATAAGCCGGCTCTGTTCCGAACGCGTCTTTCGATGCGCGGATCACCGAGTCCTGCAGCCATTGCGAGAGCGCCGGCGCATTCCAGCCGGTGGCTGAATCATTGCCTGAAAACGCGACGCTTGCGCCATAGGGCGGTGACGCTTCGAGCAGCGGCTTCAACGACGCGGCGGCCTTGGCGCCATCGAGCATGGGCGGAAGACGCAGGCTCAGTTTCGCGGCCGTGTAGGGCAGCATGACATTGCCGGCATTCCCCGGCTGGGGCAGGCCGTCGATGCCGATCACCGCGAGTTCCGGCCGCCAGGTGCGGTTGAGCACAAGCTCCGCCAGATCGTCCGTCACCGGCTCGGCGCCGGCGACGAAGGGAAACTTCGCGTAGATGTCCCTGCCGAGAACGCGCGCTGCATCCTTCGCCTGTTGCACGCGCTGCGGCGGTACCTGCACATAGAACGCGGACGGAACGATCGCGCCGGTCTTGGGATCTTCCAGCCGCGCAAGGAGCTGCGTGAGAATGCGGAAGGTGGAGGGCACGACGCCCGACGCGTCGCCCGAATGCACGCCTTCGCTCAGCATGCGAACCGTCAGCGTGCCCGACGCCATGCCGCGCAGCGATGTCGTCAGCCACAGCCTGTCGTAATCGCCGCAACCGGAATCGAGGCAGATGACAAGACAGGGATCGCCGATCTCTGTGGCGAGATGATCGACGTAATGCGGCAGATCGTAGCTGCCGGATTCCTCGCAGGCCTCGATCAGCACGACGCAGCGCGCATGCGCAACGCCCTGTTCGTGCAGCGCGAGAATGGCGGAGAGTGCTGCGAACATCGCATAGCCGTCGTCGGCGCCGCCGCGGCCGAACAATTTGTCGTCGCGCAATACCGGTGTCCACGGCCCGGTGCCCTCCGCCCAACCCACCATTTCGGGCTGCTTGTCGAGATGGCCGTACAACAGGATCGTGTCGTCGCCGCTCCCCGGAATGTCGATGAAGATCACCGGCGTGCGTCCCGGCAGCTGGACGACCTTCAATGCGGCCCCCGCGAGCGCGGAAAGTTTATCGCGCGCCCAGCGCTCGAACAGCGCCACGGCGTCGCGCATGTAGCCGTGTGTCTCCCACTCGGGATCGAAGGCCGGCGACTTATTGGGAATGCGGATGTAGTCGATCAGAGCGGGCACGACTTCGCCGTCCCACATCGTGTCGATGAATGTCTTGAGCTTCGCCGTATCCATGATCATTTCCTCAAGTCCTGCCGCACCACTGCGCCGTTCTTCATCACGAAACATACCTTGGCGATGGCCGCGATGTCCCGCGCCGGATCGCCTTTTACCGCGACGATATCCGCGAGGTAACCGTCGCGTATTTGTCCCAGATCATTGCTCCGGCCCAGAATCGTCGCATTGATCCGCGTGGCCGCGTCGAGCGCCTCGACGGGTGTCATTCCGAGCTTCACCATCCAGGACAGTTCCCGGTGATTGGTGCCGTGCGCGAACACGCCGACGTCGCTGCCGCAGCCGATGGTCACCCCTTGCGCGCGGGCTCTGCGAAATCCGTCCGCGGCCAGTGCCATCTTTTCCGTCGGATCGGCGCCGGGTTTGTGCCCCTGAAAATATTCGCCGATCGCGTCCGGCGCCGTCAGCGTCGGAAGGAACGCGATGGCTTTCTCCGCCATCAGCGCGAAGGTCGCGTCGGAGCCGCCATAGCCGTGCTCGATGGTATCGACACCGGCTCGTGCCGCGCGATGCATCGCTTCGTCGACCATCGCATGCACGGCGACAGGCCGGCCGGAATCATGCGCCGCCTCGACCGCCGCATTCAGCTCTCCTTGCGAAAATGTCGGCTGCACCTCGCCGTTCGGGCCCGTGCGATAATCGCCATAAAGCTTGATCCAGTCCGCGCCGTGGCTCGCCTGGTGGCGCACGGCGCGCACGACCTCATCGATGCCACTCGCCTCTTCGGCGCCTTGGGGAAAACAGCAATCCGTGCGGTAGTTCTTCGCGGCGGGGCCATACGAGCCCGTGGCGACAATCGCGCGGGTCGCCACGAACAGCCGCGGGCCCGGAATTATGCCCTCTTCGATAGCGCGCTTCAGCGCCACATCGGCATAGCCTGCGCCTTCGGTGCCCAGATCGCGCAAGGTGGTGAAGCCGGCGTGGAGCGTCTCGCCTGCGTGCTTCCCGGCGCGCAAGGTGCGATAGGCCTCGGCTTCTTTCAGAACCTGATCGTCCCACGATGTTTCGTTGTAGGGATGGAGGAACAGATGCGAGTGCGCATCGATCAGCCCGGGGAGCAGTGTCGTCCCGGGAAGCACAATGCGCAGCGCATCCTGCGGCACGTCGATGTCGCGTTCCGGTCCCACCGCCGCGATGCGCGCGCCGCTGATCAGCACCGCGACGCCGGTTCTCGGCGACGCATCGCCGGGAGTCCAGACCGCGTCCGGTTCGAGCAGAATGGAAGAGCCGCTCATCGTGCTGGAAATGTCGAATTCATGTCGGGGCGGAATTTGCGCTTTTGCGGATGTGGTCTGCAAGCGCCTGCCAGACGTGAAAATGGTTTTTCCAGTTCCAGTGCGCGGCGGGAGACGGCGAGGGCAGGATCCAGATCGCAGTCGTCCCGATGGTCTGCGGTTGCGGGCCGAATTCCGCCGCGCGTCCCAGAAACTTGCGTCCGCCGGTCAGGCTCGTGAACGCCAGAGTGGCGGGGCGGAATTTTTCGATGCGGCGTCTCAAATCCGCTATCGCATCGGCCCCCAGGCTGCCGCGCGGCAGTTCGCTGTCCATGCCGGAGCTGTGCTTGGCGATATCGGTCAGGCCGACGCCGAGCGCGAGCAGCTGCGCATATTCGGAAGGTTTGAGTTGCCCCGGCGTCAGGCCCACGTCGTACAGCACGCGCCAGAACTTGTTCTGCGGATGCGCGTAATACTGTTTGCGGGCCGCAGAGACCGTGCCCGGCGCGGTGCCGCAGAAGACGACGGCAAGCCCCGGCGCCAGCAGATCGGGAAGCACGGGCTCCGCAACGTCCCGTCGCGTCACGCCGGGAACAGTTCGGCGTGTCGGGCGCAGATCTTCGGCCACAGTGAGCCTGCGTCGGGAACGTTGAGCGCAAAAACATCCGCGATGACCGACCGGAATTCATCGGCATTCTCCAGCACGCGTTCGGAGACTCCCTCCGGCGTGACCTCGCGCAGCACGCGCCCGCGCAGAACCACGAAACCGGAGTCCCCGTGCCGGAAACAGATGAGGTTCTGCACGAAAATCGAATCCGGCGCGCGCTGCAGCGAATCGCATTTTGCGGCGAGCAGGGATTCGTCGGCCGGCGCGAGATTGAAATCGAAGCTCGGCGCGCCGCTGTAACGATGGTTGTGAAACCGCCACCAGTGCTCGTCGACACGGGTCACAGCGAAGTCGAAGCCGTTGGCGGCGAACGCCCCGGGCCGGACCGCGAAGGGGTGAAGCGTACCGTCGCCGAAGCCGACATCGGCCAGATACACGCCCTCATCCAGTTCGACCGTCAGCACGAGATGATTGCCTTCGCTGGCGGCGCCGCCCATCTCGCGCATCACGGCGCCCGTGGCGCGGGTCACCTTAAAGCCGAGTTCGGTGAGCGCCCAGCCGAAGATGCCGTTCATCTCGTAGCACCAGCCGCCGCGGCCGTTTTCGACGATCTTCTCGTAGATGGCGGGAATGTCGATGGTGACGGGCCGGCCGAACTGGACGTCGAAATTCTCGTAAGCGATCGACATCAGATGCGCACGATGAATGGCGCGCAGGGACTCAAGGTCCGGCCTGATCGGACGCTCCAGCCCGATCCGTTCGAGATAGCGATCAACGCGCATGTGTCTGGAATCAGGCATGGTTTCACCACGGGCATGCTGGAGAGCACCGGGAACGCAAGACGGGAGTGATACGTCCATCGGCCTTGCCCGCCAAGTGACGGTGTCACCGCTCTGTGTCGTCTGCCTGGGGATTCGAAAGCTGAGTGGGCCCGGGCCAGTCGAGGCTGGGCCGGAGATGCCCGCTTGCGAGCCAAAACGAACGTTGATTTCGTCCCGCGAACAATTGTTGCATTCTGTTTACAGGCAGGCGGAGATAGGGCTGGGTGCCGGATCCCACCTACCTCGACTTAATAAGAGTTCGACCACATCAACGTCTTGATTTACGACCGTCACGATTCGCTATCCGATAGTCACCAACGAGCGTATATTGCTGGTTGCATGGCGGGATCTGGGAAATGGCGCGTTTAACTAGGACTGAGATCGAACAAGCTCTTCTCGCAGGCAAAAAAATTGAGTGGAAGGATGCGGCTGGCAAGAAGTTGTCCATAGTCCTGGACAGTGCCAAACAGCGGAGGCTTTTCGCTTATCTGCTTTCCTCAAAGGTTCGCGAGGTTAAGGGCCTGCCGGACGACTGTGTGACTAGCCTCGCCGCAGCCTACATCGCGCCGGGCGATCCCGCGACCCAGCATCAGGTTGCGGCTGCTACCGCCGCACAAGCGGGGCCGTGGAAGCTCGACTGTATCAAGACGGAGGGCTTCGGCGGCGTAAATGCCTGGAAGGGCGCACCGTTCGAGCTACAACTTGAAGGCAATAGCATTCTCTTGGAGGGCCCAAACGGCAGCGGCAAGTCGTCGCTCATAGCTGCAATCGTCTGGGCGCTTTCGGGTGAGCGCCCCCGCGATCAGGCAGAAGCCGCCTCTGATGAACTAAGACCAGTTTTTGGTATCGCGAGTAGTAAAGCGGGCGATTGGCCGCCGGTTGCAACCTATCCGAACGAGCTGATGGAACTGCCGTTTGGGCCGAACGTGAGCGTAGAGCTCACCTTCACGAACCCAGCGGGCAAAAAGGCTACAGTTCGCCGAACATATGACGGGAAGAAGATGACGCATGTCGTCGATCCCCAACTCACCATACCATCGACGCTGTTGGAAGCTGGCCTTTTGATGCCGTCCAGACTGCCCAAACTTCGCTTCGATGAGGGTCGGGGCAAGCTGACGGACGCGGTACAGACGCTAACCGGTCTGGACGACCTCATTGAATTGGGAGCATTCATCCAAGGCCTTTGCCATAGCGGTCGTGATTATCTGTCCTACAAGAAGATCGAACTGGCCTCCGCGAAATCCGAGTTTGATAAGCAGATCGAAGCCGCGCGGGTCGCTTTGACGGCCGTAAACGTCATTGTTCCGGATTTCAAGATCGCAGATACCGATGACTCGAACGGCGCGATGGCGAAGTTCGGGAAGGAGCAAATCGACAAAGCTGGAGACCTAACAAAGGTAGTTTCAAACGACCTTGCGCCTAGTCTGGACTTGGCCGACGCACAAACTCAGAAACAAGTCGCCGTTGCGCTTTCGGGAGCCGAAGCAGACATCGCTTCCGGGCTGGCTGGCCTGCAGAGCTGGAAGAGTTTCGAGAGCATCGCCAAGGCGCTACCAGTGGAAGTTCGGCAAGAGGTGGCGCAGGCGATTGTGGACGCGCGTGTCGCCCTCGCCGCGGCCATCGAATTCCACAACAAGGCACAGTCGGACACGCGCTATCGGCTGAAGGCGTCAGCGGCGCGCTGGCATGCCGAGCACGGCGGCGGGACGATTGACGAATGCCCCACATGCCAGCACTCGATCAAGGATAAGCCTGATCTCCAGGCCGAATTGGCCGAGCTTCAAAGCGCTGGTGAGGCTGCCACGCGCAAGCTGTCGGATAACGTGACGGGCATCATGGCTGACCTAGAAGCCATCGTGCCGCAAACGATACGGCGTTATCTTTCGGAGGATGTCGCGTCACAGCCTCGCGCCGAGCTTGCGAACGCATTCGAGGATGCGTTCGTCACTGCGGAACGCTATCAGAAGTACCTTGCAAAGGCAGGTGCGCTCGCAAAAGCGGCGTTAGCGAGCGCGCCGACGACCGAATTGACGGTGCTAGTCGCGGAGAAGGAAGCAGTGTCCGGCACTGCAAAGCTCTTGGACCGCATCGCGAAGATTGAGAGGCTATCGAATCTGGCCGAGTGGTTCCGAGCAGCGAGCCCAATATGGCTGAACTGGTGGAAGGAACTGTCGGCGGCGGACCCGCTGCCGGACGGAACGATCCCCGCCACCGATCCAGAGCCCCTGTCTGCCCACATCAGCCGCATCGCCAAGTCGCTGGGCGAAGCCGAACCCTTCCGGCTGGGCGCCGAAGCCATGCGGTCCGCGTGGAAGCAGGGTGTTGCTGCTAGGAAGATTGAGAAAGAGCTTGAACAGAGACAGGCGATTGCCGAAGCGCTGGTGCCGCTCAAAAGCTTAGGGAATATGGCCGAAGCCCAGGCACGCGATGCTCTAAACGATCTTTCGAGTAGAATCGGGCAGATCCATAGTGCGAATTATCTGTCAGATACGCTCAAGTTCGACAGCGCAACTCTTGAAAAGAAAGCTGGCCTCGTCGTGCGAGGGCAGTTGGGCAGCGAAATACGCATTGATGCGACGCTCGTTGCGAACACGTCCTGGATACGGGGCATTCTTTGGGCGTTCATCTTTGCCTTACGGGAAGAAGCCGTTGAGCAGATGGGCGACGATGTATTTCCACTCATGGTTCTGGATGATCCTCAACAAACCTTCGATACCATCCACCGCCATCGGTGGGCGGAATATATCGCGAAGCTGCAGTCCAAGGCGCCCGGCGTGCAAGTCATTCTTTCGTCGCATGACGAACAGTTCCTTTCCTTTCTGGCGGTTGATGGAGTGGTTGGGCGCAAGGCGCTCATTTCATCTGCCGGCGCGGAGCTTGGTCACGTCGGTGTATTCGAAGGTGACGAGTTGGACCGCCGCTGGAAACGCGTGCAGGCGGAAAAGACGCAGAAGGCGGCTCAGGACTATATGGGGGCGGTGCGGGTTTATGTTGAAGGCATGCTTAAGCTGATGCTGCGGGGCGAAGATGTCGATGTTCCAACTCTTGTATTGGGAAGCTCTCGCGAAAAGCTAACCGTCCTAAATAATGCCAAGCATGAACCTTGGGCACGCGATGCGTTCGAGGTACTCGCTAATGTACTTGGCAAGAATGTGAAGGAAATCAAGTTCATCGAAAAGGCCCACCATTCCGACGGCGCCGCTATGGGAATGGCAGAGGCCGCGGATGTGCAGGCGTATTGGACTAAACCACTGCGCGCCGCCTTGGAAAAGGCTTTCCGGATCGTGCGCGAGCATCGAGCTTTGCATGGCGGACTGACGGCATTACATGCGATGCCCCCAACGGTTTCGTTGCCGGAAGGGCGCAAGGCTGCTGTCGGTGCGATCAAGCTGCCACTTGTAGGTTCCGCCGCAGCCCTGAGCGACGGCAAAGCTGCGGATGGTTGTGTCAATCTTACAATCGACGGTAAGGCAAAGGAGGTCATCGAACTCAAGAGCAATGTGATCTACCGCCTCACTACGCCCACCTTGGAGCCGATTGCCAGACCCGGTGACCTTCTGCTCGTCAGCGAGTTTAGGAAGCCGACTGCGAAGTCTCTGGTTGTGGCGCGCAGCGAAGATCGGCTTATGGCGCGTCGTTTGGAGATTGCAGATAATCATTCTGATGTGGCGGTCTTGACAGCGAATGCGATCAATCCTCGGATGATCGCCGCTCCTGTTGTGGCGAAATTATCTACTCTGACGATGCAAAAAATTATTGGAGTTCTCTACGACCACGGGAAAGCGGGCCTTGGCAAAGCAGGTGATGAAGAGGTCTGCGATTGCGGCGGAGACTCTCATGTGAAGGCGGCATTCGCCAATATGCAGGGCTTGGTCAGTGTGGATGGCTACAGCGCCGAGCCTCTCGCGTTGGACAAACAATTTCTTATTATCGCAAACCCTCTGCCTCTGTCCGAAGCGTGCAAGAAATTGGAGGGCCAGCCCATCATTGCCGAGGATTCTTCCGGTAGCCGCTATTTCAAGCGCCTTCGGTCCGGAGGAGAGGATTTAGTAATCTTAGAGAGCCTGGAAATTGGTGGCAATTTTCCGCCAATAACGTTGGCGAGTAAGCCCGGCTTCGCCTTGCACGTTCAGACGATGTGGCCGGTGCTAGGCGTTTTGTTTGAGCGACCCTCCTTGGCCGCATCTCAATGCGGTGACTGTGATAAGGACTGCACCCGCTAATTAGGACAAATTCATACCGTCACGGTATTGGTACGCCATTGTCCAACTGTCCAGAGACTATCAGAAACACGCGCCGCATGTGTCTCCGTGGTGTTCAATGAAAATCCCGCGACTTCGGCAGCACCCGCACGTTGCGCGGATGGCTGTGGCGGGGACGGTCGTCGGGGCGTTCGCCATGGGTGGGACCGTCGGCGCGGGAGAGTTGCGGGCGCACTTTGCCTTCGGACCGGCGATCCAGTTCATGCGTGCGTTCGGTGAGTTTCTTGCCCATCAGGTGCACGACGCCAGAATAGGAGGGCGGTCAATTCATTTCCCGTCCAACGCTTCTGAAGAAGCCGGGAAACTGGATTTCATATCCCGTATTCTGCGCACGGCTGGCCCTTGGGGTCGTTTGGCAATCGAGACCGACGCTCAGGCAATCGTTCCCCCGAATAGGCAAAACGAGCGCCAACACCATCGGCCGCCGGGCCGGACCGCTCAGACCGCAGCGGATTGCCTGTCTAATACTCGGGTAGCGAAAAGCGGTCCGTCACGAATCGACGCATCAGCAAGTCTGCGACGAAAGGAACAGCCGTCAGTTTAAGAACAATGTCGCGGACGTTGAGTCCCAGCGTTGTTGCCGGAGTGAAGCTCGACGCGAATGCGCGGGCAGACTGTTGTTTGCGTTCGACAAACGGACGGAACCGGCGTTCGTAGGACATGAACGCAGCGGCATGGTCGCCCTGCGCGGCCGCCATTTCTCGTCCAAGTATGTACGCGCCCGCGATCGCGAAGGCGGCACCCTCTCCGGCCAGCAGCGAAGGGCAGCAGGCCGCATCGCCGACCAAACCAACACAACCTTTCGACCACGCGGGAATTTCCACCTGCGCCACCGCATCGAAATAGAGGTCGCTGCACGCCTCGAGGTGTTTCCGGATTTCGGGCCATTCTTCCCACGTCTCCGCATGGAATACGTCGAGAAGTGCCTGTTTTTGCGCGGTCAGATCGGCCGCGAACCCCCGATCGAAAGTCTTTTTTCGGAAGACGAACAGAAACCCGGTCTCGTCGTCACGCAACGCAAAGCGGCTGATCTGCCGGCCCGGCGCAGCATAGCTGAGGTAGGTTCGGTCGGTTCGGCGCGAATAAGCTTTCGCTACGAACACGGCGGCGTAGTATCCCAGATAGCGTTCGACGGCTGGTTGCGGAAGAAACATCTCCGCGCGCACGCGGGAATGAAGACCGTCGGCACCCACAAGGCTGTGGAAACATTCCCTTCGGCCGGAGCCGAACAGGACGTCAACTCCGGCCGCCGTTTGGTCGAATGTTGCGATCTCTTCGTCGAAGCGCGTTTCGATTCTGTCACGCACGCTTTCATGGAGGAGTTGGGCCAGATCGCCGCGCCGGATGCTCAGGAACCGGTCTCCGAGCGAACGGCGAAGCGCGCCGCCGCCGAAACTGCTGCGCTCCGTTCCGTCTGCGCGAACGAACACCGCACGGTCGTTCACATATCCCCTGCTCCGCAGCGCCGGCAGCAATTGCATCTGGTCGGCGACATCGTACCCCACGCCCCAGAAGTCGACGATGAAACCGCCTTCGCGAAATTTCGGAGCGCGCTCGACGATGACCGGCTCGAAGCCGCCTTCGAGCAACCAGTACGCAAGCGTCGGACCGGCGATGCCGGCGCCGGCGATCAGAACCCTTTGCTTTCGCACAATCCGGTCTGCCCCCCGAAGTCCGGCCCGATGTCAGGAGGCGGCACCTGCGGACAGGGTCGTGACGCCGCGACGATTCTTCGCCCAGCACGTCTCGTCGGACTCGACGCACACCGGACGTTCCTTGCCGTATGAAATCGTGCCTACGCGCGCGACGGCGACACCAATGCTCGCCAAATACTCTTTGACGGCTTCGGCGCGCTTGGCGCCGAGCGCGAGATTGTACGCCCGGGTGCCGCGTTCGTCGCAGTGTCCTTCGATCGTGACTTTCACTGCGGGATATTTGTTCAGCCATGCCGCCTGCCGCTGCAGAATCGAACGAGCCTCGTCGCCGATGTCGGCACGCATATAGTCGAAATGCACGGTGTCGCCGACATTGACCTGAAAATCCTTCGCACTGCCCGGAAGAATCGAAGAGCCGACGGGCGCGACCGGCGTCGCGGCTGCCGCGGCGGGTTGCGTGTTCTGCGCCGCCGGGGGCGGCTTCGACGCACATCCGGCCAGAGCGATTGCGGCACAGACAAATGCCGGAAGGTGAACTTTCGAACTATGGCGCATTGAGGATTCCCCTGACAGCAGCGCAGGCACGCGTGAGAGTCGCGGCACCCGCGGACGAAATCGCTCGTGTATTCACAGGAACCCGCAGAACTTGCTCTGACTATAGTCAGAGATTTCCTATTTATAACGAAAACTCCGTCGCACGGACTTTCCGCAGACATTTCCTGAGAGTCAGCCGGCGATTTATTGCGGCCACATCCACGCGTGGTATTCGCACGTGGCGCCCTGGCCGCCGTTGATGCCGATGAACGACACATAGGAGGCGACTTTCTTCGAAGCCTTGCCATAGAAGGCCTCAAACGTCGTCCCGTTGACCGTGATCGTTGTCGCAGTGTTCGAATAGGACGAGCTGTCCGACAGCGGGCTGAGCGTGGGCGGCGCGCCCGATGACTGATAGCCGTTTAAGGTCGCTGTGCCCGTGGACGGGTTGAAGTTGGCGATTGCGGTGGTCTGGTTGAACTCCCAGGTGCCGCCTTGTCCATAACACGCCTGATCGGCCGTATAGACGTAGTTTCCCGACAGAACCGGCACGTGGCCTGCGAATGCAGGCGAAAACGCGCACACGGATGCGAGCAATCCAAGACCAGGTGTTCTTTTCATGAATCCCCTCCCTTTGCAGATCGACATGGCGATCGCGCTCTCTCAAGCAGCCGCACTTTCTCAAGCGCCCCACTTGACTGTGTGGATGGTTCTCGAAGAATTCTCTGACTGTAGTCAGGATTTCCGGCTATTTTGCGCGTTGCGGCGGAGCCGTGAGTCCCGCTTGATCCGTCCGGAAAATCGATGCGTACTTTGCCCATGACCGCCGCGAGACCGCGACTGCCGGAAATCCGCGCCCGCCTGTTCGATCGGGAGCGCGACCCGCAGCCGAAGATCGAAAATCTTCTGTCCCGCAAGGAACAGGATGCCTTCCGGGACATCGCGACAGTGCTCGAATATCGCCGCGGCGGAAGCACGATCTTTGCGGAAGGTGAAGATGCCCATTTCGTGTACTCGGTCGCCGCGGGCGTGGTGCGCATCAGCCGTCATTCCAACGGCGGGCGCAGGCAGGTTCTGACCCTGATGCTTCCGGGCGACCTGTTTGGATTGCCGGACGCAGGAATCTACGTGAATTCGGCCGAAGTTGCCTGCGAGTCGACGCTCTATCGCGTGCCCTGGGAGAAACTGCGCCATCTCATGACTCGCGAGCCCTCTCTGCAACTGAATCTTCTCAATCGGGTGGCGTTCGATCTGCGCGAGGCGCAGCGCCGCATCATGATCCTGGGACAACAGAACACGAGCCAGCGGCTCGCTTCGTTGCTTCTCGATTTCGCCAACCATCCGGCCTTCTTCGACGAAGTTCGCGCGGAAGTCACGCTGCCGCTCACGCGGTTCGACATCGCCGACTACATCGGCACCGCACCCGAAACCGTCGCTCGCGGCTTTCTGCGGCTGGAGCGCGAAGGCCTGGTGCGTCGTGTGACGGCACGCCTCATTCAGATCCGCGATCTGGACGGCCTCCACAAACTGCAACGGCGAAAGCGGCGCGAGGACGCCTGACCGGCTGGAGACGCAGGAGTTACCCTTCGGCAAACTGCCTGCACCGCGCAAGTCATCCGGTTGGACAATTCGAGTCGGGTACGCTCAGCCAACAGGTCAAAGCATCGCGTCAGAAGCCGCGTAGTGCTTGATGCTTTCCGCGACTGAATCCGCAATGTGTTCCTTCGTTATCAGACCCAGGACGCTGCCTCTTCGCGGAATCCTGCCTCCCGCAGCCACAACCACAGCCATCGTGGCTTTCCGGCGCCACATGCGACCGATGGTGTTGAACATGATGTCGGCCTCGCGCGCGATCGTGAAATCCCGGCTTGCAACTTCGCCCAGCGTCAGTCCGGTGAATGCACCTTCCAGCCCGCGCCTGAGAGCGGTGTTCACCCGCAGCACGCCCGCGATGGTGTCGTCATGGGTGACCACGACATGGCGCATCCGGCCGCCGTGATCCGGCAACCGCAGAAATTCATCGAACGCCATCGTATCGGGCAGCACCATGACGTCCCTGTCCATCACATCGGCGGCGCGGCGAACGAGAAACATGTTCGCGTGGAGTGCCTTCGGGATGAAGTGGCGTCTCGCGAGCAGCTTGATCGAGTAGATGTTTTCGGCCGACAGCACGCGGCGGCAGCCTATGCTGACGGCTACCGCGATGATCATCGGCATGACGATGGAATAATCGAGCGTCATCTCGAAGATCATCGTGACGGCGGTCATCGCGGCACCCGTGGCGCCACCCACCATCGCGGCCATGCCTACCATCGCGAAAGCGGGAACACTGATGCCGGCCGCAGGAAACGCCGTAAGCAGCAGTGCGCCGAACGCACCGCCAAGCGTCGCGCCCATATAGAGCGACGGTGAAAAAATGCCGCCCGAAGACCCCGAGCCCAGGCTCAGCGAAGTAGCCAGGAGCTTGGACGCAAACAGAAGCGCCAGGAACGGCGCAGCCATGAGGCCGCCCATCATCACCGACTGGATCGTGGAATAACCGACTCCATCGATCTGGTAGTGGCCGGAAAAGCGCAGAAACGCATACATCATCGAGCCGACAATCGCCATGCCGATGGCGTGGCGCAGATAAGGGTTCGCAATCCGCTCGAACTTCTCCTCGGCAAGATGTAGCCCACGGATGAAACCTGTCGCGCCGACGCCGGCAACAGCGCCGAGCGCTGCATAGGCGACCAGCAGATAAACGTCGGACGCGTGAACGGGGAGAATGCCGACGTCGGGAACGTTGAAGGCCGGGCGCGGGCCGAAAAACAGCCGGCCAATAAAGGTGGCAGTGCCGGTGGCGAGCGCCACGGGCAGAAACGTCCGCGTGCTCACTTCCGGCATCATGAGTTCGACAGCGAAGATTACGCCTCCGATCGGCGTGTTGAACGTGGCGGCAATGCCAGCGCCCGCGCCCGCAGCCACCAGCGTGATGCGCTGCCACGCTTCGAGCCGGATCATCTGGCCCATGCTGGAACCGAGAGACGCGCCGATCTGGATGATCGGACCTTCGCGACCGACCGCCGAGCCACTGCCGATGGCGAGGGCCGAGGCGAGCGACTTTACGATGGCGACGACCGGCCGGATGCGTCCTTCCTTGTAGAAGATGGCATCCATGACTTCGGGAACGCCGTGCCCCCGCGCTTCCGGCGCGAAGGTGTTGACGAGCGCCACAACGCCCATGCCGCCGATGACCGGCACAAGGATTACCCATGCACCCCACGGAGACGCTGGCGTGTATACATTGGCATCGTAGACAGCGGAAAACTGACCCAGAAAAAGCAGGTTGTGCACGAGCGAAATCAGCGCGCGAAAAAGGATGGCGCCGAAACCCGTGACGACGCCGACCAGGATCGCGACGCACGAAAAGAGAAACAAGTTGAGAGATCGCTCGGAAGGCTTGATGTCGCTCATGAGCCGGATGACCTGTTCAAATCGCACGTTGCTATGCTGAAATCAGTTCGGACGCCGTGTCGCAAGGAAATTGTTGCTGCCGGGCGATATCAAGACCATGCGCGTCAGTTCGCGTTCCCGGGTTCACGTTTGTCAACGGCTGTTGTTCTTTATATTGCGACCAAAACACAGCGAGTTTGACTATAGTCAGAATTCCCAACATGGGCCGACACAATTTGTCTTTCCTGCAGAGGTTGCAGAGATTCGCGACATTCAATTCAGCTTCCGTAAGACGCGCCTCAGGGCTTCGGGCCGAACGCCGACTAAAGCGTCGGCGACCAGACCTTCCTGCCGCACGGCACCGCGAAGTTTGCGTGCTCTTGGCCTGCGAATACCAATGCCGGGACGGCGTACGCGAAACGTCCCATCGCCTTGCCTCGCCTGAATTCTGGGCAGAATACAGCATTCCGTTCACTGCGCAGCTGTCGTGGCCTTTCAATGAAAATCCCGCGACTTCGGCAGCACCCGCACGTTGCGGGGATGGCTGTGGCGGGGACGGTCGTCGGGGCGTTCGCCATGGGTGGGGCCGTCGGCGCGGGAGAGTTGCGGGCGCACTTTGTCTTCGGACAGGCGATCCAGTTCATGCGTGCGGTCGGAGAGTTTCTCGCCCATCAGATGCACGACGCCTTCCGGGCTCTTCTGGATGCGGCCTTCCACGAGCAGCAGGCGCGAACCCATCACGTCTTTTCGGAACTGTTCGAAGGTGCGCGCCCACAGCACGACGTTGCAGATGCCGGTTTCGTCGGAGAGCGTGATGAAGATGGCCTTGCCTTCGCCGGGCCGCTGGCGGACGAGCACGATTCCGGCGCAACGCGCTTTTTGACCATCGCGTCCCGCGGTGATTTCCGCACAGCTCATCACGCGTTCGCTCTCGAACATTCTACGCAGGAATTGCATGGGGTAGCCTTTGAGCGACAGGCGCACGGTCTGGTAATCGGCCAGCACATGCTCGCTGAGCGGCATCGCCGGCAACGGTGCGAGGGATTCCTCCGGCTCGGCGCGGATATTGCGCGCGGCAAAGAGCGGCAGTTCGTCGTCGCCGCTCAACCGCCGCACGGCCCACAGCGCTTCGCGGCGATCCATTCCCCAGGAACGAAACGCATCGGCCTCCGCCAGCAGCATCAGCGCGCGCTTGGAGAGGCGGCGGGAGAGGGAATCGAAAATCTTCTCACCCTCCCCTTGAGGGAGGGTCGAAGTTTGGATTCGCGCGTTAGCGCGAAAACAAACTTCGGGGAGGGGTGATGTTGCAGCGACACCCCTCCCCGAAATCTTCTTCTCGCTGTCGCTCAAAGAAGGTTTCGACCCTCCCTCAAGGGGAGGGTGGGGCTCCGGCGGAAAGGTGATGGTTGCCAGCCCCTTCGCCCACTCCTCCCGGAAGCCGTCGATCTGGCGGATGCCCAGACGCAGCGCGAGCGTGCCGTCGCTGCGGCGTTCGAGCGTGTTGTGCCAGCCGCTGTGGCTGACATCGACGGCGCGCACCTCCACATCGTGTTCGCGCGCATCGCGCACGATCTCGGCCGGCGCGTAAAAGCCCATCGGCTGCGCATTGAGCAGCGCGGCCGCGAATGCGGCCGGATGATGGAGCTTGATCCAGGCGGAGACATAGACGAGTTGCGCGAACGCGGCGGCATGGCTTTCCGGAAAGCCATAGGTGCCGAAGCCTTCGATCTGTTTGAAGCAGCGTTCCGCGAACTCCGCTTCATAGCCGCGCGCCACCATGTTGCCGATGAACCTGTCGCGGAATGTGTGGATGGTGCCGACATTGCGAAACGTCGCCATGGCGCGCCTGAGACCATTGGCTTCGTCGGCGGTAAATTTTGCCGCGACGATGGCAAGCTTCATCGCCTGTTCCTGGAACAGGGGCACGCCCTTGGTGCGGCCGAGCACATGCACGAGTTCGTCAGCCGGTCCGTGTTCGGGCGACGGAGAGGGAAAGATCACGGGCTCCTTGCCGCTTCGCCGGCGCAGGTAAGGATGCACCATGTCGCCCTGGATGGGCCCGGGCCGCACGATCGCCACTTCGATGACGAGATCGTAGAACTCTACCGGCTTCAGCCTGGGCAGCATGTTGATCTGCGCGCGACTTTCCACCTGGAAGACGCCGATGGAATCGCCCTTCGAGAGCATGCGATAGACGGCAGGGTCTTCGCGCGGGATGGTGGCCAGTTCGTAGCGTGCGCCGCCGTGGCCGGCGATCAGGTCGAGCGCCTTGCGGATGCAGGTGAGCATGCCCAGCGCCAGCACATCCACCTTCATGATGCACAGCGTGTCGATGTCGTCCTTGTCCCATTCGATGAAGGTGCGGTCGTCCATCGCGGCATTGCCGATGGGAATGGTCTCGTCGAGCCGGTCCTGCGTCAGCACGAAGCCGCCGACATGCTGCGACAGGTGACGCGGAAATCCCATCAACTGGTTGGCGAACGAAACCGCGCGGGCGATCGTGGCATTGTTGGGATCGAACGATCCTTTTCCTCTCCCGCTTGAGGTGGAGGGGGCGGCTCCCTCCGTCTCGCGATGCTTTGCATCGCTCGACACCTCCCCCGCAGGCGGGGGAGGAACATCTATCGAATCCCCCCAGCTTCCCCATACGTTGCCGGCAAGTGCGGCGGTCACATCTTCCGTGAGACCGAATGCCTTGCCCACGTCGCGGATGGCGCTGCGCGGACGGTAACAGATCACGGTTGCGGCGATGGCGGCGCGATGGCGGCCGTAGCGTTCGTAGATCCACTGGATCACCTCTTCGCGCCGCTCATGCTCGAAATCGACGTCGATGTCCGGCGGCTCTTTTCGTTCTTCGGAGATGAACCGTTCGAACAGCACGTCGATCTGGTCGGGATCGACGGAGGTGATGCCGAGCACGAAACAGACGGCGGAGTTCGCCGCGGAGCCGCGGCCCTGACAGAGAATCTCCCGGCTCTTCGCGTAACGGACGATGTCGTGCACCGTGAGGAAATAGGGCGCGTATTGCAGCTTGCCGATCAGCGCCAGCTCCTTCTCGAGCGTGGCGCGGACTTTGGCGGAAACGCCATGCGGATAGCGCTGCGCCGCACCTTCCCAGGTGATGTCTTCGAGATGGCCTTGCGCGGTCTTGCCGGGCGGCACCGGCTCGTCGGGATAATTGTATTTGAGTTGGCCGAGCGAAAACTGGATGCGTTCGGCGAAACGGATGGTCTCGGCGATGGCGTCCGGCGCATCGCGGAACAGCCGCGCCATTTCCCGGGGCGGTTTTAAGTGCCGCTCTGCATTGGCTTCGAGCAATCGCCCGGCGGTATCGAGCGTCACATGCTCGCGAATGCAGGTGACGACATCCTGCAACGCGCGCCGTTTGGCATCATGATAAAGAACGTCGTTGACGGCCAGCAGCGGCACGTTCGCCGTGCGCGCCAGGCGTTTCAGCTTCGCAAGACGCCTCTGATCGTCGCCATGATGCAGCATGGCGGCCGCAAGCCAGAGCCTGTCATGCGCCATGCCGGCCACGCGCGACAGCGCATCGGCCGTTTCGCGGCCCGGATGGCGCGGCGGCATGACGGCGAAGAGCTGGCCCTCCTGGAATGCGTCGAGATCGCCGATGAAGAGATCGCACTCGCCTTTCTTCGCGCGCAGCTTGCCCAGGCTGAGCAGCCGGCACAGACGCCCATAGGCCGCGCGGTCCGTGGGATAGACAAGAATGTCGGGTGTCGAATCTTGGAAGGCCAGCCGCGCGCCGACGAGAAGTTTCGGTTTCTTTTCCGATGGGAGATCGTCGAGTGCCGCATAGGCGCGCACCACGCCGGCCAGCGTGTTCCTGTCGGCAATGCCGATCGCGTCATGACCCTGAAGCGCCGCCGCATGGACGAGTTCTCCGGGCTGCGATGCGCCGCGCAGGAACGAGAAATTCGTGGTGACAGCGAGTTCGGCGTAATTTATCGAGTGCATGGTCTTCGGTTTCACCACGGAGACACGGAGGACACGGAGATGAGATTCACAACACGAATCGGCGCAAGCCGTCTTTCAAGACGACGCTGTTGAAGTTCATCAACAAACCGACTTTCAGGCCGCTAAGGCGCGGATAAGTGAGCATCTGTGCTTCATGGATTGGCAGAAGATGTTCAACGGATTTGATTTCGAGAATCAGCTTTCCATCGACCACGACGTCCATTCTGTAACCGCAATCCAGTCGAACAGTCTTATAAACGACAGGCAGGGGGGCCTGGCGTTGATATGCAATATCGTTTTGCTTGAGTTCGAAGCACAGACATTCTTCGTAAGCTGATTCCAGGAGACCTGGCCCGAGTTGTCGATGCACCGCAATTGCCAATCTGATGATGCGGTCGCTCAGAACGCTGTCATGTGCGAAGGT
>JBEKLN010000018.1:0-64496 GCA_050010175.1 Rhizomicrobium sp.
CGCTCGGGCGACATTTTGGCCGAGATCGAAACCGACAAGGCGACGATGGAATTCGAAGCCGTCGATGAAGGCCGCATCGGCAAGATATTGATTCCGGAGGGCACGGAAGGCGTGAAGGTGAATCAGCCCATCGCTCTATTGGTCGGTGAAGGCGAGAACGCCGGTAACGTCGACATCGCATCCGCGATGCAGTCGATCAAGCAGGCCGTGTCGGAGGAGGCGCAGCCCGCAGCGGCCAAAGCCTCGACCAGGGCATCATCCGGTAACGGAAAGGCGGAGCCGACAAGAACGGAGGCTCCGGCAGCTGCGCCCGCAAAAACGGAGAGCGCGGCGGCACCTGCCAAATCTGCTGAAGCGGACAAACGCATCATTGCGTCGCCGCTCGCGAAGCGCCTCGCTCAAAAAGCCGGAATCGATATCTCGACCCTGCAAGGGTCGGGTCCGCGGGGCCGGATCGTCAAAGCCGATGTTGACGCAGCCGGAAGATCCGGTGCGCCCCGTAAAGCGCCAGCCGCGCAGGCAACGGCGGCACCGCAATCTTCAGCGTCCGCCAATCTTGCCGAAATCGCGCCGTTGCCGGATGCACGGCTCTTCTACAAGCCGGACGACTACGAGGAAATTCCGCACGACTCGATGCGCAAGTCGATTGCCAGGCGACTCAGCTCGGCGAAGACGCTCATCCCGCATTTCTATCTGACGGTCGATTGCAGAATCGATGAACTGGTTGGTCTGCGTGTGCGCCTGAACGAGCGGGCACCGAAGGGCGAGGGCGCCTACAAGCTCTCCGTCAACGATTTTGTCGTGAAGGCGGCAGCACTTGCCTTGATGCGTGTTCCCGCGGTCAACGCCAGTTGGACCGATACGGCGATGCTGCGCCACAGGCATGCGGATATCGGCGTCGCGGTGGCCCTCGGTTTCGGCCTCATCACGCCCATCGTTTTTCGCGCCGAAGACAAAGGACTTGTCGCGATCTCCAACGAAGTGAAGTCATTGGCCGAGCGCGCTCGCTCGAAGAAGCTAAAACCCTCCGAATACGAGGGTGGCGGGTTTTCGATCTCCAATCTCGGCATGTTTGGAATTAAGGACTTCACCGCCGTGATCAATCCGCCGCAGGCCGCAATTCTTGCCGTGGGCGCCGGCGAACAGCGCCCCATCGTTCGGGACGGGAAGATCGAAATTGCGACCGTGATGAGCGTGACCATGTCGTGCGACCATCGGGTGATCGACGGCGCTACCGGTGCGCGGTTTTTGGACGCATTCAAACAATTCGTCGAAGAACCGGCAGCCATGCTCTTGTAGCGCACGATGACCGACGATTTTGGCGCCATCGCCGAACTGGGCGGCGCGGCCGCGATCGAGATGGTCGCTTCCGCACTGGTAGATCATGGCGCGCACGCGGCCAAATGCGCCAATTGCAGCGGTCCGGTCGTGGGCCCCTTCTGCGCCGTTTGCGGTCAATCGCGCAACACGCACCGCCGTTCGGTGCGCATCCTTCTCAGCGATTTCATGCGGGAGATTGTCAGCTTCGACAGCAGAATACTGAGAACCGCCAGAGCACTCATGGCGCAGCCCGGAGAGTTGTCGGTCGCCTTTCGCGAAGGGCGCACGCAACGGTATGTGCCGCCGGTGCGGCTCTATTTGTTCGTCACGCTGATTTTCTTCCTCACTCTCTCCATCGCAGGAATTGCGATTCTCCAACTGCAGCTTGTCAGCGTCTCAACAGTTTACGTCACCGACAAGGCTCACAACGTTTATGTCATCAAGAACGGCGTTCGTGAGCTGATGGACGGCTTCACGGCGGACAACAACGGCAACGTCTATCTGTCAGACAAGGACGTGCCGCACACTCCGGTTCCACGCATGAAGGCGGACGGGTCAACCAATCTCACCGTGACCACGCAGCCGCATTTTTTCGCGCGCTTTGGTTCCGTCAAGCCGGGCCACGCTCCGGCGAAGATTCTAGCAGATATGGACGCAGAGCTTCGGAAGGCGGACGCCAGAAAACGCAGCCTCGGCGCATGGATCAGCGAACACGTCGCGCGCATGTTCAAGGTGCTGGCGACCGATCCGGCGGCAATCAACGGGCCGCTCACGGAGTGGATTCCGCGCGTGCTGCTGGTGCTCCTGCCGCTCTTCGCGTTGCTGCTTGCAGGTTTCTATTGGCGCCAGCGGAAGGAATTCTTTTTTGTGGATCATCTTGTCTTTTCGCTGAACGTTCACACGTTCGGTTTTGCGCTGCTGCTGATCTCGGCGGCCGTCGCGCAGATTATCCCGGCAGGAGTTGTTGCGACCGTTGCGGCGCTCTGGTTCGGGGCGTACCTGTACCTCGCGATGAAGCATTTTTACCGCCAGGGCTGGCTCTGGACCGGCGCCAAGTTCGCATCCGTCGGTTTCATTTATGCATTTTGTATTCTGCCGAGTGCGTTCGGGACGATCATCATCTACAGCCTGTTGAATCTGTGACGGGAGAGGCCCATGGCCGAACAATATGATGTCATCGTGATCGGTTCCGGGCCCGCTGGCTATGTCTGCGCCATTCGTGCAGCGCAACTCGGCCTGAAGACGGCCATCATCGAGCGCGACAAGCTTGGCGGCATTTGCCTGAATTGGGGATGCATCCCCACGAAGGCGCTGCTGCGGTCGTCGGAAATTTGGCACCTGATGCACCGCCTCGGCGAGTTCGGATTCGCGGCGGACAATCTCCGCTTCGATCTGGCAAAGATCGTCGAACGGTCGCGCAAGGTGTCGGCGCAGCTTTCGAACGGCGTCGCGTTTCTCATGCGCAAGAACAAGATCGCCGTCATCGCCGGCGACGCAAAGCTCGCCGGCCCGGGGAGGGTCGACGTCACGAAGGACGGCAAGACTGCGACCGTCGAGGCAAAGAACATCGTTCTGGCGACGGGGGCGCGCGCGCGCACGCTGCCGGGCCTCGAGCCGGACGGCGAACTGATCTGGACCTACATGCACGCCATGGTCCCGAAGATGTTTCCCAAGTCGCTGCTGGTCGTGGGCTCGGGCGCCATCGGCATCGAATTCGCCAGTTTCTATCGCACGCTCGGCTCGGAGGTGACGGTGGTCGAGGTGCTCGATCGCGTGCTGCCGGTGGAGGACGAAGAGATTTCGCAACTCGCGGCCAAGGCGTTCGCCAAACAGGGCATGAAGATCAAGACCGCGACGACGGTTGCCAAACTCGAACGCGGCAAGGACAGCGTCACCGCGACGCTGAGGGCGAAGGACGGCGCCACGGAAACGCTGACGGTCGATCGCGTCATTCTCGCGGTGGGGATCGTGGGCAATGTCGAGAATATCGGGCTGGAACAGGCCGGCGTGAAGGTCGACAAGACGCATGTCGTCATTAATCAATGGGGCGAGACGGGCGTTGCCGGACTTTATGCCATCGGCGATCTCGTCGGTCCGCCATGGCTGGCGCACAAGGGCATGCATGAAGGGGTCATCGTTGCCGAACGCATCGCGGGCGTGAAGGGCGTGCATCCGCTGGATACGTCCAAAGTGCCCGGCTGCACCTATTGCTGGCCGCAGGTCGCCAGCGTCGGCATGACGGAAGCGGCGGCGAAGGCGTCAGGCCGCAAGATCAAGGTGGGTCGTTTTCCCTTCATCGGCAACGGCAAGGCAATCGCGCTGGGCGATGCCGAGGGGCTCGTCAAAACCGTGTTCGATGCGGACACCGGCGAATTGCTGGGCGCGCACATGATCGGCGCGGAAGTGACGGAACTCATCCAGGGCTACACCATCGCGCGCACGCTGGAAGCCACCGATGCCGATCTCGCGACGGTGATCTTCCCGCATCCGACGCTGTCGGAGATGATGCACGAATCCGTGCTCGACGCCGACAAGCGCGCGCTGCATATCTGAGGAGCGACCCAGCGGGTAAATAAGAAGGGCATGCCATTTCCGGCGCGCGTCGAAGCGCATTTGGGACCGCGCGCATCCTGCGCGCATCGGACCGCGTCAGATATCCGGCATCGGGAAAGCGGCGCGAAAAAAGTTCTCACGCAGAGAGGCGGAGCCGCAGAGAGATCACATCTTCATCAATATTAAGCGCAGGTTTCCGGAAAGGTCGGCGATTGGGATGTTGGCGCGCATGGCCCGCCGGCAAATTCCGATCCCGAAGATGGTGCCGTCAGACGAACGCGTCTGCGTCTCCGGCTCTCCGCGTGAAAAAATCCCTGGTTGAGCAGAGCGACGCCCGTCGCGCTCCGATCCTTCTTACCTTGCGTATGTGGAAGGGTGAACATGCCGTTGTATTGCGCTTCACTTCGTTGCGACGTGCGGCTCGTCGAGCCCGATGGCATGCAACGCGTTGCGCACCGTGCGAGCGGCGCCGAGAAAGGCGGGTTCGTTGCTCAGCGACAGCACGCGCCAGGGTCCATCGTCGGTCTCGAGCTTGCGATACTGTCCTGCCGGGACCATGGCCGCGTCGTGTGCGCCGGACAGTTCGAGCGCTGCGCCGAGGAAGAAGGGCGGAAACGGATTTTTCGGTTCTTCCACAGCCTGTTCGCGCAGCTCACCGATGGCCGCGCCGTACTCGCCCAGGAAGAGATGCAACAGCCCCAATTCCCCGTGACAGCCGCCGACCTCGCCAAACCCCGAACTGCAATGTCCTGCGTTCATGTCTGCGACCTTCGTGAAGTCTTTCAGCGCATCGCGGAAATCGCCCTGTTCCAGCTCCAGATTGGCGAGTGACTCATAGCCCGCGACAGTGAGCGGGAAATTCGCGATGATATATCTGGCTTCTGCCGTTCCCTCGTCCCAGCGGCCCAGCAATCCGAATACCTCCGCCCGGCATGCGTGCGGCGATGTCGCGTGCGGTCTTGCATCGCTTGCCTGCCTGGATGCGTCCAGCGCCGTATCCGTCCAGGCCTGCCGCTGGGCGACCGATCGCCAGGTGCGCCGGTCGATGAGGCTCGCATAGTACCAGCAGGTGTCCATTTCGAAGACAAGCCTGAGCGAGCTGTCACGGCCGATGACGCTGCGTCCGATCCGCGTCAGCCGTTCCACTTCCGCCACAGTCTGTTGTCTGTTGCCGGATTCCAGAGTCTCAAGGCGGGCCAGAACATTGCCGGGGTCGCGGTCGTCCGGTGGTTTCGCCAGTTCTTCGGCGGTCCATCTTTTGTGCAGAACGTCGGTGATGTTTTCGTACATCGTCATCGCCAGCGCGTGTTCGGGAAGCGCGCCGCCGCTCAGAGGCTGGCCGATGTCTTCCGAATCCACCACGAGGTCGGTGGTCGTATCGACGATCTGATACGTCACGCGCCAGGCATTGTCGGCTTTGCGCAAGCTCGCATTAACCACATGGCGAACGTGAAGCGCTCTTCCGAGCTGGCGTTCGTCGACCGACTTTCCCTTCCAAGCAAAGGTCGCGTCGTGCGGCGCGAGGTGCATGTAGCCGCCGCGTCCGAGGACATGGGAAACGTCTTCGGTCAGCGTATCGGCGGCGGTGTCGAGCGAAGGGTCGCCGGTCAGGTTCCGGATCGGCATGATGGCGACCGTGTAGATTGCGGGAACTGGTTCGGCGCGCGGCGGCACGAGCGTGACATATGTCGCGCCGAGCCCCACTGCGCCGGCGACGACGGCAATCGCCCATGCGACAGGCGCGTCGAACCATGTCCTGGCGCCGGGTGAAACCGGCGATGACGGGTGCGCCGCGATCGATGGGTGAACGAATTGCGGGCCGCCCGCGGGCGGCGGTCCCGGCGCGCGGTCCGCGACCTGACGCGCCGCAATGCCGGGCGTCAGCCGGTAGCCGATCCGCGGCAGGGTTTCGATTGCAAAGGTGCCGGGAACATCGGCCTCGGCCAGGCGCCGCAATTGACCGATGCAGCGGTTGATCGCGTCATCTCCCACCGCCAGTCCGCCCCAGCAGCTCGATACGAGCTGATCGCGCGACACGACTTCGCCCTGCGCATGCACGAGCGCCACCAGAACCTGCATCACCCGCGGCTGGAGGCGGAACGAACCGGCCTCGCCGACCACTTCGCCGGAGGACGGCCGCACGACCGCCGCGCCCAGCGTAAAATCGGCTTCGCGGGCGAGATCGATATAGGCGGTGCGCGAAGACGCCCCGCGATTGGCGCCCGACAGGCGCGGATCGGTCATGGATCGGCTGAAATCGGCATTTGATCGGCTCCAGCACCTTTCGACGCCTTCGAGCTTGGCCGCCTATTCGTGCCGTCGCAAGCGGCCGGACCTTCGGCCAGCCAAGAGAGGGATATCATGATCTGCAGGACTATGTGGGATCGGGCGCGGCTGTGCGCTCCAGGCGGCTTCGCCCTTTGCGCGTTTCTCGCCGTATCCGGATGGGGCACACCGGCGCTCGCCAGACCTTCCTATACTTCGTTCGATCCCCAGGGATCGGTCGACACGCAGCCTTACGGGTTGAATGCGTCGGGCGCCGCCACCGGCACTTACGAGGACGGTTCAGGCGAGTGGCATGGCTTCGTCAGGGCCCCGGACGGCACGATCACGCCTTTCGATCCGCCCGGAGCCGAATTGACCAAACCCAACCAGATCAACGCGGATGGCACGATCACCGGTCAATTCGAAGACAGCGAAAGCCCTTCGCACGGTTTCGTGCGCACATCCGACGGCAGTTTCGCGACGTTCGATCCCGACGGTTCGATCTTCACGGCGCCGGTGGTGATCAACGCCGGAGGCGTCGTGGCGGGCTATTTTTTCCTTGAGAAAAAGATCAACGAAGGATTTGTGCGCGCCGCGGACGGCACGATTACGACGATCAACCTTTCGAACAAGAATACGGCCGCGGTGGGAATCAACAATGCGGGATCCGTGGTCGGACAATACGCCGACGGGAACGGCGTGGTGCATGGCTTCATGCGCAGCGCCGATGGAACGGTGACCACCATCGACGTTCCCGGGGCGGCGAATACCTACGCCAACGGGATCGACGAATCCGGCGACATCTCGGGCGAATGGCAGGACACAAGCCATCAGCTGCATGGCTTTTTCCAGCCGGCGGGTGGAACGATCGCGACTTTCGATCCGCCGAACTCGACGCAGACCGATGCGTTCGAGATCAATCGCTCCGGTTCCGTCGCCTCCTTCTTCAGGGACGAGAGCAACACCGTCCACGGGTATGTGCGCCGGGCCGATGGCAGCCTGACGATCTTCGATCCGCCGCACTCCAAGAAAACGGAGGTCTGGGGCATCAACGACAAGGGTGTCACGACCGGCTTCTTCAAGGCGCACGGTCAGATGCACGGATTCCTGCGCACGCCCTGACCCGACGCGCGATCTGGAGACGACGACACTCGGAGACGACGAGACTGGCCGGCCGCTGCGCCGGCCATTTTTTTGCGCCGTGCGGCTCAGGGCGACGATACCCGACGTCCGCGAACCGGCGAAATAAGAGTCTCACGCGGAGACGTGGAGCCGCGCAGAGGTCGCACCTTCATCGATACCGAACGTGGGATCAAATGCCGCCTGGGCGCGCAGCGATCGTACGCGTTCCGTACACGGATGAAGTATGCGTAAGCGTGGGACGCGAACCGGACGACAGCGGCATTGTTTCACGTGAAACATTCGTCACCGTTTTGTCCCGGGGCGGAGTCTGAAATACAGGGCGGAACAGAGGACCCGCTCCTGTTATCGCTGTTTTCGGATTTGCGGCCAACCGCCTGATTGCAGAGGAGAAACTGGCGCCACGTCCGCTTCTTGTCCCGCGTCGCCGGCGGCTGGCCCTGTATTTTCCCTGATAAACAGGAAAATCGCGTCAGCGTTCCGCGAGCAGATGCTCGAGCTGATCCGCAATCTGCGCCGTGTCGTCCGTCGACATGGCGACGGTGCGCGCCTCACCCTTGCGATCGAAGAAGAAGACCGACGCCGAGTGCATGACGGTATAGGGGTGGTCGCGCGTCGCGGGGCTCACCGAATAGATCACCCTGTAACGCCGCGCCAATGCAGCCACGTCGTCCGCGCTTCCGCGTAATCCGTCGATTTCGGGCGCGAAGGCGCGCACATAAACGTTCAGCACCGGCAAGGTATCCCGTGTCGGATCGACGGTGACGAAGAGCAGTCGAACATTGTTTGCCGCACGGCCCAGGCGCTGAAAGGCGGTCGCAAAATTGGCGAGGGTCGTCGGGCATTCGTCAGGGCAATGCGTGTACCCGAAATAGAGAATGACCACCTTGCCGCGATACGTGCCCGCATCCACGGTCACAGCATCGCTGGCGCGTGTCATTTGAAAGGACAGTGGCGGCATCACGCCCTTGATATCCGTCATCCGTGCACGGGACGGCAGACCGCAGGCCGAAAGTACCAGGCTCAGAAGCGAAAGCACGATGGCGGCGATAGCGAAAATGCGAAGGCGGCGCATGGACGGTTTGAGCCTGCGGGCGGCCCGTGGCTCTTGCGACCAATTGCGCGAAGGTGCAAGTGGGCAATCCGCCTATAACGGGCAATTGCACGCTTTCCTCGTCCGGGTCCATGACCGCAGCCGCCATCGACGCTCCGCCGACACGCAACCGATTGGCGAGGTGGTTCGGATTCGCGTGTCTGCTGCTGTTCGGAGCGGTGCTGGATATCGGCTGTCGATTCTATGCGGCAGAGATGCCCTTCTGGACGCCTTGGGAATTTTCGTGGCCGGAGTATCTCGTCACAGCGCTGGCGCTGGCATGGTTTTTCACGGGTCTTAGGCGGCTACCGTTCGAAGCCCATCCGCCGCTGTGGCGCAGTCTTTCGTTTCTGGTCGGCGTCGCCATGGTTTACGCCGCCCTGCAGACGCACGTGGACTATTACGCGCAGCACATGTTTTTCGTGCATCGCGCCCAGCATTTTGTCTTGCATCACATCGGCGCGTTCCTCATCGCGCTTGGCGCTTCGGGCCCGGTTATCTGGGTAGGCATGCCCGAATTCCTCAAGCCGGTTCTTGCGTCCCGACCCGTTCGCGCGACGGTCGACATCGTACAACATCCGGTTGTGGCACCGGTTTTGTTCGTGGGGCTGATTTACCTTTGGTTGATCCCTCAGTTTCACACGCGCGTCATGCTCGATGTGCGTCTTTACAACCTGATGAATGTGAGCATGGCGGTGGATGGCATTTTCTTCTGGTGCCTGATCCTGGATTCGCGGCCCAAGCCGCCGGCGCGGATTGGCAGCGGCCTGCGTGCACTTCTGGTCATCGCGGTGGAGCCTTTGCAGATGGTGCTCGGCGCCATATTGTCGCTGTCGACCTCGGACTATTATCCAGTCTACACAATCTGCGGCCGCATCTGGGACATCCCTGCGCTGAGCGACCAGCATTATGGCGGCCTTATCATCTGGCTTCCGAGCACGCTGACGAGTTTTGCGGGCATGATTGCAGTGCTGGTCACCATGCGTATCAACGAGGAAAGAGCAGAACGTGAAAAAGGTTCTTCTTAACGTCGTCGGCCTCGCAGTCTTATTTTTGGGCGTCCCCGCCGGCGCGGCTCAGGTGACGGTCTCTAATGCGTGGTTTCGTTCTCTGCCCGCTCATCTGCCGGCAGGTGGTTACCTCACGCTTAATAATAGCGGGCCGGATGTCCAGCTGACGGGTGCACGATCGCCAGCCTGTGGAATGCTGATGCTGCACAAAAGCACAACCAGCGGCGGCATGGCAGAAATGGCAATGGTTCCGAGCGTGAATATCCCGCATGGCGGGACCGTAGCATTTGCGCCCGGCGGTTATCACTTGATGTGCACGTCGCCGACGGCCGCGATGGTCCCAGGTGGAAAAGTATCCGTGACTCTCGCGTTCAGCGATGGGTCGACTTCAACCGTGGTCTTTGCGGTTAAGAACGCGACCGGAAAATAGCGCCGGCCGCGTCAGTATCCAAGCGCCTCGCCGTCCTTACGCATCTCCGACGCCCCCCAATAGACGCGGTTTTTTGCGTCCCACATGATGGCCTGGTAGCCGCCGAAGTTCCCTGTACCGCCGACAATGTTGTAGCCGCGCTTGGAAAGCTCAGCTTTCACCTCGGGTGAAAATCCTGACTCCATCTCGACCGTGCCGATTCCCGTTGACGGCTCCCCGGTCACTTCGCTGCCGCCATAGTGGCGCCAGCGAGCGGCATCGTCCGCTTCCTGAATATTCATGCCGAAGTCGATGATGTCGGTGAGAACCTGAACGTGCCCTTGAGGTTGCATGTCGCCGCCCATCAGGCCGAAAGAGAGGAACGGCTGACCACCCTTCATCACGAAACCGGGGATGATGGTGTGAAAGGGCCGCTTGCCGGGCGCATAAACATTGGCGGCCCTGGCATCGAGCGAGAACAACTCGCCGCGATCCTGAAACATGAATCCGAGATGATCGGCGACGAGGCCTGAACCCATGCCGCGATAGTTTGACTGGATGAGCGACACCATCATGCCGTCCTTATCGGCGGTGGTGAGGTAGATCGTGTCGCCATCGTGAAGCTTCGGATCGCCCGGACCGATATCCGGATTCGCATGGTCCAGATGGATCAGCTTGCGTCGCTCGTCGGCATATGATTCCGAAAGCAATCCATGCATCGGCACCTTTGCGAATGCAGGATCCGCGTACCATTTGGCGAGGTCCTCGTAGGCCAGCCGCTTGGCTTCGAACATCGCGGTAAGCGTGTCGGCGGATCCGGCACCCATGCTTTTCAGGTCGTAGCCCTTCAGCACCTGCAGCATCTGCAGAACTGCCGCGCCCTGACCGTTCGGCGGCAGCTCGTACACGTCGTAGCCGCGATAATTCACCGACAGCGGCGCCACCCATTCGCCATGATGGGCGGCAAAGTCCTCGTATCGGAGATCGCCGCCGATGCGTCGGAAGTAGGCATCGATCGTGTGCGCGATTTCACCCTTGTAGAAGACGTCCCGACCGCCGCTCGCAAGCAGCGACAGCGTATGGGCGAGATCCGGATTGCGGAAAACCTCGCCTTCGGCCGGTGTATGTCCGTTGACGAGATAGGTCGCCCGCGCGTTGTCGAGTTCTTCGATCAGCGCCTTGTTTTTCTCGAACGCTGCCATATTGCCTTTCCAGTACAGCGCCACCAATTGCGTGACCGGAAAGCCATTTTTCGCATAGCTGATGGCTGGCGCGAGATCGTCCGACATCGGCAGTTTGCCGAATTTCTCGTGCAGCGCGAACCATGCATCGACCGCCCCCGGTACGGTGATGGGCAGCGAGCCGACGGAAGGGATATGCGCCTTGTCCGGTTGACCTGATCGTTTCCAGGCCGCCGCGACTTCGGCTCGCATCTTGGCAAGATCGCGGCCCATCGCCGCGCGGCCGGAGCCGTTGTAGCCGTAAAGCTTCTTGGTCTTCGGGTCCCACACAATCGCGAAGAGGTCGCCGCCGATGCCGTTCAGCACAGGCTGCATCAGGCCGATGGCCGCGTTGGCCGCAATGGCCGCGTCCACAGCGCTGCCACCCTTTTTCAGGACATCGATGGCGACCTGCGACGCAAGCGGTTGCTCCGTGCATGCCATTCCGTGCTGGGCAAGAACGGGAGAGCGGGTTGCCCACCGTGCGCCCGAATATCGGTCTCCGCGCCCGACTTGCCCATAAGCTGTCAACGATACGACGCCGCCCACCATGATGATTGCAACTCCAAGCAGTTTCTTCGCGATATGCATCATTGTTCACCGACCCTGTTCGGATAAGTCCATTGCGGCCAGGGGCGGAGAATTTACTCCGTCGGCTGGTTCTTCGAAATCTAGCACCTTCTTCATGATCAGCGTCCCCTCGCGTCGAATGGCATCCGGCATTTCCCGGACTATTCACGAGGGTCTCTCTCTTGCCGCCTTTTGGGCATCTCTGATGGTTTTGACGACCTGACGCGCATCAAGAATACGCTCGAATGCAGGGCTCGCGACTCGTCCACCGCCCGGCCATCCGCGGCCCCAGTAATTGTAAGGATTTGGGGGGCCGAACGTAATCGTGCCGCGGCCGTTCGCGTCTTCACTGAGATTGATTTCACCCAGATTGAGGAGGTCCATCGATCTCGTCGATCGTTTCCACCATCCGGACAAAATCAGAATCCGCTGATTGCTCACGGCATAAATGGTTCTTGCCCGCACGCCCGCGTCGACGATGAATCGACCGAAGACGAAGTAGAGACCGAAGCAGACAAAGGGCACCCCCCAGAGTTCGAAGAACGCCGGCGCCCGTGAGGAATTAACGACTGAGTACTCCCAGAAGACGGCGAATCCACACCACATCAGGCTAAACGGAATCTGAAATGCATCCTGGGCTCTCAACATCAGGCCCTGTCGAGGGAAACCCATCCAAAGAACGCGCTCACCTGGTTCTATCATGCTCCTTAACGCGTCGCGGAGAGTTGAAGCGGTCGGCGGTTCATCCCCTCCGATTCCGACCGTGTCCATCGCCCCGCCCCCGCATTCGCGCCGGCCACTATAGGAAGCCCCATCGCCTGCGTCATCCATTCATACCGTTTGACCCGGTGCGGCTGTCATCCTAAGCGTGAGTCGATGCCCCAGCCTCTCACAGGAAAGTCCGTCCGCCCATTGCTGACCGATACGGCGGAGCAGATGCAGCGCTGGCGCGTGGCCCCCGGCGGACTGATGATCGGCGCGATCATTGCCTGTCTGGCGTCGATTGGATGTATCGCATTCTATCGCCCGATCGCCGCTCTGGGCTTCATGATTCTCAATCGGTTGCTGTCGGCGCTGGCTGCGTCGGTCGCTCGGCTTACGGGCTGCCAGAAGCGACAGAACTATCTGGAGGACGTGAACGACATGTCGTTTTTTGGCGGCGTTACGTTTGGTTTCGCGCTGGCGGAGCCAGGTCGCGCTTTGGCGGCCGGATTTCTCATATTGGGATTTGTCCTGGCGGCTACCACTCGCCGCCGCGCTTCCGTCGGCTCAGATGCGCGAAGCTGCAACTCGCATCTCCATTCGATCTCGTTCGGCGATGCGCTCGCGGAGAACGGGTTGACGTTCGTCGTTCTGGTTTTGGCGTGTGTCATTGCATCGTCGTTCAGCATCGCCGCTTACATTGCGGGAGTGCTCCTATTCGGTCTGGCCGGCGCACGCGTGGCCAACACCTTGGAGAAGTTAGAATGAAGGTGGTGATTATTGGCGCGGGCGCGGCGGGCCTTTCGATCGGCTGGCGGCTGCGACAGGCCGGGGCGGTCGTCACGATTCTCGATCGGGGTGAACCGGGACGTGGCGCGACATGGGCAGCGGCTGGCATGCTGTCTATCGTCGGACAGGACGAACATTCGACCAGAGCCGAAACGGCATTCGCTCTTTGGTCCCACCGCCTGTGGCCCGGTTTTGCTGCCCAGATTGAGCAACAAACTGGGCAAAGCCTCGGTTATAGGAGAGACGGCAAGCTGGTCGTCGCCAGGACCGAACAGGAATTCGCCGCGCTCTCGCGCCGCTGCGCGCTCAAGCGAGACATGTCACCTCGGTCCGCGGCAGAGGCTTGCGCTCTTGAGCCGATGCTGCGGGATGATGTCGCCGGTGCATTCTGGGATGACACAGAAGCTCAGGTAGACAACCGCGCCCTTGGACCTGCGCTCTTACAAGCATTTCTGAGAATCGGCGGCAGGATGTGCGACAACGAAATGGTCGTCGGCATCGAGTCTGACAAATCGCACGTGACCGGAGTGAGGACTCATTCGACTGTTCATCGCGGAGATGTCTGCGTTCTCGCGGCCGGCGCCTGGTCGTCGCGCATCGAAGGGTTGCCGCCGAGTCTGGATGGCGTTGTAATTCCCATAAAGGGCGAGATGATCGCGTTTTCCGGCGGCGAAGTGCCGAAGCGGATCGTGTGGGGCAACGGCGTATATCTGGTTCCACGCAGGAACAGGCTGCTTGTTGGCGCAACTTCAAGTGACGACGGTTTTGACACGGAGCCGACCGAATCTGCGCGGGATTGGCTTGCATCGAGTGCGCGGGATCTGATGCCGGACTTGTGCAACTGGGAGCTGGTTGAGCACTGGGCGGGGCTCCGGCCTGGCTCACAGGACGGTCTTCCTGTGCTGGGTCGCACAGAACTTGACGGCCTGATTGTCGCGAGCGGTCAGTATCGGAATGGTATCTTGTTTGCGCCCGCGATTGCGGAAGCAGTCAGGACGCTAGTTTGCAATCAGCCCTCGCCGGTGGACATCTCGTCTTTCAATCCTGCGCGATTTCCCAAGGTTACGCTTGCGGACACGGATACGGTTGGATAACGATCCACAGGCGGTTCTGAACCCGCGCAGCGTACAGTATCGCACCAGAATTTGCGGAAAACAGGCAATCCGGAGCACGGTCCGCTTCAAGAGGGCCGGGCAATGTCGGCATCCATGTTGGCGTACGTTATATTTGCAGCAGGGTTTGCATTGCTTGCGCTGGGCGGGGAATCCTTTCTGCGCGGTGCAATCGGCCTTTCGAAGGTGTTCGGATTTCCGCCGGTCCTGATCGGGCTGGTTACTGTTTCACTGGGATCGACGCTGCCCGAACTATCGGTAGTTCTGCAGGCGGCAACACGGGGCGCACCCGACATCGCCATCGCGAGCATCGTGGGCGGGAACATCTTCAACATTCTCTTTGTGCTCGGGCTGGCCGCCATCGCGGGATCCATTCCGTGTCCGCCGAAGATCGTTTTTCGCGACGGAGGCACGATGCTGATCTCAAGCCTTGCGCTGACGGTTATTCTCGCAAGCGGCTTTGTGGAGCAGAGGCTTGGGTACATCCTGCTGTTCTTTTTTGTGATCTACCTTGTGCTCTCGTTCATTACGGACTGGAGAAGACCGGCTCCCCTGTCGCTGGCGGAAAGCCGGGCTCTGACGCGCACCCATGCACCGCGCCTTGAGACGAGCGCCGTTCTCGCGCTTTTCGGGCTCGCCTGCCTGTTTGTCGGCGGGCGGTTCCTCGTCAGCGGTGCGATGGCGATCGCCCGCATGGAGAATCTTCCGCAGGTGGTGGTGGGTCTCACTCTGGTTGCTGCCGGCACAGCCGTGCCGACTCTTGTGACCACTCTGCTTGCCGTGGCCCGCGGCGTTACCAATATGATTTCCGGCCAGTTGATCAGCGCGAACATTCTCAACATTCTGTTCGTCCTTGGCATTGCTGCCAGTATCCGGACGTTGAACGTGCCGTTCGAAATTCGCCAGGCCGATGCCTATATCGTTGCCGCAAGTGCCGGCGTGGCAGTCGCGTTGATGCTGCCAGGCTGGCGCATCACGCGGACGCAGGGCGCTCTCCTGTTTTTGTCGTATGTGGGCTATCTGTGCTTCCTGGCCTGGCGCGAGGGCTTGTTCCCCGCATGACGCCGCTGCGGATCGCCCTGGGATCACTGGAATTTGACCTTGTCCACGCCGGCACTTTTCGTAAATCTTCGGCACGAGAGACTATCAACCCAGCGAGCTCAATTGTCTCCTGCTGTGATCGTGACGGCTGTCTGATGAAAACTTATCACCCCGGACGGAATCGCGTCACGGAGAGCCCGGTGTGCGCGATCCTGCTTTTTTTGGTAGTGGCCGTGACGGGCGTTCTGGGATGCACGCCCGACGCCCACGCGAATGCCCAACGTGGCCGAGAGTTCCAGGAGTGCCCTGATTGCCCGGTCATGGTCGGTATCCCGGCCGGCACATTTGCCATGGGGAGCCCCGTTCACGAAGAGGGCCGATTTGAGAACGAAGGGCCGCAACACTACGTGGCAATCCGGGCATTCGCGCTCGGGAAGTTCGATGTGACGAGCGAGCAATTCCAGAATTTCCTGATGGCGACCGGTTATCAGCCTGCCCCGTGCAATCCACGCCTCAATCTGAAGTGGACGTCTCCGGGGGCGGGACACGCATACCCGCCTTTCGACACGGAGCCGCGCCGTTGGCCTGCTGCTTGCCTCGACTGGAAAGACGCAAGCGCCTACATCGCGTGGCTCAACGAAAAGGTGCATGCGCAGCGACCCGAGCTTGCGGGCCGCAAAGGCCCCTACCGATTGCCCACGGAAGCGGAATGGGAATATGCGGCGCGTGCAGGCACGATGACCGCGCGATGGTGGGGCGACGCGATCGGGACCGGCAATGCAAACTGCAACGGATGCGGCAGCAAGTCGGATGATCAGGTCTTGAGCGATGTCGGAAGCTTCGGGCCCAATCCGTTCGGACTCTATGACATGCTGGGGAATGTGTGGCAGTGGACCGCCGATTGCTGGCATGACAGCTACGTCGATGCACCGCGTGACGGAAGCGCTTGGTCGACCAAGAGCGACTGCCGCAAGCACGTGCTTCGGGGCGGTTCCTGGGACAACGTACCGCTGTTTATTCGATCGGCGGCGCGCAGCGGCGGAGCGGCGGACGGCGGAGAGTACGACTACTCCACGCTTGCGGGGTTCCGTATAGCGCGCGATCTTCCATAGGCTACCCTCAGCGCAATGTATCCCGCGGGTTGAGTAGCAGGGTGATCTCCATTGGCATCTGCAGCTGGCCCGACGGGAGCGCAATCGGCGATGACAGGAGCACGGCATTGCGTGCGCTCAGTGCGACGTCGCGGAATGCGGCGTCGGTCACGAAGCGTGACCTGTCGACGACGTCGACTTTGTCGATGATACCGTTGCGTCTCAGCTCAATGTGCAGTTCGATGACGTAGTTCCGGCCACGCAGACGGGCGACGTTCAAATTCCAGCGCCGTTCCACTTGATTGCGGATGTAATCCCGGATGCTGTAGCTCGCCGATGCGCTCCGCGTCGCGTCATCGCTGGTTGCATCGGCGTTTGATGCGCCGGCGTTGTCCAACGCAGGTAGATCGGTCGCTGGCGCTCGCATGTGCGCCAGCGCACGAAGCTGTGCATCCAGTGCGTTGGGCGGCGGCGCGTTCTTCACCGGTGGCGCGGCTGATGCGGTGCGGCGTTGATGAGTTTCTCTGACTGCCGCGCGCAGTTGAGGAAACTGCATCTTGAATGATTGTTCCGGAGACTGTGTCTTGTCGCCCAGCGAGATCACGTTGACCGGAACCAGTCTCGCCGCAGGTACCGGCGGCTGGGATGGATGCCGGACAAGTGCAAAAAGCAGGAGCGCCAACAAGAGATGAAGTGTGAAAGAACCGATCCAACCAGGAAGATTGTCCCGCATCGCGAACTTCTGGCCCACGGCGGAGCCGGCATTCGCGCTCTGCAAGGCAGTCAGGCGGAGCATGGTCATGAGTTCGCGCTCTTGTTCTCCAGGAGCTCACCAGCATGTTCGGTCCTGACCGCGCCTGCAAGGTGACGGATATTCCTGAAAATCAATGTCTCAGGCTGGTGGCTTCCAGGTTCCCCAGGGGAAACGGCGCACGCCGGACAGTGTCGTACGCATGACGTGGCGGCTCAGGGGCAGCCGGCCAAGAGGATCAAAGAATATGTCGCGCAATGCGGGCGTGAACCGATGATCCGACTGAAAGAGCGGCGTCAATACCCGCGATGCGATTTGGTAGAAACGCACGTGTGATCGACGCATCCTCTCGTAGAGCAGAAGTGCAGCATCCAGGTTCTGGTAGGCTCTCATTGCATGCGCCAGCGTAATCGCGTCGATCAAAGCGAGGTTGGCGCCTTGGCCGAGTTGAGGGCTGGTGGCATGGGCCGCGTCGCCCAGCGCGAGCACGCGGCCTCGATGAAATCGATGCATTCCTACGTCTCGATACGTCGCGAGCGACAGCTGCCCGTAATCATCGATTTCTTCGACGATCGGGGCGGCTTCTGGCCACGCGGCGCAAATCCGATCCTTCAGCCGGGCCAGACCATCAAGCCGTTGCGAATCGGCGTCGCTGCGCTTCAGGCTCCAGAAAAGCGCGACGTGATTACCCTCGAATTCCGAATGCGGCGTCCGGCCCACCGGCAGGATGCCGATCATCAGCGAAGCACGGTGATAAACTTGGCGCAACTGCCGCTGAAACGCGTTTGACCGATCCGGGCAAATCGCCCACAGCGCGCACCAGTCATAGGGCACTTCACGCGAACGCAGACCGAGCTTCGCACAAACCGAGTTGTGAGACCCGGCGCAATCAAGCACCAGATCGAAAGGCCCGGTCTGTCGTCCGTCGAAATGGATGAGCCGCGGCCGGTCGACGTCTTCGATACCGGACACGTGAGACTCAAAATGCAGACGCGCGCCAGACGCGCGCACCGCATCATGAAGCACATCAAACAGAGCGCCGCGATGAATGCCAAGTCCGCAGACACCGGCACCGACATCCGCGTAACGAAGATTCATAACCGTGCGACCGCTGACTGTCCGCCCGTGCAGGTGCTCGACCGGCGCTCCCCATCGCCGTGCATCATCCGCAAGAGACAGTCTGTCCAGAACCGCCAGACCCGAAGGCTGCAGAAGCAATCCGGCTCCAACCGGCTTCGGCTCGCTGAAGCGCTCATAAATTTCCACATCGTGACCGCTTCGCGCGAGAGCGATGGCCGACGCCATTCCCGCCACTCCGCAACCGATGATTCCGATGTACATGCTTCCGCTTTCGGCGCCGAGGTCTTCCCGGCTTGCACATTAGGCAATACGAGGGCAGAACTCGCAGATGGTGGAATTCGAACTTCATTCCCGCTTAGCCGGCGATGCCGTGCTTATAACCGATTGGACTCTGTCGCGCGTTCTGTTGATGAACGATGCGCGGTATCCCTGGCTGATCCTGGTGCCACGCCGCCTCGATGCGGTCGAGATCCACGATCTTGGGGCTTCGGACCGAGCAACGTTGATGGAAGAGATTTCCCGGGCGAGCAAGGCTCTGAAGTCCGCGACGGGCGCCGCCAAGATCAATGTCGGCGCGCTTGGCAATCTGGTGCCCCAGCTGCATGTCCATATCGTCGCCCGGATGATCGGCGATGCGGTGTGGCCCGGACCGGTCTGGGGCAGGGGAGAACCTCAACCCTATGTGCGTGAGGACCGCGACAAGTTGCTGGCCAGGTTGGCGCCAGACTTGGCATGACCATTGCCTTGTTGAGGGGCGTAACGGACGAGAAGCGCCCGACTCATGCTGACAGAAGCAGCGACTGCGACCCGAAACACCGTGTTGACGGCCTTGCACCAGGCAAGCGCCGCAACAGGGTCGGATTTTCAATTCCTGCTTGGCACTGCCATGCGGGAGAGCGGTCTTAAACCGCAAGCAAAATCAAGCACTTCGAGTGCGACCGGCCTGTTCCAGTTCGTCGACCAGACATGGTTGGGGCTGGTCAAGCAACATGGTGCCCAATACGGGCTTGGCTCATGTGCCAGCGCCATCTCACAAGGCTCCGACGGACGCTATTCGGTCGACAATGCGTCCGACCGGCAGGCAATTCTTGCCCTGCGAAATGATCCGCAGGTCTCCGCCTTGATGGAGGGCGAATACGCGCGGGAGGCCCGCTCCACCCTGCAAAGCTCGTTGGGTAGAGGCGTTTGCAACGGCGAACTTTATGCAGCGCACTTTCTGGGGCCGGAGCAGGCCTGCCGGTTGATCCGGTTGAATCAGTCGCAGCCGCAAACGAGTGCCGCGGCCGAATTTCCCCAGGCGGCGAACGCCAACAAGTCGGTATTCTTCCATGCGGACGGGTCGGCCAAATCCGTCCACGAAGTCTACAACTGGGCACTCAGGCAGACGGATACGTCGGCCGTTGCAGAAGCGGCAGCTTCAACATCGACCACGACAACTCCCAATTTCAACTTTGCCTATCGGTCGAGTTTGGACACGTCGTTTTCGCCGAACGATTATCTGGCTTCTGCGACCCGGTCGGCTTCACTGAGCACACTTGCCCAAGCTCCTTTCCTGGTGACCCCTGACGTCATCGACATGCTGGGCAAATTGTCGGCACCTGAAACCGCACAACCGCACGGCCGCGTCGCGAGCTAGTACGCGGGTTGCGCCATCCGTCCGCGCTCCGCTATGCAGGATCCCATGCATGGAGCGCGAACGGATACGATTGCCGGCGGCGGCGGAATGCGCGCTGCACTGATGGCGGTTTGGGCTGTCGTCCTCGCGGCGAGCATCATTCAGACGGCCAACGGCCTCCAGACGGATCTGCTTGGCGTGCGCGCTGGCCTTGCCACATTTCCCCCGTGGAGTGTGGGCGTGATGATGGCCGGTTATTATGCCGGATTTTCGCTGGGTCCCATCCTCAGCCCCTTCGTGGTGCGGACTCTTGGACACACACGGGCCATCACCTTTGGTGCTATCGTTGCCGGCGCGATCATCATTGCGCACGGACTGGTCGTCACGCCCCTAGTGTGGACGGGATTGCGCGCATTCGACGGCTTTTTCCTGTCGACGAGCTATGTCGCCATCGAGAGTTTCATCAATGACCGCGTGGGTGCCACATCGCGCGGCCGGGTGCTCAGCGTCTATATGGTTCTGCAGATGGTGGGCATGACCTTTGCGCAGGGTCTGTTTCTTCTCGCCGATCCGGCAACGCTCATTCCATTCCTGCTGTGCGCCGCCCTGTTCCTCTTTTCGGCGGCGCCGCTGCGGTTCGTCCCGGCGGGCCACGACGCTGCGCTGCCCCGGCCCTTCGGTCTCATTCGACTCTTCCGGCTTTCTCCTCTGGGAACGGCCGCGACATTGCTTGCAGGTATGTCGTGGAGCGTTCTGTTCACCTTCGGTCCGGTCTATGCGCAAAGAAAGGGATTCAGCCTGAACGGCATCGGGCTCTTCATGAGCCTCGCCATGGTGTCGGGCGCACTTGTTCAATTTCCCTTGGGCTGGCTGTCGGACCACTTCGGGCGGAGGAGGGCCGTCGTGCTGCTCTGCGCTTGCGCGACGCTTGCAGCCGGCCTCGGCGCACTATTCGATCGAATGCCGGCGCGGCTTGAGTATATCGCCATGGCGCTGACGGGAGCGTTTGTCTTTCCCCTCTATGCGCTCGCTGCCGCACGCACCAACGATTTCGTCGAGCCGGAAAATAGGGTGGCGGCGAGCGCGGGCCTCATATTGCTCTTTGGGCTCGGGTCGATCGCGGGCCCGTTGGCGGCAGGAAGCCTCATGTCTCTGATGGGGCCGCAGGGTTTTTTCATCGTTCTTGCTGCCACGATGGCTGCAGGTTTGGCATTTGCCGCAATGGCCCGGTAGGATTTCGCCGAAAGTGAGGATTGATGTCCGATTCAAAGCCGATTGTTCAGCCCGTGCCGGCTGCAACCATTCTGATCGTGCGCGACGCCGAGCACGGGCTTGAGGTCTTCATGGTGAAGCGTCATCACCAGATCGATTTCGTTGCCGGAGCGCTCGTGTTTCCGGGAGGCAAATCGGCGCGTGGCGATTTCGATGCTGCACTGGCCGAGTTCGCGGATGGAATATCCGCATGGAGCACTGACGACCGCGCGCTCGCCGCAACCGCCATTCGCGAAGCGTTCGAGGAGTCGGGAATTCTGCTCGGCCGAGATGCCGACACGAAGGCGCTCGTTGAACCCTCTCGCCTCGAATCGTTGCAGCATTACCGCGAACCGCTCGAGAAGGGCGAGATAAGCTTGCTCGATATGCTGCGGACCGAACGATTGCGTCTGGCGTGCGACGAGCTTGTCCACTTCGCCCATTGGGTGACGCCGAAGAACATGCCCAAGCGCTTCGATACGCACTTTTACCTTGCGAAAGCACCGGCAGGCCAGTTGGGCCGACATGACGGTCGCGAGTCCGTCGATTCCATATGGATACGGCCCCAAGACGCGATTACAGATCGCAAGAAGTGGAATGTCATCTTTCCCACCAAACTCAATTTGATGAAATTGGGAACGGCCGACACCGTGGACGAGGCAATGGCCGCGGCGCGCGCAACGCCACCGCTGACGGTGGAACCCTGGGTGGAAGAGGGACCCGAAGGCGGCATCCTGCGCATCCGCGAGGATGCGGGATATCTGCAGACGACTGCCCTCCTGCGGGACGATATGTAGGGTGTTGCCGGTATCGTTCACGGACCGTTTGTGCTATGGTACGGCCATACTGGAAATTGCGGCCTGGATTCTGCCAAATGCGATGTCGTCGGCATAGGGTCCGGGTAGAATGTCGGCGTTCCGGCAGGGGAGTTCACGATGCACCGATCCGCAATGTTCTTGCTCGCGGGCGCAGTTCTGGCCGGGCTTTCGGTAGCAACACCAGCGCCGGCCGTGACGTCGGGTCTGCAGGTCACCCAGCCGATCGACGAGCATAATCGGGTTACGCTCACGGGCAACACGCGTCCGGAAGCCCGCAATCCGAAAAATGATCGAGGCGCCGTGCCCGACAATTTTGCGATCGACCACATATTCCTGCAACTGAAGCGCTCGCCGCAGGCCGAACGAAATCTCGAGGCTCTGATCGGCCAACTGTACAATCCGCATTCGAAGAATTTCCACCGTTGGCTGTCCGCAACGGAATTCGGACACGAATACGCTCCGGCAGGCGGCGACGTGCAAAAGGTTACCGGCTGGTTGACGTCGAAGGGCTTCAGGATCAATGCGGTTCACGTCAACGGAACAGTCATCGATTTCGCCGGAACCGCAGGGCAGGTGACACGCGCGTTTTCCGCGCCCATTCACTATCTGAGCGTCAAGGGAACCAGGCATGTCGCCAACATGAACGATCCGCAGATCCCGGCGGCGCTCGCACCGGTCGTGACCGGGATTGTATCCCTAAACGATTTTACGCCCCGCGGAATGAATCGGTTGCGGCCGAAATACACGTTCAAGACCGGCGGCTACACCTATGAGGCCGTCGTCCCTGGCGATCTGGCGAGAATCTACAACTTTGGTCCGGTGTTCTCCGGCGGGATATCCGGCAAGGGTCAGACCATTGCCGTCGTCGAAGACAGCAATATGTATTCGACGGCCGACTGGACGAAGTTCAGGTCGACGTTCGGATTGTCAACTTATACCGGTGGAAGCCTGACGACGGTACATCCGAACACGCCGTCGAGCCACAACGACTGCAGAAATCCCGGAACCAACGCCGACGATGGGGAAGCCTCGATTGATGCGGAATACGCATCGGCCGGCGCTCCGAGCGCCGCGATTGAATTGGCCTCCTGCGCGAACTCGTTTTCCGAGGTCGGCGTCTTGGTTGCGCTGGAGAATCTCGTCAATTCCACGACTCCGCCACCCATTATCAGTGTCAGCTATGGCGAGTGCGAAGCCTATCTCGGAGCAACGGCCAATGCCGCCTATTATTCGATTTACGAGCAGGCGGCCGCGGAAGGCATATCTGTGTTCGTTGCCGCCGGCGACGAGAGCGCAGCCAGTTGCGACGCAGGCGACTGGGTATCATTCCAGGGTGTCTCCGTCAGCGGGCTGGCGTCGACTCCGTACAATGTGGCGGTCGGCGGCACTGATTTCGGAGATTCCTACCTCAAGGAAAACGCCACTTACTGGGGCAGCACGAACAGCAAGACTTATGAATCGGCCCTCTCCTACATCCCCGAGATTCCCTGGAATGATTCCTGCGCCAGCGTTCTGGCGGCAACCTACGTAACCGGTTCACCGCTCACCTACGGTCCGACGGGCTTCTGCAACACCAACGAGGGCTCCGAATTCTGGGAGGTGGTCGGCGGCAGCGGCGGTCCAAGCGGCTGCGCCTACGGCGCCACCGACCCGAACAGTGCGGCCGCGGTCAGCGGAACGTGCACCGGGTACACGAAGCCATCGTGGCAATCGACCGTTCTCGGTAATCCGAGCGATGGCGCGCGGGACATTCCCGACGTCGCCCTGTTCACCGGAGACGGCGCCTGGTCGCACTATTACATCTTCTGCTGGGGCGACACCCGCTATGGCGGCGCGACCTGCGGCAACACGCCTTACGAATGGGCCGGCGGCGGCGGTACGTCCTTCGCGGCGCCGATCATGGCTGCGGTCCAGGCGCTCATCAACGAGAAGACAGGCGCAAAACAGGGAAATCCCGCGCCCGAATACTATGCACTTGCGGCCAAGGAATATGGCGCGGGCGGCAACAGCAGCTGCAACTCTTCGTTGGGCAATGCCACATCGTCCGCATGCGTCTTTTACGACGTCACGCTGGGAGACATGGACACCAACTGCACCAGCGCTCAGGATCTCGGGCTCAACTTCCGCGACTACAGTGGCCCGGTGGATTGCTTCATGGACGGCGAGTTCATGGGTGTTCTTTCTACGTCCAACGCGGCCTATCAGATCGCTTACGGAACGACGACAGGTTGGGATTTCGCGACGGGTATCGGAACGGTGAACGTCGCCAATCTTGTGAGTGCGTGGCCCTGACGGTGGTTGGATCGGTCCGGATTTTTAGTGCTTCGTCAACGCGACTTTCGAATTCGTAGACCGACATCGTGGTGAGCCCGTCTTCGACGGGTCTGATTCTGTCGCACGCCGAGGATGAATTCCCGGGGCCGCGGAGCTGCCGGGCGGTCTCAGTCGACGAATTGTTCGGCAAGAATGCGCTCGTGCAGGCTATGGCCATGGTCGAACAGCATCGTCATGGTGATCGACCGGTCTTCCGCCACATCAACGGATCGGACGTCGCGAAACTCGCGGTCGTCCGCGACGGCGCTGACGGGTCGCTTGTCGGGCTCGAGAATCTCGAACCGTGTTCGTGCGCGGTGCGACAGCAGCGCGCCGTGCCAGCGGCGCGGCCTGAACGCGCTGATGGGGGTGAGGGCCAGAAGCCCGGCGTCAATCGGCAGGATCGGACCGTGCGCCGACAGGTTGTAGGCGGTGCTCCCGGCCGGGGTCGAAACCAGGATGCCGTCGCAAATGAGTTCTTCCAGCCGGACCCTGTCGTCGATGACGATGCGAATTTTGGCCGCCTGACGCGTCTGGCGCAGCAGCGATACTTCGTTGAATGCGAGTGCTTCGCAAGCCGTGCCGTCACGCGTTGTCGCGTGCATGCATAGCGGATGAATGTCGGCGGACTCGGCGGCATCGAGACGTTCCTGCAGTCCTTCCCCGCGGTATTCGTTCATGAGAAAGCCGATCGAACCGAAATTCATGCCGTAAATCGGTTTGGCTTTCTTCAGGAAGGCATGCAGCGTCTGCAGCATGAACCCGTCGCCGCCCAACGCCACGACGGTATCTGCCCGGTCCGGGCCCCGATCGTCATAGCGGCTGCGCAAGGCTCCAAGCGCGGCCTGAGCGTCCGGCGAGTCGGATGCAACGAAGTGCAGGGCGTGCGCCATCAACCGCCCGTGAGCGACATATGCCGCGCCACCGCCGGCCGCGCATGCCGCCTGTCGATGATGAAATCGTGCCCTTTCGGCTTGCGGGCGATGGCCGCGTCGATTGCCGCGTCCAGCTGCGTGTCGTCGGACGACGCGCGCAGTGGCGTGCGCAGGTCGGCGTCGTCCGACTGACCGAGGCACATGTAAAGGGTTCCCGTGCAGGTCAGGCGCACGCGATTGCAGCTTTCGCAAAAATTGTGGGACAGCGGCGTGATGAATCCGAGACGCCCGCCCGTCTCCGCCACACGCACGTAACGCGCAGGCCCGCCGGTGCGATAATCGCAGTCATCGAGCGTGTAGGACTGTTCGAGACGCGATCGCACCATCGACAGCGGCAGATACTGCGCAATACGATCACCGTCGATCTCTCCCATCGGCATGGTTTCGATCAGCGTGTAGTCCATCCCGCGCCCATGCGCCCATTCGAGCATGGTGGCGATCTCGTCCTCGTTCACACCCTTGAGCGCGACGGTGTTGATTTTGACGGCGAGACCGGCCGCCTGCGCCGCGTCGATCCCGGCCATGACCTTCGACAACTCGCCCCAGCGCGTGATGGCACGAAACCGCTCCGCATCGAGCGTATCGAGCGACACGTTGATACGGCGGACGCCCGCATCGTAAAGCGCGCCGGCGAACCGCGTGAGCTGGCTGCCGTTCGTTGTCAAAGTGAGCTCCTGAAGACCGGCTCCGATGCGCGAGCCCAGACCTTCGATGAGGCTCATGACACCGCGCCGGACCAGCGGCTCGCCGCCCGTGATGCGGATGCGCCCCACCCCCTTGCGGATGAACGCCGCGCACAGGCGCTCGAGCTCTTCCAGCGTGAGGACCTCCGCCTTGGGCAGAAAGCTCATGTGCTCCGACATGCAATAGACGCAGCGGAAGTCGCAGCGGTCCGTCACCGAAACGCGCAAATAGGAGATGTGCCGGCCAAACGGGTCGATCATGGCCGGCAGACTAGCAGGGGGGCGAGCTCTAATCACCCTCGTAAGGTAGGGATCAGGCCGGCACTTTTGTATGGAGGCGGGTACGGGCCTCGATTTTGCTGAAGCTCGCGAAGGCGTGCTCCACGTCGGCCCGTTCTTCGGGCGTCAGCGGCGGGGGGGTGCGCTGGGCGGAACGCGACAGGTTGAACACAGTCGCGAATACGCTCTTGTCGATGCCGGCCGCTCGGCAGGCGAGTGCCACCGCCCTTGGACCGCCCAGATAGAACATGCGCCGGAAGTCGGCCACCTGTAGCTCGAGAATTTTTGCGAAAGCCAGGTCGAAGAGATCGAACTGCCCCTGCTGAAGAACGCGGAGCAGGAAACCGGCACGGAGTTGCCCCGCTGTCGAAAGTTTGTCGACGAGCTTGCGCGCGTTGGCTTGCGCGTCGTTGCCACCCGCCGCCGGCTCGAATTTGACGGCCACAGTGGCTGAACCAAGCACTGCGGCGGCCGCTTCCGGACGCAGTTTGCCGCTTTCGGCGAGATAAACCTTCAGTGCATCGGACACCCAGCTGCACATGCGGCCGGCCAGGGTTTTCGGCAAGTCGTCCCGCTTCACGAGCGGTTCCTGGATCGAGGCGAGATGCCGGGATTTCTCGACGAGTGTTTCGAACGTACTGGGCGCGATGCGCGCCGTGGCGTTGCGAACCAGCGCGACGAGAACGGATGCCATATCGCTGCGCGCGAGCACCTCCGTCACGGGCTCCCCGATATTCGGTCGTTGTGCGCAAACCGTCTGGCGCAGCTCGTCAGCGTCGGCGATGAAGGCGAGCAGGTCGCGGTCCGTCAGCTTGCGGCTGCGCAGGATGATCGGGCGGGCCACTTCGATCCTGTCGTCGACCAGCAGCAGAATCAGGTCGAGCGGAGCAGCAGGGTCGTCGGCCAGCCGTTCGGCCAGCGCGATGCGCACGGCCATCTCCACATCGTGAGTCAGCCGCTGCAGGATCTCCCGCATCAGACTGCGCTCGCGGTCGGACAGGAAGTCGCCCTGGGTGCGGTAGAGGGACGCCACCGCGAGGTAAATGTCGTCGCGGCTCATGCCCTGCGGATCGGCGGCCAGCCGCGCCAGCCTTGCCGTGTCGCTGAAATCTCTGGCGGTCAGACCCACCGATGCCCCCTCAGATCCCGGTGTCCCGGAACGGGCAAGGCTAGACGAGCGAGCGTTAACAGCGTGTTAAGGTAATCGCGCCGTCAACCATCATTTGAGTCGGCTGGGCGCCGATCGTCACGCGGGCAGCAGCTGAAACCCGAGGCTCGTAGCGACCCGGCGAATGCGCTCGTCGAGAGACAAGATCGCCAGGTCGGGTAGGAAAGCGCGCGCATGCAGCGCTGAGGCAACATGCAGCGCATCGAGCGAGCGGATGGGTTCGTTTGGAAACGGCTCGCGCGCACGCGCGATGATCGGAGCGTTCAGCTCAAGGACATTCCAAAGCCTGACGGCTGAGGCCAGCAGGGCACGAGCATGCGCAGCGCGCGCTTCTTCGAGTGATCCCGTGCTTACGGCTCTGTGCAGGTTGCGGTCGCATTCCACGAGGGTCAGATCGGAGCTGACGACCTTCTCCGCGTCTTGCAGATGTCGAAATGCGACCGGACCACCGGGCTCTCCAAGAACCCATGACAACACGGCGCTCGACTCGGCGTACAGGTTCATTGCGGAAAGGCGAGGCGACCGGACTGCATTCAGCGTTCGCCGCGGTCTTCATTCAACAGTTCGACAACGGTGATGCCCTTCAGCGCGCGTGGCTGTTCCGTGTAGATTTTGACGCGCTCGGATCGGGTGGACGATTTCGCCAGCCTGACTTCGCCGCGACGGGCAAGTTCTTCCAGACCGGATGTTGCCTGATCTTGTGAGCGGCGCGGCGGGACCAACTCGGCGACCACCTCGCCGCGATCGGTCACAGTCACGGTTTCGCCGTTGCGAACATGGCGGACATATTCGCTGAGACGATTCTTGAGTTCTCTGAGGCCGACGGTTTTCATGACCCCAATGTAGCTTCATGAAGCTACATTGGCAAGGATATTGGTCGCGTCGCGGAAATTCAACGAACGACCGAGTTGGCAGCGGACCGAAGCCGCATGTTAATTTGGTGCGGTACTCAACTATCCCAGACTCGCATCCATGACCCCCGAACCTCCTTTTCTTCTCGCCATCGATCAGGGCACCACGTCGACGCGGGCGATCCTGTTCGATGCAGCGGCGCGGCCGGTTGCGAGCCATGCGATCGAACTGAAACAGTTCTATCCCGCGAACGGATGGGTCGAGCACGATCCGGAGGAGATCTGGCAGGCGACGCTGTCGTGTTGCCGCGTGGCGATGAAGGGTGTGGGGCCGAAGGACATCGCCGCCATTGGCATCACCAATCAGCGCGAGACGACGGTGCTGTGGGAACGCGCGACCGGAGCGGCGCTGCACAACGCCATTGTCTGGCAGGACCGGCGTACATCGGAGCGCTGCCGCGAACTGAAAGAGCAGGGTCATGAGACGCACGTCACCGCGCGTACCGGACTCGTCATCGATCCCTATTTCTCGGGCACGAAAGCGGCGTGGTTGCTGGATCATATTCCCGGCGCGCGGGGGCGCGCAGGCCGCGGCGAATTGGCGTTCGGCACCATCGACTCCTGGCTCATTTACAAGCTGACCGGCGGCGCGGTGCACGCGACCGACGTCACCAACGCCTCGCGCACGCTGCTGCTCAATCTGAAATCGCTCGTGTGGGACGAGGACATGCTGACGTTGTTTCGTGTGCCGCGCGAAATCCTGCCCGAAGTGCGTGGCAGCGCAGACGATTACGGCGCGACGGCGAAGGATCTGTTCGGTGCAGCCATCCTCATTCGCGGCGTGGCAGGCGATCAGCAGGCCGCGATGTTCGGACAGGCATGCTTTGCGCCGGGCGATGTGAAGTCGACTTACGGCACGGGCTGCTTCGCGCTGGTCAACACAGGACCGGTCGCGATTCATTCGACCAACCGCTTGTTGGCAACGGCCGCCTATCGCGCGGACGGCAAGACCGCGTATGCGATCGAGGGCAGCATCTTCATTGCCGGCGCCGTCGTGCAATGGCTGCGCGACGCGCTGGGTGTGATCCGCGATTCCGGCGAGATCGAAGCATTGGCGCGAACCGCCAAATCTGCCGAGGGCCTCTACTTCGTCCCGGCGTTCACCGGCCTCGGCGCGCCGTACTGGGACCCCGATGCACGCGGCGCCATTCTGGGACTGACGCGCGATGTGGGTGCCGCGGAGATCGCGCGCGCCGCGCTCGACGCGGTGTGTTTCCAGACCCGCGACCTGCTGGATGCCATGGGACGCGACATGCGGACTGCCGATCTCGGCGCGCCGGCCATGCTGAAAGTGGATGGCGGCATGGTACGCAACGACTGGTTCTGCCAGCGGCTGGCGGATCTGACGGGGCTTGCGGTCGCCCGGCCGCAGGTAACCGAGACCACAGCGCTGGGTGCCGCCTATCTGGCAGGGCTTTCGGCCGGCGTGTTCCGGGGATTTCGGGAGATCACCGACGGCTGGGCGCTGGACCGTCGCTTCGATCCCGAGTTGGCGCAGGTCCATCGCGATTCGCTTTATGACGGCTGGACGAAAGCCGTAGAGCGCGTGAGGTCATCGCAGGTTTGACAGCCGCGTCCCTGAAAGACCACTCTTGCGTGATCGAATTTCGCTCAAGGGAGCACCATCATGAACATGGTCGAAAAGCTGCGTGTGACGCCGCCGCTGGGCCACGACATCGCCTCGCTGGAAGGCATGGTCAGCGCCGAAGAATGGCAGCTTCGTACCGATCTTGCGGCGACTTACCGGCTGGTGGCGCTGCACGGCTGGGACGACATGATCTTCACCCACATCTCCGCGCGCATTCCAGGACCCGAGCATCACTTCCTGATCAATCCTTACGGCCTCTTGTTCGACGAGATCACGGCATCGAGCCTGGTGAAGGTCGATCTCGACGGCCAGAAGGTGGGCGAGTCGCCCTATCCGGTGAATCCGGCGGGGTTCACCATTCACAGCGCGCTGCACATAAACCGCGACGACGCGCATTGCATCATGCATCTGCATTCGACGGACGGCGTGGCGGTCTCGGCGCAGGCCGACGGACTGTTGCCCATCGACCAGCATGCGATGCTGATCTGTGGCGACATCGCCTATCACGATTTCGAAGGCGTGGCGGTCGATCTCGACGAGCGCGAACGGCTGGTGCACGACATCGGCGACAAGCACCTGATGATCCTGCGCAATCACGGCACGCTTGCCATCGGCAAGACCTGCGCGGATGCGTTCCTGCGGATGTATTATCTGGAACGCTCCTGCTCGATGCAGGTGCGCGCGCAAGCCGGCGGCAGACTCAACATGCCCAATCAGGGCGTTCCGGAGAAGACCTCGGGACAGGGCGCCTATGCTTTCGACGGCATGGTCGGCGCGCTGGCGTGGCCGGCGCTGTTGCGCAAGCTCGACCGCGTTGATCCCAGCTATCGCCACTGACATCACATCAAGGTTCGCTGATGAAATTCGGAATTGGACAATCGGTCCGCAGGACCGAAGACCTTCGCCTTGTCACCGGACAGGGCCAGTACACGGACGATCTGCGCTTCGAGCGACAGACCTTCGCCGCGTTCCTGCGCAGTCCGCATGCGCATGCGATGTTGAAAAGCGTGGACACTTCGGCCGCCAAGACTGCGCCGGGCGTCGTGGCAGTGCTGACCTATGACGACATCGCCCAGTGCGGCACGATGCCGTGTCACGCACCCGTGCCGAGCCGCGACGGCTCGCCGCCGAAAATGTCGCCCAAGCCACTCTTGGCAAAGGACAGGGTGACGTTCATCGGCGAAGCGATCGCCATGGTGATCGCGGAAACCTACGCACAGGCGAAGGACGCAGCCGAGCTTGTGGAGGTGGATTACGAACCGCTTGACGCAGTCGGAACGCTGGAAGCCGCGCCGCGCGGCCCGCAGATCTGGGACGGCGCGCCCGGTAATCTCGTGTTCGACTGGGCGGCGGGCGACGAAGCGAAAACCGATGCAGCCTTTGCCTCAGCCGCGCATGTCGTATCCCTGGACACGGTGCAGAATCGCGTGCTCGCCAATCCGATGGAGACGAGGAACGCGACAGGCATCTACGACGCTGAGGCGGAGTCTTACACGCTTTATTCCGGGACGCAGGGCACGGCGGGATTGCGCGATCGCGTGACGAAGGACGTGCTCAAAATTGCCCGCGAAAAGCTGCGCGTGGTGACGCTCGATGTCGGCGGCGGCTTCGGCATGAAGGGGTTTCTCTATCCCGAGCAGCCGTTGGTGCTCGTCGCAGCGAAGCTGACCGGACGTCCGGTCCGCTGGTCGGCCGAGCGGATGGAGTCGTTCCTGGCCGACGATCACGGCCGCGACATGCGCATGAAAGGTGAACTCGCGCTCGACAAGGACGGGAAAATCCTCGCGATGCGGGTGATTGGCACCGCCAACATGGGCGGATACCTGTCGACCTTCGCGCCGTTCATTCCCACACTGGCGGGCGGGCGCATCTTCGGCGGCGTCTACCGCGTGCCGGCGTTGTTCGCCAATGTGAAGGGCTACTACTCCAACACCGCGCCGGTGGATGCCTATCGCGGCGCCGGCCGGCCCGAAGCGGCCTATCTGATGGAGCGGCTGATGGACGTGGCCGCCGCGCAGACGGGCATCGATCGCGTGGAAATCCGTCAGCGCAATCTGCCGGGATCCTCAGAACTTCCCTACACGAACTGGACCGGCGTCGCGTTCGATTCAGGCGATTATCCCTTCATGCTGAGAGAAGGGTTGAAACGCGCCGGTGTGGACGGATTTGCGGCACGGCGCAAAACCTCTGAATCCAAAGGCAAAAAGCGCGGACTCGGCATCGCCTATTACGTCGAGATCACGGCGGCCGCAGGCAGCGAAGCGGCCCAGGTGAAGTTCACCGACAACGGGGGTGTGGAGTGTTACGTCGGCACCCAGTCCAACGGGCAGGGCCACGAAACGGCATTCGCACAAGTGGTGGCCGAGCGGCTGGGCGTGCCGTTCGAGTCGATCACAATCAAGCAGGGCGATTCCAGTTTCGCGACGGGTGGCGGCACCGGCGGATCGCGGTCCCTCAACATGGCGGGCGGCGCGCTGGAAGTGGCGTCCGATGAAGTGATCCGCAAGGGCAAGACCGCGGCCGGCCAGGTGCTGCAGGCGGGCGGCAAGGACGTCGCGTTCGATATCGTGGACGGCGTGGGCCGTTTCCGCGTGGCCGAGAGCGGGCAGAGTATGACCGTGGGCGAACTTGCGGTGACCTTGAAGCGCGAGGCCCTGCCGGGATTCGAAGGCGGGCTCGACAGCGACGGCACCTATCAAGGCGTTGCCTCGACCTTTCCCAATGGCTGCCACATCTGCGAAGTGGAGGTGGATGCCGACACCGGCAAGGTCGATGTCGTGAGCTATCATGTGCTCGACGATTTCGGCCGCGTGATCAACCCGATGCTGGTTGCGGGCCAGGTGCATGGCGGGATTGCGCAAGGGCTGGGGCAGGCTTTGCTCGAGAACTGCGTCTATGAGGAAGCGAGCGGGCAATTGCTCACCGCCAGCTTCTCCGATTACGCGATGCCCCGCGCCGACGACATGCCGGATATCGTGTTTGCCTACGAAGAATTTCCCTGCAAGTCGCATCCGATGGGTGCGAAGGGCTGCGGCGAAGCGGGCACGGTGGGTGCGTTGCCGGTGGTGATGAGCGCGGTCTGCGACGCGATCGGCGTGGAGCATATGGACATGCCCGCAACGCCCGAGCGCGTGTGGCGCGCGATGCGCGGCGCGGCGTAACGCGCTATTTGGGCATGGTGTCGAGCACGCGTTTGAGCGCTTCCTGCATGAAGGGTTTCTGCAGCACGGGCGCGCCTGCGTGCTTGTTCGGAATCGAGGCGCCGCCGTTGCCGGTGGCGAAAGCAAACGGAACGCCGCGCGCGGCCAGTTCATCGGCAAACGGATAGATATCCTGGCCTTGCAGCTTCACATCGAGGATCGCCATGTCGTAGCTCGAATGCGCCGCGGCGTGTGCCAGGAGCAGGGAATGTGCGGTTCCTGAAACTTCATATCCAAGATCCTTGATCATTTCTTCCAGCAACATGGCAATCAACGATTCGTCTTCAACAATGAGTACACGTCTGCGATTTGTCATAAGTTATGATGGTTCCCCGTAAGTCTCGGAATGGCAACGCGCGCCTTTCCGTCCAAGTTCCCGTCGGTTGACTTGGGCCCCCGCCCGCGCTGACATTGTGTCATGTCGGTGTCGGAGAAGCCAAACGACGAGTCGCGCGTTTCGCGCAAAAAGCCCGAGAGTCTCGCGAAGCTTCGGAAAGCCGCGCGGCGGCTGTTCGTGGAGCGCGGCTATCATGCGACGCGCCCGCAGGACATCGCGCGCGAAGCGGGCCTCGGCCACGGCACGTTCTATCTGCATTACCCCGACAAGAAGGCGTGTTTCCTTGCCTTCGTGGAAGAGGCGCGCGCGGAGCTCGACGATTTCGTGCGCACCCACGTGCCCGAAGACGCCTCGCTCGAGCAGCTGATCGCGGGCCTGCTGCACGCGATCTACGACTACAGCGCCGGCCATCCCGGCGTGCTCAACGCCGCGATGACGGACGAAGCGGTGATCGATGCGGAAGGCGCGCAGGCCATGCCGCTGCTGCAGCGCTGGGGTGCGGACTGGGCCGAAGTGATCCGAAAGGCCGTGGAGCGCCAGCAGATGAGCCCGGCCTTCGATCCGCTGATCGTGGGCCAGGCGGTGGTGGGCGCGATCCACCAGGCGGCCGCGGCCGGACACCGCGACGGCATCGCCCCGGAGGCGGTGGTGGAGAGCCTGACCCGCTTCCTGGTCCGCGCGCTCAGACCCTGATCCCCCGATGTCCCTCACTGAGGGAATTCCTGAGGGAATACTTTGTTTTTTTCGGCCCGGCGGAAAGCCCGCCATTTGTTCCCGGTATGTTCTTAGTTCGATCCGGCCGGCTTGTCAAACTCTTTTGGCGTCACACCGCGAGTGAATTTTCCTCTCCCCCGCGAAGCGGGGGAGAGGTCAGGAGAGGGGGCGGCGCCGCACGCGAGTCATCCCAGGCAACCCCCTCACCAGCGTCCGTGGATTTGAAACATCGCGTGCTGCGCGCCTCTCCCCCTTTCGGGGGCGAGGAAAGCGGGCGCGCTGCACGAGCGATTGGACGCTTCCCTCAGCTGTCGCGATCCGGGCGCGGGGTTGCCCCGGCGATGGCGCCGGAATGTCGCCTCGATGTACCTTTGGGGGCGCACATCCGCGTCGCCTTCATGTGCCCTCCGCTGTCCGGAACAGGACGCGTCGGTGTCTGGCGCGCGACGCCGAATGTCGCAAACCGGGCGCGCGCCGCACGACAGGGCAGGGAATGTGGTTTGGCTCAGCCCGCGCCATTCGCTATCCCGCCCCCAAGCGCGTAGGGTGATGCGCAACCCATTCCCGCCGGCGCAATGAACGAGACCTCCTACACCACGATCGCAGCGTGGGACGAAAAGACCTTCAAGGCCACGGGCGCCTGGCGCGCCGTGCGCAAGAAGGACGGCCAGCCCCCCGAACCCTGCGCCCACAAACACGCCACGAAGAGCGAAGCGAAAGCCTGCCGCAAATTCCCGTCGGACAAAATTCCCGCGCCCTGAACGCGGCCGCGAAAGTCCCGGCGGCACGCGCGGCTCTACAGCGCCGGCTGTTCCCATTCCGCCGGCACATCGGGCGGCGGCATCCGGCTGTAACGCTCGGTGCACGTCTGGCTGAGGCACCAGTTGATCGCGAGCGTCGTCTGCGATTCGATCGCCGCGCCGTTCTGCATCGCGGGCCTGTAGTGAAACTGCGAAACGCAGGCGAGCGTGGCCTTGTCGAGTTCGTCCACGCCGCTCGACTGCAGGACGGAGGCATCTTTCACCGATCCGTCCACGGCGACGACGACGCGAAGAACCACGCGGCCTTCCTGCCGCAGCCTGACGGCCCGCGCCGGATAAACCCGTGTGCGGCAGTTGTGCATGTCGGGGGCGGGCTTTGTCGCCGGCGCCGGCGAAGGCGGCATCGCAGCTGTTTGCGCAAGCGCCTGCCCCGCAACAAGCGCCAGCGCGGCGGCCCGGAATGATTTTCGTGCGATCATGGTTTCCCCTTCATGGCGCACCGCCAAAGTAGCGCATTTCACCGGGAGCGTCCGCACGTGTGGCCGGGCTCGACGCGACCATCCCGCGCGCCATTCATCACTGCGAGCGCCGGCATCCTGCCGGCATTCCTTTGTTGAAGGAGGCAGCCCGCCCTTGAAAATACGGAAATACGACTGTACGTTCGTATTTCCGTATTGCCATAGGAGGCCATAATGCCAGAGTTTAGGGTATCTGACGCTACGTTTTCCCGGCTGAAGAAGCACGCGGAGCCGCTTGTCGATAACAGCGACTCCCTTCTGAATCGGATTTTGGACGTGTACGAGCAGAATGCATCACCGCCACGACGTCCTTCGACACAAATAACAGATTCCCCTCGCGTATTTAGCGTTTCATCACCGCCAAACTTGCTTCACACGAAGGTGCTCTCCGCAAAAATAAATGGCGTCGCTCTCTCGAAGCCGAATTGGAATAAGTTGTTGGTCGAATTGGTTCGGAGGGCGAAGGGAAAACTCTCGATACCTGCAGATGCAAAGAAATTCGTCATCGTAAATTTTGTGCGAGGCAAGAAAGAGGACGAGGGGTACCGTTACGTGCCTGAAATCGGAATATCGGTGCAGGGACAGGACTCAAACTCAGCATGGCGCGGCGCGAGCCATCTTGCGCAACAGCTCGGAATTCCGGTTGAGGTTGAGTTCATGTGGCGGATGAAGGAGGGGGCACTGCATCCGGGCTTGATCGGAATCCTACGGGGTTAAGCCGCGCGCCTAAGCACAAATGTTCTTCCCCCATCGGGTGAATCGATGAAGCCCATGCGCGCAAGGGCCGAAAGCACGGACGCGACTTTAGTGGTTACACGCCGGCCTTGCTTGAATGTTCCCGCAATGGCGAGGGCGTCCAACCCGCCTGAAGCGTTCGCGAGAACGGCCATGACGGATGCAGTTTGAGCAATGTCGTCGGAGGGAAATGCTCCCTTCGGTCCAGCTGAGGGCGCGGCGATGCGCATCTCGCCGCCGGTAAGATCAAGCTCCACCTTTTGTTTGTCTTTTCCGAAGCGGGGAATTTGATAGTCCGGGCGTAGCCAACGCACTTTTCCCTTTGCTTCTTCTACAGCACGCTCATTGTTGAGCGCCACCAGACGGCCGAGTATCTCTTCATCCGAGAGATCTGTCGGCCAGCAATAAGCATCAGCGACTGCCGAATCTAGCCTTTCATGCAGCTCTTTCAGGATCAGAATCAGTCCGTCATCGAAAATTAAGCGGTCATCCGCATCAAGCGCATCGGGTGGCATTCCAGTTCGTAGCAATTCGAGTACGTTATAAAGTCCGGTCAACGTCAGATTTGGGTGATCGGTGAGCACGGTCTTGCGATGCGTATCGATGTCGTCTGCGACGATCCGAATATTCTGTTTCTGAATCTTGTTAGCATTCGGAAATGGGAATGGGTCGAAGCAATGCGTTTTCGTATATCGCGGCCGGTCTTCGAGCGTTCCACCGCTGTACAACGTCCAAATGACATGTATTCGCGACGATAGTGTGCCAAGGATGAATGCATCATCCGAGGCAATCGCGACGATCATGTTGTCAGGTAAGATAGTTTTATCGAGGAATTGAAACACACGGTGTTTGGTCGTTTCGACCGTCGCGATATAGCGATGTATGTCGGCCAGGGCGGGGCGAAGTTCGCTACGTGGTTCGCCGAAAATCCACCAATTGTCGCGATACGACTGGCGATTGTTCCAATCGCGTCCTACCGTTTCCTTCTCGCCATCTTCGTTGACGACAATCTTTTCCTTCACTTCCAATTTTATATGTTGATAAACCTCAGGAAATTTTTTCTTCACCTCATCGACAGTAAGACCGTAGAGATCAATCACCATCTTGCTACGCGGTCTGGACGCCAAATCACGGCCGTTGCGATATTCGCGAATATGATTTTCGAGGCCCTTGCGCTTACCGAGGCCTAAGTGCTCGGCCTCCGGTCGTGTCACTATGAACCCCGCTCCATGCAATTTTACGCCTGGGGAGCAGATTCCTTCATTTGCCAAGAGGGACGAGGTTATCGTTACGTCGACTCCAATTGTTAAGTCGGAATTGATTAGACCGGTGCGCTCACTGAATTCGATGATAGGAGTATCTGTATCCAGCCGCGCTTCGTGCGATATTTCATGCAGAGTCCCCTCGCGCCTTCCTGGCTCGCACACCGTCATTGCAATACGCACCGCTGCGGCGTCCGTGGACACTTTTGTCCAGGGATGATCGGGGACCGCCATGATTATCGAGATCGGCTTTTTCGCGCTAAGATGCCGTTCTATGACGCGGCGCTGAAAAACTTGCGAAATCGAGTTGGTTGTCACCAACCCGAAGCGCCGTAAGGACGTTGCCTTGCGAGTCAGCAATTCTGCGGCGCGGTCCCACCAATACATGACGAAATCGGCAGACTCATTCATATCAGGGTGGGTTTTCCAGAGCGCCTCGGCATAGTCGCCGCCTTGGCGCGCGCGGATATCCTTTCCTCCAATAAATGGTGGATTGCCGACGATAAACTCCGCTTCCGGCCAATCCGGGCGGCGGGCGTTGGGAAAGGTCTCTTTCCCGTCAACGACTTTGGGAACGGGCGCGCCATCCCAAGTCAGTACCGCATCTTTCACTTGGATGTTGTGGAAAGCCCGAAGGATCGGTTCGGACGGCATTCCGCCTTTGGTCCGGATGTACCACTGCAAATGGCCGATCCATAGAACCAGCTCCGCAATGGCAGCCGCGCGAGGGTTGATTTCCAGACCCAGAAACTGATGGGGATCAACCGTGTGTCGCTCGAATTCCCGCAAGGCTTCCTGGCCGCCCAAATCGACCAGTGCTTCCAACACTTCACCTTCCAGGCGCTTCACGAGTTCCAGCGAAACATAAAGAAAGTTTCCGGTGCCGCATGCGGGATCGAGAACGCGCGCTTTGCAAAGTTTCTCATGGAACGCGGAAACGCTTGCTACTGCGTCATCATTGCGACCCTCGGACTTCTGTCGTTCAGCAGTCGAGATCACGTTGTTCCATTCTTCGCGCAACGGTTCGATAACAGTCGCGACGACAAGCCGTTCCACATAGGCACGTGGCGTGTAATGCGCACCGAGGCGCCGGCGTTCGTCGGGGTTCAGAGCCTGTTCGAGCAATGTGCCGAAAATGGACGGATCGACGTCCCGCCAATCATGCGAGGCTGCGGCGCGCAACTCGCCGATTTCTGCGCGTTCGAGCGGCAATACAGTGCGAGACTTAAAAAATTCGCCGTTGAACTGCTTGACTTGCGTCTCGATTGCGTAGGCAAAATCTCCCTTGTCCATTGCTTCCCAGAGCTGTGCCACCATGGGTTTGAACTTGGATACGTCTCCCTCGCACCGTTCCAGAAGGCGTTGAAACGATTTCTTCGGGAGCAGTTCAACGTCTTCGGCGAACATCGTGAACAGGCATCGCATCAGAAACATCGCAACCTGCTCGGGAGGATGCTTGTTCTTCTCCAGCGCTTTCGAAACTTCGGCCAAGCGTTCTGCGATCTGCCTGGTCACGCGTGCGGATTTGCGCGCCGGATCGAGTGAGAGCGGCTCAGTCCAGATAGACACAAGTCGTTCGCGAACGGCTGGAATGCGAAGATCGTCGAGATAGATGCGGAAGTTTTGCCGGTCCGGAAACTGGGCGTAATTCTTTCCCTGTCCTGAAAAGTCCGCGTATACCTCGATAACGTGACCGACGTCACACACCAAAATAAACGGGGGCCAGCCATGGCTCACCGGCAAAGCGCGCGCATATCCCTCCGCTTGGCGCCGCGCATTGAACATGAGCACGTCCCATGCGCGCGTGGCGCCCCGAGCACCGCGTTTTTGTGGTGGATGTCCGCCAAGCAGATCGCCTTGGCCGACGATTTCCTTCGCGCCGCCCTTCTGACGCGATTGTTTCGCCTCAAGGACGAAGCACCCGCGCTTGTAGAGATCTATCCGCCGGGATGAGGCCGAACCGTCCGGATTGTAATCTTTGACCATCCGTTCGAAGACATAGTCGTTTTCTTCGGTGGTCGCCTCAGCAGGGTCGGGACGCGCGACCCCCAAAACGTCGCAAAGCTCGCTCAGGAACGGCGCATAGTTCGCGCGCTCCTGACCGCCTTCCCGCCCGCCCCAGCGCGCGATGAAGGCGTCGACGAGGTTTTTGTCTTTGGAGTCTCCCATGGGCGGCAACATATGGTTCAGGGGGAGATTGGACAATTGGCAGCCTGCGGCCGAAGTCTCGGCACCATCGAGCCATATGTCGAATCAGGCTAAAGCGGCTACCCCGGTGGGATACTCATCCCACGTCCGCCCGCGCAGATCGCGTCCCGCCGCCTTCTTGTTCCGGCCGCCCCATTGCTTGAAGAAAAATGCGGTGTCGTACTTCCGGCATTGAGCGTGGATTTCGTCGATCCACATCTGCTCCATCGGCCGCGCGCGGGGGCCGGATTCGCCGCCGACAATCGCCCAGTGGATGCCCTTCAGATTGACCGGACCCACGTTGTCCAGAAGCGGCTCGAACGACACGAAGCGCACAGCGGCCGGAATTTTGCGCAAGATCGTAATGCGCGGCGCGTAGTCCGCGCTCTCCACCGAGGTTCCGAGCCAGACGTTCGGCAGCTTGCGCAGTCTGTTATCGGAGACGATGCGCGCCATGTTCTCCGGCCGCTTGGTCAGAATCTGGAACACATGCCAATGCGCGTCTCCCATCACGTTCCAGACGCTGCGGACGAAGTCATCGGGCACGCAGTCCTGAAACAGGTCGGACATGGAGTTGACGAAGATCTTGCGGCGGCTTTTCCAGCGCAGCGGAATGTCGAGTGCGGCCTCGTTCAGATGCAGTGCTCCGGTCCACACCGGACGGCCGCCGCTCTTGCGCGTGGTGCCGGCGTATGACGCATGGCCCATGGCCTGCAGACGCGACGCCATGCGCATGGCGTAACAGTTGGTGCAGCCGGGCGAGAGGATTTTGCAACCGGAAATCGGATTCCACGTCGCATCCGTCCACTCGATGTCGCTGGGACCGGCCATGCGTGATTACTCTATCATCAAAGCACGCGAGACGCGCGCGGCCCCCGAGAAGGAAAGAATGCCGGCTGGATGGTCAGGTCGAGCCCGACCACAGGCGCCGGCGCTCGCAGTGAAGGAAAAAGACGGGCGGGATGGTCGAACACGGCCACAGATGTCCGCGGTCCCGGCCATGAAAGAGCCGCGGCGGGAGGCTCTGTCCTGCACATTTCGCCCACAGCCGAATATTGGCGGCTCTATTGTCAAGTATACAGTGCCGTGAGAGATTTGGCTCGCGGGCAGTTCGTTTTTCGAGCCGCAGAGCGATTCGCATTCCCTGTTTGAGTCCTGTGTTTGAGTCCTGCAGTCTTCTCTTGGTCGTCGCGCCTGGACCCTCTGAAACGGTGGGGATCATGATTGTCCGCGAGCCTGATAGCGTTCCCCGTTTCGGCGTGCCCCGCGCGACGTCAGGCGGCGATCCGCCTTCGCCTTTGACCCCGGCGGAGGCGATCGTCGCATGAGCGATGCGGACGGCGCCGACGACACGGGTGGCGGCCGCGGCGGCAACGGCGATTCGCTCTCCTCGACCATCGCGAAATGGCTCATTCCGTCGGTCGGCGTCCTGTTCGTCGTGGTGGGCTACATCATCCAGACGGCGCAGGAGGAAGTGCTCGGTCTTGGCCCCGGCGACTACGACACGGATGTCTATTTCAGCAACGCCGCCGCCTTCTGCCAGGATCTCGTCACCACGCTCGTCAACAGCGCGCTCGTGCTCGGCTCCAGGTTCAGCATGCCGCTCAACGGCCATCATTGGTGGCTGATCGTCATCACGCTGCTTGCCGCCGCCGTCTTCCTGCTGCCGTATGCGAAGCGTCTTCATCCGAAACTGACCTTCGATTTCGCACGGTGGCAGGGTGCTGCGGTTCTCGCCGTGCTGTCGCTCGCCATCATCTCCAAATTCGTCATTCTCGATGCGCCGCTGACGAAGATCCAGGACGTCATTCTCGACCAGAACGAATTCAACAAGGTGCAGGGCGTCTCCTTCGGCCGGGCGTTCGCCGACCGGGCCACCGACCAATACAACAGCGCCAAGTCGCGCTACGGCAGCCTTGCCGCCAGCATCACGTTGCGAACGGTGGATTTGTGGCACGACATCGTCTGCAGCCGGATCGGTTCGGGAGCCAAGCTGCCGACGCTCGAGGTGAGCCACGATGCAATATGCTCCGCCGGGCAGACCCTGCGCGCCGGCAAGGACGCGCTCACCGGAGAGTTCCTGGCGCAATTGTGGTCGACGCTGGTCATCCTCGTCATGGCGTTCTGGATTCTGCAATCCCGCGCCAACTGGCGCTGGCCCATCGCCGTCGCGGTGCTCGCCATCGTCTATTCGCTGTCGGTGCCGTACGCCTACGGCAAGCTCATCAAATCGACGTCGTTCGATTACGGCGTGGTGCGGGTGTCGGACGCGCTTGCGAAGGCCGACCAGGACAGCGGGACGTCGAACGCCAGCTTCCGGAAATACGCGCTGATCCTGTCGCGCGATACGGCGAATACCAAACTGCTGGTCGCGCAAACCGGCAAATGCGGCGTCGGCGGGGCCGATTACGAAACCGTGAGGCTCTCCTCGATCTCGCCGAGCGAACTGTTGTCGGTGGAAGAGATTTACCGGCAGGACGTCATCACCTGGGCCACGCTTCACCAGAAGCGGTGTCCCGAGCAGGACGTCGGGCCGACCGGCGGCACGCCATAGACTGTTTACGGGGGAGGATCATATGCCGTTCAACCGCAGCCGTATCGCAGGCGTTGCGATCGCCCTTGCCGTTGTTGCCGCCGGGCCGGCGCAGGCGCAGACATCCCGGTTTGCGGCAGGCCAGGTCGAAACCATCGATGCCAGGGATTTCGTCAACGAGGCCAGCGGCACGCAATACGTGCTCAACCACTCGGAACTCGTCTTCACGTTGAAGACGACGCAGGAAGCGCGACGGTTCGAGCGCAAGGGGTTTCAGGTGCGCGCATTCAAGCTCGGCATCGGCGATATCCCCGAGCCGTGGGCGCGCTTCGATCCCTGCGACGTGTATTTCTCCAATCTGTGGCCCGCGAGCGGCAACCTCAAGGTCAGCGACAATTCGATCAACCTCGGACCGGTGACGCATCTCGACTGGCTGAGCGTGACGCGCGGCGCGCCCCCGGAAGACGGCCGCTATCTGCTGGTGTTCGAGAACAAGACGGACACGCACGGCTGGTTTCGCCTGAACGAGAACGACAAGCAGGGCTATTTTTCGCGCGGCCTGATCATCGTCGTCAAACCGGACCCGGACCAGGCTCTGAGCCTCGACGATATCAACGCGCAGGCCGATCGCCAGAGCGCGGCCTTCGACGCAATCCTGCCCGTCGCGCGGACGAACGGGCCGCAGTACAGCTGCTATCGCCTGCAGAACCCGGAGCCGGCCACGAGCCTCCTGCCGGCAGACATGCATGTGGCCGCGCTGGAGCGTTGCGACCCTGCGATGCCGTCGCCCGGCTAGGCAGCCGCGCCGGCGCAGAATGGCGCTGCGAACCGAGGCAGCGCCGTTCGCGCGCCGTCCCGGTGGTGCTAAGCTGACAGCAAGGGGCCAGGGCCGGTATCGATCGCCATGCGGTTTTTCGTGAAGCTGATCGTGTCGCTTCTGCTCGGCATTGTGCTGGGCGGTCTCGCCACATGGGCGAGCGTGATGGGGGCGTTGCCGGGCGCGATCGCAGACGGGCCCTGGCAGACGAGTCTTTCCGTGGGCGGCAGCACAAGCGATCCCTACACGCGCGCGCGCGTGGCGGTGCACGGCCTCTTTGCGCTCAACCGCTCCGAAACGATCTATTACACTGCGTTCCGCGACAGCGCGGGCGATGCGCTCGCCGGCCATTGCGTCTACGATATCGAGGCCGCGATCCCGACGCACGCTGGTGGAGCATCACGGCCTATGCGGCGGACGATTTCCTGATCCCCAATCCGGCGCATCGCTATTCCGTTTCGAAAACGCAGATTGCGCGCGCGCCCGACGGCAGCTTTACGGCGCGAGTCTCTGCAGCGCCTGCTCCCGGCAACTGGATCGCGCTGAAGCCCGGCGCCTTCAGCCTCTCGCTCAGGCTCTATAATCCCGGCGCGTCGATCGTGGCGGATCCGGCGCATGTGGCGCTGCCCCGAATCGTGAAGGTGAGCTGCTCATGAGCGCGCGCAAGCTTCTGCCCTGGGTTGCGCTGACGCTGGCGACGGCGGTTGCGGTGCACGTGGCGACGCTCTTCGCATTGCCGCATGCGATCATGCATGTGGCGCTGGCGCGGATGGGCGACGTCGACACCATCCATCATGGCCGCCGCGTCGATGAGAAGTCCCGCGCCGTGGTGCGGCCGAGCCCCGATCTCCTCTATTCCACCTGTCCCTACGATCTTTCGCGCGGACCATTGCATGTGCATGCGGTCGTGCCGCCGGGCACCTACTGGTCCGTCTCCGCCTTCGATGCGCTGACGAACAATTACTTCGTGCGCAACGACCGGCAGGTGAACGGCGTGGTCGATCTCGTTTTCGTGCAGCAGGGCGCGAGCGTGCCGGCCGCCGTCGCGGCGAAGGCGGTGGTGTCGCCCACGCAGCACGGCCTCATCCTCTTTCGTACGCTCGTGCCCGACGACGCGCACGCCGCAAGCCTCGACGCCGCCCGCCGCCGGGCCACATGCGCGACGCTCGCCGGCGGGTAAAAATATCGCCGGGCCGGGGGAATAAAGGATAAACTCCATCCGTCATTTGTCGTGGGTAGCCAGATACACGGGGGATTTGCGATGCGCGGTATTCGGGAATTGCTGCTTGTGGGTGCGGCCTTGGGCGTGGCGGTGTCCCCGGCGGTCGCTGCCGGCAAGCTCAAAACACTCTATAGTTTCAGTGGCTTGACCGATGGCGGCGTGCCCGTGGCGGGGCTCGCTTACGTCAAGGGCGCACTTTACGGCACCACGGAAATCGGCGGCGCCATCGATACCCAGAACTGCCCCGACGGCTGCGGCGTCGTGTTCAAGATCAATCCCAAGACGGGCGCTGAAAGCGTGGTCCACGCCTTCCAGGGCGGCGATACCGACGGCGCGTTTCCCGTCGCCGGTCTGATCTATCAGGGCGGCTTGTTCTACGGCACGACGGCAAGCGGCGGTCCATCCACCTGCATCGAGCCGTCGGCGTGCGGCACCGTGTTTTCGCTCGATCCCTCGACGGGTGCGGTCAACGTGCTCTCCGGCTTTTCAAACGGCGGCCAGACGGGAGAGGGTCCGTTCGGCGGCGTGGTCTACGATGGCGGCAAGCTCTACGGCACGACGATTCAGGGCGGCAACGGCGACGGCAACGTCTTCGCCGTCAATGCGAAGACCGGCGCGGAAACCGATCTGCTGAATTTCGGCGGCAATTCCTACGGCGAGTTTCCCTATGCCGGCCTGACGCTGGTGGGCGACAATCTTTACGGCACCACGGGTGGCCAGGCGCAGAATTACGGCAATGTGTTCGAAATCAATATCAAGTCCGGCGGAGAAACCATCCTGCACGGCTTCACGGGTCCGGAAGGCGCATACCCCCTGGCGGGATTGCTCAGCTATAACGGCGCTCTGTACGGCACGACTGCGGGCGGCGGCGGCCAGCATGGCACCGGCGAAGTGTTCGAGATCAATCCGCAGAGCGGCGCCGTGACCGTTCTCTACAGCTTCACGGGCGGTGCCGACGGATCCAGTCCGCAAGCCGGGCTCATCGAAGTGAATGGCATGCTCTACGGCACTACGAAAACGGGTGGTATCGGCCGCTGCACCGGCAACATGGGTTGCGGTACGATCTTCGAGGTCGATCCTTCGACCAACCAGGAGAAGACGCTCTATCAGTTCACCGGCGGGACCGATCAGGGCAATCCCGTGGCGGCGCTCGTCTATCAGGGCGGCGCGTTCTACGGCACGACGGCCCTGGAAGGCACCAACGGCTGCGGCAACGAGGAAGGCTGCGGCACGGTGTTCAAGTTCACGCCGTGAGAGATTGAGCGTCGGCCGAATGCCGGCGGGACCGCCGGAGGCGGCGCGTTAGACGAGCCCGAGTTCGATCTCGAGCGCGCCGCAGAGCATTTGGCCGAGCAGAATGTGCAGTTCCTGAATGCGCGCGGTTGTCGCCGACGGAACGACGATCAAAGGATCGGCGAGCCCCGGCAGCGCCCCCGCATCGCCGCCGGATAACGCCGCAGCCACAAGACCCATGCTTCGCGCTGTCTTCAGCGCCGAGATCACGTTGCCGCTGCGTCCCGACGTGGTGATGCCGAACGCCACGTCGCCCGGTTTGCCGAGCGCTTCGATCTGGCGCGAGAAGACAGAGTCGAATCCGAGATCGTTGGCAGCGCCGGTGAGCGTGGAGGTGTCCGTCGTCAGCGCGAGTGCGGCGATGGGCGCGCGATCTTTTTTGTAACGCACGCCAAGCTCGGTCGCGAGATGCTGCGCATCGGCGGCACTGCCGCCATTGCCGAAGAACAAAATCTTGCCGCCGGCGCGGATGCAGGTTGCCCACACCGCGAGCATCTTCGCGAAATCGTGGGCGAGCGCTTCCCGGCTCGCGCGCGCAACCGCCTCGTGCTCGTCGAATTCTGCGCGAAAGAAATCGTCAACGTTCACTGGGGGCTCCGGCGAGGGCGACGCACATCGTAGCCCGATGAATTTCGCCACACAAATGTTACTCCGCGCGCATGCCTCTCTGCTGTTTGAAAAGAGCGGGCGCGCTGAAACCCTATCCGGGCGCGCGAAAGGCCGCCGCCTGTGCCCGCGAACGCAGCCGGCGTTGCGCTATGTTAGTCTGTCGGCGAATTCAGACTCTTCGCCGATTTGTTCATATCAAGTTCATCGCGCGCGGGACTAATTCTCGCGCGCAACGAACCGCGCCTATCAAGGAGGCATAATGACAGGCATGTTTTCGGCATTTCTCAGATCAGTGACGGTTGCATTTCTTGTATCCTGCGGCGCGGCTGCTGCAATATCGCCTGCCAGCGCGGGTGCGGGGGATCTTCGCCTTGCATCTCCGATTGGTCGCTGGCTGTTCCAGAACAATCGTTTTGCGATCGATATCGGTCCCTGCGGCGGTCGACTATGCGGGAAAATATCGTGGCTCAAGGCTCCTCGCGACGCTGCAGGTCTTCCGCGAGTCGATGCGGCAAACGCCGATGCCGGATTGCGCGCGCGACCGGTGTTGGGCCTGACGGTGCTGACCGGGTTGCGCCAGACCGACGACCACACCTGGGAAGATGGCGACATCTACAATCCCGAAGACGGCAACCACTACAACGCCACGATGTCGGTGAATGAGGACGGGACTCTGAGCGTACGCGCATATGCCGGCATGCCCTTCATTGGAAAGACGCTCAATCTCAGCCGCATAGACGAGAAGCTTGCTGCTCGCTGAGAGCGTGGGCTGGCGCACACGCCGCCTCCGTATGTCGTCATTGCGTGGACGTTACGGAAACATTGCGCGTGGATGCCGAATGCGCTGAAGGCGTCGGGAAGCGCCATCGGCTTAACCTGTGTCAATCCGTAAACGGATGAATCGAGTGTCGCGCATCGGCGGTATTGCGTATTTGAATGATCGCGTCCATCCATCATCAGGCATTGATCGCCTAGGGTGATCGCAGCCCGCAGCCGCCCGGAGCAACCCATGTCTAAAGCCATAATTCTGCCTGCCGCTGTCGCCTTCTGGGTTCTCGTCTGCGCTGCGGGTGCGGCGGACGCGGGCCAGCCGTTTCTGCTGGGTGCATATCCCGGTGAGAAAACAGACCAGTTCGAAGCCATGGTGGGGCACTCGATCGCGATCGTGGACCACTTCCAGAGCTTCAGCGATTTGCCGAAATCCGGAGTCGCGGACGACATCGCAGCGGGGCGGGTGCCGTTCATTTCCTGGGCAAGCAATCTCTCGGGCAAAATTTCGGCGCAAGCGTTGGATATTCTTGCCGGGAAATACGACAAGCAGCTGAACGCACAAGCCAAAGCAATCGCCGCGCTGCGAGCAACCGTTCTGATCGAATGGGAACCCGAAATGACGGACAACCCGCGCAACAAGATGTTCTTCGAAGGCGTTTCGATTCCCGACAGGGGTCCGACCTATGTTTCGGTGTGGATGTACATTCACGACATCTTCGTTGCTGACGGCGCAACCAATGTCCAATGGGTCTGGGCACCCGGCGGTGACGCCTACAAACTGCACCAGGATGGAGAAATTCCGTGCCAGCCTTACTTTCCGGGAGCCGATTATGTCGACTGGATGGGGATGCACAGTTTCAACAAGTCGGACACCCCATTGGCATACGACGCCAACGAGCAGTTTCTCGACTTCTACGCCACCGCGCCGTCCTGGGCGCCCGGCAAGCCTCTGATACACGCTCAAACCGGAGCAACGAGCGTCACCGATGCGCAGAGCGAGTGGATTTCGACGGCGCAATCCTCGTTGAAATCGGAATTCCCTCTGGTCCGCGCGTTTGTCTACTACAATGTCAACGCGAAGAATTACCTCCCCGGCCACACGCAGCAATACGCACTTACCGGCGCCGGACTGACCGCCTACCAGGCGATGCTCAACGACCCGTATTTTCAGTGAGGCTGTGAAACGAGTCGCGCATTCGGCCGGTCTCTCCCACGCGAACGGAGTATACCCACCCGTGCAATGATTCGTAGACGATTCATTGCATGCGTCATCCTTCCGCAACAGTCGCGACAGAATGAGAAACGCCTGCGCGCTGCACGTTCGAACTGTCGCATACGTAATTCGCGAAATCCGTCTCGGGATTTGTACGTAAGTATTCATGCGAAGTGCGCGACGGAAGCGGCAACGCAGAAACGATGCACGTCACGAAAATCCAATGATTCTGCGGTTATTCGCATCATCGCTGCATGCAAACTGCGGCTGAGGTTTGCGCCCACTCTTGCAAAGACACGCAACATTCTAGGTTCGGTGTCCGGAATTTTTTAGCTTCTGCCGCTTAGTTTCGCCGTGTTCGGCAACGACACGGAGAAAACAATGAAACGGACGCGCATCATCGGCGCGGGCCTTGCGCTCATGCTCGGCCTTGCGTCATCGACACTTAAGGCCGAAGCGGCCTATCAGCCTTTCCTTCTCGGTGCCTACACCGGCCCGAACTACTCCACGCAGCAGTTCGAGACGATGGTCGACCATTCGATCTCGATCGTGAAATACTACCTGAAGTTCACCGAACTTCCGTCCAAGCAGTTCAGTCAGGACATCGCAGCCGGCCGCGTGCCGCTAATGTCGTGGGAGAGCAACGCCGCGCCCGGGCAGACCGCGCCCATCGCGACGGACATCCTTGCGGGCAAATACGACGGGGTCATCGTGGTTCAGGCGCAGGCTGTCGCGGCGCTTAAGGGCACCGTGATGGTCGAATGGGAAGCCGAAATGACGGACAACGCGCGCAACGCGCCCTTCATGACCGGTGTTCCGCTGGACCAGCAGGGCCCGACCTATGTCGCGGTATGGCAGCACATGCACGCCATCTTCGTAGCCGAAGGTGCAACGAACGCGAAGTGGGTGTGGTCGCCGGGCAGCGACGGCTATCAGACCCAGCCCAACGGCAGCATCAAGTGCCTGCCTTATTTTCCAGGCGCGAACTATGTCGACTGGATGGGCTATCACGTCTACAATCACTCGCAGACGCCGCAGCCCTACGATACCAACGCCGGCGTGCTCGCATTCTATGACGAGGCGCCGCAATGGGCGCCGGGCAAACCCCTGATCCAGGCCGAAACGGGCGCGCCGGGTTCATCGAACGCGCAGTACATCTGGAATCAGTCTGCCGCGACTGCGTTGCCGTCGGAATTCCCGCTGGTGCGCGCGTTCGTCTACTACAATGACGGCCAATACGAACTCAAAAACCAGGGCCTCAGTGCCTATCAATCGATGCTGCAGCAGGCGTACTTCAATCAATAGGACCGCGTAGACAGACGGGCGGCGCCTGTCTGTCCGCGGCCTCCTCCACACTGTGTACCCGGTGTGGGGGAGGTTGCGTTTTCGTGTGTGTCTTGCACCGCTGACTCAATTCGGGTCCGGTAGGCGCAGTGAGGCGACCGCATTGTGCTGCGTCGTTTCCCGCCCCGGCGCCATTGACTTCCCCCTACCTGCTGACAAATTATCAGTCTTGGGTAAGGGCGCAGAGTCCAGCAATAACTGCGCGCCCGGAGGAACACATGGCAAAGCTCGTCTACACGGCGGAAGAGATTCTCGCCGATCATCCTTACGCCACGCTGCATGAAGAAGCGGGCTATCGGCTGCATGGCGGCTTCGACGCAAAGGGCAAGTACATCAGCCCGCGCACGCTCCACCGCTGGCCGGCCATCCGCGCCTGGGCAGACGCGCTCAAGGCGAAGGGCGGACATCTGGTGGATTCCTCGCAGGCGATCCTTGCCGGTGGCAATTATCCCAACACGGCGCAGCAGCACTTTCTTCTCGAACAGGGTCTCGGCAAGACGCTGTGGGATTCTCTCACGGTGACGGGCGTCATCGAAGCGCGCGGCAAGCGGCTGGCGGACGCCACCGCGCCGGATTTCCAGAGCATCATCGTCGAGGACATATCCCAAACCGCGACGGGGCATCTCAACAAGGGTCTGTTGCGCGCGCATGGCCTGGATGAAGGCGGAGACGATGCGCGTGGGCTGGGCGGCCACGACGCAATGTGGTTCGCGGTGCGCGACATGCTGTTCGGAAAAGATGCATATCCTCATCCGGACGTCCCCGAAAGCATCGCGCGGCCCGAGCTCGGGAGGCTGATGCCGCAAATCCCCAAGGATCACGAAGAGTGGATCCTGCTGCTGATGAACGTGCTCATGATCGAAGTGCGGGCGGAGAATTTCTTTTCGTTCTGCACCAGCGTGATGCGTGATCCCTCGAATTTCCGCGACCGGCGTGAAGTCGCGATGCACGCAGCCGACCTCGTCGATCGCATCCGCGCCGACGAGGCGCCGCATGTGGGTTACCTCACCGATGCCGTCTCCGAACTCAGGAGTTTCGCGTTCAAGCGCGAAGGCGGCGGCACCGTTTCCGGCATGGAGATGATCGATCCCATCTGGCGTGGCATGGTGCAGTGGCACGGGGTGACGAATTTCGCCCACGACCGCGAACTCAGGCGCGAGAATATCGTGCATCTGCTGGAGAGAGAACCAAACGGTCACGCGCTGGTCTCGCGTTTCGATGAGCTGGAAGGCAGGCTCGCGGCGTGAAAGAAACGCGGCAATCGGCAGTCGGCATTGGGCAGTAGCAGACCAGATTTCACTGCCTACTGCCTACTGCCTACTGCCGGTTGCCCAACATGCGACACAAGGACGAAGCTCCATCATGAAAGACTTCCGCGGCAAGACGGCCTTCATCACCGGCGGCGCAAGCGGCATCGGACTCGCCATGGCGCGCGCCTTCGGCCGCGCCGGCATGAACGTCGTCATTGCCGACATCGACGTGAAAGCGGCGACGCGGGCGGTAGAATCGCTCGCGGGCGACCAGGTGAAGGCCGTAGCGGTCGAATGCGACGTCACCGAGCGCGATGCCGTGCGCCGTGCGGCGCTGGACACGGTGGCGGCGTTCGGCAAGGTGCATGTCGTCTGCAACAATGCGGGCGTAGCCGTGGGCGGTCCGCTCGGCGCCGTGCGCGAACGCGACTGGGACTGGATTCTCGACGTCAATCTCAAAGGCGTCGTCTATGGGGTGGAGACGTTTTATCCACTGATCAAGAGCCACGGCGAAGGCGGGCACTTCGTCAATACCGCCTCCATGGCCGGCATGATCTCACCGCCGGGGCTCGAGCCCTATTGCGCCACAAAATTCGCCGTCGTCGCGTTGAGCGAAGGCTGGGCGGCGCAGCTGGCGCCGCTCAACATCGGCGTGTCGGTCCTGTGTCCCGGATTCGTCCGCACACTGATTCATGAAAGCGGACGGGCGCGGCAGGAGAAATATGGCGGCGTGGGTGACGTCGATCCCGGAGTCGGCGCCACGCGCGATGAAGCAGCACAGAACGTACTGTCCGGCATCGATCCCGACGTGGTGGGGGCGCGCGTGCTCGAAGCCGTGCAGGCGAACGACCTCTACATCTTCACCCATCCGATGATGCGCGCCTATGTCGAGGCACGCTTCCAGGCAATTCTCGCGGGCTTCGATGCCGCGGACAAATCGGTTGCATTGACGGCCGTGAAGGAATGGACGGGTGTGCCGAGCACGGTGGCGCCGCCGAAGTAAGAGAAGATAGGCAGTAGGCAGTAGGCAGTAGGCAGTAGGCAGTAGGCAGTAGGCAGTAGGATTCCACGGTCGCCACTTCCCACTGCCGATTGCCTACTGCCGGTAAGACAAATTTGGACATCGGAGACCGTCGCCATGAAATTCGGCATTTTTTACGAACACCAGTTGCCGCGGCCGTGGAACGACGGCGACGAACTTAAGCTGTTCCAGGATGCGCTCGACCAGGTGGAACTCGCCGACCGTCTTGGCATCGATCACGCCTGGGAGGTGGAGCACCATTTCCTCGAGGAATATGCCCATTCCTCCGCGCCGGAGGTGTTTCTTGCCGCGTGCTCGCAGCGCACCAAACGCATCCGTCTCGGCCACGGCATCGTGCTGATGCCGCCGGGCTACAATCATCCCGCCCGTGTCGCCGAACGCATCGCCACGCTCGATCTCGTATCGAACGGCCGCGCCGAATTCGGTACGGGCGAATCCTCCGCGCTTGCCGAACTCGGCGGGTTCCGGATTCCCGTCGAGAAGAAGCGTGAGATGTGGCGCGAGGCTACGGAGCAATGCCTCAACATGATGGTGATGAATCCCTATCCCGGATTCAAAGGCCAGTATTTCGAGATGCCCTGCCGCAACGTCGTGCCCAAGCCGGTCCAGAAGCCGCATCCGCCGGTGTGGGTCGCCTGCTCGAACCGCGAAACGATCAAGCTCGCCGCGCGGCTCGGCATCGGCGCGCTGACGTTTGCGTTCGTCGATCCGGCGGAGGCCAAGCAGTGGGTCGACGATTACTATCGCATCTTCCGCGAGGAATGTGTGCCCATCGGTCATGCGGTCAATCCGAACATCTGCATGGTGACCGGATTCTCCGTGCATCCCGACGGCGAGGAGGCGCGCCGGCGCGGCGTCGACGGGTTCAAGTTCTTCGGCTATGCGCTGGGACATCACTATATTTTCGGCGAGCACACACCGGGCCGCACCGACATCTGGCAGAAATTCGAGAGCGTGAAGGATGTGCTGCCCGCAAACGCGGGCTCTGCCGGAATCGGCACGCCCGACGAGATGCGCGCGCATTTGCGTAAATTCGCGGATGCCGGTGTCGATCAGGTGTCGTTCATCCAGCAGGGTGGACGCAACAAACATGAACACATCTGCGAGGCGCTCGATCTGTTCGCACGCGCCGTGATGCCGGAGTTCAGGGAGAAGGAAGCCGAGCGCCAGAAGAAGAAGGCCGAGGAACTTGCGCCCTATGTCGAGAAGGCATTCCAGCGCAAGTCATACATGAAGGAACTCGCTGACGGCGAAATCCCAACTATCGTCGCGCTCGGCCGTCAGATCACGCAACCGCCGACGCCTGCCGAAGAGTCGGCTGCGCGGCGCTTCTCCGATGCAGGCGCCGTACCACTAGAGGATCCGGCCAAACGCTCGGCGGCGGAATGAGAGAGCCTTTGGCCGATATTGTTACCTCTCCCCAGGGCGGAGGCGGGATTACTTTCACATCGGTGCGTTTTCGTCGCTGAAGCGCACGGCTTCGCGCAACAGTTCCGATGCGTTCTCGAGCCCAAGTTTTTCCTTCATGCGCGCGCAGAACGTCTGCACGGTTTTGATCGAGATATCGAGCATGGTCGCGATCTTGCGAGTTTCATAACCGCGTCCGAGCAGGCGAAACACTTCAAGCTCGCGATCGGTAAGGACGTCGAACGGCGACAGCGCCGAAGGATTGGCCTTGTCGACGAAACGGTCGACGAAGGCTTCGCGCATTTGCGGGCTCAAGTAGAGCTTGCCGTCGAGCACTTCGCGCACGGCCTGGACAACATTGGCCGTCGCCTCGCTCTTCATCACGTAGCCGCGGGCACCCATGCGCAGCGCGCGCTCCGCATAGCGGCGCTCGTCATGCATGGAGAGCACGACGATCTGCGTGCGCGGCCAGTTCTGCCTGATGGTTTTCACCAGATCGAACCCGGACCCCTCTTTCAGCGACAGATCGACGATCGCCACATCCGGGTTGGACTGGCGAATTCCGCTGACCGCATCGTTTTCTGTCTCCGCTTCGCCGCAAACGTGCAAGTCGCTCGACTTCTGGAGCAGTGCAGTCAGGCCTTCGCGGAGCAGGGGGTGGTCATCGACGAGAAAGATATTGTGTTCGGGCATGGTTCTGTTCCGGTCTCATTATTTGGAGCTCAATGCCAGGCTGCAGGCCGTTGCCGTATCGTAGCCGCTGCCCCGGCACAATCACCTGCAGACACTCACTGGCAAAAACCAATAGCATATATGGTATTGGTTGGAAGAGCGGCTCGCAACAACTTGAACGATTTCAGAACTTTCTCACCGGTTCGAACGTGGGGGTAAGCAGATGACCCAAACGTCGGACGCGGCAGGAACCCGGCACCCGTGCAGCCTCGCATATGCCGAACGCAAGCTCCGATGACCGCCCGATTTCGCCTCGGCACCAGTTCAGTTGATCCGATCGGCCGGGAACGAAAGGCTAACTCCGAGACGTCGCGCAGGGGCGGTGTCTGAACGCCGTGTGGCCGGGAATCCTGCAATTTGATTAAACCAATGCGCGCCGCTGCAGCATGGTGTGTTAACGAAGCTGTGGTCTGATTTCCCACGGAAAATTGCCCCCAGGAACCGGCGGCGCGTGGGAATGGCAAAGACAGTATCAAGCGAAAAGCGGGATCGGACCCGGCCCTGGCAGAGAGCCGCAACCCGTGCGGCCATTCTCGAGGCGGCTCGACGTCTGATTGCGCGCAACGGCATCGACAATCTTTCGCTGACGGCGGTAGCGCGCGAAGCGGATTTCGCGCCGGCGACGGTCTTTGCCTATTTCGCCACCAAGAACGATCTGTTTCTGGCCGCGCTCGCCGACGATCTCGCCTCATTCGCCCGCTCGATGCAGACGACTGCGGAAGCAGAGCAGGACAACTCCGAGCAGTTCCCCGGCGGCGGCGTCGACACCGGCGCGCAGGAAAAGCACGCGATCGACGAGGCGTCTGTTGCGCGTGCATCTGACGCCAACAGGCTGCGCCTCGTGGAGAGCCTCGAATCCGATATCGACGCATTCGGATGTGACGTGGAGCTGGCGTCGCAGCAGGATATCGTCGAGCACCTGATCCAGGAATTCGAGCGGTCCGATTCCGGGATCGATGCGTTCGCCGCAAACGCAGACGAGCCGGCGCCGCAACGGGACGTGGCCGAGCTGCTGTTGAACGAGTTGAATATCAGTTCTTCGGACGATCCCGTTCGCGAGCCGCCACCCTCCGCACCTGCGCGGGCGATGCCGGCCGACGCGGGAGAGGACGTGGCCCGACTGCGGGAAGCGATTGCGCGGCTCGAGGCGCGGCCGGTCGATCAATGGCTGGAGCGGCGGTTGCGGGAATTCGAGCGCGGCCTGGCCGCGCTGGAGCAGCGCTCCGAGAGAAACGAATTCGGTCCGGCGCTTGCGGCTCTCGATGAGTCGCTGCATCACCTCTCGACACGTCTCGATGCGGTGGAATCGCGCCAGGCGAAGGATGTCGAAAGTCTGTCCCGGTCCATGCGCGAGCGCGCGGATCTGGCCGAGCAACGTTTCCGCGATACCATGTCGGATGTCGAAGCCGCCAACGCACGCAACAACACGCGACTTGATGCGCTCGAAAATGCCGCGTTCGCCGTGGCGCCGGAGTATTTTCAGTCCCACACGACGTCAGCCGCAAAACAGGAACCGGCGGCCGTGGTCGCGCCACGGTCCGACCCGAACGAGGCCGCGGAAGGGGCAAGTGAACCGGCACCTGCGGATCCGGTCGATGGACGCGCGTATCTGTCGGCTGCCCGCCGTTCGGCAATGGCTGCGGTTGAGCAAACGGCTACCGAAGACACACGTCGTCCGCGTGCCCGCAAAAGGAACAAGCGCACGCTCTATCTCGTCGCCGGAGTGCTGGCGCTGGCAGCAGCGCTGATGTGGATCGGCGTCCTGTTCAAGGCGCACGCCGTTCCGGCTCAGAAGATCGCCGCCGCGCGCGTCGTTCAGGTTGCAAGTCTGCAGAACGGGATTCCGGTATCACACGCCGTATCGCGTCTTGTGGCGGAGGCGCGCGCCGGAGATGCCAGGGCCGCAACTTTGCTTGCGCTCAATCTGCTCGATGGCAGGCAGAAGAGCCGGCCGATGGGCGCGCGCTGGCTGACCTTTGCCGCACAGCGCGGCGACGCATTCGCGGCGTACAAGCTCGCAATGCTTTATCGCTCTGGCCACGCCGTCGCTGCCGATCCGGCACAGGCGTTTCATTGGTTTCGTACCGCTGCGCTGGAAGGCAATCGGGGCGCCATGCAGGATCTGGCCGTCGCCTACGCGGAAGGCTGGGGCACCGACAAGAATGCGCAGGAAGCAGCGCGGTGGTTTACCCGGGCGGCAGCGCTCGGGCTTACCGATGCCCAATTCGACCTCGGCGTGTTGTACGAGCGCGGCCTGGGCGTGCCGCAAAGCCTTCCCGACGCGTATCGCTGGTACCTGATTGCTGCAGGCGCCGGGGATCGCGAAGCGGAAGCGCGAGTCGATGCTTTGAAGCCCCAACTGGATTCGAGCGACATCGCCGCAGCGGAAGAAGACGCCGCGTCGTTTAAGCCGGCGCCGTTGAATCAAGACGCCAATGTTGCGCCGTCTGCTGTGCAGACACCCGCCGGCTGATCCCAAAAAAAGAAAGCCCCCGTGCTGAGAGTGCAGCGCGAGGGCTTCCCACTGATGGCCCGCCTAGTAGCCGGGGGGAGGTGGCGGGGGAGGCGGACCATATCCTGGCGGCGGCCCCGGCGGTGGGCCGTATCCGGGCGGCGGCGGCGGATAGCGCCGCGGGTGCGGCTGCATGTTCGGAACCTGATCGCCCTTTGTCTGCATGCACTGCGCGTATGCGAAGTCGTACTTTTGCTGGATCGACATCTGCGCCCAGTTGCTCGTGTTCGAGCCGACGGCCGTACCGACCACCGCGCCCGAACCTGCACCGATTGCTGCGCCGCGGCCGCCACCGATTGCGGCGCCCAGTCCGGCGCCAAGTGCGGTGCCGATTACGCCTTCAGTGATCGCCTTGTTGTTGGCCGCTTCGGCCTGACCGGCAGTGCGCTGACTCGCATAACCCTCGCATGCAGATTCATCCTGCTGGAATGCATCCAGGGATTTTCCCTGGCCCGGCATCACGGGAATTGTTGGTCCCATGGGAGGCGTAACGCAGCCGGCAATCAGAACTGCCGTAGCGGTCATCAACAGCAATGTTCGAACATGACTCATGCACATATATCCTTGCTTCGATTAACTCGGTTGTCAGTGACCCGGGGGTGGACCCTGATTTCCATTGTACCCCGGACCTTGCCCGCCGTTGGGCGGCGGAGGTCCCTGATCGTAGCCCTGTTGCGGTCCTTGGTAGCCCGGGGGCGGTCCCTGATCGGGTCCATCCTGGTACCCGGGCGGCGGTCCCTGATCGGGTCCGCCCTGATATCCTGGCGGTGGTCCTTGATAGGGACCCCCCTGATATCCCGGTGGCGGTCCCTGATTCGGTCCGCCCTGATACCCTGGCGGTGGTCCCTGGTCGTAGCCGGCGGGCGGCGTAGGCGGCACCGGCTGCCACGGTCCGTTGCAGTACTGGACGTATGGATAATAGCCCGGCGGATTCTGGCAGTAGTACCAGTAGCCTGCATCTTCGTCGTAGGTCGGTTCCTCATAGTACGTATCCGATACATAGGTCGGATACGGATAAACCGGCGTGTCGTACCACCACCAGAATCCGCCTGCGAACCACCACCAGCCCCAGCGGCCGTGCCACTGGCCGTGGTGCCACCAGCCATTTTGCCACGCGGTGCGTTCGGCTGGCGTGAAATGTGCGAAATCATGATGCTGGAACGGCGACACGTGTACGTGCACCCCTCCGCGGAATGAGGGTCCACCGTGGGGCATCGCGAAAACGTGGCCCGGAGCGGCGCCGTGGATCGGCCCGCTATGGAAACCGCCACCCGAGCTGCCATGCGGCGCGCTGAAATGGCTCTGCGCCATCGCGGGTCCGGCCGCGACAAGCGCGGCACCGGCAAGCAACGAGGCGGCAAAAATGAGTTTGCGGTTTTTGTTCATGGCTTTCATCCTGAGATACAGAATTGTTAGCGGCGCCAAGCTGAACCGTACATGAACGGGCAGTTCCTTGAGGACCGTCAATATTCCGGCCGTATTGCACAGCGCGCGACGAGCAGTTAACGGACGAAGATTGATCGCGGTTTCGGCGCGCGAAGGAACGAATTATGACGGAAATCATATCCGCCCGTTCAGTTTACAGCGGGTGGTCGTCGCTTTCGATCGCTACGGTTCGGGGAAGGGATGGCCGGAGCTTCGAGCGCATCGTCGAGCATCACGGCTTTTCCGCGTGCGTGCTGCCCTACGATCCCGAGCGGAAAACCGCAATTCTCGTCAGCCAGTTTCGTGCGCCTGTCCGTGTTGCATCGGGACAAGCGTCTCTTCTGGAAGCCATCGCGGGTCTGACGGATGGCGAAGACCCGAGCGTCGCGGCAACCCGAGAGGCACTCGAAGAGGCGGGACTCCGGCTTTCCGAACTCGAACCTGCCGGCATTGCGTGGGTGATGCCCGGCCTGTCGACCGAGCGCATGAATCTTTTTCTCGCGCGCTATTCACCGGCCGACCGCGTCGCGGCAGGGGGCGGGGAGGCTCACGAGCACGAAGACATCGCTGTGGTCGAACTTTCGCTCGGCGATGTCGCGGCGATGGCGGACGCCGGCACCCTCAATGATTTGAAGACGCTTGCGCTCGTTCAAACTCTGCGGGTGCGCCGCCCGGCGTTGTTCCGCTGAGCCGTCATCACGAAGTCAGGTCCGGCAGGGCTTGACTTCAGTTCGTCATTTAGCTAAATGACGAACCATGAATGCGGTTTTCAAAGCCCTGGCCGATCCAACCCGCCGCCGCGTGCTCCAATTGCTGCGGCGTCGGCCGATGACGGCGGGCGAACTTGCCGATCACTTTCCGTTTTCGAAGCCCACCATGTCCGCCCACTTCGCCGTGTTGAAGGAAGCGGATCTGGTGGACGTGCAGAAAATGGGAAAAACGATCGTCTACCAACTCAAACTCTCCGTGCTCGAAGACGTGCTCCTGGAATTTGCCGGAACATTGGGCGTCGACGCATCGGCGGAGAAGGGCGCAGGCCGCAAATCATCCAACGCGAAGAAAGGACTCGCGACATGATTACAAGATCGATTACGAACGGGTTGATGCTCGCCGGTGTTCTGCTGGTTTCGGCCGCCGGCATCAAAATCATGCAGCATGCGCACCTGATCGACCCTCAAGGCGCCACGCGGGGCATTCAGATCGTCATGGGCCTGACACTGGCCTGGATCGGAAACCTCATGCCGAAGGCAGCGGCGCGGCGCAGTCCGACGCCGCAGGGAGGTCGCGCGCAGTCTGCCTTGCGGGCGGGCGGTTGGGCGTTCGTGATTGCAGGTTTGTGTTACGCCGCGCTCGGTGCGTTTGCGCCGCTCGACAGCGGCGGCACGCTGGCGATGGCTATTGTCGCGGCGGCGACGGTCTTCACCATTGGATATGGATTATGGGCCTGTGCGTTATCAGGCCGCGCCAATCGGCCGGAAGTGACGCATTAAGCCGGACTCAACTTGCGAAGCGCGCAACGAACAGTCTGATTCTCGAACCGAGGCTCGGATGCGCCGCCATATATCGGGCCCGTTCTGCAACGATTTTTCCGTTGACGGGTCCGAAATAGTGGCAGTCGCAGACCAGTTCGTGCGTCTCCATGTTCGAAAGGCCGAAAAACGCTCGCGCTTCCCCGATCGCGTCCGATTCGAGGCCGTCGGCGCGGAAGATGGGATCAGACAGTGCAATGGAGAACGGCGAACAATCCCGGCGCATCTCCCGCCGCTTACGGTCCGGCACCGCTTCGATCTGGACGAACAAGCGGACGGGGCCAGCATGATTTTCCAGAATCTCCGCAAATCGTTCGAGCCGTCTTCGGCGCAGTCTCGCAGGGTCGATCCGATCGACGCGGACAAAGTCGGTGGTCCGGATTTCGGACAGCGGCCTGTATTTCATCGAGACCTCCCGCAATGTGCATCGCACAGAAAACACATTTGAATCGCTGCGGGTTCCAGTTCCGGGGCACAGATTTCCGACACGAGAATTTCACATTGGCGTTCGGTGAAGTGCGGCGGCATTAACGCGAAGACAAGGCGGTGCCGGTAGCCTCCGGCCACCAATTCGAGAATTGCGTCGCTCCGTGAGTTCCCCGCACGTACACCCAGGCATCGCTTTCGACAGTCCGCCCCGCTGGACGGCGCAGCGGCTTGCGGCACCGTGGCCGACTTTGCCCGACATCGTCACCTGCGCGGAGGTGTTCGACTGGCTGGAACAGCATGTCGAGCAGCCCGCCGTAGCGATCGTCGATGCCGATCGCCGGGTAACGGGTCTCGTCAACAGGGTGCTTTTTCTTGCGCGCTATGCGCGCCGTTATTATCCGGAGCTCTACGGCAGGCGACCCGCGCTGACCCTGGCGAACAGCACGCCGCTGGTCGTCGATGAACTGACGGGTGTTGCCGAACTTGGCGCCGCGCTCGTTCTGGAACACCCGGCGGCGCTGGTGGAATGCTTCGTCGTCACTTCGGACGGCCGCTACCTGGGCATCGGAACCGGCGATGCGCTGATGCGCTGCAAGGTTGCGCTGCTGCAGGCGCGGGAACGCGAGCTTTCCCAGGCTCTGAGCGATGCGCGCGAAGCCAGCCGCGCCAAGAGCAATTTTCTGGCGTTGATGAGCCACGAACTGCGCACGCCGCTCAACGCCATCATCGGATTCTCCGAGATATTGAGCAGCGAAATCTTCGGACCCCTCGGCAACGCAAAATATGGAGAGTACTCCGGAGACATTCATCATGCGGGGCGTCACCTGCTCGCGCTTATCAACGACATTCTCGACGTATCGAAGGCGGAAGCCGGTAAGCTCGATCTGCACATCGAGCCGGTCAGTCTGCCGGATCTCATTGCCGAATGCGTCAAACTCATCGCGGGACGCGCCCAGCAGGGCCGGCTGCGCCTGACGGTCGCCTGTTACGACGATCTGCCGAAGATCATCGGCGACGAGATGCGGTTGAAGCAAATCGTGCTTAACCTGCTGTCCAACGCCGTCAAATTCACGCCGGCGGAAGGCTACGTCACCATCGGTGCGCAGCACAACGCGTCCAAAGGCGTCGACCTCTTCGTCAGCGACACGGGCATCGGCATGGCGCCGGAACACATTCCGGAAGCGTTGGAGCCGTTTCGCCAGATAGGCGGAGCGCATGGGCGCCATTTCGAGGGCACGGGGTTGGGACTGTCGCTCGTGAAATCGCTGGCCGAGCTGCATGACGGCACGCTGTTCATCGAGAGCGCCGTCAACGTCGGCACGACCGTGCGCGTGCGGTTTCCCGCCGCCCGCTGTGCCCCGGCCGGCCCGCCGCTGAGCCTGGCGGGTTAGTGTCCTGCCGGGAGCGCTGGCTTCCGGCCCCGCCGGGGTGGCGGCGCTCCCCGGTAGCATCCCGGACCGCCGATGGAGCCTTCGTTGCAACTGCGCTACGAATCTGGCTTCTGATCGAATTCCTGCCGGAGATTTCTCATGTCGACATCGCGCAAAGTCCTCTGCGCATTCTATGCGCTCGTGGCGCTCGCCGCCTTTTGGGGAACGTGGAGCGAGAACGTGGCGTATTTCGCTTCGCCGGGACGGGCAGGCGCGATGTTCCTCTTCGACCTGAAGGCCAACCCCGGCACGCGATCGATCAGCATCGATCTCACATTGTTCCTGCTGGCCGCCGCCACCTGGATGATCCTCGAGGCGCGACGCATCGGCGTGCGCTTCGTCGCCGCCTATATCGTGGGCGCGTTCGCCATTGCGATCAGCGTGACGTTTCCGTTGTTCCTCATCGCACGCGAATTGCGCCTGGCGAAGGTGAACGGGCAGGGCAAACGTGACACTCCACCAACCGCGACCGACGCCGTCGGCATCGTGCTCCTGATCGCAATCTCCGCCGCCCTGGTGTGGTATCTGCACGCACGATAGCGGGCTACTGAAGTCATTTTTGCTCACCCGGAGGCACGCAGCGCGCGCCGGAGAGAAAAGGTCAACCACAGAGCGCACAAACGACACGAAGGCAGGACATTCACCGGGAGGCGGTGACACGATGAGAATATTCTGCGCGCGATCGGCGCGCGACACATATCTCACCGCCTCATCGTCTCTCCGGTGAACCATCTTTGTGCTCTGTGTGTGCTTTGTGATAAATTTGCTTTATGGCTCTGCGTGAGAGTTTTTGGAACGACACCAAAGTCCCGACTCACTTACAGACGATAGTATTCTCGAAGAAGGCCATGAGCGAAAACGCAATTTCACCCTCAGACCCGTACGGCCGGTCGTTTCCGGATCGGCTGCGCGCCAGGGCGTCCTTCGTCGCCGTGCCCGTGTCGTATGCCGGCAGCACATGGCACACGGCCGGTGTGCTGCGCGAACCTGACGCGGCACGCGCGGCGATCGTCATCGTGCACGGCTCCGGCGGCGTCGATAGCAGAGGCCAATGCGCGAGCGCGGCGCTCAATGCAGCCGGCTTTGCGACGCTCGAACTCGATCTGTGGGCGGCGCGCGGCGTGGCTTCGCCGCAGGAACGGCCGAAGCATGTCGCCGAAACCCTGCCTGACGCGTTCGCCGCGCTCGACTATCTGTCGCATCGTCGCGGTATCGATCCCGCGCGCATCGCCATCATGGGTTTTTCCTGGGGCGGCGTCGTGTCGATGCTGAGCGCCACGAATGCCTCGCGCCGCATGTTCGGCAAGGTCGGGCAAAGTTTCGCAGCCCACGCGCCGCTTTATCCCGCCTGCTGGCTCTACAACACGATGCCGGGATTCGAGTTTCGCGATCTCACCGGCGCGCCAATTTTCATTCAAACGGGCGCGGACGATCTCTACGACGATCCCGATGGGTGCGAAAAACTGGTCGCGTCGCTGGCGCCGAACGACAAAGCCGCGGTGACCTGGACAACCTATGCCGGTGCGACCCACGCGTGGGACCGCCGCGAGCCGGACATCATCGCCGTCGATCCCATGGCGCACAAAGGCAAAGGCGGCGAAGTGCCGTTCACCTATAACCCCGAAATCGCGCGCCAATCGACAGGGGCACTCGTGGAGTTTTTTATCCGTACGCTTCGCTAGCGTTTATCCGGGACCGCGGGCCTCCGGCCCGCAGTACGGTGCGGCGAGACCAGATGCGCGCAGGATGCGCGCGGTCCCGGAGAGTCGAGAAATTAGCATGATACGTGCTTCCCCCGGTTAAACCGGTGGACAGGCTCAGCATGAGGAGATCCTTGATGCCATCAGCATTGATGCAGCCCCAAATGTTTTCACCCTGAGCCTGTCGAAGGACAGGAAGCCGCTATGCAAGCCGCTTTTCTTCCCTCCGCCACTACGCCGCGTCCCCCAGTTTCAGCGTATCGCGCAGCTGGCGTTTCAGGAATTTCCCGTTGGCGTTGCGGGGCAGGGACTCGTGCAGGATCCAGATGTAGCGCGGGATCTTGTGTTTCGAGATGTTGACCGCGCAGTGCTCGCGCAGTTCGGTCGCCGACACTGTGTGACCGGGGCGCAGCACAACAGCTGCGGCCACTTCTTCGCCCAACCTGTCGTCCGCCACGCCGAACACACAGCATTCGGCGACCGCATGATGGCGGTGCATCGCGGATTCCACTTCCGCGCAATAGACGTTTTCGCCGCCGCGCAAGACCATGTCCTTCTTGCGATCGACGATGAAGACGAAACCGTCTTCGTCGATGCGCGCGATGTCTCCCGTATGAAGCCAGCCGTCGGTGATGCTCTCCGCCGTCGCTTCGGGGCGGTTGATGTAGCCCTTGATGACCGGCGCGCCGCGCACCCAGAGCTCGCCGATCTTGCCTTGCGCCACTTCGCGGCCCCTGTCGTCGACGCATTTCGCTTCGTAGCTCGGCATCACCGGCCCTGCGCTCGCCGGCCGGTCGACGAAAAAATCGCCCGATATTGCAGTAATGATGCCGCAGGTCTCCGTCATCCCGTAGCCGGTATTGGGCCGCGCGGTCGCAACGCTCGTGTCGATCTTCTGCACGAGGTCGGGATGCAGCGGCGCGCCGCCGCCGCCAAGCGTCAGAAGGCTCGACGTGTCCGTCGTCGCAAAATCGGGATGACTCAAGATCTCGCGCGCCATCACGGGTACGCCGCTGCAGCCCGAGACGCGCTCGCGTTCGATCAGTTTCAGCGCCTCACCGGCATCCCAGCGATACATCAGCACCATCGTGCCGCCGGCCGCCGTCGTCGCATACGCCGCGCAATTGTTGGCGGTGACGTGAAACAGCGGCGTCGTGATCAGCGTCACCGGAATGGGCAAAGGCGCAGTTGGATCGACGAAGAGTCCTGTCCCGCGCTGCGTGGCCAGCCCCGACGCGGCGCCTGCGAACATGATGTTCATCAGGTTCGAAATGCAGCCGCGATGCGTCAGCTGTGCGCCTTTGGGAAATCCCGTCGTGCCCGACGTGTAGAAGATGCAGGCGTCGTCATCGGGATCGACGGCAACAACCGGCATCGGCGCAGCGTGCTCGATCACCGCAGAGTAGGCAATCGCATTGCCGGTTGCAGGCGTGCGCACCGCGACCAGCGTGACGCCCGACGCCACCATGTCCGGCCGCTCGGCGATGCGCTCCAGACGCTCGGCGTCGCAAAACGCAACGCGCGGTTCTGAATCGGCAAACGCATAGGCCAGCTCTTCGGAGGTCCACCACGCGTTCATGCCCACCACCGCGATGCCGACGGAGACGCAGGCCCAGTAGACGAGCATCCATTCGGGATAATTGCGCATGGCGATCGCGACGCGTTCGCCCGGCTTCACGCCGCGCTCGAGCAGCCAGCTGGCAATCGCGGCGCTCTGCCTGTGCGCGTCGGCGTAAGTGATGCGTTCGTCCCGGTAGACGAGATAGGTGCGCTCGGCGAAGGCTTGCGTCGAGAGCCACAGTTCGCGCACGGATGGC